>CAWIXF010000009.1:0-164320 GCA_963840065.1 uncultured Alphaproteobacteria bacterium | reverse complement strand
TGTCAAAGGAGCAATTAAGCGGACCAGACGATGCAGTAGTCTCTAACCCGCCGGTTCAAAAAAAATCCGTCAGGTCACAGCGCGGCCATCGCCAGGAATTGTGAAAAGGGGGGAGGGCTAATCACGCACCTCCCCTTTGTCATCGTCGTCGCCATCCGGTGATTATAAAGGCGGTGGATATTCAGTCGATCGGCCGGTATAGCCGCTCGTCGTACAGGCTGCCGGTCAACGGATTGAGCAAGACAGTCGGATCGCTGGCGACGCCGCTGCCCGGAGCGATGCCCGACAGCTCATCGCGGAAGTCTTTCACCGCCTTGGTCACAGTGTGACGGCGCTGGGCCGCCGCTGTTTTCCAAACCTCGACCACTTCCATATGGTTGGGGCGGTTGGCTTGAGTCAGCGCGTCGAAGCGCAGATTCCCAGCATCCTTGCGGCTGTTGGCAACTAGTTGCGTCACCAGGTCGTTGCCGCACGGCCCGCTCTCTTTGATCTGCCGCTTGCACGGCGCAAATTGTTCCGGCGGAATAATATCGACATGGGTGAAGACATAGACCGCCTCTTTTCCGGGTTTGGGCTCCTTTGATGGATCGTTCGAAATGAGGCCGACATGAGCGCGCTCGTCAAATGGGCTGTAGAGCAGCGGTTGCAGCGCCTTGCGGAAGGCTAGCGTGTGCGCTGCCTTGGCATGAGCGTTACGTGCATCCTGGTTGGACCACGCTTCCAAAATGATGAAGTGGTTTTTTCGTCCGACACGTTCCAACGCCTCATAGCGAAGATTACCGGCGTCTTTTTTGCTGTCGGCTTCGTGTTTTTTGATCATCATTTTGGCCTTGTCGGCGGCCGCCGGATTAACTTCAACATAGGTTACGATATAAAACGGTTTGTCCGACAGAATCGTGCCGTCGGCCAATTTCACGTCGGCGGCCATCGCGGTCGATGTGCTGAACAAGACGACAAGTATCATCAATAGCGAGTGTTTCAGTCGCGACATTGCTTCTTCCCTCCATTGTTTTATTTATACTTTGGTTCCGATATTTGACGCCGTCACCGTCGTGAGAGATTCCGGGCGCGTCAAAAATCCTGGCATTCCCGCCTGCAAAACCGTGATCGACTTACTTGGCCATCAGCCGGTCACGGCTTCGCAATTCTACATTGCCTATGCCAAGCAAGGCTTACTTGGTGAGCTCTTTCACCAGCTCGGCGTAGGCCTTGTCCTGGTTGAGGCGCATCTTCTGATACGCGGCGCCGTCCATGAACTCGTCGTTCTCGCCGAGTTTCTTCAGCAGGACCTTGTAGGTCTTGTCCTGCGACATTTCCTTGAACGCCTTGCGCAACTTGGCGAGGCGATCAGCCGGAATGCCGGCCGGCGCCAGCACCACGCGCTGCATGGTGGCGATATCGGCAACGTCCTTATACCCGAGCTCGCCGGAGGTCGGCACGCCCTTGAACGCGGGCTTGTCGGCGAGCGTCACGAGGGTGCGGATCTTGTCGCCCTGGCTGGTGATCACCGACGGGAATGCCACGGTGAAATCAGCGTCGCCGGCGATCACGGCGCGCATGGCCGGGCCGCCGCCCTTGAAGGGCACCAGCGTCATCTTCACTTTCGCGGCCTGTAACAGCGCCGCGCCCGGCACCATGGCCGCGCCCCAGTTGCCGCTATGGCCGAACGTTACCTTGCCGGGATTGGACTTGGCGTAGTCGATCATCTCCTTCAGCGTCTTGAACTTGCTGTCGGCGCGCACCGAGAGTGACGGTGGCGCGGTGTTGGTGCGCGCGACCGGGACGAAGTCCTTGTTCGGCGTGTAGGGCAGCTTGGTGACGTGCTGCTGCAGTTCATCGATGAAATTGTGGGTGAACAGCAGCGTGTAGCCGTCCGGTTTGGCCTTGGCGGCGGCCGCCGTGCCGATCCGTCCGCTGGCGCCGGGCATCAGTTGCACGATCACCGGCTGGCCGAGATAGGTCGGCAACACCGAGGTCATCACGCGCGCATTGAGGTCGTGCGAGCCGCCGGCGCCGAGCGGAATGATCATAGTGATCGGTTTCGACGGATAGTCATCGGCGAAGGCGGCCGCGCCACCGAGCGCGACGCCCGCCGCCGCGGCGGCGGCAACGAACATGCGTCTTGAAAGCTTGGTCATTGATTTCCTCCCATTACGTTTCACATTATCGAAGCTTTGGCCCGGCAGGCCGGACCGGCTCCTTCTCATTGGCCGCCGCCTTTGTCGTCGGCGGGGCTCATTGTTCAGCCGGCAGCGGCTCGTTGGCCGGTGCCGGCTCTCGCAGCTTCCGGGTGCGGTACCACATCAACCAGGTCAACAACGGCGTCGCCAGGATGATGCCGAGCGCCAGCGGCCGGTCGATGGCGATATAGTGTAGCAAATTGCCCTGGGACAAAAGGATCGATTGGCCGAGCGAATACTCCAGCACCGGCGTCAGGATGAAGGCCATGACCAGCGGCGTGACGTCGAAGCTCAGCTTGCGCGCGGCGTAGCCGAACAGGCCGAAGAAGATCAGGAAATAGAGATCCAGCACGTTGGAGCGATAGACATAAGTGCCGACGAAGGCGAACACGACGGTCAGCGGCACCAGATAGGCCTTGCGGATCATCACGACTTTGGAAAACAGCGGGATCAGCAGGTAGCCGAGCACATATAGCAGCACGCAGCAGATCACCATGCTGAACAGGATCGCGTAAATGAGCGGCGCCTGCTGCGCAAACAATTGCGGGCCGGGGCGCAGGCCTTGCACCACGAAGGCGCCAAGCAGGATGGCGGTGATATTGTCGCCGGGAATGCCGAGAGTGAGCAGCGGCACCATGGTGGGGCCGTTGACCGCGTTGTTGGCGGCTTCCGGGGCGGCGACACCCTCAAGGATGCCGGTGCCGAATTTTTCGGGCGTGGGCGACGCGGTCTTGGCGGCGGCATAAGCCACCAACGCCGCCACCACCTGACCAACGCCCGGCACCATGCCGATCACCGCGCCGATCACCGTCGAGCGCGTGATGGTGCGTTTGCAGGCACCGAGCTCCTTGAGGGTCAGCCGGTCGCCTTCCGGCCGCACCGATTTCTCGACGAACGGCCTGTACTTGTCTTCGATGGCGAATAGCACTTCAGGAATTGCGAATAACCCGATGAGCATCGGCAACAGATTGATGCCGGATTCGAGCGGGAAAAAATCGAAAGTGAAACGGCTTAGCGCGCCGATCGGGTCCTGACCAATCATCGCGAAGAACATGCCGAACAGCAGCATCGTCAGGCTCTTGACCACCAAGGTGGTGCCGGAGAAGGCGATCACCAGCATGCTCAGCACCATGACGGCGGCGAGTTCCGGCGGCCCGAATTTCATCGCCAGCAGCGCGATCGGCCCGATCAGGAACACGGTGGCGAGGCTGGCGCTGAAATCGCCGATGGCGGAGGCCGCCAGCGCCATATCGAGCGCCTTACGCGACTGTCCTTTCCTGGTCAGCGGCAAGCCGTCATAGGTCGTCGCCACCGACGCGCCCGTGCCAGGAATGCCGACCAGGATCGCCGGGATGCTGCCGCCGTAAATACCGCCTTTGTAGACGCCGATCAGGAAGGGAATGCCGACCACCGGGCTCAAGAAGAATGAGATCGGCAACAGCACCGCCATCGCCATGGTGGTGGTGAAGCCAGGGAGCGCGCCGATGAAGATGCCAAGCACGAGCCCGAGGCTCATCATCAGCATCGTGTCGACACGCATCAGCATTTCGATACTGGTCAGGACGTCGTGGAACACGGTTCAAAAATCCGGAAATTCAGGAAGCGAGACGGTGAGGAGGCGGCGGAATACGACATAGACGACGGCCGGAACACCAAGGGCGACCAGCACGATGGCAAGCCAATTACGTGCGCCGTAGAATATGGCGAGCACCGCTACCACCAACGCGCTCGACAGCACGAACCCGAGAGGCACCAGGATCGCGGCGTAGATGACGAACATCACCGTGGTGAAAGCGATGCTGGTGTAGTTGTGACGGTTCAGCCCGCGAAATCCGTTGACGTCTTTGAGTTTGAAGCTCGTATAGACATACCAGAGGCCGACCAGCAGGAAGCAGGTCGCCACCACGTTCGGAAAGAACGCTGGATCGAGCCCCGCCGACGGCACACCGAATAGGACCGGCGGCCGCTCCACCTCGCTTGGGATTACGGCGAAGAGGAAAGTCGAGAACAGTACGCAAGCAGCGGCAAGGACCGTGTTGAAATTGATCGCACGGGCGCGCTGCGACGGTTGCTCCGCGTTAGCACCCACGATTGTTTCTCTCCCAGTTAGCTACTGGCACTTTTTGTAGTGTCGTTTGCAGTGTTGCAGGTCAACACGAAGCACTGACCGCATCCCGAGTACCACGTCTATGAGATACTATAATTATTGCACCAATCTATGGTCAAATTTACCTGTCCTTGCCGAAATTTCCATCCGGCTTTGATTCGCATCGTAAAGCAGAATCATTGCAGCATTGAGAGCGATGTTTGCAATCTTGCGCGTGTTCGAAAATTTTGTCGCTGAGAGCAATTCAAGTCGCGAGTTCGGCTTGAAGCCGAGAAGTTATTTCTCCGTCATCAACTCAAAAAAGCTTTGCGACGCTCACCACCCCGTCTTCGCCTGCAAGGCAGCGATCGCGTGCTACTCATGTGGATGACCAAGCTGTGGCCGAGCCTACTTGGCGCGATCCGGGTGGTGAAGCCCGAGACGGTTTTGCGATGGCATCGCGCCGGCTTCAAAGTCTATTGGCGCTGGAAATTGCTGAGTGGGCAGGGCGGCCGAGGATCGATAGCGACTTGCGCGATCTCATTCAACAGATGAACAAGGAAAATACGCAGTGGGGCGTGGCCCGAATCCATGGCGAGCTTCTGATGATTGGATTTGAAGTTGCCCAGTCTACGGTCTCCAAATACATGGTGCGGGGGCAAAAGTCGCCATCACAAAGCTGGAAGACATTTCTGCGTAATCACGCTGAGGCGATCGTCGCCATTGACATGTGCGTTGTACCGACGGTGACCTTTGATCGCTTGTTTGCGTTCCTGGTTCTGGGCCACGGCCGGCGGCAACTGCTGTGGTTCGAGGTAACGCGGCACCCGACGGCCGAGTGGCTGGCCCGACAGATCACCGAAGCCTTCCCCCTGGGCATCAGCGCCGGCCTATCTGGTGCGCGACAATGACCGCGCCTACGGACATGTTTTCAAGTCCCGGGCGAGGGCCATGGGTAGCCGCGACCGGCCCATCTCACCCCGGTCACCGGGGCAAAATGGCCATATGGAACGCCTGATCGGCACTCCGCGGCGCGAGTGTCTGGACCGAATGCTGATCTTTGGTGAGTCCCGCCTGCGGCAAGTTACTGCTTCCTATGCGGCGTATTACAATCAAGCGCGCACGCACCTGGCATTACAGAAAGATGCGCCCTTGCATCGAGCAGACCAGCGATCCGGCGCTATTGTCGCCGTTCCGATCTTGGCCGGATTGCATTACAAATACGTCTGGATATGATTTTCGGAAAGGACAACCTACATCCATGTTCACGCTCTATTACGCACCACACACATGTTCACTCGCATCGCATATCGCGCTTGAAGACGCAGGGGCGAAATTTGAGTTGAAGCGGATAGATTTTGGCAGGGCGGAGCAAAAGTCGGATAGTTATGTCGCAATCAATCCGAAGGCGAGAGTGCCGGCGATGGTAACGCCTCACGGTATTCTTACGGAGACACCTGCTATACTCACCTTCATTGCTCATCGTTTCCCAATGGCGCGGCTAGCACCTATGGATGATGCGTTCGCGTTCGCCAAAATGCAGTCGTTCAATAGTTATCTTTGCTCGTCGCTACACGTGGCCCATGCGCATCGGATGCGCGGCTACCGCTGGGCAGACGATCCGGCGTCATTCGCTGATATGCAGCGCAAGGTGCCCCAATCTGTCGGCGCATGCTACGAGCTAATCGAGAGCCACATGTTTAAAGGTCCGTGGGTAATGGGAGAAGCTTACACGGTTGCCGATCCATACCTGTTCACACTAGCGCAGTGGCTGGAGGCCGATGGCGTGGATCCTGTGCGAATCCCTCGTGTAATTAAACATCGGTCGCGCATGATGGAATTGGCAAATGTGAAAAAAGCCATTGCTGACGAACTTGCAACTTAGCGCCGTTCCTTAAACGTACCGATGTCCGCTTGTGATGCCGTGGACGGCTCCTCCACCGGCACGTGCGTGCCATTAATGTGGGTGCTGTTGCCGCTAATTGGATAAAATCTGCTGCGTTGCAATGGTCGCTAATAGCCCTTAGTCGACAATCAGATCGCGCCGGCGTTTGTCGCTCATTGGACTAGCTGTCCCTGTCTTAAATCAAATCCGAACGTACTGGCGATGCAGCCCGCTCAGGACAGGGCGGCAAAGAATGCGCCCGGCCCGCTCTATGGTGCGCGATACGGGCGCGTCCTGCTCTAGGGACAAGTGTGCGCGGACCGCATTGTAGTATTTCATGTACGACCGCAGTACGTGGCGAAGATGTCGTTCGCCCAAGACTATAACACGATCAATGTATTCCCTTCGGATCGGACCGATCAGGCGTTCAGCATATCCGTTTTGCCATGGGGAGCGCGGCGAAGTTGGTCGAACACGAATGGCCATTAACCGAAGTCTTCGGATGATGATCCCACCATAGGCCCCGTCCCGGTCACGGATCGGATAGCGGGGAGCCCGTTCCCAGTCGCAAGCTTCTGTGCTTTGATTTGCGATCCGTTCCGCAGCTGGATGTGCCGTGACGCCAGACCATAAGATCTGTCGGCGATCATGCCCTAGGTCAACAGGCCATAGAGCAGACGAAATGAGATTGCTAGCACGACAAACAGATCCATCGCCGCGATGCCGTCGGCATGATTATGACGGAACGTTTTCCTCCCTTGAGATAGCGGCCCTCTTCGCCTGACCACATACTTGGTCACTCGTCGCTTCCTGCTGTGGTCATGTTCTTGGCCCGCACGCAATGCGCCAGCGCACAGATCGCGGCACTTGCCGCCTCGGCAACTGAAACCGTCAACACTGCAATTATCCGACAAACGATATGTCTGCGGTGCTCAGCCATGGCCACAGCTTCCGTCTCTTGCGGGCAACCGCGACCTGTTCTTCATCGGTTCGGGAGGCATAGCCCGGTCCTTGCACTGACTATCGATCCCAACACGACAGTCACGGCGTGCCGGGCTGAGAATTCGTGAGGATGGGTACGAACTTTCGAAGCTTGGACGGCCCTTCAGCCTTGAAGGACAAGAATTTCGAGGCTCTTGCTTGCGACAGAAATTTGTCTCATTTTCATCTTGAGACGTGACACAGATGAGCCGATCATGAAGACAGTTTTGATTCCGGCGGTGAACAATCCGGAAATGAGATCAGTGCTCGAAACGGCATTTCTGTTGGCCCGGGCGCACGGAAGTTACATAGAAGGATTTGCGTTGCAATCTTGGATCGATCCGGAAGCAATTGCCGCTGGATCAACTGGTCCAAGCGGATCACGTGTTCTGGCCTACGAGGACGCCGGTGAGTGTCGAGTGTTATTCAAATCCATTATGGGAGAATTGGGGGTGCCGGAATCAAACAAATTGAGTCCGGTCTTGTCGTTTGGCTGGTCAAACGAAGTGTCGGAAGGCGAGGCCTTTGTTGGTAGTCATGCGCGAGTTTTTGATTTAACGGTTATGAGCCGAGTTAGTTTAGACCCAGGCGGACTCTATGCGAGGGCGATCGAAATCGTTCTGACAGAAAGTGGCCGCCCCCTTGTCTTGAGCCCGCCGTCTGCGCCGGCCGAGATCGGCACGAATATCTTGGTTATTTGGAATGGCTATATAGAACAAGCTCGGGCAATTGCCCTTGGGATGCCGCTGTTGCGGCAAGCGCGTCGAGTAATAATTCTCTCAGGCCTTGATCGAACAATTTATCCAGAAAAATCAGGGAAATTAATTCGGTACTTGAAATACAATTCAGTCAATGCCGAAGCAATGAACCTAAATAGGCTGTCCAAACATTCCGGGCGCGAAATAGCAGCCATAGCAAATGCAACCGACTGCAATCTCTTGATTGCTGGGCTAAAGGGACGGTACGGGATGCGATGGCTGGGCGGTGATAGCGTGATTAATTGGCTCGCTAAGAACACCGACGTTCCTTTGTTTCTCGCCAACTGAATCAAGCAGCTTTCGCGTAGTTATACCAACCGCATCAGAGGTTGACCGCTGCCCATGGGCGGTGGTGATTGATCAGATGCAGCCCATTTTCGTGGTGTGCGCGTTCCATGCATCGCAGCAAGGGTCGACGATGGTCTCGTAGCTTTCACGCGATTGCTGAGTTGGTTCTGGCGCAGGTATTGCCAGATATTCTCGACCGGGTTGTGTTCGGGCGAATAGGGCGGCAGCTTGAGCAGGCTGATGCTGTGCGGGACGTTGAGCTTGCCGCTGGTTTGATGCCAGGCGGCGCCATCGAACAGAACGACAGGATGACTACCTAGCGTGACGTTGCGGCTGATCTCGGCGAGATGCATGCTCATAGTCTTGTCAACGGCTACCGGCAAAACCAGCGCGGCGCCAACATCGCGCGCCCGACAGACGGCGCCGACAGTTAGCCCAACAATAGCGGTGGTTCAGAGGCGCAGTGAGCGGCCACGTAAACGCGTAAGCAGCAATTGCTTGCCCGAGTGCGAAAGCAACTGTTGCAATGTTCCACGACTTTCCTTGCAGCTTGTCGCGCAAGAGCTCTTGTATGCGGCCAATGGCAAGGGTCGACGAACCGGTGACAAAGGCGCCTTTAGTCGATGTGGACAAGAGCAACGCCTACGTTGTCGACAGCACCCCGAGCAGAAGCACGGCTGCAGTTTCGCCGGCGAACACTAGCCGCAGGGCGAAGCGAAAACCGATTTGATCGTCGAGCCAGCCCATGAACAGTGAACCTCCGGCCGCGCTGAGAGCGAAAGAAATCCAATAAAGCGCGCCGATATCGAGACCTTTGCTCAATCTAGGCACCACAAAATCGACGAGAAAGACCATATGCGGCACGAGCGCCGCGGCAGCCAGCGCGTATTCAATGTAAAGCGTGATCAGCGCATGGTTGTTTGCGAGGGTGGGAATGACTGGAAAGTCGCGGCTGGACCGCGCTGCACGAGGATGGTCATTCCTTGGGCAACCAATTCTAAGTGATAAGTGCGAGGACCAACGCGATCAACACCAACGCTATCCAAGTGTCACTTAAGCCGCGGCGCAAGAGCAGCGGGACGATCGTGTTCGAGCCTACAATGCCAACTGCGACGCCGGCAAAAATGACGCTTCCAGCAAAGCCAGCGTTACGCAACGGTACGTGCGGCAGCACTGCGGCCGGCACCACCACCAGAAGCGCCGCGCCCGAAAGGCCGGACGCCGTTCGCCAAAATGCGAACCAACAAAATGAGAGCGGCGGCGCACAGGCAAGCAGCGCTGCGCTGGCGAGCAAAATCATCGAGTGCAAAACCGTGGCCTGCGAAAATCGTGTCGTCAGCGGCGCATAGAGCAGGGCGCCCGCGAGATAGCCGGCGAAATTGGCGGCTTGCAGATAGTACGCCTGGGATGGGGTGAACCAACCTGCGCCAATCAAGGCTGGCACGAACGGCGTATAGGCGAAGCGCCCGAGACCGTTGCCGACGAGCGTCGCACAAAAGCCGGCAGCCGTTGCGCGCCAGACGGCCACCCGAGGTCGTTCGGTCGCTGACCCCTATGTCGAACATGCAAATTGCAGAAGATTTGGAGCCGCTCGCTCAGGGTAAGCTAGCATTGAGCGACTATTGCTTTGTACGAAAAGACTTTATGGGTGCGCGAATCCGCTTGATAAATTTAAGCCCGGCCAGAGGCCTTGCGCCGCAACTCTTCGACATCCGGGCTTTTCTGTCAGAATCGAGCCTATGAAATTGAGCATGCGACGCGCTCAAGCCGGCCCGCAGGGAGAGCCGGCCGGACACACCGCATGGGCTCATTCAGCGGCTTGGACCGCGGGCCCTTGCTCCTGCTCGCGCATAAGATCGCTGAAGATCTTGCGGGCGCGGCGCAGGGCGAGATCCGGCTTCAGAAAGACTTCGGAATATCCCTCGTCGGGATAATCGAACATCTTCTGCTGCTGATCGAGTGCCCATTCGTCTTCGGCTGCAACTTCCGGGAACATCTCGGCGATGCGCTTGGCCGCGGACTTGTTGGAGTCGCCAGCCGACATATGGTGCTTCGGAGCGTTGACGATCACGCGCCAGACATGGTTGCGATCGTCGACCGGCGTGTGGGTGTGCACCAGAACGTAGCCGCGCTCGTTGCCGTGGGCATCCAAAGTTCCAGGATATTCGCGTTCGCCCTCGCGCTTTTTGAGCTCACCGGGTTTCGCATTGCGCATGACGACGCGGGTGACGCCGGGGCTCATCATGCAGTGGGTATGATGCCGGTCGACGACGTCATAGTGGAACCAGTCGATGAGATAGGGCGGCTGCTTGTAATTCGACGTTTCGCGAATGGTCATCACGTACTGATTGCCATCGCATTCGCCTTCTTCAAGGTTGATCGGGATGCGGCTGCTGGCGAGATCGCCGATATTTCCGTCGTGCAGCGGGTAAAAATGCGTGATGTCGAGCAGGTTTTCGATGAGCAGCAGGTAGTTGGCCGGCACATACATCGGCCCGACCACGACGCTTTCCCAGTCGTCGTTGCCCACTTCCGGCAGGCGCGGGGGCTTGCGCCGTTCGGCCATGGCAGTCTCACCCGGCCAGATCCAGACAAGCCCGTCCTGTTCGATCACAGGGAACGCGTTTACGACTGTCTTGGGCGAGATCGGGCCGGTGGGGTGCGAGGGAATCATCACGCACTTGCCGCTCGTATCGTAGCGCAGTCCGTGATAGGCGCATTCCAGCGTGCCGTCCTCCATGAGCCGACCCTTGGACAGCGGAAACCGCTTGTGCGCACAACGATCGTCGTAGGCCACGACTTCACCATGTCTGGTGCGCCAGATGACGACCGGACGGTGCGCAATGACGTGACCGGTAAGCTTTTCTTTCGGAAAATCGGCGGACAGGCCAGCGACATACCAAGCGTTGCGGACTGTCATCATTGTCGGCATGGCGTTCCCTTTCCAATCAAGTGCTTTGCGGCGTCCCGGCGGGATTTGGTGTCGATTTTTTCAGGCCCAGTTTTGCACACATTATTCCGGCCAAAGTCCCATACGCACAAGTGATTATTTCGATATGAATTAGTTCGAAAAAGCCGATACAATGGGGCGACCCTTTTGGAGCTTTGTGCTGTGAATTTGCGTCAGATCGAGACATTCTATTGGACAGCCAAGCTGGGGAGCTTTTCCGCGGCGTCGGAACGGCTCAACGCAACCCAGTCGACCGTTTCGGTGCGCATCCAGGACTTTGAGCGCGATCTCGGGGTGATGCTGTTCGATCGCACGCAGCGAACTGCTCGAATTACCCAGAAGGGGCGTGAGTTGCTGCTTTACGCTGAGGAAATTCTTCGAGTTGTAGCGCAGATGCATGAGCGTATGTCCGAGGATCACGTCATGTCGGGCGTGCTGCGGGTCGGCGTGGCCGAGATGATCTCGACCACTTGGCTGCCGCAATTGGTAAAGTCCATTCACGAGAAATATCCGCGCCTTGTCTTGGCGATCGACGAAGCTCTGACACAGGACCTGATTGATCGCCTGAACCAGGGCTCGCTCGATCTCATCCTGGCGCCTGGCACCGTCCCCGGATACAGTTTCTCGCCGCTGTCGCTCGGCACCGTCGAGTTCGCTTGGATGGCCAGCCCCTCGCTGAATCTGCCGAAAGGCGTCCTTGAACCACGCGATCTGCAGACCTATCCAATCATCGCCTTGTCGCGCGAGTCGTATCACCACAAGTCGATCGAGGACTGGTTCCGATACGGGGGCGCGGCAGGCCATCGCTTCTACACCTGCAAGAGCCTCGGCGTAGCCGCATCGCTGGCCACGGCTGGGCTTGGTATCGCGTTGCTGCCGCCTCGCAACTATATGCGCCAGATACGCGCCAAGCAGTTGCGCATCGTGCAAACCGATCCCTGCTTTCCGCCGGTCGAATTCACCGCTACCTATTCGACCGAGAGCATGCAGCAAGTGGCGCGCAAGATCGCGCTGCTGGCCGCCGAGGTCAGTGATTTTGAAGGGCGGGGCGGGCGACGACCGCCCCGGAAGGCGAGCAGACGCGACTAGGACCGTCCCTTAAGGCGACGCCTTGCCTCTGGGTTTGAGGCTCGCGACATAATCTGCAATGCGATCTTTCAGGCCAGGCTGCGCGACCGAGCGCGTCAGAGCCGCAAGGTCGGCGTCGCGCGTGTCGGACACGGTTGCTCCCAGCATTGCCTCCTGTGCCTCGGGGGTCAGTGCCGCGGCTACGGTGGCACAGGATGCGATGAGCTCGGGCCATTGATCCTGCGGACCGACGCCGGTGAGAAAGCCGGCCACCAGCGCTTCCTCGTGATCGAATATGTTGGAGCTTTCGAGTAAGGCGCGGGCGGTGTCGGTACCCACGCGTTGCGCCAACCGGCGCGTGCCGAGAACCACCCCGAACCGCAGGCCAGGCATGCGGAATCTGGCGCCAGGCGCCGCCACGCGCCAGCGGCACGCTGCAACCAGATCGGCGGCCGCTCCGAAGCAGGGGCCGTGAACGAGGGCAAGCGTGGCGACCGGCGCGTGGTAAACGCGCTGCAACAACATTTCGATGCGGATCAGGCGCAGCGCGACGTCCCCGTCGCTTATAGCGTCAAGGCCGTCGACGTCGAAGCCGGCGGCGAAACCCTTGCCGTCGCCGCGGAAAACGATCAGCCGCACGTCTTCGCTGATCGCCTTCCCGACAGCCTCAATCAGTGCTTCGACCAGCGTGGCATTGAAAGCGTTCAGCTTGTCCGGCCGGTTGAAGCGCAGGATGGCGGTGCAGTCAATCCGCTCGACGATTAGGGGCGTCGTCATAACAGGTTCACTCCGCGGCGCGACCCGTGCCGGCGCTCGCGCCCGGACCGCCGAGCCATTCAGCATAAACGTCCTCATTGTCTGCGCCTAAGGCTGGCGGCGCATGACGTACCGCGAATTCATAGTCTGTGATCTTGACCGGGAAAGCGGTCGTCCGCGTCTTCACGCCATTGGGCAACTCCAACGGCAAGACCAGGCCCATGGCTTCGGCCTGTGGGTCGGTCAGTGCCTCGGCGTAGCCGTTGATAGGCGCGCAGGGAACGCCGCGCTGGTCCATTTCCGCAATCCATTCGGCGGCGGAGTGTTGAGCGAAAGATTGCTCGAGGATGGCGGCGAGGTCCTCCTGATTGCGCGCGCGATCGGGCTGGCTGCGAAATCGCGGGTCGTCAACGAGATCAAGCCGACCGACCGCATCGGCAACTTCACGCCACAGGGAATCGTTGCCGGCCGCAATGACGAAATAGGTGTCGCTGGCGCGAAAGGCCTGATAAGGCGCGTTACGGGGATGGGCGGAGCCGAGGCGGCGGCCGGGCTTACCGGTGCCGAAATATTCGCTGGTCTGCAAAGCCGCCACGCCAATCAGGGCGCCGAGCATCGGACAGTCGATGTAAGCCCCAATGCCGTTCTCGCGGGCCCGCATCACGGCCGCCAAGATCGAATAGGCGGCATAGAGGCCGGCGCAGAAATCGCCGACTGGCACGCCGCACTTCACCGGTGGGCGACCGTCCTCGCCGGTCACGCTCATCAGGCCGCTCATGGCCTGAACGGTGACGTCGAAAGCGCCGCGGCGAGCGCTCGGGCCGGACTGGCCGTAGCCCGTAATCGAGCAATAAACGAGTCTCGGATTGAGCGGCTTGAGATCGTCATAGCCAAGCTCAAGGCGCTGAAGCGCGCCGGCGCGGAAATTTTCAACGAGTACGTCGGCCGCGGCAATCAGATCTTTCAGGCGCCTGCGACTCCCAGCGTCCTTGAGATCGACCGAGATCGAGCGCTTGTTTCGGTTGACCGACGCAAAATTTTCGCTGAACTGCACGCCGTCGCTGCCTCGCGACAGAGGGGGCCAGCTGCGCATGCCGTCGCCGCCCACCGGATTTTCGACCTTCACCACGTCGGCGCCGAGGTCGGCGAGCAGCGATCCGGCAAAGGGACCCGCCGCGATCTGGCCGAATTCGAGTACCCGCAGGCCGGACAGCGGCCCGCCCCCCGCTTTCTCTTCCGTGGTCATTCTGTTGTCTCCTCCGAGCGCACTCGATCCGAAGAGGCCACCGACTTAAAGGTCCAGCTCGAGTGAGCCTTTGCCGCGCGAGCAACAAATCATCATATACGTTTTTCGCTCACCTTCAGACAGCACGGTGTCGCGGTGCTCCGGATCGCCCGACAGGAAGCGGGTGATGCAGGTACCGCAGTAGCCGTCTTCGCAATTGCTGTCGATTGCGTGGCCGTTTTCACGCAGCACTTCGATGATCGTCTTGTCGGCGGGCACTTCGAACACGTCGCCGGTGCTGCGAATCTTGATCTCGAACGGCTTGTTCTCGAATTGCGGCTTGTCCTCGGCGCCGGAGAAATATTCGGAATGCACGGTGTGTGCCGGCCATAGCCCCACCGCCGCCTTGGCGGCGCTCATGAAGGCCGGGGGTCCGCAGAAATAGACATGAGTGCCGATATTGAATTTGCTCAGCGTCGCGGCAAGATCCAGCCCGCGCGCCGGATCGCCGCCGTCGTGATGAAATGTCACCTTGCCGGCGGCGGCGTACGGCGCCAACTCATCTCGAAAGGCGGTGCGCTCCGGTGAGCGCGTGCAATAGTGCATGTGCCAGGGCGCGCCGCGCGCTTCCAACTCCCGGATCATTGCCATCATTGGTGTGACGCCGATGCCGCCGGCGAGCAGCAGATGGAATTGCGCCACTGGGCCGGCGAGCGGAAAATGGTTGCGCGGCGCGGAAACTTCGAGCACGTCGCCAGCCTTGACCCGGTCGTGCATGGCGCGTGAGCCGCCGCGGCCATCTTCCTCGCGCAGCACTGCCACGACGTAGCGGTGCGTCTCGGACGGATCGTTGCTGATCGAATAGCTGCGCAATATGCCGTCGTCGATGCGAACTTCAACATGCGCGCCGGCCGCGAAGCGTGGCAATGCGGCGCCTGTCGGGTCGACAAACTCAAACAAGAGGATTCCTTCGGCCGCGCGCATGATATTGGCGACGCGGAGGGGAAGCCAATTTTTTTCGATGCCTTGGTCCGGCATTCGTCTGCTCCACGGTTCAAGAGCAACAGGCCCTTCCGATATGGCGAGGTCGATGCATCGAAACAAGCGATAAATAGTGAAGTTGAATCATCAAGAATAGCGATTATTACTATCGGCGGTCCGCGAATAGTTACAGTAGCCCAAGGACCAGGTCGGCGGATTAGCCTCATCTGAAACTTGTTGATGTATGGGACATTCGCCGCTCTAGGTTTCTAGTCACTTCGGAAATTCAAAAGTGAATTGATCGGAAAATATCTCTTGTTTTCAATGCATGGGCTGCAAGACTGTGACCCGGCGGAGAAATAATTCGCGCACAAGCGAGCGCCGCTCAAACAGGGGAGAAACAGCTCATGGCGAGCAATCGTATTCCTATCGCGCCTGTCGGTTTGTCGCGCCGCAAGCTTCTGCAAGGGGCTGGGGGCATCGCTGGGCTTTCGGTATTGGCCAAGCCAAGCCTCGTATTGGCTGCTGACGATCCTGCGCTTGGAACATTCCCAGCGTGCTGCAGCAAGGACGAGATCCTCGTCGGAATCACACAACCGCTGTCCGGCCCTTATTCGGCCGCCGGCAAGGACACGTTGCTCGGCAACAAGCTTGCGATCGAACTCATCAACAGCGGCGAGCTTGCCAAACAGATGCCAGAACTTTCCGGCGCGGGCGTGTTGGGGAAGAAGATAGTCTACGAGGCCGCCGATAGCGAGACGAAGCCTAATCCGGCCGTGCAGGCGCAGACCCGGTTCATCAAGGACAAGCACGCCGCAATGATCACCGGCTCGTTCAGCAGCGCGACGGCAGTTGCGCTCGAGCAGCTCGCTCAGCAGGAGAAGGTAGTCTACATGACCGGCCCGAGCGGGTCGAACGACACTACCGGCAAAGATTGCCGCCGCTACGGTTTTCGCGCGCAGCAGTCCGCCTATATGGCCTCCAAGGCGCTTGCGCCGGTTCTTGCCAAGGAGCTCGGCAAAAATCGCAAAGCCGCCTATCTGGTGGCCGACTACACGTTCGGTCACACTTTCTTCGACTCGATGGACAAGTTCACCCGCGCGCAGGGGTGGAAGACGGTCGACAAGCAGTTGTTCCCGATCGGCCAATCTGACTTCAGCTCAATTCTGCTGAACATCGCCAACAGCGGTGCAGATGTGCTGGTCAATCTGGGCGCCGGCGGCGACCTCGTGCGCTCGACCCAGCAGGCCAAGGAATTCGGCATCTTCAAAAAGATGAAGCACGTGGTGCCGAATATCGGTCCGTT
Source organism: uncultured Alphaproteobacteria bacterium (assembly GCA_963840065.1). Lineage (GTDB taxonomy): Bacteria > Pseudomonadota > Alphaproteobacteria > Rhizobiales > Xanthobacteraceae > Pseudolabrys. The sequence goes on along the minus strand of CAWIXF010000009.1, from coordinate 147,856 downwards.
CATGGCGAAGGAACTCGGTCCCGAGCTTATGGCCGGCGTCTACGGCGCCTTCGATTTCTGGTGGACGCTGGAGGACCGTTTCCCGCAGACGCGCTATTTCGTCACCGAGTTCGAGAAGCGCAACAAGTACAAACCCGACTGGTCGGCGCACCAGGGCTACCTGCAGCTCGTGCTGTGGGCGGTCGCGGTGGAGCGGGCCAAGAGCTTTTATCCGCCCAAGGTGATCAAAGCGCTCGAATTGAAGAAGCCGGTGACGACGACCCTCGGCGACGTCTATTATCGTCCGGAAGATCACCAGCTTGTGCGTCCGGTCCCAATCGCGGTCGGCAAGTCGAAGTCGCAGATGAAAGGGCCGGATGACTACTGGGATATCGTCGGCCTGGTGAAGGGTCCCGACGTACTCATGCCGATCTCCGAAACCGGCTGTAAGCTCGGATCTTACACCTGATATCCCGCCCGGGTCCGCGGCCGGCTCGCCGCGGGCCCGCCTCCGCCCGCAACGGTCCCGTACAAGATGTCGCCGCTGCTGATTTCCCAGGCGCTTAACGGCCTCGTCCTTGGTGCGATTCTGGCGCTGGTGGCCTCCGGCCTGACCATCATTCTCGGCATGCTGGGCTTGGTGAACTTCGCACACGGCGCATTCTTCACTCTTGGCGCCTATGCCGGATACGTCATCTACGACGCGACCGGGTCGTTCGGCCTCGCACTGCTGGTGGGGACGCTGCTGCTCGGCGTGTTCGGCATGGCGATCGAGCGCGGGTTGCTCAAGCGCTTCTATCAACTCGGCCACGAGGAGCATATCCTTATCACTCTTGGCATCTCGATCATCGTGGTCGAATTGCTGCGCGCCTGGTTCGGCGGCATCAGCCTGCGCATGCCATCGCCGTCTTGGGCTTCGGGAGCGCTCGATCTCACATTTGCGTACTACCCGAAATACCGGCTGGTGGTGTTCGGGATTTCGGTCGCGGCGTTGCTTTCCCTTTATCTTCTGCTTTACCGTACGCGCATCGGCCTGGTCATTCGCGCCGGCATCGAGGACCCGCTGATGGCGCGTATGCTTGGCATTGACGTGCCGCGGGCCTTCACCCTGGTGTTCGGCATAGGCGTGGCCGCGGCCGGTTTTGCCGGCGTGCTCTACGCGCCGATTAGCTCAGTCAGTCCCGACATGGGCCAGAACACGCTGGTAGAGGCCTTCGTGGTGGTGGTGCTCGGAGGGCTGGGCTCGTTCTCCGGCGCGATCGTCGGCGGGCTGTTGTGCGGGGAAGTGATCAGCATGGTGGCGATGGTGGCTCCGGCCTACTCTAAGGTGGCATTGTTCGCCGTGATGGGCTTTGTGCTGGTGGCACGGCCTCGTGGTCTGTTCGGCAAGGAAGGCCTCGGTTGAACGGCAAATCCGATATCCCGCCCGACAAACCCATGCTGGCGCGGATTCCGCAAGAGGTCTATTTGGCGCTGGCGCTGGCGGTTGCGCCATTACTGCTGGGGCTCATTGGCGCCAGCCCCTCAATGCTGAGCCGCATCGTCATCTGGGGCATTTTCGGACTGGGCTTTCAATTGCTTTTCGGCGGCGCCGGCCTGTTGTCGTTTGGGCAGACCATCTTCTACGGCATTGGCGGCTTCATGACCGCCTATCTTCTGGTGAATCACCTCGTCTCCAATCTTTATGTGGCGTTGTTTATCGGCACGGTCTCCGCGCTCGTCGCCGGCTTTCTGGTCGGCGCTCTGTCGGTGCGACGTTCCGGCATCTATTTCGCGATGGTGACATTGGCATTCGCCGAGTTCTTCTATTTTCTCGAGTTCTCGCCTTTGCGCGAGTGGACTCGCGGCGAAGACGGCATTGCCGGTGTGCCGCAACCACATTTTTTCGCCAACCCGCTGACGATGTATGCGAGCCTCGCGGCGGTCTACGTCATCGCCTATGCCGCAGCGCGGTACGTGAAGGATTCCTCCTTCGGGCTGATCCTGCGCGGCATCAAGCGCAACAACGATCGCACCGAAGCCGTCGGCCATAACGTCTGGCTCTACCGTGTCGGCGTGTTCTGCATCGCTAGCGTCTATGCCGGGTTTGCCGGCGGCCTGCTCGGGATGTTTCAGACCTATATGCCACCCGATGCCTTCAACGCGCAGACCTCCGTTCAGCTGGTAGTGCAAACCATGATCGGCGGCGTCAATCTGCTGGTTGGACCGCTGGTCGGCGCTTTCGTGTGGATCTACTTACGTACCGTGCTGCAGACGATTCCCGGTATTGGCGCGCTGTGGCTGGTGCTACTGGCGCTGGTGTTCGTGCTTTGCATTCTGTTCGTGCCACAGGGCATCGCCGGCGCAATCAAGGACTTCTTTACGCGCAAGCGGCGTAGTGCTGGAACGGTCGTTCCGGTTGAAGCCGCGGCGGCCAACCCGCCACCGCCACCGCCACCGCCGCCGCTGAGCCGGGCGTCGCCGGTGGCTGCCCGCATCGGCAACAGCGATGAACCTATCTTGCGGGTGAACGGCGTGACCAAGCGTTTCGGCGGCCTGGTTGCGGTCAACAATGTCTCCTTCGATGTGAGTGCTGGCGGCATCGTCGCTCTGATCGGGCCAAACGGCGCCGGTAAGAGCACGTTATTCTCGATGCTGGCCGGCGCCGTGCGCCCGACCAGCGGTCAGGTGCATTTCAAGCATCACAATATCAGCGGCATTGGCGGTACCACCGCCTGCCAGCTCGGCGTGAGCAAGAGTTACCAAATCACCCAGCTTTTCCGCGATATGACCGTCATCGACAATATCAGTATTCCGGTGCTGGCGCGCCGCTACGGATCGGCTTCGTTGCGTACGCTGATCGAGACACCCGCTACCGAGGCCGTGCGCGTGCGGGTGGAGAAGACGCTTCACGAAATCGGACTTGCGGATGTCAAGGGTTTGTCGATCGACGAGTTGCCGTACGGGCACCGCCGGCGCCTGGAAATCGGTTTGGCCTTGGCCAGCGACCCCGAGCTCCTGCTCCTCGATGAGCCGCTGGCCGGCTTGAGCCCCGCGGAACGTGTGGATATCAAGGCGCTGGTTGTTGAAATCGCTAAAACAACCAATGTTCTCATCGTCGAGCACGATATGGACGCCGTTTACGAGCTGGCCGAGCGAATCATCGTGCTGCACCGGGGCGAAATCCTGTTCGACGGCCCGCCCAACGAGATGCGGAGCAACGAGACCGTGCGTAGCGCTTATCTCGGTCGGCGAGCCCTGTTGCCTACAGACACGAAGCGGGCAGGAACCGCGGTGTTATGAGCATGCTGGAGTTGCGCGAGGTCAACAGTTTTTACGGCTCGTCGCATGTGCTGTTCGACATCGACCTCGACATCGACGAGGGCGAGTGCGTCGCGCTGCTTGGCCGCAACGGTGCCGGCAAGACCACGCTGTTGAAGACCATCATGGGAGCAGTGGGCGCGCAGTCGGGGTCGATCCGCTTCGACGGTAGCGCGATCGAAGCACAAAAACCGGAGCACATCGCGGCCCTCGGCATCCAACTTGTGCCCGAAGGGCGCAACATCTTCAGCGATCTCACCGTCGAGGAAAACCTGATTCTGGCCGGTCTGACCGCGAAAGACCCCTGGAAGCTAGCGGATGTGTACGAGCTGTTCCCCAATCTGAGGGAGCGCGCGAAGAACCGCGGTCGGGCGCTATCGGGAGGCGAACAGCAGATGCTGGCGGTAGCCCGGGCACTGGTGCGGCGGCCCCGGCTCATCCTGCTGGACGAACCATTCGAAGGACTGGCGCCCAGCATTGTGGATCGGATCATGGATGTCTGCCACATGCTGGTGAGAGAACGCCAGACAATTGTCATCGTCGAACAGAACATCGAGGCGGTTCTGGAACTGTCAAGCCGCTGCTACGTCATCAACAACGGACATGTCGTCTTTCAAGGCAGCAACCTTCAACTTGAATCTCGCCCCGATATAGTCAGTTCTTATATCGGCGTCTGATCAATAGAGAACTCTATTTTTGCCCTGTGTGTACCGAAAACCTCATCCGGAAACGATTCCAGTAATTACGGCCGAGATTTCCTGTTCCTTCGTCAAAATTCCCTATTCCGTCAAAATAGTTTCCTGTTGTCCTTTCCGAAAATTCCGTCCGGCTTTGATTCGCATCGTAAGGCAGAATCATTGCAGCATTGAGAGCGATGTTTGCAATCTTGCGCGTGTTCGAAAATTTTGTCGCTGAGAGCAATTCAAGTCGCGAGTTCGGCTTGAAGCCGAGAAGTTATTTCTCCGTCATCAACTCAAAAAAGCTTTGCGACGCTCACCACCCCGTCTTCGCCTGCAAGGCAGCGATCGCGCGCTGCTCATGTGGATGACCAAGCTGTGGCCGAGCCTACTTGGCGCGATCCGGGTGGTGAAGCCCGAGACGGTTTTGCGATGGCATCGCGCCGGCTTCAAAGTCTATTGGCGCTGGAAATTGCGAAAGTGGGCAGGGCGGCCGAAGATCGATAGCGACTTGCGCGATCTGATCCAGCGAATGAGCAGAGAAAACCCGCTTTGGGGCGCATCCCGGATCCATGGCGAGCTTCTGATGATTGGCTTTGATGTCGCCCAATCGACGGTCTCAAAATACATCGACCGGCCTGCGAAGCCACCATCGCAAACCTGGAAGACATTTCTGCGTAATCACGCTGCGGCGATCGTCGCCATTGACATGTGCGTTGTGCCGACGCTGACCTTTGATCGCTTGTTTGCGTTCCTGGTTCTGGGCCACGGCCGGCGGCAACTGCTGTGGTTCGAGGTAACGCGACATCCGACGGCCGAGTGGCTGGCCCGACAGATCACCGAAGCCTTCCCCTGGGCATCAGCGCCGGCCTATCTGGTGCGCGACAATGACCGCGCCTACGGACATGTCTTCAAGTCCCGGGCGAGGGCCATGGGTAGCCGCGACCGGCCGATCTCACCTCGGTCACCGGGGCAAAATGGCCATATGGAACGCCTGATCGGCACTCTGCGGCGCGAGTGTCTGGACCGAATGCTGATCTTTGGTGAGTCTCACCTGCGGCAAGTTCTTGCTTCCTATGCGGCGTATTACAATCAAGCGCGCACGCACCTGGCATACAGAAAGATGCGCCCTTGCATCGAGCAGACCAGCGATCTGGCGCTATTGTCGCCATTCCGATCTTGGCCGGATTGCATCACAAATACGTCCGGATATGATTTTCGGAAAGGACAGGGTCACTTTGGCGGATCACGAGTTGCCCACTCATGCCGCCGGCTGCGGCCGCACACCGATTGTATCGGCAATCGCGAACAGAACCGCCAGGCTATAGGCCGAAGCTGCGAATAAAGGCACGGCGGCGGTGCCGAACCGGTCCGCCAATGCGCCGGCGGCAACCGGGCCAATCACCTGGCCGATGCCCAGCGCTGCGCTCGCGAAGCTAAAGGTCCTGGGATAGTCCTCAGCGCTACAGCGGCTTCGAACTTGGCTGGTCACGATTGTCGGCGTAGCCGCGAGCCCCAGGCCCACCAGCGCGGCCCCAATCAGAACGGCAATCGCCGCAGCTGCGCTCGCAATCAAAGCACCAATCGCTCCCGCCGAGAGTGCGGCGATAAGCGCAAAGACCTGCAAACGCAGCGAGTCGAGGATAAGCACCGTAAACGCAGCGCCCGCGATCGTTGCGAAGCCAAACAGCGTCCAAGTCGTGATCACAGTGAGGGTTGAGGCCTGCGCCGCGGCGAGACGGGTACCGGCAAATGTCGCAAAAGCGATATAGCCGGTCCCGAACATCAGGTATGCGGCGTTTAGGAATATCCAGCGTCCCGTCATAAGTTCGCCGACTGCGAAGCGTGCGGGCGCGACCTTGTTTTCGACATCGCCTGCAGCAAAGAGCGCACTGTTCCAAGTGGGATAAAGAGCCATGCCGAGCGCAATGGCCGCAGATACCGCGAACGCCGCGCGCCAGCCGACCTGCGGCGTTAGCAGCCACGGCACGGCAATGGCGCTGATGATCACGGCGCCGCCCATGCCGGACCAAGCGATCGCGCTGACAAGCGGCCGCCGCGCGGCCGAAACGGCAGCGAACACGGTGACGAAGATTGCGACGATACCGACGCCAGCGCCGAGACCCGTCGTCAACCTACCGACGCCGAGCACGGCCACACTTAGGGCGGCGCGCGCTTGGCGCAACCGCGCAGAGACCGGCGCCGAAAGCGACGAGAAGATGCGACTGGACAGCGAGGTTGCGCATGCCGACGCTACGACCCCACATCGGCGCCGCAAGCGTACCGACCAAATATCCGCCAAGGTGGATCGTATTGAGGCTGCCGCTTGCGAAATAGTCGAGTCCGAGATCCACCCTCAGCGCGGGTAACATGACGCCGTAGGTGAAACGCGCTAGACCCACGTTGAGAGCGATGCCGATGCAAGCCCATGCGATAAGGGAAAGCGGAAGTCGTTGCGTATCGCGATGCATGAAAGTGAACCGATATTTCTCGGATGATCGCAATTTGATCGAAATATCTGCCGCGACCGGGAGAATTTGGCAATCTCAGACTGCAATGTCGCTTATTGTCTGTGAGTTCAACTGATCAGCGCAACACGTACCTTAAACCGAGGACGTGGAGCGATTGCGATGTATCATCGGGTTGGTTTTACAGCGGCTCAGAGTGCGGAGCTTTGGGAGCGCTGGAAGAAGGGTGAAGGCCTGAAGTCGATCGGGCGCGCTTTTGGCAAGCCGTCTTCCTGCATTTTTGCGCATTTGAGGCCCAGCGGCGGGATCATGCCGCCGGCCCGGCGCCGGTCCCGTCTGTCGCTGACGATGGCGGAGCGCGAGGAGATATCTCGGGGCATTGCGGAAGGCCAATCGATCCGGGCAATAGCGAGGATGCTGTCTCGCGCAGCATCGACGGTCAGCCGCGAAATCAGTCGCAACGGCGGGGTGGATCGGTACCGGGCTGCGGCGGCCGACAAGCTCGCTTGGAAGCAGGCGTTGCGCCCCAAGCCGTGCAAGTTGGCGATGCATGGCCAGTTGCGGCAGGCTGTTGTTAGAAAGCTGCAGCTCAACTGGTCGCCCGAGCAGATTGCAGGCTGGCTGAAGCGGACGTATCCAGAGACTGAGGCGTGGCGCGTGTCTCACGAGACCATCTATCGTAGCCTTTATGTGCAGGCCCGCGGCGTGCTGAAGAAAGAGCTGATGGAGCATCTGCGGTCCCGACGGCCAATCCGGCGCTCGCGGCACGCAACAGCGAAGGCAGATCAGCGTGGCCGCATCCCGGATGCTGTCTCGATCAGCGAGCGACCGGCGTCGGTCGAGGATCGGGCCGTGCCGGGCCACTGGGAGGGCGACCTGCTCTGTGGATCGAAGAACAGCTACATCGCGACCTTGGTCGAACGGCATACGCGTTACGTGATGTTGGCGAAGGTGCCCAATAAGGACACCCAGACGGTCATCTCTGCGCTCATCAAGCAGGCCAAGAAGCTACCGAGTGAGCTCTATAAGTCGCTGACCTGGGACCGCGGCAAGGAACTTACCGATCACAAGCGGTTCAGCATGGAAACTGATATCGACGTCTACTTCTGCGACCCGCAAAGCCCCTGGCAGCGCGGCTCAAGCGAAAACACCAATCGCCTGCTGCGCCAGTACTTCCCCAAGGGTCTTGATCTCGCGGGCACTCCCAGGCCGAGCTGAACAAGGTGGTGCGCCAGCTCAACGAGCGGCCCAGGAAAACGCTCAACTTCCAGTCACCAGCAGAGCGATTTACCCAATGTGTTGCGGCGACCGGTTGAAACCACCGCACTTAGCGGACAAACCGACTGCGCCTGCGTTTGGTCGCTATTGGACCAACAGCGGATATGCGACCGCTTTTTATGAGTACACGCCCTAACTGCCCAAGCCTAGATGCCACGCACCGTGATGAATATCTGTATTCGCGGACCCGTTTGGCTCCGACAACGACGTTTGTCGGAAGTGACGATCGAAAGTTGTTGCGACCGTGTTGCGATTCGGCGATTGACTTCGTCAAATACGCAATTAAGGCATTGTAATAATACAAGAACCAAAAATGTTGACAGGGCGCATCCAACCTTTGTGGCTGCGGCCTAAGCTAAATTTACGATTCCCGTAGCGTAAGAATTACCCCGGCATCTGGCTTCGTAGTCACAAATTTTCCCCACGCCTCCATGAGACGACGACGCTTCTCGATAAAATCGCCCCGCCGATAGGCGGCCTCGACCTTGTCGCCAACAACGTGGCCCAATGCTGCTTCGGCGATTTCCGCCTGAAAATTCGTCCGCTCGGCCGCCCAGTCGCGAAACGTCGAGCGGAACCCGTGCGCCGTCAGTTTTTCGTGCCCCATTCGCCGCAGCAACATCAGCAGCGCCATGTTTGACAGCGAAGCGCCCGAGCGGCCGGTGAATACAGGATCGTCCGGATTGCCCTTCTCGAGTTGGGCGAGGATAGCCAGCGCTTCAGCCGAGAGCGGAACGCGGTGCTCGCGATCGCTTTTCATCCGTGAAGCCGGAACCGTCCAGACATTCGCGTCTAGATCAATCTCTTTCCAGCGTGCGCCGATGATTTCCCCGGTGCGCGCAGCCGTCAGGATTGTAAATTCAAGTGCGAGCGGCGCGACGCCGTCCTGCTCACGCAGTGTCGCGATGAACTGCGCAGTCTGATCATAGGGCAGGGCGGCGTGATGCTTTATTTTTCTGATTCTGCTGGGCGCCGGCAGCAGATTGTCGAGGTGGCCTTTCCACAGCGCCGGATTTTCGCCGGCGCGGTAACCACGCGCTTTCGCCCAATTGAGAACCGACTCGATGCGTCCCCGCAGGCGTGATGCGGTTTCCGGCTTAGTGGCCCAGATCGGCTCCAGTACTTTCATCACCAGCGCAACGTCGACCGCCTGCACGGGGAGCGATCCGAACACCGGGCTCACGTAGGTCGCCAGGGTGGTCTTCCACTGCGCGTGGTGGACGGGGCTTTTCCAGGCACCGGCGTGGGCCCTGATGAAGGCTTCTGCACACTGGTCGAAGGTGATGCCGCGGGCTTCATCGATCGCCCGGCGCGCGCGTTCGGCTTTTCGTGCGGCGAGGGGGTCAATGCCTTCGGCGAGCTGCCGCCGGCATTGCAGTGCCTTTTCACGCGCGTCGGCGAGGCTGACTGCCTTGAGCGGGCCAAGGCCCATTTCGTGGTGCTTTCCGTTGTAACGGTAGCGGAAGATCCAGGAGCGCGCCTGGGGACTCGTAATTTGCAGATAGAGGCCATCGCCGTCGGCATGCATGCCGGGCACGCGTGCACGCGCGACCTTGAGGGCAGAGAGCCGTCCGACAGTCCTGCTCATTGAGGTACTGGCTCCTCTGGCAACTTAAAGTGTCACTTCAAACGGGCGTTTCTGGAATTCGAACTGGGATTCTAAACTCGTACCCTCGTGCCTACCCGCACAGAAGCGTGGGTACGGCGCCGGATCACGCCGAACAGCATAAAACAGCACGGCCGAAAAGTCATTGATTTTACTGGGCCAAACGGACGTCCGCGAACATCTGCGAACGAGTTTTGGCGGAAGGGGTGGGATTCGAACCCACGATACCCTTGCGGGTATGCCGGTTTTCAAGACCGGTGCCTTAAACCGCTCGGCCACCCTTCCAACACGCTGATGAACAAAAGAATTTTGCCTTGGACGATAACGGGATAAGTCAAATGCTACCCGATTTGCCATCGAGATGCGTCATTTCGATGCTGCGGCCGGGTTTATAGCAATCCGGAACGCTGCGTCGAGCCGTACAGCAGCGTCGCTCTGCATGGTCTCGGTGACGTGCGAATAGGTGTCGAGGGTGGTGGTAATCGTCGAATGGCCCAAACGCTCCTGGACGACCTTGGGGTGGATGCCGGCAAGCAAAAGCTGGGTTGCGTGGCTGTGTCGCAAGTCATGAAATCGGACACGAGTGATGTCCTTAGCCCGGCTCAAGAGATTAGGTGACCTGTCGGGTCAGACTTCGTGGCTGCAATGGCAAACCGTCGGCACGGCCGCATACGACGGTTTCTCCGATCTGACGGATACCTAGCATCAGCAATTCCTCGCTTGGTGTCGCTTAAGCCGCCGCAGTTCCTCAACAGCAAAGGCGGGGAGGGTGATTGCACGCGCGCGCGCTATCTTCGGCGCTTTGAAGCGAATTCCGGCTTTCGTGTGCTCGAGGCTCTCCATCACTCGCAAGGTCGCGTGGTCAAGATCGTAATCGAAGCCTGGCGGTGTCACTACAACACCGTACGGCCTCACTCGTCACTGGGATATCGACCGCCGGCACATGAGGCCATAGTCCGGCCAGCAACAACAATGGTGGAGAAAATGTCGGCTCTAAACCAACATTCCAATCGGACCACTCTGTGGGGGCTGGTCACTCAAATTATCTGACGACGGACAGGTCAGCTAACATTCAATGCACGGGAGCAAGAGTAACTACCGCCACAATCGCTGTGATAAATGTGTCACAACACCTTATTTTCCGTAAGCCGATGAGAATTGTGCATTGGCTGGCGCAACATCGTCTATGTAAATTGCGACGGCAAATTTTCATTTGGGCCACAGCTAGAAGCAGGCGATGCCATTGAAATCTTTATGTCCGGAAAGCGTAATTCAGCTGAAGCGGATCGTTGCCTATTTCGCTGGTGCCATCTGTTTGCTGTGTTCGCCGATGGCGCACGCGCAACAAGATGCAGACCTTGCCAAGAAACTGTCGAACCCGATCGCAAACCTGATCAGCATTCCGTTCCAATTCAATTACAATGACAAAATTGGACCGCTGCAGGACGGCAAGCAATCTTACCTGAACATTCAGCCGGTCATTCCGTTCCACCTCAATCCAGATTGGAACCTGATTTCACGAACGATCCTGCCAATCGTGAACCAGACCGATATCTTTCCCGGCTCCGGCCACCAGTTCGGGCTCGGAGACACATTACAGAGTTTGTTTTTCTCCCCGGTTGCTCCTGGCCCTGGCGGCATCATTTGGGGCGTCGGCCCTGCATTGCAGTTTCCGACGGCGACGGACATGAAGCTGGGATCGGGCAAATATAGCGCGGGTCCAACCGGCGTCGTGCTCTGGCAAACCGGCGGATTCACCTACGGCATGCTTGCAAATCATATCTGGTCCTACGCCGGCGACAGCAATCGCAAGGAAGTCAACAGTACATTTCTCCAGCCGTTCGTGTCCTACACCACAAAGGACGCGTGGACTTTTTCGCTCAATACTGAAAGCACCTACAATTGGGTTACCGACAAATGGTCGGTGCCGATCAATGGCACGATTGCCAAGCTGGTTAGATTCGGCAAGCTTCCCGTGCAGATCGGCGGTGGGCTTCGGTATTGGGCAGCCAGTCCCGATAATGCCGGACCAAAGGATCTCGGTTACCGTTTTTTCGTGACCGTCCTGCTGCCATCCAAGTAGTGCGATGTTTCGATGTCGCCTGATGGCAGAATTTTTTGCAAAAAAAAATCGGCGATGGAGAGAGTGAGGCAACCGCCTCGATGTCTTGAAATCGTCTACTGCGACCGCGGCATGATCTCATCTAGATGGGCTGCTGCGGGCGCGAATGTCTGTGACGCCGGCGGCCGATAGTTGAGTGCCGAGTGCGGTCGGATCGTGTTGTCGTGCCTTCGCCATCGCTCGATAACGATCTGTGCTTCCTTCAGGCTGAAGAAGATCTCTCCGTCGAGCAGCTCATCACGTAGTCGGATCGATGCATGCGAGTTGATCCGCACTTCGCCACGTCAGCGCTAGGCGAGAACTTTGCTATAAGGTAATCGGGTCAAGACATTATCGGCTTGGCGCTGTTCGCGGGACGACTCTTAAAAACGTGGCGCGAAAAACAGCATCCGCTCAACTTTTCGCGTGGCGCCGCGTTTCCGGCCCCACCCGGTCTTTTTCAACTGAGAACATTTGGTGGCCGATGTTACCAAAATTGCTGCCGAACAGGGCGGTAGTGGCTGCGATGAAACCAAGCACGAACGCGGGGACGGCTTAAAAAGTTCAACAATCTAATACGCTTTTGGATCAGTCGGGGCGGGCGGTGATGACCGAGTTAGAATCTCAAGACCGGTGCCTTAAACCGCTCGGCCACCCTTCCGTAACCTTGGGTGCAGTACCATTGGCTGCTTCGGAACAAAACCGCCGGGCCAAAGCTCTCAATGGACCAGCGGGATTGAGTTTTGGCAGAGGGCGGTTACGGCCGTCTTATTCGTGCCGCACAAAGGCCAAATTTGTCGTGCTACCAATAAGTTACTGTTTGACCGGCAGGATTGGTGGACGACAGCCGGCCAAACTGGTCTAAACGACCACTCACGCGGGGATGAGCGGCGGAATGGGTGCGGGCGGGGAAACACCTTATTTGCGGCGTTTTGCGGGCTTTTTGAGCCTGCTGGTGGGCAGCTTGGCGCTCGCGAACTGCTCCAGCAACGTCGCCGGCAAAGTCGATCCCCGCTATGGCGTCGCTTCCAGCGCGCGCGTGGTCGAGCCCGGCCGGCCGGTGCCGAAAGGCGGCGGTGTCTACCGCGTCGGCAAACCCTATACGGTCGCCGGCCACACCTACACCCCTGAGGAAAACAGCAAATACAGCGCCGTTGGGCTTGCGTCCTGGTATGGCGACAAATTCCACGGCCGCTACACCGCCAACGGCGAAATCTACGACCAGAACGGCATTTCTGCCGCGCATCCGACGCTGCCGCTGCCGTCCTATGCACGGGTGACCAACCTGCAAAATCATCGCTCGATTGTGGTGCGGGTCAACGACCGCGGGCCCTATGTGGGCAACCGTCTGATCGACGTGTCGGTGCGAACTGCCAAGCTGCTCGGCTTCTACGGCGATGGCGTTACCAAGGTGAAGGTCGAGTATGTCGGGCGCGCGCCGTTGCGTGGGTCCGACGACCGCAAGCTTGCCGGCACCCTGCGAAACAACGTGTCCGGGTCTGGCGTCCAGGTCGCTGCCGCAAACTCATTTGCGCCGACTTATTTCGATGCGCGGCCGACAAAGGTTGCCGTGCCGCGACGCGCCCCGGTACCGCCGAGCCGCCCCTATCTTGCCGAACGGGGTGTTTCAACGCAGCAGGCCAGCATTCAGACGTCCGAACGACCGGCAGCCGAACCTGAGCAGGCGGTGGACGTGGCCGACACCAGGCGTCCACAGGAAGCCGCGCCGCGCCTATCGGCCGTTTCGGCCTATGCCCCGGTGCGTTATGATGGCGCGGTTGGCTTCATAAGCGGCCGCGGCCTTTACTGAGTCGCAAAATTCCGCCAGATCGCCGTGATCCGGGATGTCCGCGGGGTTCCATTTTGCCGCGCGGGCAGCGAGAGAACATTGGCTCATGATTCTTCCGAACCTGACCCTCCGGCGGTTGCTCTTCGCGGCTTTTCTTACGACGACCGTCGGCTGGCTGCTCGTGCCGTCGGCGACCTCCGCGCAAGGCCAGAACAAAGCCGACGAGCCCAGGATCAGCGCGCCGCACGCCATCCTGATCGAAGCGAAAAGCGGCAGCGTGCTCTACGAGCGCAACGCCGACCAACTCATCTATCCGGCCAGCCTCGCCAAGCTGATGACGGCGGAATACGTTTTCCATCTCCTCAAGACCGGCAAGATCAAGCTCACCGACGAATACCGCGTCAGCGTGAATGCCTGGCGCAAAGGCGGCGCGCCTTCGCACAGCTCCACCATGTTTGCCGCGCTCGACAGCAAGGTGCCGGTTAACGACCTGATCCACGGCATGATCATTCAATCGGCAAACGATGCCTGCATCGTCCTGGCTGAGGCCATTGCCGGCAATGAGCTAACGTTCGGCGAGCAACTCACCAAGCGTGCGCGCGAGATCGGTTTAACGAAGTCGGTTTTCGCCAATTCCAACGGTCTGCCCAATCCCAACGAAAAAGTGACATCGCGCGAACTCGCCATGCTCGCGCGCCGCATCATTCTCGACTATCCGGAACTCTATAAAATATTCGGCCAGGCGGATTTTACCTGGAACAAGATCCACCAATACAACCGCAATCCGCTGCTCGGTTCGATGGAAGGCGCCGACGGTTTGAAAACCGGCTACACCAAGGAAGCAGGCTACGGCCTCGTCGGTTCTGCGGTGCAGAATGGCCTGCGGCTGATCGCGGTGATCAATGGCGAAAAGAGCGCCAATGACCGCGCCCGCGACGGCAAGCAACTCCTGGAATGGGGCTACAGCAATTTCGAAGAGCGTTTGCTGTTTAACGACAACGAGACTTTAGGCTCGGCCAAGGTTTACGGCGGCGCAGACGGCTATGTACCGCTCAAAGCCGAAGGCCCGGTCAAGGTCATGGTGCCCAAGAACGGCGGCGAGCGCCTGATCGCGCGGATCGTCTATAGTGGACCGGTGCCGGCACCGGTGCGGACCGGGTTGCCGGTCGGAAAACTCAAGGTCTGGCGCGGCGAAAATGTCGTGTTAGAAACGCCACTTCACGCCGCCGGCAACGTGAGCGTAGGCAATCTGCCTCAGCGCGCCCTCGACGCCGTGACGGAGATGGTGATCGCGCTATTCCGGGCCGGGGCCGCGCGGCTATGATCGCCCGCCAGTCTCACGAGTAGCGACAAGGCGGAAGGATCGGTCGTTGCGCGGACATTTCATCACCTTCGAAGGCGGCGAGGGCTGCGGAAAGTCGACCCATGCCAAAATCCTGGCCGAACGGCTCAGCGCGGCCGGCCTTGACGTCGTGGCGACACGTGAACCTGGTGGATCGCCCGGCGCCGAAATCATTCGACACATCATTCTGTCCGGCGCCGCCAAGTCGCTCGGGCCCGAAACCGAAACCATCTTATTCGCCGCCGCGCGTGACGATCACGTGCGCGAGGTGATCCGACCGGCGTTGATCGACGGCAAATGGGTCGTCTGCGACCGCTTCATCGATTCCACGCGTGTCTACCAAGGCGTGCTCGGCGAGGTCGATGCCAAGCTGATCCGCGGGCTCGAGCGCGTGACGGTCGGTGCCGCCATGCCGGACCTGACGTTCATTCTTGACGTGCCCGCTTCGGTCGGGCTCGCACGCGCCTCAAGGCGGCGCGGCCGCGACGACGCCGATCGCTTCGAGGGGGAATCGGTCGAGTTCCACGAAAAGTTACGCGCCGCCTATTGCACCCTGGCCGAGCAGGAACCCAACCGTATCGTGGTGATCGACGGCCGCCCGCCGCGTGACGTGGTGGCCGAACGCATCTGGGCAACCGTCGTGAAACGCCTGCATCCCGAAGGCGCGCCTGTCGCCGAAAGTGTGCACCCGTGAGCGATATGGAAGAGGGCGCCGTCAAGCTGCCGAACGAAACCCGCGTTCTGTTTGGCCATAACGAGGCCGAAGGGGCGTTGCTGGCAGCCTATCAAAGCGGCCGGGTGCCGCACGCATGGCTGATCGGCGGGCCGCCCGGCATCGGCAAGGCGACTTTGGCCTATCGGTTTGCCCGTTTCGTTTTGGCGCATCCCGATCCGTCTGCGCCGGTAGCGCAGAGCGCCACTTCGCTTGCGGTCGATCCCGGCAATCCGGTTGCTCGGCGTATCGCGGCGAAGGCGCAAGGCGACCTGCTGGTGGTCGAACGTGTTGTCAACGAGCAGACCGGAAAACTGTACACCGTCATTCGCGTTGACGATGTGCGGCGGACCATATCGTTCTTTGGTTCGACCGCTGCGGAGGGCGGCTGGCGCATTGCCATTGTCGACAGCGTCGACGATCTGCAACGCGAGGGCGCCAACGCGCTGCTCAAAGTGCTGGAAGAACCGCCGGAGCGCGCGTTGCTTCTGCTCATCAGCCATGCGCCGGGACGCGAACTGCCGACCATTCGTTCGCGCTGCCGGCGCCTGCTGTTGCGGCCACTTGCCGAGAACGACGTCGCGCATGCGCTCGCCGCGGCAACGGGGCGCGGCGAAAGCGAAACCGTCCTGCACGCGGCGGCTCGTGCCGCCGGTGGCAGCGTCGCGCGCGCGCGCGCTCTGCTTGACGAAGATGCGCGTGGCGTGCGCCAGCGCGTACTCGACCTGATCGCGCAATTGCCCGACCCAGATCCGCGTGCGCTGCATGCGCTCGGCGATGCGTTGGGAACGAGCGACCCGCAAACGCTCGCGACCTTCATGGACCTCATCAATGGCTGGCTGGCGGACCGGCTCGGCGACGGCACGCGGCCGAAGCCGCAGCTCGCGGCTCTGAGCGAGGCCTGGGACAAGGTCAACCGCGCGGCCGCCGAGGTCGATGGCTTCAATCTTGAACGCAAGCCCTTCGCGTTCGCGGTTTTCGGCACCTTGGCCGACGTTTCACGGGCCTGACGCACGTCATTGCCATCATTTTTCGCCTAGTTTTACCGAATAGCCAAAGTTTCCGTACCGGATTACCCGCTAGGAATCGGCGCCATGAGCAGTGTGAGCGCCATAGCGACATCCGGAATTCGCGCCGCCTCCCAACGCTTGCAAGTGGCCGCCGCAAATATCGCGAAGGCCACGGACGGTGCGGGTGGCGCTTGTGTCTTGCGTGTCAATCAGGTCGATGTCGTTGGCGGCGGCACGAAGGCGACGGTTGGTACTGTATCGAAAGCCGTAACGGCTGACGCCGGCTCCGATCTCACCGCGCGTACTGCAGCAGCCTGGGAGTTTCGGGCAAATCCGTATGTTGCGCTGACCAACGAGATGGTTCAGGCGCTGGTCGCGCGTTTTGCCTTGGCCACCAACGCGCAGATTCTTCATGCCGACGCGCAAACGTCGGCCAAGTTGCTGGATTTGAAAGTCTAGCGGAAATTACGACGTGCGCGGCTGCCGCGATGCCCCAAGCACCGTTCGCTTGCGGTGGAATTCGAGGATTTGCTTAGCGATCGGCTCTTTCAGCCGCTCATAGGCCGACATGCTCTTGTCGACGCCGAGGATCGAGCGGCGATAGCGTTTGGCCGCCAAGATGAGGATAGCTTTGGTCGTTTCCCAGGGCAGGGCGACCGCCTTGGCAAGCACCAACAGCGACTCGTTATGGTCGTCGTTGACCATGCGCTCGACCACCACCGGTGGCACCTTGGCGAGAATCGAAAGCCCAGCGAGGATTTCCTCGAATTTGTCACTATGCGCGAATTCATCCAGCTTTGAGACGGACAATTGGCCGGCGCGGTTCAAGGACTCTGCCAGCACTTGCGCGGCCGCATAGGTCTGCGTCTGAGTCACGGATTTCTGTTCGATGTCGCGGGCGACCGTTTCGACGCTCGCAGCGATCGCCTCCAGGGCATGCTCGCGTTCGGCCTGCAAGGTAGCGCGGACCGTTTCCGACGCTGCCTCTAAAAGAGTCTTGAACAGCGGCTGCGGCAGGTCCGGGCGCACACCGACCCGGCGCGTCAACAGATCGTCACCTTCCGCTCGGCCGATTAAAACGTGAAAACCGTGATCGGAAAACTTGGCACCGGCATTGATCGCCGTACTCAAGACTACCTGTTGATCGCCGCGCTCGACCAGAATATCGGTGACCGGTTCCGGGATGACTTTGCGACGGGAAATCGCCAGCATATGCTCCTGGCTTTTGGTCCCGGCGCACTCGACCAAAGTCTCGGTGTCGAGCGTTTCAGACTGCGTGAGCACGGGCGAGGCAACGTCGATGGCATCGTCGCAGGCGAGGAGGCGCACAACCCGGGGCGGCGCCTTGACGATCGGACCGAGCCGGATCGAAAGCAGCGCACGCGAGGATTCCTCGATCGTGTCGACGAGCCGCACGAACACATCGTCGATGAGATCGATTTCCTCGTCGGAGTACTGGTCGGCGCCGATCAGATAAAGGTCGGTGAGCTGACGCAGCATCGCCGCCCGCCGCATGTCGGTGCTTTGTGAAATCGAGCTATCAAGCTCGTGAATAAGAGCGAGAGGAGCGCCCATGAGCCTTGGAAAACCGTTCTGGTTGGCCAGGAAATGGCAAGCGCCGGTTCGTTACCGGCCGTTTAGACAATAAGCAGAATAGTTTTATCAATTGGTAAAGCACCTCCGCACGCGCTCCGTTGGAGGCTAAAATAGCATAAATTGGCCAACTCAGAGGCAATCAGTCGCCTTCAGGTCGGGCTTTTAGCGGACGGCATTCCCCCTGGACCGTATCTTTCCAGAGCGGAGAGAGCGTTGTTCAGGATCGCCCGGATGCGATCGGCCGAACCGGCCGTGACCATGCTCGGATCCAGATAAAAATCGAGGCCGGTCATATGCTCACTGAAAATTTCGATCTTGTTGCCCTCCGCATCGAGCAGGCCCTCGATCGCGTAGGGGATCACTTCGTGGCTGATGCCCTTCATTGTAATTGAATCCAAGGCATGCGCCTGAATGAGGTCGCGTACGAGCGCGTAAGTTTCATAGCTGGCGACAATCCGACCGGGCTCGGCAATCGATTGCAGGCGCGCGGCAAGATTAGCCTCGGCTCCGATGATGGTGTAGTCCATCCGGTCCGCGCTGCCGAAATTTCCGACATTGCAGTAGCCCGTGTTGATCCCCATCCGGACGCGGAATGGATGTTCGACGCCTTCGTTTCGCCATTTGACATTTAGTTCGGCGATGCGCCGTTGCATTTCCGCGGCCATGCGCAAACACGCTTTCGCGTCTTCGGATTCGCCCTTCGTTTCGGGGTCACCGAAGAAGATCAATATCGCGTCGCCGACGAACTTGTCGATGGTGCCGCCATATTTGAGCGCGATCTCGGACATTTCGGTGAAGTACTCGTTGAGCAGAGCGGTGATGTGCTCGGGCTGCAAACGTTCCGTGATCGCAGTGAAATCCTTGATGTCCGAGAAAAATATCGTGAGCTTCTTTCGCTCAGTTTGAATGATGACGTCTTTCTGGCCGCTGAAGATGCTTCGATAAATCTGCGGCGAGAGGTAGCGCGAAATTTTCATCGACAGGCCGGCAAGAAACTCATTGGCGGCCTCGAGCTCGCGGTTCATGGCGCGGATCGTGAACGATTGGCGGTGCTGCATGCCGATAAAGACGAGACCGGATGCGCCCATGAACAGGAAGTAGGCGAGGAGATATTTGAACGAAAATATATTGGCCGCGATCGGCTGATCGATCGTTATCTCCTGGATACCGCGCACATCGCCGACCTTCCAATCACGCTTCGGACTCTCCGCATGTGAATTGTGGCACTTCACGCATGCCGCGCCCATAATGACCGGCTCGATCAGCCTTACCTCGTCGTGGAACAGCGAGGAGGTTGCTTTCGATATTTCTTGTTTCGGATTTTCCCGCAAAAGCTTGATAGCATTCTTTTCGAACGTATCGAGCGAATGCGGTGCACGATCCAGGAACGCATAATCGGACACGAAGCGGTAATTGATATTTTTCTGTTTCTCTCGGATCACGCGGCCGAGCTCAAGCGACAGCGTCGCGGGGATCGGAATCGCGCCCGGCACTTTTGCGTAATTGTGCACCACTGTTGTGCTGTATGGGGAGGCAAGAACCCGCGAAACGACTTTGCTGGCGTAGTAGCCGCGAACGCTTGAGATGACGGAGTTCAGATCGTTGGCCTGCCGCCGCAAAGCGGCTTCCGTCACGTTCCGCAGATCGAGCCACACGACGACCGGAAGACCGGCCAGCAGGGCAGCGACGAGCAGGATCACGAGACCGCGCGATTTTGTCCCCACGAACTTGCGGCTGGCCATTGGAAGGTCTCCTCACTGTCGGCAAAGGCATCGGCTCACGCGACAATCTTGACGATCTTATGATATGGCAGCGGTGCGAGCTATCGATTCGTCCGGCTTGCCGCAAGCGTCGGCGATTGATACCTAGGTCCGGCGCGGCTGTGCCGCTATCGCCACTTTTATTGAAATTGCAATGTCGGCCAAAAAGCCCTTCTACATCACTACGGCGATTTCCTATCCGAACGGCCCGCCGCACATCGGCCATGCCTACGAGGCAATTGCGACCGACGCCATCGCGCGTTTCATGCGGCTCGACGGCTACGACGTCTATTTCCTCACCGGGACCGACGAGCACGGCCAGAAGATCCAGCAAACCGCCGCGCGCGAGGGTCTGACGCCGCGGCAACTGCTCGACCGCAACGTGCCGCGCTATGAGGCCATGGCGAAGCGGCTGAATCTGTCGAACGACGACTTCATCCATACGACCGAAGACCGTCACCACCGCTCGTCGGAGGAAATCTGGCGGCGCATGGAAAAGAACGGCGACATTTACCTCGGCAAATATGCCGGGTGGTATTCGGTGCGCGACGAGGCCTACTACGCCGAGGACGAGACGCATCTCAAAGAAGACGGCAAGCGGCTTGCAACCAAAACCGGCACGCCGGTCGAGTGGGTGGAGGAGGAGAGCTATTTCTTCCGGCTTTCGGCCTACCAGGACAAGCTGCTCGAGCTCTACGCGCGGCCAAACTACGTGCTGCCGAAGGAGCGTCTCAACGAAGTCGCGAGCTTCGTGCGCGGTGGCTTGCAGGACCTGTCGATCTCGCGCACGACATTCGACTGGGGCGTGCGTGTACCGGGCTCCGACGGCCATGTCATGTATGTTTGGGTCGACGCGCTCACCAATTACATCACCGGCGTCGGCTTTCCCGACGACAACAGCGACATGTTCAAGCGCTACTGGCCGGCGGCGCTGCACGTCATCGGCAAGGACATCGTGCGCTTTCACGCGGTCTATTGGCCGGCGTTTCTGCTGTCGGCCGGGCTCGAGGCGCCACAGCACATCTATTCGCACGGCTTCCTGTTCAATCGCGGGGAGAAGATGTCGAAGTCGGTCGGCAACGTGATCGATCCGTTCGCGCTGTGCGATGCCTATGGCGTCGATCAGTTGCGCTATTTTTTCCTGCGCGAAGTGCCGTTCGGGCAGGACGGCAATTACAGCCACGAGGCCATCGTCAACCGTATCAACGCCGATCTCGCCAACGACCTTGGCAATCTGGCGCAACGTTCGTTGTCGATGATCGGAAAGACCTTTGGCGGCACGCTGCCGGCGCCGGGCGCCTTCACCGACTCCGACAAGACGATCCTTGCCGCGGCCGACGCCATGATCGCCAAGGCGCGCGACTTCATCAAGACGCAGCAGCTCCACCAGGTGCTCGCCGCAGTGTGGGCCGTGGTCGCCGACGCCAACCGTTACTTCGCCTCGGAAGAACCCTGGGCCAAGGCCAAAACCGATCCGAAGCGCCAGGGCACGATCCTTTACGTCACCGCCGAGGTGCTGCGGCAGGTCGCGATCCTCGCGCAGCCCTTCGTGCCGTCTTCGGCAGCCGCTATGCTCGATCAACTGGCAATTCCTGAAGGCAAACGGTCGTTTGACACGCTCGGGGGGTCGACGCGCATAGACGCCGGCGTCACATTGCCGCCACCAAAACCGGTTTTTCCTCGGTATATCGAACCGGAACAAGCGGTCTCGTGATGCTCGTCGACAGCCATTGTCATCTCGATTTTCCCGACTTCGCCAGCGAACTCGATGCCGTCGTTACGCGCGCGCGCGAGGCCGGCGTCGGGCGCATGGTCACGATCTCGACCCGGGTGAAAAAGCATGCGCAAATCCTGTCGATCGCCGAGAAATTCCTCGACGTCTTCTGTTCCGTCGGGACCCACCCGCATAACGCCGAAGAAGAAATCGATATCACTGCGGCGGAGCTCATTCAGCGTTCGCGGCACCCGAAGGTCGTCGCCATCGGCGAAGCCGGCCTCGACTTTCATTACGACAAGAGCCCGCGCGATCTGCAGGATAAAAGCTTCCGCGAGCACATCGCCGCCGCGCGCGAGACCAAATTGCCGCTGGTCATCCATTCGCGCGACTGCGATGCAGAAATGGCGCGCGTGTTGGCGGATGAAATGGGGAAGGGCGCCTTCCCCGCGGTGCTGCATTGTTTCACCGGCGGCCGCGATTTGGCTTTCAAGGCCATCGACCTTGGCCTCTCGATCTCGTTCACCGGCATTCTTACCTTCAAGCGCTCCGATGAACTGCGCGCCATCGCCAAGGACCTGCCGGCCGAGCGCATCCTGGTCGAGACTGATGCGCCTTATCTTGCGCCGTTGCCCTATCGCGGAAAACGCAACGAGCCCGCCTATGTCGTCCAGACAGCCAAGGTGCTGGCCGAGACGCGCGGAGTTTCGGCTGACGAAATCGCGCGGCTGACGACGGACAATTTCTTCCGCCTGTTTTCCAAAGTGCCGCGGGCAGAGCATGATCCCGAAAAGTGGGAACCGGTTTTCGGAAAAAATCATGCTCAAGCGTAAAACTCTATCTAGCGCGGCATGAGCTTGACCTTCACCATTCTCGGCTGCGGTTCGTCCATGGGCGTGCCGCGCGTGGCGCTCGGCTGGGGAAACTGCGATCCGAACAACCCGAAGAACCGCAGACGGCGCTGCTCGTTGTTAGTTGAACGCACAGGCCCGCAAGGCACAACGCGCGTGTTGGTCGATTGCACGCCGGACCTGCGCATGCAGCTCCTGGAGGCTGGCGTCGATTGGCTCGACGGCGTCCTGATCACACATGAGCACGCCGACCACACCCACGGCATCGACGATCTGCGGCCATTGTTCGTTCACATGCGCCGGCGCGTGGCCGTTTATATGGACACGCCAACCTCGCACATGATGCACGCCCGCTTCGGTTACTGTTTCCAGTCGCCACCGGGCAGCGAATATCCGCCGATCCTGCACGAGCATCACCTGGAGCCTGGCCAGCCGGTTTCCATCGCGGGTCCGGGCGGCACGATCGAGGCGCTCCCGGTCCTGCAGCTGCATGGCGATATCCCGTCGCTCGGCTTCCGCTTCGGCGGCGTGGCTTATTCCGCCGACATCAAGGCGCTGCCGCACCAAAGCCTGGCGCTGATGGCCGGGCTCGACGTCTGGATTGTCGATGCGCTGCGCCACGCGCCACATCCCAGCCACATGAACCTCGACGAGACGCTGCGCTGGGTTGCCAGGGTGAAACCCAAACGCGCGGTGCTGACCAATCTGCACGCGGAGCTCGACTACGAGGCGCTTCGAGAGCAACTGCCATCAAATATCGAACCGGCTTTCGACGGGATGCAGTTTGAAAATGGTTAAAGTGACGACTCCGCAATGATCTTCAGCTTATTGAAATACAACGATTATTATTCTGTTTCGAAGTCTAGGGTTTTCCTTGGATATCAGGAAATGTTCCATAATATGTCTTATGCGAATCGGCTATCCGGGATCGTCGAATGTGACCAGCTGTCCGGAAACCACGCCCTGTGAAACCGTCCCGTGACATTGTCCGGCTGATCGAGATCATGGCGGCGTTGCGCACGCCTGGGTCCGGCTGCCCGTGGGATCTTGAGCAGAACTTTGAGACCATTGCGCCGTACACGCTTGAGGAAGCCTATGAGGTCGCCGACGCCATCGCGCGCGGCGATCTTGCCGATCTCAAGGACGAATTGGGCGATCTCTTGCTCCAGGTCGTCTTCCACGCGCGCATGGCGGAGGAAGACAAGGTCTTCGATTTCGGCGATGTGGTCGAGGCCGTCACCGCCAAGCTGATCCGCCGCCATCCGCACGTCTTCGCCGACGAGCAAGGCCATACCGCCGAGGCGGTCAAAGGCTTGTGGGAACGCATCAAGGCCGAGGAAAAGGCCGAGCGCGGCGAGACGGCTGATCTGGGCGCGTTGGCCGGCGTGCCGGTTGCCCTGCCCGCATTGACGCGCGCATTGAAGCTCCAGGCCAAGGCCGGCCATGTCGGGTTCGACTGGAACGACGTGCGTGCGGTGTTAGCCAAAATCCGCGAGGAAACCGATGAAATCGAGGCCGCGCTCGATGCCGGCGACGAGGCGCATGCGGCCAAGGAAACCGGCGACCTGCTGTTTGCGGTCGTGAACATCGCGCGCCATCTGGACGCCGATCCTGAAGGCATTTTGCGCGAGACCAATCTCAAATTCGAACGCCGCTTCGGCTTTATCGAACGTGCGCTGGCGGCGCGCGACAAGACGCCGAAGGATGCCACATTGGCCGAGATGGAGGCGCTGTGGCAGGCGGCGAAGGCGACGGAGACCGCCAGCGAATAATCACGCGGCGCGCGCCCTCAACTCGCAAACTTCGCTCGCACCCGCGCGGCCTTGTCGGGATCGGCCCGCACCGTCACGGCGAGCTGGCCGTCGTCGCGCAGATGCCGGTCCAGCACCTCCGAGTGCCGGTAGAGCCAGCTGAGCCCGGCGCCGTCCGAAGGGCTCAAGGCGACTTCGAGCGTCTGGCGTCCTTCGGCCAACCGCGCTTCGATAGCCGCGGTGAGATGGTCAATGCCCTCACCCGTGACGGCCGATACCGCTACCGGCCGCCGCGATGCCGGCTGGCGCTCGACAAGATTGGCAAGCTGCGCGCGTGCCGCCGTATCGAGGCGATCAATCTTGTTCCAGACCTCGATCAGACGCGGATCGGTCGCGGCGATGCCAAGCTCGTCGAGAACCTTTTCCACGTCGCGCGACTGGGCGGTCGTGTCCTCGTGCGAGACGTCGCGCACATGCAGAATGACGTCGGCCTCGATTACCTCTTCCAATGTGGCGCGGAAGGCCGCCACCAGCATGGTCGGCAAATCTGAAATGAAGCCGACCGTGTCGGACAAGATCACGTGCGTTCCGTGCGGCAGATTAATTGCGCGCAAGGTCGGATCGAGCGTGGCAAACAACATATCGGCCGACAGCACGGTGGCTCGCGTCATGCGGTTGAACAGCGTCGATTTTCCGGCATTGGTGTAGCCGACCAGCGCCACGATCGGATAAGGCACGCGCTTGCGGCTCTCCCGATGCAGCGCGCGGGTGCGCTTGACCTTGTCGAGCTCGGTTTCGATGCGGGAGATGCGTTCGTCGATGGCGCGGCGGTCGGCTTCGATCTGCGTTTCGCCCGGACCGCCGAGAAAACCGTGACCGCCGCGTTGGCGTTCGAGATGCGTCCACGAGCGCACCAGCCGGCCCTTCTGGTACGACAGATGCGCGTGCTCGACCTGCAAAGCGCCTTCGCGCGTGCGTGCTCGCCGGCCGAAGATTTCCAGGATCAGACCGGTGCGGTCGATAACCTTGGTGCCCCAAGCCTTCTCCAGATTGCGCTGCTGCACCGGCGACACCGGGCAATCCATGATGACAACGGAAGCGGCCAGGCTCTTCACCAGCCCGGCGATCTCGTCGACTTTGCCCTTGCCGATATAAGTCGCCGGCCGAATAGCCGCGAGTGTCACCAAGCCTTCCTGCACCACGTTCAGGTCGATGGCGCGGGCAAGACCTGCCGCTTCGGCAAGCCGCGCTTCCGGCGTGCGTAAATCCGTCACGCGCAGCTGACCCGACCGCAACGTAGCCTGTTTAAGCCACGGCTCGATGACGATGGCGCGACCGGTCTCCTCGCCCGTCGTCGCCGGGATTAAGAGATCGGCGTCTTTGCTGCGTTGGCGTTGGTCCAATCACGCCTTCTCTGTGGCCGGCTCTTCGTTGCCCTCGAACAACTGGATCGGATGTCCAGGCATGATGGTCGAGATCGCGTGTTTGTAGACGAGCTGGGAATGCCCATCCCGCCGCAACAGGACGCAAAAGTTATCGAACCAGGTCACTACGCCCTGCAATTTGACCCCGTTGACCAGAAAGATGGTAAGCGGGACTTTGCTTTTGCGGACGTGATTGAGAAAAGTGTCTTGTAAGTTCTGCGCACGTTCGGCTGCCATGGCCGTGTTCCATTTTTTTGCTCGCGTCTGACGCGCGAGACCGTCGTTGCCCAAGACCCTTCACATGCAATTTTCTGCATGCGCCGCCATGCCCCACGCAATGCGGTGCAGGCTCAGGAGCAGGCCATTAGATGGCAGCCGCCCTCCGGGCGCAAGACAAGTTGACACATTGCAGCTAAACAATTGAAATAACGTAATAATTAAGCTGCGGGAGTCTCTTCAGCCGATTTCGGCATAGCGGTGATAGTCACGCCGCAGGCTTGTTGTGATGAGGCCGGGGGCGCCGTTGCCGATCGGCCGCCCGTCGATCCGCACGACCGGCAACACAATCTGGCTCGCCGACGTGATGAAGGCCTCCCGCGCCATATAGACCTCATCGACGGTGAAGGCGCGTTCCTCGAACGCAAGCCCCTGTGCCTTGATGGCTTCGATCACCACGGAGCGGGTAATTCCCGGCAGGATGTCGGAGCCGAGCGGATGGGTGACGAGCTTGCCGTCGGACGCAACAATCCAGGCGGTCGAGGAAGCGCCCTCGGTGATGCGGCCGCCTTTATCCACCAGCCATGCCTCGCGCGCGCCCTCGTCGCGTGCGTGTTGCTTGGCGAGGACATTGGGCAGAAGCGCCACCGACTTGATATCGACGCGGCCCCAGCGAATGTCGGGCACGGTGACAACTGCGATCCCTTCGGCGGCGAGTTGGTTGAGGCGTGCGGCGTCGTTGCTGCGCGCCGTCACCACCAAGGTGGGTTTCGTGTTAGCCGGAAACGGAAAGTCGCGCCGCGCTGCGCCTCGGGTGATCTGCACATAGACGATGCCGTCGCGCACCCGGTTGCGCCGCACCGTCTCGCGCAGCACGACGCCGAGTGCTGCGAGTGTCATCGGCTGCGCGATGCGCAGTTCATTGAGCGAGCGCTCGAGCCGCGCCATATGGCGCCGTTCGTCGACCAGACGCCCTGCCCGCACTTCGCAGACTTCGTAAACGCCATCGGCGAATTGAAAACCGCGGTCCTCTACCGAAACGCAAGCTGACGCGCGCGGCAAATAGCGGCCATTGACGTAGGCGATACGGGACATGGGATGCTTATTCCTTGCGCGCGATCTTGTCCGAAAACCGGTTTCCACTTTTCGGGATCGCGCGCTACCCGATTCCAAGCGCTTTCAGCTTGCGGTGCAACGCCGAACGTTCCATGCCGACAAATTCGGCCGTGCGGGAAATGTTGCCGCCGAAGCGGCTGATCTGTGCCACGAGATATTCACGTTCGAAAACTTCGCGCGCCTCGCGCAGCGCAAGCCCCATTAAATGCTCGCCGCCGTTGCCGTTGGGCATGTTCGGCACCATCGAGCCCACATCGGGCGGCAACATCGAGGCGTCGAGCACGGCGTCGGGATCACCGCCTGCCAAGATCATCAGCCGTTCGATATTGTTGCGCAACTGGCGTACATTGCCGGGCCAGTCATGGCTCTGCAGCACCGCCATGGCGTCATCGCCGATGCGGCGCTTGGGCAGGCCGGTGGCGAGTGAAATCTGGTCCATGAAGTAATCGATCAGACCCGGGATGTCCTCGCGTCGCTCGGCAAGCGGCGGAACGCGGACCGGAACGACCGAGAGCCGGTGATAGAGGTCCTCGCGGAACTTTCCTTCCGCGATCAAGGCTTCGAGATTGCGAGACGTCGAAGAAACGATACGGACGTCGACGGCAACCTTGGTGCTGCCGCCGACCCGCTGGAATGTCTGGTCGACAAGGACACGCAGGATCTTGTTCTGCGTCTCGCGTGGCAGGTCAGCAATATCGTCGATGAACAAAGTGCCGCCGTGCGCCTCCTCCAGCGCGCCGGGTTTGCGCGCCTCCGAGCCGTTCGACTGATCGACGCCGAACAATTCGACTTCCATGCGCTCAGGCGTAATCGCCGCCGCATTGATCACGATAAAGGGACCACTCGCGCGCGCCGATGCTTCGTGAATTGTACGCGCCGAAAGCTCCTTGCCGGAACCGGACGGCCCGACGATGAGAATGCGGCTATTGGTCGGCGCCACGCGTTCGATCATTTGCCGCAATTGCGCCATCGCGACCGACTTGCCGATCAGGGAGGCCGGCAGCGGAGAAAGCTGCTTGAGTTGCTTGACTTCGCGCTTGAGCCGCGAGGTCTCCAGTGCCCGCTCGGCCACCAGAACCAGCCGATCGGCTTTGAAGGGCTTTTCGATGAAATCGTAGGCGCCGCGCTTGATGGCCGATACCGCTGTTTCGATGTTGCCGTGGCCCGAAATCATGACGACCGCCAGCTCAGGATGCTCCTGCTTGATCGCGTCAAGAAGCTGCAAGCCGTCGAGTTTCGAGCCCTGCAGCCAGATGTCGAGAAAGACCAGCGCCGGTCGGCGCGTCGCAACCGCAGCAAGCGCCTCATCGCTGTTGCGCGCGGTGCGAGGGTCATAGCCCTCATCTTGCAAAATACCCGCGACCAGGTCGCGAATATCGGCTTCGTCGTCGACGATCAAAATATCAGCGGACATGCTGTTGCTCGTTTAGTGTCTTGTCCTTGTCGGACGAATTTGTGGGCGCGCCGGCGGCGGCAAAGCAGACCCGAATCCAGGCGCCGCGTTGGCCGGGGGTTTTTTCAGCCGCATCGTGCAGCTCGATTGCGCCGCCATGCTCTTCGATGATGCGGCCGACGATGGCGAGGCCCAGCCCGGTCCCCTTCTCGCGCGTGGTGACGTAGGGTTCGAGCAGGCGACCGCGGTTTTCTTTCGGCAGGCCGATGCCGTTGTCGACGATGTCGATGGCAATTATTTCTCCTTCGCGCGCCGCACTGACCTTGATCGCGCCTTTGCCAAGTTCATCGGTCGGCACCGCTGAGATCGCTTCGGCTGCGTTCTTGATCAGGTTGGTGAGCGCCTGCGAGATCAGCCGGCGATCAAAACGTGCCGGCATCGGCTCCTCGGCAATCTCCGCCTCGATGTCGATATCGGCGTTGCCGACCCGCATCAGGAAGACGGCCTGGCGCACGGTATCGGCGACGTCCTCGTCCGCCATCACCGGCTTCGGCGTGCGGGCAAAGCGCGAGAACTCGTCGACCATACGGCGGATGTCGTCGACTTGGCGCACGATCGTGTTGGTGCATTGGGCGAAAACCTCATCGCCCTCGCCGATCACCTTGCCGTATTTGCGGCGCAAGCGCTCGGCGGAAAGCTGGATCGGCGTGAGCGGATTCTTGATCTCATGCGCGATGCGGCGCGCGATGTCGGCCCAGGCCGAGGTGCGCTGGGCGGCGACGAGTTCGGTCATGTCGTCGAGCGTCACCACATAGCCGTGCTCGGATTCCCTGGACTGCTCGCTGGTGATGCGCACCGAGAGATTGCGCTCGCGGCCGCTGCGGGTGATGGTGACTTGGTCCTGTGTGCGCGCGCCGGTCTTCGCGGCCGCCAGGATATCGTCGAGCTCAGGGAACACCTCTGTCAGGGGCTTGCCGAGCGCTTCCACCTCAGTGGAGCCGATCAACTTTTCGGCCGATCGGTTGACGATACTCACGCAGTCTTTGTCGTCGACGCCGATGACGCCGGCGCTCGCGCCCGCCAGCACGGCTTCGGTGAAACGGCGCCGGCTGTCGATCACATCATGGGCGTGCATGAGGTCGTCGCGCTGGCTGCGCAGTTCCGCCGTCATCCGATTGAAGGTTTCGCCGAGTTGAGCGAGATCGCCCTCTGATTCACGCACCGGTACGCGCACATAAAGATTGCCGGTGGAGACGACATTGGCGGCGCCGATCAACCGCCGGATTGGCGCGACCAGAACATTGGCGAAGTTCAAGCCGATCCAGACGGCCGATAGGAGTACGGTCAGGGCGATGACCGTGTACATCAGAGCAAAGGCAACTTGCACGCCGAGGCGGCGCGCCTCGAGTTGGGCGTATTCGGCCGCACTCGCCCGCATCGCCTGCAACTGCGGTACGACACGCGGGTCGAGCAGACGCGCGAGGTAAAGATAATAGTCGTCGTATTTCTGCATTTTGACGACTGCGACGACATAATTGGTGTCAGGCAGCAAAACGAGCTGCGGATTCTTATCGCTGATGAGAGGCAGCGCATCGCGCGGCGGCAGAGCAAACGTCTGATTGGTTTTGACGTCGGCACGCGCGATGATGTTGAGACCCTTGTCGATAACCATCGCAGTGGCGAGACCGCGCACTGACGCCTGGAAGGTCAGAAACTGCTTAAGCTTGGCACGATCTTCCTTGAAGACCGGTTCGGACCGCGCCATATCGACAGCCATTACCAGCGCATCGGCCCGAACGATTTGCGCATGATCGCGTAAATAGGCTTCGCCGACGATCTGCGAATTTTCGATAGCCGCCCGCGTGCGCGTGGAGAACAGCCGATCGAGACCACGATCAAGGGTGATACTGGCGACGATCGCCACCAATATCGCCGGTAAAGCGGCAATGAGGGCGAAGAGACCGGCGATGCGGATGTGCAGCCGCGCGCCTGCCCGCCCCGCACGCTTTGCCTGCACCACCATCCAGACTTCGCGCAAAATGATGCCGAGCAGCAGCAACACGGTCGACGCGTTCACCAGCAACAGCGTGACGACGACGTAGTGTGTCGGCGCAATCGGCGTGAGATCGGCGAGAACGATGAAGGTGGCGAAGGCCGACA
Organism: uncultured Alphaproteobacteria bacterium; assembly: GCA_963840065.1. Taxonomy (GTDB): domain Bacteria; phylum Pseudomonadota; class Alphaproteobacteria; order Rhizobiales; family Xanthobacteraceae; genus Pseudolabrys. Next base: position 117,613 of record CAWIXF010000009.1, on the reverse strand, counting down.
GCATTGCCAGCCCGACGGCCAATGGGCCAAGCAGGCGCTTTCCCGACCGCCTGGACGGCGTAGGCGCGAGCGCGATTTCCGCGGCAGCCTGATCTACGCTCATGGGCCCCTAGCTGCAGATTTCGGGGCGAAGTTGCCCCTGGCTGTGCGTACGAGGGTTTCCCCTCCCCGGCACTGCGGCTTTTATACAACAATGTTGCTGAATTGCGACAATTCCGCGGCTAAAAATATTTGCCGCAAACGTCAGGTCGTCAGGTGTTGCTGCCGCGGAAAAACTGGATGTCGAGGTCGCGGATTTTCTTGCGCAACGTGTTGCGGTTGACCCCCAACAAATCGGCAGCCCTGATCTGGTTGCCACGGGTGGCGGCAAGGGCCGCCATCAACAGGGGATATTCGACCTCACGCAGAATACGGTGATAGAGGCCGGCCGGCGGCAGACCGCTGTCGAAGCCGGCAAAATAGGCCGCCAGATGCCGTTCGACCGCGGCGCTGAGGTTTTCCTCCGCACGCGGCTCGTCGCTCGAGGCCGGCAGCGCCGGCTGCGCCAGTTCGGCGTCCATCACCGCTGCGGTGATGACTTCCTGCGGATAGAGTGCCGCAAGCCGCCGCGCCAAATTTTCCAGTTCGCGCACATTACCGGGCCAACGATGCCGCTTGAGGCGGTCGAGGCCGGCCTGGTCGATTTGCTTCGGCGGCAGTCCCTCGCGCTCGACCTGCGTGAAGAAATGACGGATCAGGTCGGGGATGTCTTCGGTACGCTCGCGCAGCGGTGGCAGCCTGAGCGGCACGACGTTAAGGCGGAAGAAAAGGTCTTCTCGGAAGAGCCCCTGCTGAATCAACAGCCGCAGATCCTTGTTGGTCGCGGCGATGATGCGTACGTCGCTCTTGATCGGGGTGCGGCCGCCAACGGTCGTGTATTCGCCCTGCTGCAGGACGCGCAGCAATCGGGTCTGCGCTTCCATCGGCATGTCGCCGATTTCGTCGAGGAACAAAGTGCCGCCTTCGGCCTGCTCGAAGCGGCCGGACGAGCGGGTGTTGGCGCCTGTGAATGCACCTTTCTCGTGGCCGAACAACTCCGATTCGATGAGGTCGCGCGGGATCGCCGCCATATTGATGGCGACAAAAGTGCCAGAGCGGCGTTTGCCGTAGTCGTGCAGCGCGCGGGCGACCAGTTCCTTGCCGGTTCCCGATTCACCGGAAATCATCACCGTCAAATCGGTCTGCATCAGCCGCGCCAAGACGCGGTAGATTTCTTGCATTGCCGGCGAGCGGCCGACCAACGGAATAGAGTCGAAATCCTCGCCTTTGGCCGCCTGGGCGGGACGGTCCTTCGGTTCCGACATCGCGCGGCCGACGATACCGATGAGCTCCTTCAGGTCGAACGGCTTGGGCAGATATTCGTAGGCGCCGCGTTCGGAGGCGCGGATCGCCGTCATGAACGTATTTTGTGCGCTCATGACGATGATCGGCAGATCGGGACGCGCCTTGCGGATGCGCGGGATAAGGTCGAAGGCGTTTTCGTCCGGCATCACCACGTCGGTGATGACCAGATCGCCCTCGCCCTGGCTGATCCAGCGCCACAAGGTCGCGGCATTGCCAGTCGAGCGCACCTCGTAGCCGGCGCGTGACAGCGCCTGATTGAGCACCGTGCGGATTGCGGCATCGTCGTCGGCAACCAGAATACTTCCCGAGGGCATGGCCATCACCTCACGGGCTCTGGACCGACGGCGCGTCGTCGGTCAGCAAATCGTTTTCGCTGTAGATCGGCATCAGGACGCGGAACACGGTGCGCCGCGGCTGCGATTCACATTCGATGATGCCGCCGTGATCGCCGATGATCTTGGCCGCAAGCGCAAGACCTAAACCGCTGCCGCTCTGCTTGGTGGTGACAAAGGGATCGAACAAATGCGGCATCAGATCATCCGGCACGCCGGGACCGTTGTCCTTGACACAGAATTCGAGCGGAAGCGAAACGCGTGTCTTGCTGCCGGGTAGCGACAGCCGCACGCCCGGGCGGAATGCCGTGGTGATCTGGATTTCGCCGTCGATGGCATCTTCGCCAATCGCTTCGGTCGCGTTTTTCACCAGATTGAGAAAGACCTGAACAAGCTGATCGCGGTTGGCAAAAACACGCGGCAGCGATGGATCGTACTCTTCTACGAATTTGATGTGGCGGGCAAAGCCCGACTGCGCCAACCGTTTCACGTGATCGAGCACGACGTGGATATTGACCGGTTCGCGTTCGACAGGACGCTCGTCGGCAAACACTTCCATGCGATCGACCAGTTTCACAATACGGTCGGTTTCATCGCAGATGAGCTTGGTGAGCGAGCGGTCGTCGTCGCCGGCCGATTGTTCCAGCAACTGCGCCGCGCCCCTTATGCCCGACAAGGGATTCTTGATCTCATGCGCAAGCATGGCTGCAAGCGCGATCACCGAGCGGGCGGCGCCGCGGTGTGTGAGCTGGCGGTCCATCTTGTCGGCGATGGTACGCTCCTGCAGCATGACCACGACGTGATCGGGATATTCGGGCAACGGGGCAACATGCAGGTCAACCAGGCGTTCACCGGGATTGCGTGGCGTCGCAAGGTCGACCTTGTATTCGTTGACGGCGGCGCCGGTGCGACGGACCTGCTCGATCAACAGCAGAAGCGGCGAGCCGAACGGCACCAGCTCGCGGACCATGTGGCGGCGCAACAGCGGGATCGACGCTTCGAAGAATTGCTCGGCCGCGACATTGGCGTCGGCGATCTTGCCGTCGGGCGCGACCATGACGACGGGATGCGGCAGCGCGTGCAGCACGGCGTCGGCGGGCGAACTGACAGTTGTAGAGACGGCGTGGGCTCGACTCATGCGGCTGCTCTCCAGGCGAACGCGTCATAGGCTTCCGCGAGCCGGCGCCGCGCAAGCGGCGGTTCCTCCGCGGTCAGAACGCGTGCGCGGTGATCCTTCAGCAGCGCAATCGAAGCGCCAACAGTTGCGCCTGCCGTATCGAGCGCCCAGCCGAGATGCTTGCGCGCGTGACGGGTCCCGATGCGGTCGCCGTGATGCTCGATCATCTCGTCGTAAAGCATCGCCATCATCGCGTGCTGCTCGGCGAGCGGCGGCGAAGTCTTGCGTTCGCCGGTGGCAAGATAGTGTGCGAGCTGGCCGGGAAACCAGGGCCGTCCTTGCGCACCGCGGCCGACCATGACGGCATCGGCTCCCGATTTTGAGAGCGCACGCGCGGCAGCGTCGAACGAGGCGATATCGCCGTTGACGGCGACAGGAATACGCACCGCATCCTTCACTGCACGTACCGCAGTCCAGTCGGCAGAGCCGTCATAGAACTGGCAACGCGTGCGGCCATGAACGGTGATCATCTGCACGCCGGCGGCAGCGGCACGGCGCGCAAGCTCCGGCGCGTTGATGCTGTCGCGATCCCAGCCAAGCCGCATCTTCAGCGTGACTGGCACGCGCACGGCCCCGACCGTCGCCTCGATCAGCCGCAAGGCATGATCGAGATCGCGCATCAATGCTGATCCAGAGGTGCCGTTTGTGACCTGCTTGGACGGACACCCCATGTTGATGTCGATGATGGCGGCACCTTGCGACTCTGCGATACGGGCGCCCTCGGCCATGAATCTGGCTTCGCAGCCGGCGAGTTGCACCACGCGCGTCGCAATGCCGGAGCCGTCGCTGCGCACTTGTGCCTCGCGCTCGCCACGGACCAAACCGGCACCGGCCGTCATTTCCGACACGACCATGCCGGCACCGAGCCGCTCGGCCATACGACGAAACGGCGTATCGGTGATCCCCGACATGGGCGCCAAAATCACGCGATTTGGCAAGTTAACCGCACCGATTTTAATAGGACCGGTCAAAACGGCTCCAGTTTTGGTTCGCAAAGAGCGACTGCCTAGCATTTAGGCGCCCCCATTCCAATGCCCATAGTTTAGCCAAAGCGCAATAGGGCGCAAGTGCTGCACTGCAAAAAATTGTTCATACCCCTAATGCGTCCAAATAGGCCCAGATTCGGGGGGGAGGTAACGCGATTTCCTTCCACGGCACGGACGCGCTAAAGGCAAGGCGCCATTTGGGAGCGGAGCCAGCATGCCGGGAATTGCAGCCGTCGTTGTCGCCGCAGGCCGCGGAGAACGGGCCGGCGGTGATCGGCCGAAACAGTTCCGCCGTATCGGCGACGACATCATGCTGCGCCGGACGCTGCTAACCCTCGTAAAAGCCCCTGACGTCGGTATCGTGCAACCGGTTATCAGGCCCGAGGACGCCAAGCTCTTCGACGACGCATCGGCGCGGCTCGAACTGGCGACACCAGCCTTCGGCGGTGCCACCCGGCAGGCCTCGGTGCGGGCGGGGCTGGAGGCGCTAGAGCCCCACAAGCCAGACATCGTGCTCGTGCACGACGCTGCCCGCCCCTTCGCCTCGCTTGCGCTGATCGCTCGCGCGATTGTCGCGGCGAAGCGAACAGGCGCCGCGGTACCGGGACTGGCGGTGACCGACACGGTCAAGAGCGTCGATGCGCAAGGCTTTGTCGACAAGACATTGGACCGCACGACGCTGCGCACGATACAGACGCCGCAAAGTTTTGCTTTCGATCCGCTGCTCGTGGCGCATCGCAAGGCGGCTGCCGCGGGCAAAGAGGATTTTACCGACGACGCAGCGCTGATGGAATGGGCGGGGACGAAAGTGAGCGTGTTCGAAGGCGAGACCGGCAACATTAAGATCACCAACCCGGACGATTTCGCCCGCGCGGAAGCGATGCAGTTTGCGAGTCTCGCCGACGTGCGCACGGGCACCGGCATCGACGTGCATGCTTTCGGGCCCGGCGACCACGTCATGCTCGGTGGCTTAAGTATCGCGCATGACCGTGCGCTGACCGGACATTCCGACGCCGACGTCGTGCTCCATGCTCTCACCGACGCCATTCTTGGTGCGTTAGCCGACGGCGATATCGGTTCCCATTTTCCGCCGAGCGATCCGCAATGGAAGGGCGCCTCCTCCGACCGCTTTTTGCAGTTTGCGGTTGGCCGCGTGACCGCGCGTGGCGGGCGCATCGCTCATCTCGACGTGACCATCGTGTGCGAAGCGCCTAAGATCGGCCCGCACCGCGACCGAATGCGCGTCAATATCGCCGAACTTGCCGGCGTCGCGCTCGATCGCGTGGCGGTGAAGGCGACGACGAGCGAACAACTCGGTTTCACCGGCCGCGGCGAAGGCATTGCCTGCTATGCAACGGCGATGGTGCGGTTGCCGTTCGCCGCCGAATGAGGATGTGATGAACGAAGACCTGCACGCCGCCGCCGCCATCGTGCTCGATGCTTGCCGCACGCGCGGCCTGAAAGCCGCGACGGCGGAATCCTGCACCGGCGGGCTGGTGGCGGGCGCGCTCACGGACATCGCCGGCTCCTCCGCCGTGTTCGATCGTGGCTTCGTCACCTATTCGAACGAGGCCAAGGAGCAGATGCTCGGCGTTGCATCGGAAACGCTGCGCGACCACGGCGCAGTCAGCAAGGAGACGGCGCAGGAAATGGCGCGCGGGGCCATTGCGCATTCGAACGCGGACGTGGCCGTCGCCATCACCGGCGTCGCCGGCCCGACCGGCGGCACGGCGGACAAGCCGGTCGGCCTTGTGCATTTCGCCGCCGCCTCGCGCGCGGGTGGCCTTACGCATAAGGAAATGCGTTACGGCAGCATCCGCCGCGCGCAGGTGCGGCAGAAATCCGTGCTCGAGGCATTGTCGATGTTGCGCCAGATGGCGGAAAAGGCTTGAACTTTCAGGTCTCGCAATTTCAGGGGCAATCAATGCGCATTCTGCTCGCAATTCTTATGGCGTTGGTTTGGATAGACGGCGCGAGCGCGCAATCCGCTAAGTCCGTCACCGTCGTCAAAGGCAACATCGTCATCGACATTGGCGGGCAGCGCCGCATGCTCACCCGGCTTGGCCGCGATGCCGATCCCGCCCTGTCGCCAGACGGTACGTTCGTTGTGTTCACGCGCACCGACGGCAAGCCACCGTCCGACGATCCGATGGAGTGCAAGACTGGTCTTCCCGGCGATCAACTGCGCAGGATTGCTATCGACGGCGCCGGCGACCGGTTGTTGGTCGCAGCCCGCGCGGGCGACAAGCCGCCGCAACAGCTCTGCGGCTTCGATCGCAAGCAGTTCAGCGCGGATGGTCGGCGACTCTATTTTCTTTCGCCCGCCTGGACGACGTCGAGTGCGCTGCATGTCTACGATTTCACCGCGCGGAGCGTATCGTTCGTGGCGCCCGCGAACGATCTGGTGGTGCTGAGTTTCTGCAAAGGCGAGCACCGTGACCAATTGTTGCTTAACCAGCACCGCTATTTCATCGGCGGCGGCAGCTACGACTGGTACTGGCTGTTCGACCGCGCGGGGCGCAAGGAAATTGGGCCTGTCGGCACGGATGCGGATACGCACGAGGCGATCGTCGAGAAGGCCCGCGACATGATCTGTGCGCAATAGCCGCGTATCGCAACGAGGCCAAGCTTCCGCACCTGAGCATTAGCTGTTAGCATCGCTACCGCGGGGTATTGGGGACCGGCAAGCCGTGCGCTCGCCGGATAAACGACATGCACGGAACGGTGGGGCAACGTGGCAATGAGCCCAATCTGCGACGGATCGGGCTGAGCCCGGATTTTTGGTACCCAATCGCGCAATCGAAAGACCTTAAGCGCGGTAAAGCAATCGCGGCCTCGTTTGCCGGCGAGCCGATTGTGCTGGTGCGCACCGAAAGCGGCGGCGTCTTCGCGCTGGAGGATCGTTGCGCGCACCGACAGATGCCGCTGAGCCTCGGCGTCGTCACCGGCGAGCACATCAAGTGCTGCTATCATGCCTGGACATATAACAAGTCCGGCCGCTGCACCGTTCCCTATTTGCCCAAGGGCGTAGAAATACCGCGTGGCGTGCGCGCCTACCCTTGCCGCGAAGCCTCAGGCTTCATCTTCGTCTTTCCGGGCGATCTCGCGCGCGCCGATGAGGTGCCTTTTCCGGAACTACCGGCGCTCGAATCGCCGACCTACCGATGCATGCTGTTTGCGCGGCAGACCAAGTGCCATTACTCTTTCATGCATGAGAACCTGATGGACATGAACCATCAGTTCCTGCATCGCCGCGTAACCGGCAACATCAAGGCGACGCATTTGGCGACGCGTCAGGGCGATGATTACGTCGAAGTCGATTACTATTTTGACGACCCTGAAGGAACAACCATGCCGATGGCCACCCGCCTCATGCAAGGCGGTGCATCCGACAACAATCCGACAGGCACGGATCTCATTACCATACGCACAAAATACCCTTATCAATTGCTAACGATGCGCTACGGCAATAGCGAGGAGCCGCTCGTCAGCCTGTGGGCGGCTTACGTACCGGTCGACCGCGAGCAGCGCGTTAATTACACGGTCGGACTACTCGCGATCCGAAAGCCACGGCTTTCTTGGCTGTTGCATCCGGCCTGGCCGATAATCCGGCATTTTACGGAAAAGGTGTTTGCCGAAGACCGCGAGGCGGTCGAAGCCGAACAGCGCGCCTATGACGCGCAAGGCGGCGACTGGAACAATGAGGTGTTGCCCTACATCCTGGATCTGCGCCGGCTTCTTTTCAACGGTGGCGTTCCAATCGACGCGCCAGTTCCGAGCGCGCGCGGCGAAGCTGCTCCCGTCTGAGCTTCACGCCTTTCCGTAAACCTGATCGGCGCGCCGCTCGAATGCTACTGCCATGCGCCGGAAAACCGTGTCGAACACCGCGCCCATCAGCGCGGCAAACGTCCGGCTCCTGAACTCATAGTCGATGAAGAACTCGACGTCGCAGGACTTGTCACCGACAGCATGGAATGTCCAGCGGTTCTGCATGCGCTGGAAGGGGCCGTCGAGATACTCGACCAGAATTTTCAGATTCGGCCGATCGAGCGTGGCGCGGCTGGTAAAGGTCTGGCGGATCAGCTTGTAGGCAATCGTCATGGCGGCCACCATTACGGTGATGCCCTCGCCTTTGTCGGTTACCCGGCGCACGCGCATGTCGCTGCACATCGGCACGAACTCGGGATATTTCTCTACGTCCGCCACCAGATCGAACATGTCGAGCGCGCTGTGCGGAACGCGGCGTTTGGTCGAGAAACGGGGCATCAGATCATGCGCGGGCTGCCCGCGCCGTCTTGAGGCGCGCGAAGTCCTCGCCCGCGTGATGGGAGGAACGCGTCAGCGGTGACGCAGAGACCATCAGGAAGCCCTTGGCATAGGCGGTAGTCTCAAGCGCCTGAAATTCCTCGGGCGGCATGAAGCGTTTCACTTCGGCGTGCTTGCGCGTCGGCTGCAGATATTGGCCGACAGTAAGGAAATCGACATCGGCCGAGCGCAGGTCGTCCATCACCTGCAAGATTTCGTTCCGCTCCTCGCCCAGGCCGACCATGATGCCGGACTTGGTGAACATCTGTGGGTCGATTTCTTTCACCCGCTGCAACAGCCGCAGTGAATGGAAATAACGCGCGCCGGGGCGCACGGTGAGATAAAGCGAAGGTACGGTTTCCAGATTGTGGTTGAATACGTCGGGTTTTGCCGCGACGACGATTTCGAGCGCGCCATCTTTGCGTAGGAAATCTGGCGTCAACACTTCGATCGTCGTCTGCGGGCATGCCTTGCGGATGGCGCGGATGGTGGCGGCCATGTGCGCGGCGCCGCCGTCGGCGAGATCGTCGCGATCGACGGACGTGACGACGACGTGAGCGAGGCCGAGCTTGGCGGTCGCCTCTCCGACATGGTCGGGCTCGCCGGCATCAAGCGCCTCGGGCAAGCCGGTCTTTACATTGCAGAAGGCACAGGCGCGCGTGCAGGTGTCGCCCATGATCATGAAGGTGGCGTGCTTCTTCTCCCAGCATTCGCCGATATTGGGACAGCCGGCTTCCTCGCAGACGGTGTGCAGGCCGTTGGCGCGCACGATCGCCTGTGTCGCGAAATAGCCAGGCGTCACCGGCGCCTTGACGCGGATCCAATCGGGCTTTTTCGGCTGCACGGAATCCGGCCGATTCGCCTTTTCCGGATGACGGGGGCGCGGATTGTTCACCAGATCGAGAACGACAGCCATAAGACATACTTACGGCTGCCGGGATGCTCTCGCAAGATGCCGTCAGCGCCAGCGGCGGGCCAAGACGCCGACAATCACGAATATAACCGCGAGCGCGAGTGCACCGCCCATGCTGCCGAAGAAACTCGGCCGTGCCGCCGTGCTCAGATGGGTAAATGCATAGCCGCCGATCAATCCGCCGAGTGCGCCGACCACGAGATTGCTTGGCATATCGCCTCGCCGCCGCACCAGACCTTGCGCGATCGCACCGACGAGCAGGCCGATAAGAATCCAGACGAAAAATGCCATAAGGCGCCCCTCTTGCGACCGCCGCGCCACTTTCCGGGCGTGACGGCCATAAGTTTCACTCAAGCCAAGTATGATTGACCGGGACAAGCCCGGCATTCAGGACAAATCGTCACGCTGCTTTCGGCGACATGCGGTGATTCGGCGTCGAGTTGGAAATATTCGATTCCTCCTCGTTCATGTCCGCCGCGATGTCGCCGAAGAGCGGCGTGGAGAGATACCGCTCGCCGGTATCGGGCAGCATGGCAAGCACGGTGGAGCCCGGCGCCGCCGTCTTGCAGACCTCCAGCGCGCCGGCAAAGGTCGCACCGGCGGTGATGCCGACAAAGATGCCTTCCTGCTGTGCGAGCGCTTTCGATTGCTTCATCGCGTCGGCACCGGCGATGGTGATGATGCGATCGATAGCGCCGGCATCGACAGCTTCGGCGGTGATCTTCGGGATGAAGTCGGGACTCCAGCCCTGCATCGGATGCGGCTTGAAGGCAGCGTTCGGGGCTGAAGGTGAACCGTCCGGATTGCGCTCTTGTGGCGTCTTGGTCGTCAACATAGGCGCTTCGGCCGGCTCGCAGACGACGATCTTGGTCTCGGGGCGCTCTTTTTTCAGCACGCGCGAGACGCCCGTTAGCGTGCCGCCCGTGCCGAAGCCGGTGACCCAGTAGTCGAGCTTCCCGCCCTTGAAATCGTCGATGATCTCGCGCGCGGTGGTGCGCGAATGCATGTCGGGATTGGCTTCATTCTCGAACTGGCGGGCGAGGAACCAGCCATGCGCCTTCGCCAGTTCGACCGCCTTCTGCACCATGCCGAAAGCGCGCTCGGATGCGGGCGTGATCACGACCTTGGCGCCGAGGAAACGCATCAGTTTGCGCCGCTCGACCGAAAAGCTTTCCGCCATGGTGACGACCAGCGGATAGCCCTTGGCGGCGCAGACCATGGCGAGCCCGATGCCGGTGTTGCCGGAGGTCGCTTCGATGACAGTCTGTCCGGGCTTGAGCTCGCCGGACTTTTCCGCCGCCTCGATGATGCCGAGCGCGAGCCGATCCTTGACCGAGCCAAGCGGATTGAAGGCCTCAATCTTGACGTAGAGATTGATGCCCTTAGGCGCCAGCTTGTTGATCTTGACCACCGGCGTGCGGCCGATGGTTTCAAGGATGGTGTCGAACTTGGCCATCGGTGTTCCTCCCCCGGGCGCCGTAACGCCTTACATATTGAGCACGCGCCCGTAGGCGTCGAGTACCGCCTCCTTCATCATTTCGGATAATGTCGGATGCGGGAAGATGGTGTGCATCAATTCTTCTTCAGTGGTCTCCAGGTTCATGGCCACCACATAGCCCTGAATCAACTCGGTCACCTCGGCGCCGACCATGTGAGCACCGAGCAATTGCCCGGTCTTTTTATCGAAAATGACCTTTACCAGACCTTGATCTTCGCCGAGCGCAATCGCCTTGCCGTTGCCGATGAAGGGGAAGCGCCCGACGCGGATGTCGAGTTTCTTGTCCTTGGCGGCCTGTTCGGTGAGGCCGACCGACGCCACCTGCGGCGTGCAATAGGTGCAGCCCGGAATCATCAGCTTGTTCATCGGATGCGGATGCAGGCCCTTGATCGCTTCGATACAGACGACGCCTTCGTGCTCGGCTTTGTGCGCCAACATGGGCGGGCCGGCGACGTCGCCGATGGCGTAAATGCCGGGCACATTCGTTTTGTTGAATTCGTCGACCTTGATGGTGCCGCGCTCGGTTTTCACACCGAGTTTTTCCAGACCGAGGTTCTCGATGTTGCCGACGACGCCGACGGCGGAGATGACGCGCTCGACCGTGATGGTCTGAGTCTTGCCGCCCTCTTCGACCGTCGCGGTGACGCCGTCGGCTTTTTTGTCGAGCTTGGTGACTTTGGCGTTGGTGAGGATCTTGATGCCCTGCTTCTCGAAACTTTTGCGGGCGAAGGCCTGAATCTCGTGATCTTCGACCGGCAAAATTTGCGGCAGCACCTCGACCACGGTGACCTCGGCGCCGAAATTGCGGAAGAACGAGGCGAACTCGATACCGATGGCGCCGGACCCGACCACCAGCAGTGATTTCGGAATAGCCGGCGGCACCATCGCCTCGAAATAAGTCCACACCAGTTTCTTATCGGGCTCGAGCCCCGGCAGCACGCGCGGACGCGCGCCAGTGGCGACGATGATGTGCTTGGCCTGGTAGGCACCGGGAGGAAGCGCGCCCTTGGGCGCCTCGCTCTTCGACGGTTTCACCGTCACCTTGCCGGGCGCGTCGATGGCCGCCTCGCCCCAGATGACGGACACCTTGTTCTTTTTCATCAAAAAGCCGACGCCCTCGTTCAGGCGCTTCGCCACGCCACGCGAGCGCTTGACGATCTCGCTCGGATCATAACCGACATTGTCCGCTTTCAGACCGTAGTCCTTGGCGTGCTGCAGGTAGTGGAAGATTTCCGCAGAGCGCAAGAGCGCCTTGGTCGGGATGCAGCCCCAGTTGAGACAGATGCCGCCGAGCCAGTCGCGTTCGACGATGGCGGTCTTGAAGCCGAGCTGCGCCGCGCGGATGGCGGTGACATAGCCGCCGGGGCCGGAGCCGATGATGAGAACGTCGAAGGAGGTGTCGGCCATATTCGTTTTCTAAGATGAGTGCTTTCTAAGCTGGGACCGTGTGCCGCATATATGCCCGCAACACGGCCCATTGAACACCCACAATCAGCAGCGGGGGAACATAGAAGGCAAGCAGTCCGTTGAGCTCGCGCATAAGATTGCGCGGCATGCCGTTGAGGATCATGGCGAAGATCAGGATGCCGACGACCGGCGCGACCAGCGCAATGGCCGCGATAGCGAGCCCCCGCTCGCTTGGCGAGATCCAAACGGTAACACCGAAAACGATCATCACCAACGGTGCGACAATCATGGTGGCGATGATGCTGTAGGCCTGGCCCATGCCGCAGGACATCTTGTCCTCGTAGCAGGGAAGCCAATCGGTCACAATGAAGACCAGCGCAAATGCAATGGCGAAGGACAGCGCGCCGCCAACCAGCACTGTCAACAAAAGTCGCATCGCGCCCCATCCCCCGAAAACGTCGTCGTTACACCACCATCATCACGGGATTTTCGATCAGCGTCTTGAACGCGCCGATCAGTTCGGCGCCGCGCGCGCCGTCGATGGCGCGGTGATCGCACGACAAGGTCACGCTCATGACGGTCGCCGGTACCAGTTGGCCGTTGCGCACGACCGCGCGTTCTTCGCCGGTGCCGACCGCCAGGATCGACGACTGCGGCGGGTTGATGACGGCGGTGAAATCCTTGATGCCGTACATGCCGAGATTGGAAACGGACGAGGTGCCGCCCTGGTATTCGTGCGGCTTCAGCTTCTTGGCCTTGGCGCGAGCAGCCATATCTTTCATTTCGTTCGAAATGGCCGACAAGGACTTGCTCTCGGCCTGGCGGATGATCGGCGTAATGAGGCCGAACGGCAGCGCGACCGCAACGCCAATGTCAGAATGCTTGTGCCTGAGCATGGCCGCTTCGGACCAGCTTACATTGGCGTCCGGCACGCGTTGCAGCGCCAGCGCCAGCGCCTTGATGACGAAATCGTTGACCGAAAGCTTGTAGGCGGGCTTGCCGTCGGTTGTCTTCGGCGCGGAGGCATTGATCTCCTCGCGTGCGGCCATCAGTCTGCCGATGTCGCAATCGACCGTGAGGTAGAAGGTCGGCATCGACTGCGTGGCGGCGGTGAGCCGTTGCGCGATCGTGCGGCGCATGCCGTCGTGCGGAATGAGCTCGTAGGAGCCGTCCTCGTAGAGTGACAGAATTTGGCTGTCCGACATGGCCGGAGCGATCGCCGGCGCCCCGCCGGCGGCAGGCGCGGCACCCGGCGCGCGCAGGCCCTTGCCGGATTTCGCGCCTTCAATGTCGCGCGCGATCACGCGGCCATGCGGACCTGAGCCCTGTACACGCGAGAGATCGATGCCGGCATCCTTGGCCAAGCGGCGGGCCAAAGGTGACGAGAAGATACGGCTCCCTTGAGACTGGCCCCCACCCGGCGCGGCTTGCGCCGCGCCACCCTCCCCACTGCGTGGGGCGGGATGGGAGACCGCCGCGGGCGCGCTGATCCCTCCCCCTTTGGGGGAGGGTGGCGCCGAAGGCGCTGGGTGGGGAGCGGCCGCAGTATTTTTCTCAGGCGCCTTTGGCGCCGGCGCGCTGGCCGCGCCGGCAGCTGCGGCTTTGACATCCTCGCCCTCACCCGCCAGCACCGCGATCACTGCATTAACCGCAACGTCCTGCGTGCCTTCCGGCACCACGATCTTTGCGAGCGTGCCTTCATCGGCCGCCTCGACTTCCATGGTGGCCTTGTCGGTCTCGATCTCGGCGATCACGTCGCCGGACTTCACCGCGTCACCTTCCTTCTTGAGCCACTTGGCGAGGTTGCCCTTCTCCATCGTGGGCGATAGCGCCGGCATGAGAATGTTGGTCGGCATGTAGCGCGGGCCTTAACTGATGGCAGTGGTGGAGCCGGGATCGGTGGGCGCATCGAGCTCGGCGTCGAACATGGCACGAATTTTTTGCAGCGCCTCGTCCTCGCTGGTCGTATTCTCGGCGGAAAAGGCGCGTGCGGCATGCCGTGCAACGTCCGCAATCAACATGCCCCAGTGATCCGGCTCTTCGAATGCGCGGCGCAGAGAGACCTCCAACCGGTGCTCCACGATGAAAGCGCGCAGCACTTCGACGCCACCTTGCTCCAAAGCTGTGGGCGGAACGGGAAGCGGATCGACGACGACCTTTTCCATGCCCTTCACCGATAGCAAACCGCTTTGACCGCCTCGATCACTTCAACGACCGACGGCAGCGCGAGCTTCTCGAGATTGGCGGCATACGGCATCGGCACGTCCTTGCCGGTGACGCGCAGCACAGGCGCATCCAAATAATCGAAAGCCAGCTCCATCACCTGCGCAGCGATTTCGGCGCCGACGCCGGACTGGCGCCAGCCCTCCTCGACCGTGATCAGCCGCGCCGTCTTCTTCACAGACTCGACGATTGAGTCGACATCCATCGGTCTGAGTGTGCGCAGGTCGATGACTTCGGCATTGATGCCATCTTTCGCCAACTCATCGGCCGCCTGCAGCGCATACGTCATGCCCATCGACCAGGCGACGATGGTGACGTCCGAGCCCGCGCGTGCGATGCGCGCCTTGCCGATCGGCAGCACAAAGTCGTCGAGTTTCGGCACCGGCGAGGAATGGCCATAGAGGATTTCATTTTCGAGGAAGATGACCGGGTTGGGATCGCGGATCGCGGCCTTCAACAATCCCTTCGCGTCGGCTGCAGTCGACGGCGTGATCACCTTCAGGCCCGGCACGTGTGAATACCAGGAGGAATAATCCTGACTGTGCTGGGCGGCGACACGCGCGGCCGCGCCGTTCGGACCGCGAAAGACCATGTGGCAACCCATCTGCCCACCCGACATATAAAGCGTCTTGGCGGCGGAATTGATCAGATGGTCCATCGCCTGCATGGCGAAGTTGAAAGTCATGAACTCGACTATGGGCTTCAAGCCAGCCATCGCCGCACCGACGCCCAGACCTGCAAAGCCATGTTCGGTGATCGGCGTGTCGATCACGCGCTTCGGTCCAAACTCCTGCAAAAGCCCCTGCGTCACCTTGTAGGCGCCCTGATATTCCGCGACCTCCTCGCCCATGACAAAGACATCTTTGTCGCGTCGCATTTCCTCGGCCATGGCGTCGCGCAAGGCTTCGCGCATGGTCATGCTGACCATCTCGGTGCCTTCGGGAATGTCGGGATCGCTGGCGGCTCCGACGATGGGCGCGGCGGGCGCTATCGGAACTTGTGGCGCTGCCGGCGCAGGCGCTTCCACGGGCGGCGCGGGCGCGGCGGCCTTCTGTTGCGGCACGGGCTTGGTCGCGCTGATGGCGGAGGAGTCTTCGCCATCGCCGAGAATGACGGCGATCGGCGTGTTCACCGCCACATCGGCTGTGCCTTCGGGAATTAGAATCTTGCCGAGCGTGCCTTCATCGACGGCTTCCACTTCCATGGTCGCCTTGTCGGTTTCTATTTCCGCAATGACGTCGCCCGATTTGACCTTGTCGCCTTCCTTCTTCAGCCATTTGGCGAGATTGCCCTTCTCCATCGTGGGCGAGAGTGCGGGCATGAGAACTTCGGTCGGCATGGGCGTTACTGTCGTTGACTACGAAGAAGGGCGTTGCGCTCAGCGATAAACGTCGGTGTAGAGCTCGGATGGATCGGGCTCCGGATCGTGGGTCGCAAACTCGGCGGCTTCGTTGATGAGATCGCGCACCGCGCCGTCGATCTTCTTCAGCGCCTCCTCGGTGGCGAGTTTTCTTTCCAACATACGGTGGCGCACCATGTCGATCGGGTCATGGTGCGTGCGCACCTCATCCACTTCCTGGCGCGTGCGATATTTCGCCGGATCCGACATCGAGTGGCCGCGATAACGATAGGTGAGCATTTCCAGAATATAAGGTCCATTGCCGGAGCGGCACCACTCAGCTGCCTTTTCACCGGCGGCCTTCACCGCGCGCACGTCCATGCCGTCGACCTGCTCGCCCGGGATGTTGAACGAGAGGCCGCGTTTCGACAAATCCGTCGTCGCCGAGGAACGCGTGATGGCGGTGCCCATAGCGTAGCGGTTGTTCTCGATGATGTAGATCACCGGCAGCTTCCACAACTCCGCCATGTTGAAGCTTTCGTAGACTTGGCCCTGATTGGAGGCGCCGTCGCCAAAATACGTGAGGGAGACGTGATCATTGCCGCGGTAATGGTTGGCAAAGGCAAGGCCGGTGCCGAGCGGCACGGGCGCGCCGACGATGCCGTGGCCGCCGAAGAAGCCTTTCTCGACGCTAAACATGTGCATCGAGCCGCCCTTGCCTTTGGAATAGCCGTGCGTGCGGCCGGTTAATTCCGCCATCACGCCTTTCGGGTCCATACCGCAGGCGAGCATGTGGCCGTGGTCGCGGTAACCGGTAATGACCTCGTCACCGGGCTTGAGCACCATCTGCATGCCGGTCACGACCGCTTCCTGGCCGATATAGAGATGGCAGAAGCCGCCGATCAGCCCCATGCCATACATCTGGCCCGCTTTCTCCTCGAAGCGGCGGATCGTCAACATCGCGCGGTAGGCGGCAAACTCCTGGTCCTTGGTGAATTCGGGCACCGGTTGCCCGTTGATTGCGGCCGGTGTGCCGCCGCCGCTCGCGCTTTTTTCCGGGCTGGTCTTGGGTGCGGGTTTAGGCGCTGATTTGGGCGCTGACTTGGGCGAGGCCATTGGCACTCCTGGACGGGGGCGCGGGCTGAGAGGCTGCTCCCCATAGCTTATATCGCCAACCGGCGGAAGCGCGAGAGCGCTCCTCGGCCCTGCGGCGTAGGCTCACATCGGCTTGATCGCGCACCCGGATCGGCCCGCAGTGGATAACGCCCCAGGCAGAAATCGGTTGCTATTTCGGATGGCGGAGCAGGGTCACATCGCGCGGGTCGACAAACCCGAGCAACGCACGGGCGCGCTCGTCCAGCATATCGGGGTCAATGCGGTCGGCGCGGAGAAGCGATACGCGCCGCTCCCACAGGGCCCGCTCGGCTTTCACGCTGGCGAGCTCTTTTTGCATGACAGCCGTCTCGCGCTCGAGGCTCGCCTGCGCCCGCAGGCCGTGCGCGCCGGTAAAGGCGTTGACCCCGAAAAAGCCGATGAAGGCCGCCGCGAAGCTGTAAAGCCCGAGCACGGTCAGGATGGTACGGCGGCGGCGGCTGATGACCATGGGGCGCGAAGATGCGCCAACCATGTTAAAGCGACTTTAAGTTTTCGGCCTTTTTAGCACCGTTAAAGACCATAAACTAACGCCAGAAAAGCCAGCATTTACTTTATCTTTTGCGTTAAAAGTTATAAAAGTCCGTTTAGCCAAATAAAGACCCAATCGTTAGTGGGTGGCTAGTTCGGAAATCGGCGAATACCTGTTAACAAGGATTTAATCCGATGCCACGTGCGCGACGCGACGGCAGCCCGGCAGCTGAACCACACCGCCACAAGTTGTCCGACATCTTCATCCGCAAACTGAAACCGCAGTCGCGGCCGTTCATGGTCTGGGACGTCCAGCAGCGCGGCCTTGCCGTCGCCGTGCAGCCAACCGGGCACAAAAGTTGGAAGGTCGTTTACTCAATGAACGGTCGCCCGCGCTGGTACACAATCGGCGATGTTGCCGCGATCGGTTTGTCGGATGCCCGCAAGCTTGCCTCGCGAGTCATGTTTCAGGTCGCCGAGGGCAAGGACCCGGCTGCTGAGCGCAAGGCCGAACGTCGCCGTGGCACGTTCCAAGAATTGGCGACGGCTTACGTCAAAGACCACGCGATGAAACGCAACCGCTGCTGGAAACAGGCCGACCGGTTGGTGCAAAAACATCTGATCCCGAAATGGGGGAAGCTTAAGGCCGCAGCGATCACACGCAGCGACGTGACGGCGATGATAGTCGCATCGATGCCCCCGTCGTTGCCAACCAAACACTCGCCGCCGCATCGGCAATATTTGCATGGGCAATCAAGGAAGAAATCGTCAAGACAAATCCCTGCCAGCTTGTCGATCGCAATCCAACCAAGGCCCGCGAGCGCGTCCTTGTCCGATGTCGAGATTCCAAAATTCTGGGCCGCATTCGACGACGCCGGTCTTGTCGTCAGCACCGCGTTGAAGTTCATCCTACTCACCGGGCAGCGACCCGGCGAAGTCGTGCACATGCACCGCGAGCATATCGTCGATGGCTGGTGGACGATGCCGGGCGATCCGGTCCCGCAGCTCGACTGGCCGCGCACGAAGAACGGGCACATGATCGGCCCCCACTGAGTGGTCCAGGTGGAATGTTAGTTTAGAGTTGGCCGTTGCGCCAGCGTGGCCGGCGCAGCCGGTCGACGTTGCGTAGCCGGCCACGCGGCGAAGGCGGGTACGAAGACTTCCGGTGCTGGTGGCTTGTAGCCCAGCAATTCATGCGGCCTGATTGCGTTGAAGTGGCGCCGCCAACTTTCGATGATGATTTGGGCCTCCCGCAGCGTGTAGAAGATTTCACCATCGAGCAGTTCATCACGCAGGCGGGCATTAAAACTCTCGACGTAGCCATTCTCCCAGGGGCTACCTGGTGTGATGTAGGCGGTCTTTGCACCGACTGCCGCGATCCACTCCTGCACAGCCTTGGCCACAAACTCCGGCCCATTGTCCGATCGGACGTGGCCTGGCACGCCACGTAGGATGAAGAGGTCAGACAGCACATCGATCACATCGACGGCCCTGAGCTTGCGGGCGACCCGGATCGCCAGGCATTCGTGGGTGAACTCATCGACCACATTGAGCATTCGATACTTTCGCCCATCGTAGGTGCGGTCTTCGACGAAGTCGTAGGACCAGACGTGATTGCGGTGCTCGGGCCGCAGCCGGATGCACGACCCGTCCGCCAGCCAGAGCCGGCCGCGCTTAGGTTGTTTATGGGGGACCTTCAGTCCCTCGCGCCGCCAGATCCGCTCGACCCGTTTGTCGTTCACAATCCAACCTGCCTGCTCCAGCAGCCCGGCGATCTTGCGATAGCCGTAGCGGCCGTATTGGCGAGCCAGAGCAACAATATCGGCGGTGAGCCGTTCTTCGTCATTACGGCCCCGCGGGACCTTGCGCTGTGTCGAGCGGTGCTGCCCGAGCGCCGCACAAGCGCGGCGCTCGGAGACATGCATGACTTCTATGATCTGCTCGATACAGGCGCGGCGGCGCGCAGGGCTTAGAAGTTTCCCCGGGCGGCCTCCTGCAGGATGAGCTTGTCCAGCGTCAGATCGGAGACTGCCTTGCGCAAGCGAGTATTTTCCGTCTCGAGCTCCTTCAGGCGCTTGACCTGCTCGGTCTTAAGCCCGCCGTACTCTTGCCGCCACCGATAATAGGTAACCTCGCTCACGCCGATCTGGCGGATGACATCAGCAATATCCTGACCCTGCGATATCAGGACATCGGCTTGTCGCAACTTTGCGACGATCTCTTCAGGCTTGTGCTTCTTCCTCGGCATCTCGGTCCTCCTTCATGTCAAAAGACATAGTTCAGGTCGGACCACTTTTCTGGGGGTGCATCAATTTGCGGTGCCAATTTGAGTTCGATCGAAGATGTCCATGTCATTTGGACAGTTTCGCAATACGGCTAAGCTTTCGACTTTTTCAACAGTATCGACCCATCTGCGACATTGATGGTGCCCCGCCGGGGTGAGCCTCATATTTGTCGATAGGCAAAGCCATTGTGACCGTGGCCCAGCTTCCGGCGACATCGATGCTGTGTTGGTGAGTAGTCTGAAAGTACTTGACCCCGAACAACCGATTAGAGAGGCGGACAATCATCGAACGGCTCTGAGAGGTAGAGTAGAGCTTGTCGTCACATTCAGCGTTGTGTGCGTAAAGTACTTAATATGTCTATTTATTTAGCTCTAGAGCTCAGGTTGACAGATATTTTTCCCGTAGATAACGTTTTGAACGTGGTGTGAGAATTTATGGGGGGTCCAATGCCTAAGATACTTTCCGCAGTCATCGCGGTCCTGTCGATGTTGAGTGCGCCGATTGCGGCAAATGCAATTGCTGTAATTCCAACCACTTCTTCTTTCGCTTGGACTGGTTTTTGCACAGATGACTGCATCGGCACGGCTTCCGGAGTACTCACCCTCGATGGCTACACGCAAGGAAACGCGCTGGCGACGAGTAACTTTGTAAAGTTCGAGTACACTTCAGATTTTCTCGGGACGTGACCGTCGACAGCATTTCAGACATTTTTGGAAATATTCCTGCCACGCTGCCGGGCGCGGCCAACGTAGATTTTCATTCGTCAGATGGTGGAGTTCATTTTACTTCCACTTTGAATGGTACTTGGTTTCTCAGTAACTCCGTTGTGCCACTAGACGCAGGTATCTCTGGGACGTTTAGCGCAACACCGCTCCCCGCCGCCCTTCCACTCTTCGCCTCAGGCCTCGGCGGTTTAGGTTTTCTCGGCTGGCGCAGGAAGCGGAAGGCGAAAACAACAGCCTGGTCACTATCTTTGATGTGGCACTGAAGGACCGCCGCGCTGGCGGTCTTTCTTTTTGTGCCGACCATGCTGCGGTGCGTTGGTCGCGAATGGCACTTAGCCGACAATCCGAACGCGCCAGAGTTTGTCGCCTATCGGACAAATAGCGGACAAGCGGGCTTGCCCGTGTGATCGGTTCCTGCCGGTGTCGTTCATTCCAATTCGGTCGCGCGTCCACGCCGATAGCGCCGCATACCGTGCAGACCATGTGTGGACCGAACGCCGGCACCGGTAGGTCGTCGGGATAGCGGCTCACGTCTAAAACTCTGCTGTGATTGCAGCCGCGCCCGCCGCACCAGACGACGAGGGTGCGGACGCCATTCTTGCGCATGTTGCCGAGGGTCATAAGAGTTAGGGATTGCATCGGGTCGCTGGTCATAATTGTTTATTAATCTTATAGGCGCAAACTTCACGCACTTTCTGGGAATATGTTTCCTCTCAACTGAAAGCCGGGCAGGCGGTTGTCTTGCCCGGCTTTTTTATTCTGGCTGCTGCGCAGGCACGAAACGTATTAGCGAGGCACCTGCTTAGTCCGCTTCCACTCGCGTGCGAGCTTCTGCGATTCGGCGATCTGCGCGGCAGGCCCGTCCGAACTCCGATCAGGTATTTGATCAGGCGGCCGCTTGAACCTTCCGCTTCCTGCACCAGCCGAGCAGACCCAATGCGCCGAGGCCAGTGGCGAGTAGTGGGAGAGCTGCGGGGAGAGGAACTGAGCTGACCTCCTGTATTTGGAACAGGTCAACACCCGCGTCGTAGCTATTGTGTCCGCCATACCCGGACGGATAACCGTGAATTGCAAAAGTCAGCGACACCGCATCGGCAACAAATTGGTAAGTCTGCTGTTCCCATAACCCCCAAGATGTAGTGCTGGTTGGGGCGTTCGACTGCGTGAAGTCCTGGTTTATGGTGCCGGCGCCGGCGATCGCAACGTTGACCGTGTCACCAAAACCGCCGTTGCACGCAAAACATTCCGTGCCCAGCAGGAAGGTCAGATCATAAGTATTGCCGATCGTGAAACCACCGACAGTCTGAGTAATCAAGGTATTCGGATTGTCCGCTCGTCCTACCCACGCCCAGTACGTCCCGTCAAATCCGGGACCAGCACCCGAATTTACAAACGCTCCAGAAAATGCCCAACCGGTAGATCCGTTTTCGAAACTGGGGTTGGTAAAGACTGGAACGGCATTGGCGAGCCCCACGGTGCCGCCGAAAACGGCGACAACGGTAACCAGTTCTTTCAAACATCGGACCTTGCTAATCATCGCATTTGCTCCAAATGCGCCCCCACGCATAATCGTCACATCCAAGACTGTTCGGATCCGCAGCGAACTTGTCCATATCCCATTTGGGATATGCGCCGTTCGCTAAGGACATGTCCTATTTGGGCTATGCGCCGCCAAAAAATTGCGAAAATAATGCCGCTAGCAATGCAACCAATTCAGGCTGCCGGCGAGCGCCGGTCTTGTTGAAAATAGATTTCAATTGATTGCGCGCCGTGCCTGCTGCGATGCCGAGCGCTTGCGATGCTCCTTCAATCGCCTCACCCGCCACCAGGCGTGATGCAAGCCGGGCCTCCGCCACCGTCAGGTTGAAAACAGAACACAACACTGCTTCAGGCGGACGGACTCGTCGCTCCGGGTCGGCCAGTATCACCAGCGCCCGACAGTCGGCATATAGGGTCACCGCCATGTTCGATAAGCGCAGAGGATAGGCTAGCAACGGCAAGGAACCGGTCCGCGGCAATTGCACTGGCGGCGTCGGGGCGGAGCCATCCGTCCAAATCACGGCATAGAGCGCGCGGTTGAGTTCATCGTTGGCTTGCTCGATTTCAGCAACAAGCCTCCCATCAACGACGCCGATGCCTGAGCCGAGCAAATTTTCGGCCGGCCGGTTCAATCGGATCACTTCGCCGGCGCTGTTGAACAAGACGACCGCGACCCCGCTCAGCTCGAAGGCTTCAACGGCGGCGGTCGCGGCAGCAGCTCCGGACACGCGCGCGAAAGCCTCCGCGCCTCGCTCACCCGCGACCGCGGAGGCAGCCTCCATGGCTGCGTTCCAGCGCGATGGATCGAGCGTTGCCTCGGCGAAAGCACGCTCAATGGCTTCCCACTTTGCCATGGGATATGCCCGCTTCCGCGCCCCCAGTAAAAAAATATCATAAACACGTTGAGCGGGTAAAGGTTTGGCGCACAGCCAAGCGCTCAGGTGAGCAAGACGCTTGTACCGAAGTTTGTCGCTTATGGGTCAAGCGCGGCCTAGCCGTTGAGGCTCTGCGCGGACCTTTGTCCGTTGTTAGTCCGAAAGCGACCTTTGACGCCGCAATGCAGCGAATGACGCGACGTGCTCAAAGCAAACATGCTGGCTACCGTCTCGCACCAAATAGGCTGACCGGCGCTTGCTCACTCCAACTCGGTCGCGCATCGGCACGAAGCTGGCCGCAGTGTTTAAATTGTAGGTCTGTCACGAAAGGACACGCCAGCCGATCACCTTCACTTCGATCGCTTTCCCGTTGGTCGAGTTGTGCCAAACACCATCTGTCCAATGGCAAAGATACGGCAGCAGATAAGTCCCGCTGTGATCCTCGCATAGGAGTTCTAGCTGCCTGCCCGAAGGCGGCGAACCTTGGTCGAACTCGTTTAGGCGATATTGTCGAGTTGCCATTGCCTTCTACTCAACTCCGTTCGTGAGCCATGTTGCTGTGCTCCGCACAAAATTCGATTTCCACGGCCACATGTCTGCTGACCAATTGCTCCGGGCTTCCGACCAAGAGCCCACTCTTCAGTTATCATTCAGCCCGTATGGTTGGCGGGTGTGGAGGCGTTCCTTCCAACTAGCTTCTAGTTGAATGACTTCGCTGGCTTCCATATTCGGCGAGACGAGTTCGAGGATTGTGAAGCGGAAGTTCTGCGGGTCTCGTGGTCGGAGCAATCTATTTCCGCCGTGCCCAGACTTGGCATACCTCTGCCATCTCCCAAGAATGTTCTCGGAGCCGTAAGCCGAGCCGACGTAACCTTTCCCATCTAAAGTGTCGAAGATGTAATAAATTCCACGCCACTCGGAGAGTTTGGCCTGCCAACGCTTTGGCAGAATCGGCGATCTCATTCCATGTAAAATCTATTTCGTGCCATTTCTTCCATCGCAGCGTCGAGCGCGCTATCTTCGAGGATGGCGTGGACGGGTATCTCATTGCGGTGCGCGCGTCGCCACCAAGACCGCTCAGGTGGAGGCCAATTTACTATCAACTTGCCCTTCCACGAAGCGTAAAAGTCCATCAGTTTGAGGTCGAACCAGAGGCATGAGCGGCGACTATTCGTAAGGAAACCAGTCATTCCCAGTTTTTTCAATTCAACGTAGGCAGGGACTTGCCAAAATTGCGCATGAGTAAGAGGTCTTGTCTTGCCGATCTTGTACAGGCCGACGAACAAAGCTTTGCCAGCTCCCGTATGCAATGAAGGAAGCAATGTACCCGGCCGTTGTCATGGCCTTTTCGACTTTTGCACCATGCGTCTGCTGATAAGCGTTGAACAAATCTGGTTTGTCCGCCGCTAGAAACGGAAACACTTTGTTCAGTTGGGGTTCGGTTGGACGATGGCGGAATACAAGGACCTCGCGAGGGTCAATTCCCTTGTCGCGGAATAGATCATTCAGATTCATGTCGATCCCTTTCCTGCGACCGATGCGCGTGCAGTGAAGCGCTGTCCGGGCCATCTGCTCCTGTGAGACGGAAACGCAACTATTTAATTTCAATGACACACGTCGTAGTTTTCGACAAAGCGCGCACTGCCGACCTTGCCGCACGCATGGCTGAGCGCGACGCGCTTACCGCGCTGGATGACCATACACCGGCACAAGAGTGGTTCGGTGATCCTCTCACATGGCACTCAGCGCTCGGAGTGACCGTATCTTAGGTCAGCTTATGGTCGACGGCGTATCGTCGTCCCGCAGGTGTGAGGTGGTCCCGGTTCCCGGGACAGTTTGGCGGCTTGGCTAAGATAGAGATTCGGGGTTTGATTACGCCGCCAATTTCTCCTCGTTTGCCTGCATAGCATAGACCTCATCGGGCGTCCGTCCGGCGAGCGCCGAGTGCGGTCGGTCGGTGTTGTAGTAGCTGATCCAACGACCAATCCCGGACCGCGCCTCGCTGCCGGTCTCGAAGGCATTGAGGAACACGCACTCGTATTTCAGCGATCGCCACAGTCGTTCGATGAAGACGTTGTCCATCCAGCGGCCACGGCCGTCCATCGAGATGCGGATGCCAGCATCCTTCAGCGTGGTGGTGAAAGCGAAGCTGGTGAACTGCGAACCCTGATCGGTATTGAAGATGTCGGGCCAGCCGTGTCGAGCAATCGCTTCTTCCAGGGCCGCAACGCAGAACTCCGCATCCATCGTGTTCGAGAGCCGCCATGCCAGCACCTTGCGGCTTGCCCAGTCCATGATCGCCACGAGGTACAAGAACCCTCGCCGCATCGGGATGTAGGTCACGTCGGCGCACCACACGTGGTTGGGTCGATCTATCGCCAGATGCCGCAGCAGATAGGAATAGATACGATGCTGCGGGTGCGGCTCGCTGGTCTTCGGCCGCTGATAGATCGGCGCCAAGCCCATCTTGAGCATCAGCCGCCGCACACGGTGACGACCAACGCACCAGCCGGCGCGCCGCAGATGCCGCCCCATCTGCCGCGAGCCGTACCAAGGCGTCTCCAGGAACTGCTCGTCGATGAGACGCATCAGCACCAGGTTCTCGGCGCTCTCCGGCGCGGGCTCGCGGTAGAACGATGAACGCGAGATCGACACCAGCTCGCACTGGCGCACGATCGAGAGCCGTGGATGACCGGGATCGATCATCGTCTTCCTCCGATCAAGGCTCAGCGATCGAAGGCTTTCGACAAAAAATCCCGTTCCACGACCAACTGCCCGATCTTGGCGTGGAGCTTCGTCAGCTCAGCGTCACGGTTCTGTTCGCGGGCTTTGGTCTTCTCGTCAAACACCTGCGCCAGCTTCTCGACCGCCTCCCGCTTCCACGCCGCGATCTGGGTCGGATGCAATCCGTGCTTGGTCGCCAGCTCCGCCACCGTCTGGTGGCTCTTGATAGCCTCCAGCGCCACCTTGGCTTTGAACTCAGCCGAAAATCGTCTCCGCGTCCGCATGGTGGATCGTCCTCCGCATCGGCAAATCCACCTTAGCCGGCTGTCTCAGAAAGTGGGACCACCTCTGTGTCAACGTCCAATAGGCGTGGCCGAGATAGTAATTTCCACCAGCATTCTCTCCAAGACCAGCTTCGTATAGACATTCGAGGTGGAATTTCAGCATGCCCTTTTCCATTTGCAATGCGCGAGCAATGGCGTTCACATCTCGATTATTTCCTTCGGCAGTGAAGAGATAAGTGATCACGTGAGCGGCGTCTTCGCTTAGTCCGCTCTCCTGCTTGTTCGGTATCTGGGCGCGGAGCGCGGCGTTCTCTTTGCCTAATTCTTCCACACGCTGCCGAAGTAACTCGACCTCTTTGATTGCGCCTTCGTACTTTTGATCGGCAAGCGCGACACGCTCCTTGAGCACTGCTGACAGCGGAAATTCTTGGAGTAAGTCCTGTATCCAGCCCATCCAGCGGCACCCGCTATCGGTTATGGTTCAAATAGTCCCACGCGATGGCTTCTTGGGCGGTCCGGTTTCTTTCTAGAGCGGTTCGGCAGTTCACATAAGCAGCGCTGCCCTTGGCCGCCCCATACGACCGGCATTTCGCGTCATCTTTCTGCGCATTTTTGGCCGCTAGCTTTTCAGCATTTCCGGCACAGCCAAAGAGTACCGCGCAGAGCGCGGTCACTAGGGTTATTCGCATCATTTGAATGCCCCTATGCCAACTCTTTGTAAGATACGCCTCACAACTTGGGAGTGCCAAGACCTCCCAAAGAAGCGAACAAGGCAGACAAAATTTTTAGGCGCGGGCTGATCATTTCATCCGGCGATGAGGTCCCCAGGATGCGACGCCTAGCCCCCAAAGCCGGAGACGCGCTTGCCGGGTGCTGCCCTTCCCTTGGGGGCTAAAACCTCGCAAAAGGTCGTTAGTACGTCGTTAGCTTGAAACCACCACCATCATAAATTACTAAATAAATACAATAGGTTACGTCACATTTAAGAATAAAGCGACTTTAATAGGCACCTAAATCAGGAAGCGGAACTCATTGAGCAGGAAATTGCCGATCCGCTTGCCGCGATTGCGCAGGGTCTTCAGCACGCCTTGGTCGACAAAGTAGGTCAGCAGAATCAAATCGCGCGTCTTCACCCGCCTGTGCACCGCATCGGCCGAATGCCAGGTGTCGGAACCAACGGCAAAGGCATAGCCCGTGTTAGGCGCAAAGCGCATCTGGGCCGCCTTCGGCTTGGTGCCATCCGGTTTCACGTCATGGAAGATGGTGCCGATGTCGGTATTGGCGTCGTCCGCCGGCAGATAGAGTTGGACGGTAATCCCCTTCCAGCGCGTATCGGTATGCGGTGTGATTAGGTAACCCGGAATGTCGCGCGTTAAAATCGGGATTGGATACATGCCGACCTTGGCGAAATCCTTGCCGAACCGCTTTTCCAAACCCGGCGCCAGGCGGCGGATGAAGGCCTGTTTCACTTTCTCCGACGTCAGCGCACGCCCGATCACGTCCCACAACGCGCGTTTCTGCGGCGGCAAATTCCGGATGTATTCGGGAAAGAGATCGATCTTCACCCGCGTATGCGTGCCGTCTTCGAGATCGTGTCCCTTGCTGCGCCCGTGCATCGGCCGGTAGTCGGACGAGTTCGGCATCAGCGCGAGGATCCACGCATAGACATCGTCGGGAAAGACGCGATCGAATTCGAGATGGAAGAACGGCTTCTCGACGGCGCGGGCGGCCTCGATCGATTGCGTGATTTCGTCGGCCAGACGGGCTGCGGCGCGGTGTCGGTCGTTGACGGCAGGTATTGTCGCTTGATCCATGGCTACACCCCGAAAAAGCCGCCTAAATTTGCGCTGTCTTGCTGGGCAAGGCAAGTCGCCCGAATGGTGTTTAGAACCCTTGCAAACCGCGCGGCCTAGCGTGCGATTTTGAACGCCGTCTTGCCGGCGTATTTGGCCTGATCGCCCAACTCGCCCTCGATGCGCAGAAGCTGATTGTATTTTGCGGTGCGATCGGCACGCGCAAGCGAGCCTGTTTTGATCTGGCCGCAATTCGTGGCGACGGCAAGATCCGCGATCGTTGTATCTTCCGTTTCGCCGGAGCGGTGCGACATCACAGCGGTGTAGCCGGCCTTGTGCGCGGTTTCGATGGCGGCAAGCGTTTCGGTCAAGGTGCCAATCTGGTTGACCTTAATCAGGATCGAATTTGCCACGCCATCCGCAATGCCTTTGGACAGGCGCGCGACGTTGGTCACGAACAGATCGTCGCCGACGAGCTGGCATTTGTCGCCGATCAGATCGGTAACGATCTTCCAGCCGGTCCAGTCGTCTTCCGCCATGCCGTCTTCGATGGACACGATCGGATAGCTTTCGATCAAGCTCGCCAAATATTCGGCTTGTTGCTGCGGCGAACGCGTCTTGCCCTCGCCTTCGTAGACATAGGCGCCATTCTTGAAGAACTCGCTCGCGGCCGGATCGAGCGCGATAAAAACATCGCCGCCCGGCTTGTATCCGGCTTTGCCGATCGCTTGCACAACGAAGTCGAGCGCTTCTTTCGCCGACTTTAAATTCGGCGCAAAGCCGCCTTCGTCGCCGACATTGGTGTTGAAGCCCTTGGCTTTGAGTTCAGCGCGCAGCGTGTGGAAAATCTCCGCGCCTGCGCGCAACGCTTCGGCGAAACTCGGCATGCCGGCCGGCACGATCATGAATTCCTGAAAGTCGATCGGATTGTCGGCATGTACGCCGCCGTTGACGATGTTCATCATCGGCGTCGGCAACAGTCGCGCGGCGGTGCCGCCGACATAGCGGTAGAGGGGTGCGCCTTCCGATTGGGCCGCCGCCTTGGCGACGGCAAGCGAGACACCGAGGATGGCGTTGGCGCCGAGCCGGCCTTTGTTTGGCGTGCCGTCGAGCGCGATCATGGTCTCGTCGATCCTGGTCTGCGCGGTGGCGTCCATGCCGCCGACGGCGTCGAAGATTTCGCCGTTGACCGCATCGATCGCCTTGCGAACCCCCTTGCCGCCATAGCGTGCCCCGTCCGCGTCGCGCAGCTCGACTGCTTCGTGCGCGCCGGTCGAGGCCCCCGACGGCACAGCGGCGCGGCCGAATGCGCCGTCTTCGAGGATCACGTCGACTTCGACGGTGGGATTGCCGCGGGAATCGAGGATTTCACGGCCGATAATATCGGTAATGGCGGTCATGAGGGTTGTTCCGGCTGGTCTTTTGCGGGCTTCTACAGGATCGAGAACCCCCTTGTCATGTCCCGTCCCGCCGGGGCATTGCATGGCCATGGCGAAAAAACGGCTCCAGCTTGGGCACCCCGTGCCCCTTCCGGCCTCACCCGAAAAGGCGATGCTCGACCGCGTGCCCAATCCGCACCCGGACACAAACTACGTCGCGCGTTTCACAGCGCCGGAGTTCACCACGCTCTGCCCGATCACCGGTCAGCCCGACTTCGCGCATCTGGTCATCGACTATGTGCCGGGCCGTTTCCTGGTCGAGTCGAAATCGCTGAAGCTTTACCTCACCAGCTTCCGCAATCATGGCGCTTTTCACGAGGATTGCACGGTCGCTATTGGCAAAAGACTGGTCGCGCTGCTCAAACCGAAATTTCTGCGCATCGGCGGCTACTGGTATCCGCGCGGCGGCATGCCGATCGACGTGTTCTGGCAGTCTGGACGGTTGCCAAAGTCCGTGTGGCTGCCGCCCGACCAAGGCGTCGCGCCTTATCGCGGACGCGGCTAACATTTATTTGGCGTGTGATTTTATCCGAAAACCGGTTCCCTCGTGTCGGGATTACACGCTCTCGCCCATGGGATCTGGCCTTCGCAGCCAGTGCGCACAGATAAGGCCGACGCCGAACAATACGGCGGCACCGAATATGAGCACCGGCCGGATGCCGACTCTGGAAGACAGCCCCGCGCCGTAGACGATTGGGCCGGCCGCTTGGCCAAGAAAAAAGAAGAACGAGTGCAGCGCCATGGCCGAGCCGCGCGCGACCGGCGACAATTCGCTGGCGTAGATCTGAATGACCGCGTGCAGCATGTAGAAACCGAATCCGAGCAGCGCGAAATTGGCGAATTCGACCGGCCAGGCAAACGTGCCGGCGATCACTAAAAGGCAAAAACCCATCGTGGTGCCGCCGATGCGCATCATGCGCTGCTCGCCGAGCATGGCCAGCACCCGCGATACGGTCACGCCATAGAGCGCTCCGCCGATGCCAAAACCGGCAATGACGAGGCCGGCGATGGAGGCGCGGGTCTCGCCGACCTCATGCAGCATGGTGGCGATGTAGGGAAAGCAGCCGTACATGAACACGGCTTCCAGAAACACCGCGCCGAAGCAGATCTTGGCGAGGGGATTGCGGAAGATCGACAGATAGTTCGGCACCAAAGTCGACAGGTCGAAGCGCCGCGCCGCTTCGCTAAAGCCGCGGAACCCCGGAAGGGCCACCACCAGCACAAGCATGCCGAAAGCGCCGGTGACAAAGAAAACCCCGCGCCAGCCGACTGCGTCGGCCACGACGCCGGCCAACGCTGCCCCCAGCAGGTTGCCGGTCATGATGGCGAACAGCAGCCTCCCCATGGCGACTTGCCGCTCGGCGATCGGAATCTTGTCGCCGACCAGAGCGAAGGAGATCGGGATGACACCGCCGGCTGCGAGCCCGGCCACCATGCGGGCGACGATCAAGGTTTCGAAATTGTTGGCGAACCCGCATACCAGCGTGGCGGCGGCAAGGATAAGCAGGCTGAGCAGCATCAACCACGCCTTGTTGAACATGTCGGCAAGTGCGCCCACAAGCGGCTGCACCAGCGCGTAAGGCAAGGTCGAGGCGGTGGACAGCAGCGCAGCAGTAGCAGGCTCCACATCGAGCCCGGCCGCGATCTGCGGAATGATCGGATCTGTGGAGCGCATGAAAAGTGCGCTCGCGAACACAACGAACGCGACGAGATTGAGAGTGCGAGACATTTCCCTGGATCGGCCGGGTCAGCGTTTCGCCAACCGGTCGAAGTCGACGAGCGTGCGCAACAGCGGCTCCATGTCCTTCAACGGCAGCATGTTGGGGCCGTCCGAGGGCGCGCGGTCGGGATCCTGATGGGTTTCGATGAACACGCCGGCAACGCCTACCGCCACCGCCGCCCGCGCCAGGACAGCTACGAACTCGCGCTGGCCGCCGGAGGTGGTGCCCTGCCCGCCTGGCTGCTGCACCGAATGGGTGGCATCGAAGATCACCGGCGCGCCCGTTTGCGCTTTCAGGATCGGCAGCGCGCGCATATCGGAAATGAGCGTGTTGTAGCCGAACGAAACGCCGCGCTCCGTCACCAGCACTTTGCGATTGCCGGCGCCGGTGATTTTCTCGACGACATTCTTCATATCCCAGGGCGCAAGGAACTGCCCCTTCTTGACGTTGATAGCCTTGCCGGTCTTGGCGGCGGCGACGAGCAGATCGGTCTGCCGGCACAGGAATGCCGGAATCTGCAACACGTCGACAGCTTGCGACACGGCGGCACATTGCGCGGCATCGTGGACGTCGGTGAGCACCGGAATATTTAGCGACTCGCGAATCTCAGCGAAGATTGGCAACGCAGCATCGAGCCCCATCCCCCGCGCCGAACGCGACGACGTGCGATTGGCCTTGTCGAACGAGGTCTTGAAGACAAGGCCGACATCGACTTTGCCGGCAATCTCTTTCAAAGCGGACGCCATTTCCAATGCATGCGCTCGGCTTTCGAGCGCGCAAGGACCGGCGATCAGCGCAAACGGCAGATCGTTGCCGAAACGAAGGGCGCCGACCGACACGGCGGCATTGGGGAGCAGGCTCTGATCCAAGGGGCGTCACCTCGCGGGCGGACCATGCGGCCACCGTGGCGGCGGGTCAACGGGCAGGTTCGAATACTAAAACTGCGCCCATGGCATCGTCGGCGCCAACAATCGCGGCATTTTCGGCATAGAGGCCGGCAATGCCGGCGAGTTCCGGCACGTCCTGCAAGAGGCTCGCGTCGGCGGCTACAAAACGGATGGCGGCCAGCCGCATACCAGAGGCGACGTCTGGCGCGGCAACGCCGTAGCGCGTAACGAACGCGTCTGGGGTGACGGCCTCAATGACGCCGCGTGGCGTGACGATGCGAAAGCCGTCGCCGCTCATTGTCGCCTCGGCGCCGGCGAAAGCCTGCATGAAGACTTTGTGGCGTGCCGGTTCTTCCGCCACGGCGACGACGCCGGAAATACCAGTTACGCCATTGGCGTGTTTTTGGAACTCCGGATTCCAGAAGTTCTCCGGATAGTGCTGCTGACAGGTTGCAAAATGAATATCGGGCGCGAGCTTGTCGTCGGCAAAGGCGAGCGAGAAAGCAACCTTAACAAGCGAACCATCGGGCCGCTTACCCTCCCTCTCGAAGAGCATTGTTTCGGACGCGGCGATACCGGCATTGGCAAAATCGGCTTCGTCGGCTTTTGCATTCTGGGATTCCAGAATGAGAAGCGACAGCCCTTCGTGGCGCCTGGTGAATTCGCCGGTGTAGATGCCGAACAGTTTGGAGAAACCGTTATCGCCGAGCTTTTCGGGTTCTGCCAGCGTCAACAACTCGATGAAAGCGCCCGGCATTTGCACGATATAGTTGTGCGTGCCCCACGGATGCCGGTTACGTGCGCCGACGGTGAAGCCGAGGCTCTTGTAAAGCGCGGCGGCCGCGTCGAGGTCGCGCACGGCATGAATGATATGGTCGAGACCGCGGGGCATGGCTCAAGCTTACGCGCGCCGGAGGATTACACCAGCCGGCTCTGCTCCACCGCCGCGCCAACGAAAGACGCAAACAGCGGATGCGGTGCGAAGGGCCGCGATTTCAGTTCGGGATGGAATTGCACGCCGATGAACCAGGGATGGTCGGCGTATTCGATAATCTCTGGCAAAACGCCGTCGGGCGACATGCCGGAAAACCGCATGCCGCGTTGTTCGAGCCTTCCCTTATACGCCGTGTTGACTTCGTAGCGGTGGCGGTGGCGCTCGGAAATGTCGGTCGTGGCGTAGATATCGGCGACGCGGCTGCCGCGCGTCAGCTTGGCGGGGTAAGCCCCAAGCCGCATGGTGCCGCCGAGGTCACCGGCGGCAGTACGCTTTTCCAGCTCGTTGTCCTTGATCCATTCGGTCATCAGGCCGACCACGGGCTGCGACGTCGGACCGAATTCGGTCGAGTTTGCCTCCTCGATGCCGCAGAGATTGCGCGCAGCCTCCACCACAGCCATCTGCATGCCGAAGCAGATGCCGAAGTAAGGCACGTGCCGCAGCCTCGCAAACTGCGCCGCCTTGATTTTCCCTTCGGCGCCGCGCTGACCAAAACCACCGGGAACCAGAATGCCGTTGACCTGTTCGAGGAAGGGAGACGGATCCTCGTTCTCGAATACGTCGGACTCGATCCAGTCGAGATTGACTTTCACTTTGTTGGCGATGCCGCCATGCGAGAGCGCCTCAATCAGCGATTTATAGGCGTCCTTCATGCCGGTATATTTGCCGACGATGGCAATGGTCACGTCGCCTTCCGGGTTGCGGATGCGCTCGTTGATCGTGCGCCAGCGGGCGAGATCAGGGCCCGCGCCGGCGTCAATGCCGAAGGCGGCGAGCACTTCGTTATCGAGGCCGGCCTCGTGATAGGCCTCCGGCACGGCGTAGATGTTGTCGACATCGCGCGCCTCAATCACCGCGCTTTCGCGCACGTTGCAGAACAGGCCGAGCTTGCGCCGTTCGCCCGGCGGGATCGGCCGGTCGGTGCGGCAAAGCAGGATGTCGGGCTGAATACCAATCGACCGCAATTCCTTTACCGAGTGCTGCGTCGGCTTGGTCTTGAGTTCGCCGGCGCTCGGGATGAACGGCAGCAAGGTCAGATGAATGTAGACGGCGTGGTTGCGCGGCAGTTCGTTGCCCAATTGGCGGATGGCTTCGAAATACGGCAGGCCCTCGATATCGCCGACGGTGCCGCCGATCTCGCACAGCACGAAATCGAAGTCTTCATTGCCGTCGCGGATGAAATCCTTGATGGCGTTGGTGACGTGCGGAATGACCTGGATGGTGGCACCGAGGTAATCGCCGCGCCGCTCGCGCCCGAGAATGTCCTGGTAGATGCGTCCGGTGGTGATGTTGTCCTGCTTGGTCGCAGGCCGCCCAGTGAAGCGCTCATAGTGACCGAGGTCGAGATCGGTCTCCGCGCCGTCGTCGGTGACGAACACCTCGCCATGCTGGTAAGGCGACATGGTGCCCGGGTCGACGTTGAGATACGGGTCGAGTTTGCGCAGGCGCACCTTGTATCCGCGCGCCTGAAGCAGCGCGCCGAGCGCCGCGGATGCGAGACCCTTGCCGAGTGAGGAGACCACGCCGCCGGTGATGAAAATGTACCGCGCCATGGGAGCCAACCTTTAGCCTTCCCCGTTTGATTCGACGAGCGCGAAAAACTCAGAGCCGACTTGCATCTGTGCGTAGCTGTGGACGATCACCATGCCTTGCAACAAAGCCGCTCCGGTCTTTCCGGTTCCTCATAAAGCGGAAGGGCCGGTCGCCCGGCCCTTCGTTGGTGTTACTTCGACTGCGGTACTGCCGGCCCCGAAGGCGCCGGGGCCGCTGGCGTCTGTGAGCCGGGTGCGCCTTGCTGCAATTGCTTGAGCAGGCCACCGCTGCCGCCGCCCAAAGGCGGCGCAGAACCGGGCGCCGCTGGAGCCGTCGGCGCGCTCGTGCCGCCCTGCAGGATCGAGGTCGGCTTGCGGTTTATGCCGGCCAGAATTGACAGCAGCAGGCTGGTAACGAAAAACAGGCCGGCCAGGATCGCGGTTGCGCGGGTGAGCACATTGGTCGTGCCGCGACTGGTCATGAAACCGCCGCCGCCGCCAATACCGAGCCCGCCGCCTTCGGACCGCTGCAGCATCACCACGCCGATCAAGGCGAGCACCAGCATCAGGTGGATGACGATGACAACGTGCTGCATCCGCTTAAATCCGTCCAAAACTCAAAGCGCACCGGGCTTGCCGCCCGGGCTGCACTTGCGCGCATATAGGCAGTCGCGGCGGTCTCTACACCATCATTTCCAGCTTTTCCACTGCGGCGGGCGCTAGAGGTAAGCCTCAGCGATCCCAAGAAAATCGTCCGCTTTGAGGCTGGCGCCGCCGACCAGGGCACCGTTGACCTCGGCAACGCTAAGCAACTCCTTGGCGTTGGACGGTTTCACCGAGCCGCCATAGAGAATACGGATTTTCGGCCCCTCGACCCCGAACCGGGCGCGAAGGCGCTGGCGCACGAAGGCGTGCACTTCTGAGACATCGGCCGGGGTGGGAGTGAGACCGGTTCCAATCGCCCAGACCGGCTCATAGGCCACAACGAGGTTCGCTCCGGTCGCGTTGTCAGGCAGGGAGTCGTCGAGTTGGCGGCCGACGATTTCGAGTGTCCGGCCCGCCTCCCGCTCGGTCTTTTGCTCGCCGACACAGACGATGGCCGTCAGCCCTGCCCGCCATGCCGCCAAGGCCTTGGCGCGCACCAATGCGTCGGAATTGCCGTGGTCGGCACGGCGCTCGGAATGGCCGACAATGACGGCGCGGGCACCGGCATCCGCCAGCATCTCGGCCGAAATATCCCCCGTATGGGCGCCGGAGGCTTCCGGATGACAATCCTGGGCGCCAATGGCGACCGGGCTCGCCTTGGCGGCTGCGGCAAAACGCGCCAGTAGTGTTGCCGGCGGGCAGACCATCAGATCGCATGGTAAATCGGGCGCCGAGGCGATGATTTTGTCGAGCTCGGCCTTCGAAGCCAAAAGCCCGTTCATCTTCCAATTGCCCGCCACCAACGGGCGGGGAGCCCCATCGGCCATTTCCAACCCCTTTATTGCCTGCGGTTATCAGACCCGCCGGAAACGCGCCAGAGCGTCCCTCCGAGGCGATCCGCCGTCCCTCTTGAGTTGCAGGGCGTTGGCCCCAACCCTATAAGGCCCCAGACTTCTAGCGCGATCGGGAAAACGCATGCTCCGTGGCATCCACAAGGCCTCCTCGACTTGGCTCGGCAAAGGCGTCCTGGCCGTGATCATGGGCTTTCTGGTCATCAGTTTCGCGATCTGGGGCATCGGCGACATCTTCCGCGGCTTCGGGCGCAATGCCGCGATCACGGTTGGCGGCACAGAAATATCGCTCGAAAACCTGCGCGAATACTACACAGACCAATTGCGGCAGGTGAGCCGGAGGTTCGGCCGGGCGATCACGCCCGATCAGGCGCGCACTCTCGGCCTCGACCGGCAGATCATCGGCCGCCTGGTGGCGGAGACCACGCTCGATGAACAGGCCAAAGCGCTCGGCCTCGGCATCGCCAACGCCGAAATCGCCAAACGCATCACCAGCGATCCGAATTTCCGCGGACCGAACGGCCAATTCGACCGCATGCGCTTCGAACAGCTCATCCGCGACGCCGGCTACAACGAGGCGCGCTTTATCGACACGCAACGCAAGGTGATCCTGCGCCGCCAAATCGCGCAGAGTTTCGCCGGCGAGTTGAAGGTTCCTCAAACGGCGGTGCAAGCGCTCAACCAATTCCGTAATGAAAAGCGCAACATCGAGTATCTCGAACTGGGCGAAGCGCAGGCCGGCGACATTCCGGCACCCGGCGCCGACCAGCTCAGCAAATACTTTGACGAGCACAAGGTCCTTTTTCGCGCACCCGAATTTCGCAAGGTCGCGTTGCTGGCGTTATCGCCGGCGGCGCTCGCCAAGCCGGGCGACGTCACCGACGCCGACGCGAAGACCTATTACGATCAACACAAAAGCGAGTTCGGCACGCCGGAGCGGCGCGAGGTCAAGCAGATCATTTTCCCGAACGCCGAAGAAGCAAAAGCCGCGCGCGAACGCATCGAGAAAGGCGAAAGCTTCGCCGACCTCGCCAAGCAGCGGGGCCTCAAAGCTTCCGATACCGATCTCGGCATGGTGACGAAAAAACAGATCATCTCAGCCCCGATCGCCGATGCCGCGTTTTCACTCAAAGCCGGCGATGTCAGCCAGCCGGTCGAGGGTGCATTCGGTACCGTGCTCTTGACGGTTGGCAAGATCGAGCCCGGCACGCAAAAAACGTTCGACGACGTAAAGCAGCAAATCAAACAAAAGATCGCCGAGAGTCGCGCCAGGACGCAAATCGGCGATTTGCGCGACAAGATCGAAGACGAGCGCGCGGCCGGCTCTACGCTGGTCGAAACCGGCAAAAAGCTCGGGATCAACGTGCGCGTGGTCGATGCGGTCGACCGTTCCGGGCGCGGCCCCGAGGGCAACCCGATCTCCGACCTGCAGCCCAATGTCGTGACGGCCGCCTTCGGAAGCGACGTCGGCGCCGACACAGAAGCGCTGCAACTCCCCGGCGGCGGCTATCTTTATTACGGCGTGCTCGGCATCACGCCGTCGCGCGAACGCACGCTCGACGAGGAAAAGGACAAGGTGACGCAGCGCTGGCACAGCGATGAGGTTGCCAAGCGCCTTGCGGCCAAGGCCGAGGAAATGGTCAGCAAGATCAAGGGCGGCGCGACGTTGGCAAAGATCGCAAGCGATAATGGCTTGCAGGTGCAAACGTCGTCCGGCCTGCAACGTGGCAAACCCAGCGGATTTCTGCCGGCGCAGGTTATCGCCGCCGCGTTCAAGATGCCTAAAAACAGCGTCGTCAGCGCGGAAGGCAAGCAGACCGGCGAACGCTTCGTCTTGCGTGTGACGGAGGTGGTCGATCCGACCCTCGATGCGGGTTCGAGCGAAGATAAAGCACTCGTCAGCACGCTGCAGAATTCCTACGCCGACGACATTAGCGGCGAATACATCGCCCATCTCGAAAGCGAATTGGGCGTCGACATCAATCAGTCGCTGGTGAGACAGGTGATCGGCGGCGCCAACCAATAGGCTTGTTGGCGCATGATCTTTTCCGAAAACCGGTGCCCACTTTTCGGGATCATGCGCTAATGCAGATCGATCCTTCGCAAGCAGATTTCGCCGCGCGCTATAACCGCGGCGAAGCGCAGGTGGTGTGGACGACTCTGGTCGCCGATCTGGAAACCCCGGTCTCCGCCTATCTGAAACTCGGCAGCGGCAAGGCGATGAGCTTTCTGCTGGAGTTGGTGGAAGGCGGCGAAGCGCGCGGGCGCTACTCGATCATCGGGCTCGAGCCGGATCTGGTCTGGCGCGCCAACAGCAGCCGCGCCGAGATCAACCGCAGCGCACACACCAAGCCGGACGCGTTCGCGCCGCTCAACGAAGCGCCGTTGCTGGCATTGCGCGCGCTGATAAAGGAAAGCCGCATCAGTTTGCCGGAAAGCCTGCCGCCGATGGCGGCCGGCGTGTTCGGCTATCTCGGTTACGACATGGTGCGGCTGATGGAAGACTTGCCGCCGCCCAATCCCGATCCGATCGGCATACCCGACGCCGTGCTGGTGCGGCCGACCTTGATTGTGGTGTTTGACGCGGTGAAAGACGCGCTCACGGTGGTGACGCCGGTGCGGCCGGAAAACGGCGTCGACGCGAGCGTTGCGCTCACGCGCGCGATCGAGCGGCTGTCGGGTGTCGTCGATGCGCTCGACAAGCCGCTCGACAAGTCACTCGCGGAGTTTGACGAAGGCCCACTCGACCGGCCGATGCAGTCGAATACGTCGCCCGAAGACTACAAGGCGATGGTGTTGCGCGCGAAGGAATATATCGCAGCGGGCGATGCTTTCCAGATCGTGTTGGCGCAACGTTTCGAAGCGCCATTCACGCTGCCGGCCTTCTCTCTCTACCGCGCGCTGCGGCGAACGAATCCCTCGCCTTATCTCTATTATCTCGACTTCGGCGGTTTCGCCGTCGCAGGCTCAAGCCCCGAAATTCTGGTCAAGGTCTCCGGCGATACCGTCACCATTCGCCCGATCGCCGGCACGCGGCCGCGTGGCGCGACGCCGCATGAGGACAAGGCGCTGGAAGAAGAACTGCTCGCCGATCCAAAAGAGCGTGCCGAACATCTGATGCTGCTCGATCTCGGCCGCAACGACGTCGGCCGCGTCGCCAGCATCGGCACCGTCACGGTCACAGATCAGTTTTACATCGAGCGCTTCAGCCACGTCATGCACATCGTCTCGAACGTCGAAGGCAAGCTTGACGAAAAGCACGATGCGCTCGACGCGCTGGTGGGCGGATTTCCGGCCGGAACCGTCTCGGGCGCGCCGAAGGTGCGCGCCATGGAGATCATCGACGAACTGGAAAAGGAAAAGCGCGGCCTCTATGCCGGCTGCGTCGGCTATTTCTCGGCCGCCGGCGAGATGGACACCTGTATCGTGCTGCGCACCGCGCTGGTGAAGGACGGCAAGATGTACGTGCAGGCCGGCGCAGGCATCGTCGCCGACAGCAATCCCGACTTCGAGCAGCAGGAGTGCATCAACAAGGCCAAGGCCCTGTTCCGCGCGGCGGAAGAAGCCCGCCGCTTCGCGAGCGCCGCGAAGCGCGGGCAGTAGGCGCAGCGCTGAGAGCCGCTGGCATGGATTTCAATTTGGACCATGCGCAGCGGATCGTCATCACCGGCAACAGCGGTTCGGGGAAAAGTCGTCTGGCGCAACAGCTCGCACAGGCGCTGGCGATCCCGGCCATCGATCTCGATCAAATCCATTGGATGATGGAGGCTACGGGTCGAAGAGAGATGACGCAGCGGCGCGCCAGTTGGTGGAGAAATCTTGCGTGCAGCCAAGATGGGTCATGGAAGGTGTCTACGGCTCGATTTGCCAAGTCGCGTTGCAAAACGCCACTGGATTGATCTGGCTGGACCTACCCTGGGAAGAATGTCGCGCGGGTCTCCTGCAACGCGGCCTGCGGCGGCGCATGACGGATGCCGATCACGCGGAATTGGTCGCTTGGGCAGCGGACTATTGGGCGCGCCAGACAGCCACATCGTATACCGGACATCTTCGCCTTTTCGAGGCATTCGGCGGCTGGAAGATCAGGCTAAAGGGCCGATCCTCGGTCGACGAGTTCGTGGCCGGGTTCAGGTAACCACCCGCGCCAGGCTGCCTTGACCCCCTTCGTCACGAGTCTTAAGACCCTGATTGGGCAGGCAAACATGATCGTTTTGATCGACAACTACGACAGCTTTACCTTCAATCTCGTCCACTATCTGGGCAGCTTGGGGGCCGACGTCGTGGTGCATCGCAACGACAAGATTTTGTCCGCCGACGTGATAGTCCTGCAGCCCGAGGCGATCGTGTTGTCGCCCGGCCCCTGCACGCCCAACGAAGCCGGCATCTGCCTCGATCTGATCGCGAAGGCCTCCTCGACCATACCGATTCTCGGCGTCTGCCTCGGCCATCAGGCCATCGGCCAGGCCTTCGGCGGCAAGGTGGTGCGCGCCGCGCCCCAGCATGGCAAGGTATTCGAGATCAAGCACGATGGCAGCGGCGTTTTTCACGGCATCAACGGCTCCTTGAAGGCGACGCGCTATCATTCGCTGGTGGTCGAACGCAAAAGTCTGCCGAAGGCGCTCACGATCAACGCCGAGACCGACGACGGCCTCATCATGGGGCTCGCGCATGAAAGGCTGCCCGTCCACGGCGTGCAATTTCATCCCGAAAGCATTGCTTCCGAGCATGGCCATCTGATGCTGAAGAATTTTCTCGACATCGCCGCTGCCTGGAACGCCAAGACCGGCCGGCGTGCGCTCGCCGCAGCAGAATAGAAGGCGGCGTCATGGCCAACGAATTCAAAGCGCTCATCGCCAAGGTCGCGACCGGCGCCAGCCTCACCCGCGAAGAATCAGCAAGCGCCTTCGATCGCATGATGTCGGGCGAAGCGACCCCCTCGCAGATGGGCGCGCTGCTCATGGGCTTGCGCGTGCGCGGCGAAACGGTCGACGAAATCACCGGCGCGGTCACCACCATGCGCGCCAAGATGCTGGGCGTGAAGGCGCCGCCCGAAGCAATCGATGTGGTCGGCACCGGCGGCGATGCTTCCGGCTCGTTCAACATATCGACCTGCGCGGCTTTCATCGTCGCGGGCGCAAACGTTCCGGTCGCCAAGCACGGCAACCGCGCGCTGTCGTCGAAGTCGGGCGCGGCCGACGTCCTGCAGGCGCTCGGCGTCAAGATCGAACTCAACGCCGAGCAAGTCGGCCGCTGCATTCGCGATGCCGGCATCGGCTTCATGTTCGCGCCCGCGCATCACCCGGCCATGAAGAACGTCGGCCCCACCCGCGTCGAGCTTGGCACCCGCACCATCTTCAATCTGCTGGGGCCGCTGTCGAACCCGGCGAGCGTCAAGCGGCAGATGATCGGCACTTTCTCCAAACATTGGATCGAGCCGATGGCTCAGGTCTTGAAAAATCTCGGCTCCGAATGCGTCTGGGTGGCGCATGGCTCTGACGGGCTCGACGAGATCACGACTTCCGGCCCGACCAGCGTGGCGGCACTGGAAAAAGGCAGCATCCGCACGTTTGAAATTTCGCCGGAGGACGTCGGCCTGCCGCGCGCCAAGCCGGAGGCGTTGCGCGGCGGCGACGCCCAATTCAATGCGACCGCCCTGCTCGACGTGCTGAAAGGCAAGCCGAGCGCCTACCGCGATGTTGCGGTCTTCAATGCGGCTGCCGCATTTATCGTCGCCGGCAAGGCGACCGATCTTAAAGACGCCGCCAAGATTGCGGACAAATCGGTCTCAAGCGGTGAAGCGGAAGGCCGGCTCGACCGGTTGATTGCGGTCTCCAACGCCGCCGAGGCGTGACACGCATGGTCCCGAAAAGCATGTCCCAGATTTAATCGGCGATGGGAACCGGTTTTCGGATAAGATCATGCGCAAGGAAAACTGATGGATATCTTGAAAAAGATCGAGGCCTACAAGAGCGAGGAAATCGCCGCAGCCAAGAAAGCGCGCCCGCTCGGGGAGTTGGAACAGGCGGCCAAGGCCGCCTCGCCACCGCGCGGCTTCATTGCTGCAATTGAAAAGCGAATTGCCGCCGGCGACTATTCGCTGATTGCCGAGATCAAGAAGGCGAGCCCCTCAGCCGGTCTCATCCGCGCCGATTTCGATCCGCCGTCACTTGCCAAGGCCTACGAAGCCGGCGGCGCGGCGTGCCTTTCTGTGCTGACGGATGGGCCCTCTTTCCAAGGCCAACCGGAATTTCTCGCGCAAGCGCGGGCCGCGACCGGCCTCCCGGCGCTTAGAAAAGACTTTATGTTCGACCCTTATCAGATTGTTGAATCACGTGTTTTTGGCGCTGATTGCATCCTCATTATCATGGCTGCGGTCGATGATGGACAGGCCGCTGAGATCGAAAATACGGCCATTGCCAATCAGATGGATGTTCTTATTGAAGTTCATCAAGAAGACGAGCTTGAGCGGGCGCTACGCCTCAAATCGCGGCTGATTGGCGTCAACAATCGCGATCTGCGCACCTTCCAGACTAGCCTCGCTGTCTGCGAACGCTTGGCCCCTGAAATCCCCCGCGATCGCACCGTTGTCGCCGAGAGCGGGCTACACACGCCGGCCGACCTCGCCCGCCTGTCGGCCTGCGGCATCTCGGCGTTCCTCATTGGCGAGAGCCTGATGCGCCAGGCCGACGTCGCGGCAGCGACGCGTGCCCTGCTCGCACGCGCCTCGCACAGCGCGACGGTGGGCTAAGCCATGGCGCGCCGACGCAAATCCAAGGTCAAATCCAGACGCAAAACGGGGCCTAAACGCCCCAAGATGCGCCAAAAGAAAGCTGCTCCGCGTCGCGTCAAGCGCAGGTCAGCCGCCCGACGCAAGAAACCTTTCATCCGCCGCAGGAAGGCTGCCCGCAAAGCGCCCACACGCCGTAAAAAGGCCACGCGCAAGGCAACGACAGCCCGCAGGCGGCCTCGCCGTGCTTCAAGGAAGGCAGTCGCTCGCGCGCGCCGCCTCGACGCCATTGCGGGCTTGAGCCACCTCGACCAACGCGGTCAGGCCCGCATGGTCGACGTCACCGCCAAGGGCACCACCGAGCGGCAGGCGATCGCGGAAGGCCGCGTCGTCATGTCAGCCATGACTTCTCGACCAAGTGTTGGAGGGCAATGCGCTCAAGGGCGACGTGCTGGGCGCTGCGCGACTTGCGGGCATCATGGCCGCCAAGCGCACGCACGGGCTCATTCCACTTTGCCATCCGCTGCCGATCACCAAGGTCTCGATCGACATCGATCCCGAACACGCGTTACCCGGCTTCCTGGTGCGCGCCACCGTGAA
Source organism: uncultured Alphaproteobacteria bacterium (assembly GCA_963840065.1). Lineage (GTDB taxonomy): Bacteria > Pseudomonadota > Alphaproteobacteria > Rhizobiales > Xanthobacteraceae > Pseudolabrys. Next base: position 74,806 of record CAWIXF010000009.1, on the reverse strand, counting down.
AGTCTCAGCCCAAACCGGCGTCGAAATGGAGGCGCTCACCGCCGTCTCGATCGCGTGCCTGACCATCTACGATATGGTCAAGGCGATCGAGAAAGGCATGCGCATCGAGGGCGTGCGGCTTCTGGAAAAGACCGGCGGCAAGTCGGGCACCTGGAAAGTGGAAGACTAGTTCATGGCCGCGTTGATGCCGGTCACGGAAGCCTTGGCACGCGTGCTCGCCGACTCTGCGCCGTTGCCAACAGAAGAGGTTGCACTCGCGCTAGCCGACGGCCGGGTCCTGGCCGAAGATCTGGTCGCGCTGCGCACGCAGCCGCCCGCCGCCGTATCCGCCATGGACGGCTATGCGGTGCGCGCCGAGGATGTCGGGGCGGCGCCGGTCACGCTCACTTTGATCGGCGAAGTCCCCGCCGGTCATCCCTTTGCCGGCGAGGTCCGCGCGGGCCAGGCCGCGCGCATCTTCACCGGCGGCGTCATGCCGGCCGGCAGCGACACGGTCGTAATCCAGGAACTGGCCGAGGCCGATGGCAATGCCGTCACCGTCAGGAAGGCTACCGCCAAGGGCCGCAACGTTCGCCCGCAGGGCCTCGATTTCAAACAAGGCGATCTGTTGCTGCGCAAAGGCGAGCGCCTGAATGACCGCGGCGTGATGCTGGCCGCCGCCATGAACTATCCTACCCTTCCCGTCACTCGCCGGCCTAAAGTGGCCGTGCTTGGCACCGGCGACGAGTTGGTGGCGCCCGGAAGCCACCTCGGCCCGGGCGAGATCGTTTATTCCAACGGCTATGCCATTGCAGCGCTCGCGCGCAACGCCGGCGCCGAGGCAACCGAGCTCGGCATTGTCCGCGATAGCATCAACGACATCGTTGCCGCCGTGCGCCGCGCCCGTGAGGCAGGCGCAGACATCCTGGTGACGACGGGAGGCGCCTCCGTCGGCGAGCATGACCTCGTGCAAAAAGCGTTGCGTTCCGAAGGGCTGGACCTGGCGTTCTGGCGCGTAGCCTTGCGCCCGGGGCGGCCGATGATGAATGGACGCCTGGACGCGATGCACGTGCTGGGCGTCCCGGGCAATCCGGTGTCGGCTTACGTGTGTGCGTTCCTGTTCCTGGTGCCGCTGATCCGGCGGCTGACCGGCTACACACCGGTCGAGCATGTCCCCGAAACGGCCCGTCTGGGCAGCGATTTGCCCGCCAATGACGAGCGCGCCGACTACCTGCGGGCAACGCTCACGCTGTCGCCGGACGGCCGCATCGCTACCCCCATACCGGCGCAAGACAGCTCCCTCATGGCGCCGCTCGCGCGTTCCCAGTGTCTGGTGATTCGCGAGCCGCATGCGCCTGCCGTGGTCGCCGGTTCACCCTGTGTCATCCTTAAGCTAGCCCTTTAGCGGCCTTTCGAGTTTTTCACCTCAAATTAAATGGTTGCGGAACACATATCGAACAGATAGTGTTCGTTCATGATTTGTTTTCCGGCCAGCCCCATTTTTGAGGCTGGGCCGCGACCGGGGGAGACACCGATGCTGACCCGCAAGCAACTCGAGCTGCTGCGTTTCATTCACGAGCGGCTCACCGAAACCGGCGTGCCGCCCTCGTTCGACGAGATGAAAGACGCGCTCGACCTGCGCTCCAAATCCGGCATCCACCGCCTGATTACCGCTTTGGAGGAGCGTGGTTTCATCCGGCGGCTGGCCAACCGGGCCCGCGCCGTTGAGGTGATCAAACTGCCCGATTCGGTGGGGCATGGGCTTGCCCGCTCGCGCGGTTTCACCCCGAGCGTGATCGAGGGCGATCTGGGCCGCGTGCGCGCGGTATCCGAAGAAGGGGCCGAAGTCGACAATATGCGCCCGATCGCGGTGCCAGTGATGGGCCGCATCGCCGCCGGCACGCCGATCGAAGCCATCCAGACCCGCAGCCACACCATCAACATGCCGCCCGATCTGTTGTCAGCCGGCGACCACTTCGCACTCGAAGTGCGCGGCGATTCGATGATCGAGGCCGGCATTCTCGACGGCGACATTGCGCTCATCCGCAGATCGGAAGCCGCCGAAACCGGTGACATCGTGGTGGCGCTGATCGACGACGAGGAAGCGACGCTGAAACGCTTCCGCCGCCGCGGCGCCTCCATCGCGCTCGAGCCCGCCAATCCGTCTTACGAGGTCCGCATCCTGCCACCCAACCGCGTGCGCATTCAGGGCAAGCTAGTGGGGCTGTTCCGGCGGTATTGAACGTCGGCAAACTCGGTCGTCATCAGCCGCGGAAGCGGATTGTCCGATAACCTTGTCTCTCTCGGCCTCATGGTGAGGAGCATCGCGCAAGCGAGTTGTCTCGAACGGTCGGGACCGCCCATCCTTCGAGATGCGCCGCTCGTGCGCTCCTCAGGATGAGGCGGCGAGATTCTGTGGCGTGCCGGATGCCCCGCATTCGCGGGGCATGACAGCCTGAGTTTTAGTCGTCAGCTTCAAGATTGTCTCGGCGTGGCGTGGCATTGCTTGGGCTGGTCGACGTTGAAACCGCCCTTTCCTTTTCACTTGCCCGCGCCCAGGGCCGGTCGGTGCCCGGTGGTCGCGCGAAGCTTTGCTCGAACCGGTCGCCGGTCCAGCGTAACGCAATCGCGCCGTGGCTTTTCCAGACCGGGCGGTCGATCAACATCGCTGTACACGTCTGAGACGCGTCGCGTGCGCTGACAACGACGGCGGCGCGCGCGCAATCCTCGGCAAAGGCATCCGCCTTGAAAACAAATGAAGCGAGCCGGCCGTTTTTGAGCCGCCCGACGCAACCGATGACATCGCAAGCAATACCTTGGTGCAGCGACTTGTCCTTGGCGCCACGGCCATCGCCATCGGCGGCAAGCCAATCCTTGATGACGAATGTGTCGCGGTCGCTAGCCAGCATCAAGAGCCGACCGTCGATGCCGCGGATCGCTGCGGCGCGGCCGTCGGCTGCCACCAGCACGTCGGGACGTGACGTGTTGATCGCCCAGATCCCGGCCATCACTAACAGCGCCGCACCGCCGATTCGCAGTGGCGTCCGCAGCAGACAGACGAGCAACAGACCGAGCGTGGCCAGCAGCAGCGGCCCCGTGCCGAAGGCGTGCATGTGCCCGACCGCGCCCGGCAGGCTGGTGACCCAAAGTGCCGCGGCGATCATCCAGTCGATGCCCTGCCCCATCAGCTGCCAGAACGGCGCGTCGAACCCGAGCGGCAGCGTCAGTACGCCGAGAATACCCATCGGCATCACCCAGGCCGAGACGACCGGCATCGCCAAGAGATTGGCGAGCACGCCATAGGGCGCGACGCGATGGAAGTGGTAGGCGGCGTAGGGCGTGGTGGCGAGGCCGGCGACGATGGAGGCAAGCACAAGCGCCGCAATTTCGCGCGCGCCCCAGAGCGCGGCGCGGCTCCCAAGCGAACTGTCGGCGTCGGCCCGCCAAAATGCGCCAATTGGAAAGCCATACTGGTAGGCCGCAATCAGCGCCAGCGCCGCGGCAAACGACATCTGAAAGCTCGGATGCACCACAGCCTGCGGCGAGATGAGCAACACGGCGAAGGCGGCAACGGTCAACGTGCGGAAGGTGAGCGCGGGGCGGTCGAGCATCACGCCGACCAGCACGATCGTCACCATGATGAAGGCGCGCTGTGTCGACACGCTCGCGCCCGACAGGACGAGATAAAAGGCAGCGGCGACGAACGCGGCGCCTGCCGCCCATTTCTTGATCGGGCGGCGGGCGGCAAGCGCCGGCGACAGCGCAAAACCTGCGCGCAGCACGAAAAACACGATGCCCGCCACCACCGCCATATGGAATCCTGAGATCGCCAGCACATGGGCGAGGCTCGAGACGTAGAACGCGTCCCGCACTGGCTCCGAAATGGCGTTGCGCTTACCGGTGATCAGCGCTGAAGCGATTGAGCCGCGGTCGCCGGGCAGCACGGCATGGATACGGTTGTTAATCGCTTCTCGCACGCCGTCGACCGCAGCAGCGTAGCGCAGCCATATGTCAGGCGCGCGCGGCAGCGGTTCGCTCGTGATCTTTCCGAGCACATAGCCGGAAGCGCCGATGCGCTGATAGTACATACCCCGCGCGAAGTCATAGCCGCCCGGCCGCAAGGGCGACAATGGTGGCGACAAATGCGCTTTGAAGGCGACGAACGAGCCGACCGCGGGCGCGGCGCCTTTGCGCACCGCGACGCGCACACGTTCGGGCGCTTGCGCAATGCGCGGCGCATGAAAATCGCGCACATGCACCACGATGCGGTCGCTGCGCGCGCGTTCCTCGCGCGCTTCGATATAACCTGAGACCTGCGCCCGCCAGGTCGGCGCCGACAAGACCGGATGGGCCGCGTGCAGCGTGGTGAGCGTGGCGACGATAAAACCCGTGGCGACGGCGGCCAGTCCAATTGCAAACGGGAAACCGATCGGTCGCCGGCGCGCCATAAAGGCAATGAGAGCTGTCGCGAGCGCGAGTCCCGACGCCGCCCACCAGGCCGGCTCCCGTTCGGCGGTGAAATAGAGGACAACGCCGAAGCCGAATGCGACCGCGAGCCACGGCACCAAGCGGCCCGGCGCGACTTCGGCCAGTGTCCACTGCCACAACAGGTGACGCAAGCGCTCGGCCGGCGCGGCGAGCCAGTCGGGCGACACGAGCCCGGCGCGCCGGCGCCCGGCATCGATCTCCGCCGCCCAGGTTTTGGCGGAAGTCTTGGCGCGCGCGCGCCTGCCGTCTTGCTCTTCGTCCGCCATGGCGTCCCCAGCGCCGCGCGGGTTTGCGCTAACGCCATGCTAGGGCCACCAATCGGCGTGACTAGGAGAACGGTTGTGAACCCTGCAAACGACGTGCGCCGGACATGGCGCGGTATGAAGTGGTGCGCCGCCGATCCGGGGCCGTTCCAAATTCAGCTTTTTACAAAGGTTTTGGGTCTGCAGCGCACCGTTTCACCCTGCGCAGCGCCCGGGACACACTTCCTAGCCCGCCGCCTTCTCCTTCGCCACATCCTTGGCGAAGGTGTCGCGCAGGCCGATGGTGCGGTTGAACACAGGCTTATCCGGCTTGGAATCCGCATCGACGCAGAAATAGCCGCTGCGCTCGAACTGAAAGACATCGCCGGCCTTGCCGTCGGCGAGCGCCGGCTCGACCCGCGCGTTGAGCTTCTCGAGCGATTGCGGATTGAGATCGGCGGCGAAATTGGCGGCGTCTGGATCGGCCTTCACGAACAGCGGGTTATAGACGCGCACTTCGGCAGGCGCGGCATGCTCTGCTGATACCCAATGGATGGTCGCCTTCACTTTGCGTCCATCCGGCGCATTGCCGCCCTTGGTCGCAGGGTCGTAAGTGCAGCGTAATTCCACAACTTCGCCGGCGGAATTCTTCTTCACATCGTTGCAAGTAATGAAATAGGCGTAGCGCAAGCGCACTTCCCTGCCGGGCGACAAGCGAAAGAATTTCTTCGGCGGATTTTCCATGAAGTCTTCGGCCTCGATATAGAGTTCGCGGCCGAACTTGATCTTGCGCGAACCGGCCGCTGGATCGTCGGGATGGTTGACCGCGTCGAGTTCCTCCGCCTGGCCTTCCGGATAGTTCTCGATCACGACCTTGACCGGCCGCAACACCGCCATGCGCCGCAGCGCGCTTCTGTTGAGCACTTCGCGCACGGAAAACTCGAACATGCCTACATCGACTGTACTATTGGCTTTGGCCACGCCGATGCGCCTGACGAAATCGCGGATCGCTTCCGACGGCACGCCACGCCGGCGTAGGCCGGCGAGGGTCGGCATGCGCGGATCGTCCCAGCCGCTGACGTGGCCGTCGCGCACCAGAAGCGTCAGCACACGCTTGGACAGGACCGTGTAGGTCATGTTTAGCCGCGCGAACTCGTATTGCCGCGGCCGCGACGGGACTTTTAGATTTTCGATGAACCAGTCGTAGAGCGGGCGATGGTCCTCGAACTCCAGCGTGCAGATCGAATGGGTAACCCCCTCGATCGCATCGGACTGGCCATGCGCGTAGTCGTAGCTCGGATAGATCTTCCAGGCGTTGCCCGTGCGCGGATGCGTCGCATGCAAAATACGGTACATCACTGGATCGCGCAGATTGATGTTGCCTGCGCTCATGTCGATCTTGGCGCGCAGCACACGTGCGCCATTCGGAAATTCTCCGGCGCGCATGCGGCGAAAGAGGTCGAGGTTTTCCTCCACCGGGCGGTCGCGGAGCGGGCTGTTCTTGCCTGGCTCGGTCAGCGTACCGCGGTTTGCCCGCATCTCGTCCTGGGTCTGGTCGTCCACGTAGGCCTTTCCTGCGCGGATCAGGTCCTCGGCCCAGGCGTAGAGCTGCTCGAAATGGTCGGAGGCGTGATAGAGGTACTTGCCCCAATCGAAGCCGAGCCAGCGCACGTCATGCTCGATGGCGTCGATATATTCCTGCTCCTCCTTGACCGGATTGGTGTCGTCGAAGCGCAAATGGCAGCGGCCGCCGAACTCCTGCGCCACGCCGAAGTTGAGGCAGATCGACTTGGCGTGACCGATATGGAGATAGCCGTTGGGCTCGGGCGGAAAACGGGTCACCACCGCGTTGACTCGGCCTGCACCGAGGTCGGCCTGGACGATGTCGCGGACGAAGTCGCGCCCGGCCTCGGCGGCCGTTTTCTCCCCGCTCACTTTCTCGTCCTCTGCCATGCTTTCCCGAACCCGACTCTGTGCTAATGATGCCGCGAACGGCGGCCTATGCCATGACGCGGCGCTCGGCTCAATGTCAATCGCGCTGACACGCTACCCTCAATCTGTGGTACAGGACGCGCGATGACCGGGCCCGTGATCACCCGTTTCGCGCCATCCCCCACCGGCTTCCTGCATATCGGCGGCGGCCGCACGGCGCTGTTCAACTGGCTCTATGCGCGCCATTACGGCGGCAAAATGCTGCTGCGAATCGAGGACACCGACCGCGAGCGCTCGACCGCAGCAGCCATCAACGCCATCATCGACGGGCTCACCTGGCTGGGTCTCACCTGGGACGGCGAGATCGTGTTCCAGCATGCGCGCGCGGTCCGCCACCGGGAAGCCGTCGAGAAGCTGCTGGCCGCCGGACGCGCCTATCGCTGCTTTGCAACGCCGGAAGAACTCGCCGAGATGCGCGAAGCCGCCCGCCGCGAAGGCCGCTCCAAGCTCTACGACGGACGATGGCGCGATCGCGATCCGGCCGAAGCGCCGCCCGGCGCCAAACCGGTGATCCGACTGAAAGCGCCGCAGACCGGCGAGATCGTGATCGATGACCAGGTGCAGGGCCGCGTCACCTGGCAGAACGCCGACCTCGACGATCTGGTGCTTTTACGCTCCGACGGTACGCCGACTTACATGCTGGCGGTCGTCGTCGACGATCACGACATGGCGGTGACGCATATCATCCGCGGCGACGACCACCTCACCAACGCCGCCCGACAGACACATATTTACGATGCGCTCGGCTGGAGCGTGCCGACTTTCGCGCACATCCCGCTCATCCACGGTCCGGACGGTTCCAAGTTGTCGAAACGCCATGGCGCGCTCGGCGTCGATGCCTATCGCGCCATGGGGTATCTGCCGGCGGCGATGCGCAATTATCTCGTGCGGCTCGGCTGGTCGCATGGCGACCAGGAGAATTTCTCGACCGAGGAAATGGTTGCATCTTTCGACCTTCCGGCCATCGGCCGCTCGCCGGCGCGCTTCGACTTCGCCAAACTGGAAAACCTGAACGGCCATTACATCCGCAGCAGCGAAGACAAGGAACTCCTGGCCGCACTCGAACATCTCCTTCCGCACATCGCGGGCGGACAGGAGCTTGCCAGGAAACTTACGCCGGCCTTGCGCGAGCAATTGCTTGCCGCCACGCCGGCTATGAAGGAACGCGCCAAGACTTTGCTCGAGTTGTTCGAAGCCTCGCGTTTCATCTGGGCGAGCCGCCCGCTCGATCTCACCGAGCAAGCCAAGGCGCTGCTGACGCAAGAAACCAAGAACCACATTGCCGCTTTGCTGCCGGAACTCGAAAAGATCGGCGACTGGACATCGGCTACGGTTGAAGCTGTGGTGCGCCCCTTCGCGGAGCGCGCCGGCCTCAAGCTCGGCGCCGTGGCGCAACCGCTGCGGGCGGCGTTGACCGGCCGCACGACGTCGCCACCGATCTTCGACGTTCTGGCGGTACTCGGCCGGGACGAAAGTCTGGCGCGTCTGCGCGACCAGGCCCAATAAACGCTCCACAGGTTTGGGGCAGCCCCGTGAAATTGCGGGGGCATCATGCCTATATAGCTGGCAGCAACGCGCTATGCTCTATCTTGCAGCGCACACTTGAATACGCTACGCAAACAGAGGCTGGAGCCCCGCCTCCCGGCATGACCCGCCCGGCCCCTGACATTTGGCTTCGCACTGCTCCCGCTATTCGAGGGCTCGACCATGGATGCCAAAACGGACGCCAAGACCAAAGCCGGCACGCTGACTGTCGGCAATACGACATACGACTTCCCGATTTACCCCGGTTCGATCGGACCGGACGTGCTCGACATCTCGAAGCTCTACGCCGAGAGCGGCATGTTTACCTACGATCCCGGATTCACCTCGACGGCAAGTTGCGAATCTTAAGATCACCTATATCGACGGCGATCAAGGTGTGCTGCTCTATCGCGGCTATCCGATCGAGCAACTCGCCGAGCACGGCGACTTTCTCGAGACCTGCTATCTGCTGCTCTATGGCGAACTGCCGACGCCGGCGCAGAAGGCCGACTTCGACTTCCGCGTCACGCGCCACACCATGGTGCACGAGCAGATGATGCGGTTCTTTCAAGGTTACCGGCGCGACGCCCACCCGATGGCGGTGCTGGTCGGCTCGGTCGGCGCACTGTCTGCATTTTATCACGACTCGACCGATATTTCGGATCCGCATCAGCGCATGGTCGCCTCGATCCGCATGATCGCGAAAACGCCGACGCTCGCCGCCATGGCCTACAAATACCATGTCGGCCAGCCGTTCGTGTACCCGAAGAACGATCTCGACTACGCCTCTAACTTCCTGAGCATGTGTTTCGCGGTACCGGCCGAGGAGTACAAACCCAACCCGGTGCTGGCGCGCGCGATGGACCGCATCTTCATCCTGCATGCAGACCACGAACAGAACGCTTCGACTTCGACGGTGCGGCTCGCCGGCTCCTCCGGCGCAAATCCGTTTGCCTGTATCGCCGCCGGCTGCGCTTGCCTGTGGGGCCCGGCGCATGGCGGTGCCAACGAGGCCGCGCTCAATATGCTGCGCGAAATCGGCACGCCCGACCGCATTCCTGAGTTCGTCAAGCGCGCCAAGGATAAGAACGACTCTTTCCGCCTGATGGGCTTCGGCCACCGCGTCTACAAGAACTACGATCCGCGCGCCAAGATTATGCAGAAGACCTGCCACGAGGTGTTAACCGAGCTCGGCATCAAGGACGATCCGCTGCTTGACGTGGCGATGGAACTGGAAAAAGTCGCGCTGCACGATGAGTATTTCATCGAGAAGAAACTCTATCCCAACATCGACTTCTATTCCGGCATCACGTTGAAGGCGATGGGCTTCCCGACCACGATGTTCACCGTGCTGTTTGCGGTCGCACGCACCGTTGGCTGGATCGCACAGTGGAAGGAAATGATCGAGGACCCGAAGCAGAAGATCGGCCGCCCCCGCCAGCTTTACACGGGCGCCGCCAAACGCGACTACGTGCCGATCTCGCGGCGTAAATAATCGCTGAATTGTCGAGAGACGAAAACAAAGGGCGGCTTTTCAGCCGCCTTTTTAATTTCTCACAGCGTTCTTGCCGCTCGCCGCGGCGGCAGCGCCATCATAGGCCCAGGTGAGATACGCCCCGCCCCAGGCAAAGCCGCCGCCGAAGGCCGCCAGCAACATACGGTCGCCCACTTTAAGTTTCTGCTCGTAGTCCCACAGGCACAGCGGAATGGTCGCCGTTGTCGTGTTGCCGTATTTCTGGATGGTGAACATGATTTTCTCGAGCGGCAGATCAAGGCGATCGGCGGTCGTTTCGATAATGCGGCGGTTGGCCTGGTGCGGCACCACCCAGTCGATCATGTCGGCGGTGAGATTGTTGCGCGCCATGATGTCGCGCGTCACTTCGAACATGCCGGCGACGGCATGCTTATAGACCTGCGCACCATCCTGATAGACGTAATGCATCCGTTTGGCGACGGTTTCGGCCGTCGGCGGCATTCGGCTGCCGCCCGCCTTCTGGTGCAGATATTTCATGCCGGAACCGTCGGAACGTAAAATCGTGTCCATGATGCCGTAGTCGGGGCTCGGCTCCAGCATCACCGCCGCTGAGCCGTCACCGAACAAGACGCAGGTCGCGCGATCGGTATAGTCGACAATCGCCGACATTTTGTCGGCGCCGACCACGATGACTTTCTTGTAAGTACCCGCCGCTATGAACTGCTGGCCGACGGTCAGCGCATACAGAAAGCCCGAACAGGCCGCCTGCACGTCGAACGAGCCGACGGTACGGATGCCGACCATATCGCAGATCAGATTGGCGGTGCAGGGATGAACGAAATCGGGTGTCGTGGTCGCGCAGATCAAGAGCTCGACGTCTTCCGGCCGGGTGTTGGTCTTGGCGAGCAGGCCGCGCACGGCTTGCGCGCCCATATGCGAGGAGCCGAGCCCCTGCCCTTTGAGGATATGACGCTCCTTGATGCCGGTGCGTTCGGTGATCCAAGCATCCGAAGTGTCGACCATGCGAGCAAGCTCCGCATTGGTCAGCACATCCGGCGGCACATAGCCGTTGACGCCGGTAATGGCAGCATGTGTGGCAATAGTCACGAAACCGGATCCGCAGTTTTCGGCCACATTTTACGACCACCTGGCCGCGTGATCGCCTAACTTAAGCTGTTGGGCGTCGAATTGCCATGCCTTCCCGCACTGGTTGGGTCAATCCAGTCATACAATCGAATACAACGGCGGCCGCCCGATCGCTGGGCGAGGTCTGGCCGATCTCCATCAGACGGTCGAGCCGGGCGAACGCTTCGCACTGACGGCTACGTTCAGGCGTGTCCGCCAGCAATGGCAGGAGCGCGCGGCTGAGGGTTTCCGGGGTGGCGTCCCTCTGCAGGAACTCCGGCACGACGTTTTCGCCGAGGATCAGGTTAGCGAGAATGGCGCTGTGGGCGGTGATTAACAGGCGGGCAATCACTTCCTCGACCAAGGCTACCTTGTAGGCGGCGGTCATGGGCACGCCGGCCAGCGCGAGTTCGAGCGTGGAGGTGCCGGATTTGGTCAGGGCTGCACGGGCGGTGCGAAAAGCTGCCTGCTTTTCAGCAACGTCCGTGACAATGCGCGCCGGCACCCGCCAGCGCGTCACAGCGGCACGAACCGCCTGCTGCAGCCGCGGCACTGTCGGCACGACGACGTCAAGCGCACCGATGCGGTCGCCGACCCGCGCGACCGCCTCGCCGAAAATATGCGCCATGCGACGAACCTCGCCGGTACGGCTGCCCGGCAGCACGAGCAATACCGGTGGATCGCTCATGCGGCGTTGTGCCTCCTCCGCATTCGGACGCAAAAACGCTACCTGCTCGCCGAGCGGATGGCCGACGAAGGTCGTCGGCGGCCCGCCGAGACGCTCCATCTCCGCCGGCTCGAACGGAAACAACGCCAGCACCTGATCGACATAAGGGCGCATGGCGCGCGCGCGCCCAGGCCGCCAGGCCCAGACCGTCGGGCAGACATAGTCGACGATAGGGATTGCCGGCGCTCGCGCCCGCACGCGACGCGCGACGCGGTGGGTAAAATCGGGACTGTCGATGATCACCAGAACGTCCGGTCTGGCAGCCACGACCGCATCCGCCGTCTCGCGGATGCGCCGCAGGATCGTGCGCAGCCGGCCGGGCAAGCTCGCAAAGCCGAAGGCCGACAGATCGCTGAGCGCGTACAGACTGGTCAAACCTTCGGCCGCCATGTGTGCGCCGCCAACGCCGGAAAAACGAGCATCGCGCGCGCGCCGCTTGATCGCGACCATCAAGGCGGCGCCGAGCCGGTCGCCGGATTCTTCCCCCGCAACAAAAAAGATATGCGGGCCGGCCGTGCCGGTCATCGCTCCGCCTCGCCGACGACGAAAATTCCGGCGCGGTCGGCTGCCGCAATTAGTTCCCCGGGCTCGGCAATGATGGTTCCGTCGGCGGTGACCGCAATCCCGCCGAGACGCGCAAGCGCAACTTGTTCAACGGTGTGTTTGCCGATCGAGGGCAAATCGAAGCGGCGGTCCTGCGCGGGCTTTGGCGCCTTCACCAGCACGCCGCGTCCATTTGCAATTTGGATGCGGCCCTCGTCACGCAATTGCGCAACGCGCGCCAGCATGCGGTCGGTGCCTTCCGCTGCTTCAACGGCCAGCACGCGTTTGTCCGCTACAACGACAGCCTGACCGATGTCGAAGGGACCAGCGGCACGGAGATAGTCGAAACCGAATGCGATATCGGCACGGTCGCGCTCGGATGGCGCGACATGGCCGAGCGAGCCTTGCGGCACCAGGATTTCGGGCGCGACCTCATGCGCACCGAGAAACCGAAATCCGTGCCGCTCGATGACTTTGGCAACACTCGACAAAAGGTGATCGTCGCCACCCCGAAAGGCCCTAGCGACTTGCGGTAAGACCTTCAAGGTAAAGAAGTCCGGCCGCAACCCCCACAACGACGGCCGCACTACCGAGCCAAGACAGACGATGTCGCGACACTGGCAGGCGCGCGCGACGCGGGCGACGGTGCCGAATTGACCGAGACGCACCCACAAATGCGGACGCGCCACAAAATCCTTCGGATCGGCATGCCCGCGCAACGGAAACAGCAACACCTCGCGGCCGCGGGCCATAACCGAGTCCGCGACCGCAAGCGGTAGACTGCCGCCGCCACAAACCAGCGCAAGCGGGCCTTCCGCGGTCGAGGCGGGCGCGGCCGTCATAGCTCCTCTTCGGTTCCCCCACGCTTGATGGCCATGGTGAGCGGGCGTTTTCCCGCGCGAATGAAGTCGACGATTCTGCGTACGCGCGCGTCCGCGGCGAAGTCGCGTTCAACGGCATCAAGCCGCGCGCGGAACTCGCCGGCGCCGAAGAAGAGCTCGTCATAAGCGCGCCGGACGGTCAAAACCTCTGCTTTTGAAACACCGCCACGACGCATGCCGACGACATTGAGTCCGATAAGATTAGCGAGCGCGCCGTGCGCCATACCCCACGGAATAATATCGGCGCGCGCACCGCTTAAACCGACAATCATGGCGCCTTCGCCGATACGCACGAATTGGCGCACAGCCACGCCGCCGCCAAACACCACATTGTCGCCGACCGTCACATGGCCGCCGAGCATGACGTTGTTGGCGACGGTTACGTTGTTGCCGACGACACAATCGTGCGCAATATGCGCGTTCGCCATAAAGAAACCTTTGTCGCCGACCGTGGTGACACCGCGATCATTGGCGGTGCCGATGCTCATGGTCACGCCTTCGCGAATGTCGCAGTCGGCGCCCACTTCGAGCCGCGTCGGCTCGCCGCGGTAGCTCACCGATTGCGGCGGCGAGCCGAGCGAAGCAAACGGATAGATCACGGTGCGCGGACCGATCGTCGTATGGCCGGCCAGATTGACATGGGCGACGAGCCGGCAGCCGTCGCCGATCGTCACGCGGGCGCCGATGGTGCAGTAGGGGCCGATCGATACGTCTTGTCCGATCGTCGCCCCGGCCTCGATCCGAGCCGAGGGATCGATCATGCGTGTGTTCATGCGCTGGATAGCATGGCGCCGACTTCGGCCTCTGCGACGGTTTGGCCGGCGACCTTGGCCTCCCCGCGGAACCACCACATCGTCTTGCGCTGAGCGATTTTTTTCATGTGATATTCGATGGTGTCACCCGGCAGCACGGGTTTGCGGAATTTCGCCTTGTCGATCGTGAGAAAGAATACCGACTTTGTTTCGATCGCGGGGGTTGCTGCAATACACAGGACGCCGGCGGTTTGCGCCATACCCTCGATCATCAGCACGCCGGGGAAAACCGGATTGCCGGGAAAATGACCCTGGAAATGCGGCTCGTTGAAGGTCACGTTCTTGATACCGATGCCACCCTCATCGCCTTGGATATCGATGACACGATCGACCATGAGAAACGGGTAGCGGTGCGGCAGCAGCTTGAGCACGGCCGCGATATCCGCCGCTTCCAGTTTTTTCACCGCTTCGTCCATTCACTCGTCCCGTGCGGCGGTCTTGTCGGATTTTGTGCCTCTGCGCGCGAGCTGCTCGACGATCATCATCTCGCGAAACCATTGCTTGACCGGTTTGGCCGGTGTGCCGCCCCACTTGGCGCCTGGCGGCACATCGCCGTGGACGACGCTGATCGCCGCGATCTGCGCACCCTCTCCGATTGTGACGTTGTTGTTGATGCCGACGCGCGCGCCCAGCACAACAAAGTCCTCCAAAGTCGAAGAGCCGGATATGCCGCTTTGTGCCACGATGATGCAATGCCGGCCGATGCTGACATTGTGGCCGACCTGAACGAGGTTGTCGATCTTGGTCCCTTCCCCGATCACGGTGTCACGGATGGCACCGCGGTCGATGGCGGCGCCAGCGCCGATTTCGACGTTGTCCTGAATGATGACGCGGCCGATCTGTGGCACTTTGAGGTGTCCCGATCCGCTCATCACGAAGCCAAAACCGTCCTGCCCGATCCGGCAACCGGGATGGACGATGACGCGGTCACCGATCAGAGCGTTTGTAACGCTCGTGCCAGCGCCAATCGCACACTCACGGCCGATACGAACGTCAGGTCCGATAACGGCGGTGGCGCCGATGATTGAACCGGAGCCAATTTCAGCGCCCGGACCGATGACGGCGCCCGGTTCGACGGTCACGTCCTGTTCCAGCCGCGCGGTCGGATGGACGAGCGCGCCGGCGATGTCGCCAGTCTCGTAATGCGACGATGGCCGCAGCGCATGCGGGAACAGTTCCCGCGCAACCGTCACAAAGGCGCGGTAGGGCTGGCGAACGACAACGGTCACAACTTGCTTCGGCAGGAGATGGGCAAGCGCCTCGGTGGTCAGGCAAGCGCCCGCACGCGTCGTGGCTGCAGCGGCAGTGAAACGTTTTTGCTCGAAAAAGCTCACATCGCGCGGGCCTGCGCGATCGAGCGCTGCTACGTTATCAACCACACGCGCAGCCACACCTGCATCCGGCGCAGCGGCGCCGGCCACGGTCGCGACCGCCTCAAGCGTCAGACCACGGGCATGCCTCAGGAATAGCGGCTCGGTCATGGTGTCGTCGCGCCATCTGCCGCGGCTTAAGATTCAAATCTCGATCAGAACTTGGCGCCGCCGCTGAACCGGAAAACCTGTGTGCGATCGCAAATCTGCTGACCAGCGGTGTTGTTTTCGCAATACTTTGTCAGCGGATAAGCCAAGTCGAAACGCAACGGCCCGAGCGGCGAATCCCAAATTAAGCCAACGCCGACTGAGGATCTAACATCCGCGAGATCGTTGAGACCAACTTGGATGGTCTGAACAGGCGACCCTGGCGGCGCCGAACCGGATGTCGGCCCCTGATAATCCCACAATGAGCCGGCATCGACATAGGCCGCGAGTTTTATGCCTATTTCCTTCGGCAAGAAGAAGAGCGGCGTCTGGAGCTCGAGGCTCGTGCCCCAGTAAAGGCTGCCGCCGAGCGCGTCGTTCGTCGACCCCGGCGTTAGATCACGCGGACCGATGCCGGCCGGAGCAAAGCCACGCACCAGGTTCGGTCCCATCTGGAAGTTGTCGAGCATGCGCAGGCCATTGCCGCCCCAACCGGAAATATGCCCGCCTTGCAATTTGAGGACCCCGACGATGTCGGGCATGATTTCATGATAATTGCGAACCTCGACGGTATTGCGAATGAAGTTCACGTCACCGCCGAGACCCGCCAAATCAGAGGTTAGTGAGGCGTAAAGACCGCTAGTCGGCGAATGGAGGTTGTCGACGGTGTTGTATGACAGCGTATAGCCGATCATCGACACGGTAACGGCGCCTTGCGCAAGCTCCAGACGCACCGGCAGCGAAGCGGGCGTACAAGAGCTTGAGGCGGGGTAACAGTTATATTGATCTGACAGCGTGATGTCTTGCTGATACAGCGAATAGTGTGGCTGCAGCGCCAGTTCCTCAGTCAACGCGAAACCCAAACGTAGATTGCCGCCGATGGTTTGGGTGTCATACGAGACGTAGTTGGATGCCAAGTTCTGGCGTGCAAACAAATCGATACCGCCGGCCATGCGGTATCCGAGCAGGTATGGTTCGACGAACGAAAAATCAAACCCACGCGCCCGCTCGCCATAGCTGACCGACGCCTTGGCGAACATGCCACGTCCGAGCAGGTTGCGGTCGGCTATACTCACCGAGGCGAGGAAGCCGTCCGCGGTCGAATAGCCGCCGGAGACCGAGAACTGGCCGGTCGATTTTTCTTCGACATTAACGTTCACAATCACGCGGTCCGGTGCGGAGCCCGGTTCATTCGTGATCCTGACTGTTTTGAAAAAATTCAGATTTTTCAGCCGTCGCTCGGCGCGATCGATGAGCGCGCGGTTGTAGGGATCGCCTTCGCCAATATCGAATTCGCGGCGGATGACATAGTCGCGAGTGCGCGTATTGCCGTGGATGTTGATGCGCTCGATGTAGGCGCGCGCGCCTTCCTCAACCACAAAGACGAGATTGATCAGTTTGCGCTGGAAATCGCGGTCGCCACGCGGCCGCACAGTTGCGAACGCATAGCCGTGTTTGGAGGCTTCTATTGTCATCGCCTCGACGCTCTTTTGGAGCAGATCGGCGTTGTAGACGTTGCCGCTGACGAACTTGACCTCACCGCGCAAAGAAGCCGGGTCAATGGCGTGGACGTTCGACACGATATCGATGCTGCCGACGCGATATTGGGCGCCTTCATCGATCGTGAAGGTGACGACGAAGCCCTTCAGCGACGGGTCGTATTCCCCGACCGCCGATAGAATGCGCACGTCGGCATACCCGTGGCTGAGATAGAAGCGGCGCAGCAAATCGCGGTCCGCTTCGACGCGGTCAGGGTCGTAGATATCGGTCGATTGCAGGAAGCCGTAGAGCCAGTTCGTCTCGGTGGTCTTGATGACGTTCTTAAGCCGTCCATCGGAGAAATGGTTGGCGCCGATGAAGCGGATCGCTTTCACGCCGGTTTTCGAACCTTCATTGATCTCGAACACCAGATTGACGCGGTTGTTTGGCAACGCGATGATCTTCGGCACGACGGTGACGTCGAAGCGGCCGGTCCGGTGATAAATCTCGATGATGCGCTGAACGTCAGCCTGTACGGTCGGCTTCGACAAGGTGCCGCGTGCTTTTGACTGCACTTCGGCCGCAAGCTGCTCGTCTTTGGCCTTCTTGTTGCCCTCGAAGACGACCTGGTTGATGACCGGGTTCTCCACCACGGTCACCACAAGCCGCCCTCGGGCATTGCTGATTTGAACGTCGGAAAACAGCCCGGTACCGTAGAGCCGCTTGATGCCTTCGTTGATTTCGGAGGGGCCTAGCCGGCCGCCTGGGCCTGGCCTGAAATATGAGCGGATCGTGCTTGCCTCGACGCGCCGGTTGCCCTGCACAACGATTGAGCTGGACGATTGCGCGAAGGCCACGCTTGTGGACCCAACAACCGCCAAACCGCCACCGACAATGAGACCGCCGAGGACCAAGCAGCTCAGGGCCAGTCCTCGCACCCACCGCATACTTAGTCTCATGCGCTACGCGCCCTTTGTATTCCTTGCGGCCGCCCCCGGCTGGCTACGAGAGTGCTGTTGGGCTGGCAATCGTTCACCGCGTTTTACAGTGTTTCCGCGGCACTGCAAACGGAACTCCCGGCGAAGTTTCCCTTTCCCCTCAAAAAGTTGCAGGGAGGCAACGCTCCCCGCAACGTTTATGAGGTCGCCAGGTGCAAGATGTCATTAAAGGTTGCAAAAATCATCAACATCACGACGATCGCCAACCCGATGCGAAACCCGACCTCCTGGGCACGCTCGGACAACGGGCGTCCGCGGGCCGCCTCGATTCCATAGAACAAAAGGTGACCACCGTCGAGGAGTGGAATCGGAAACAGGTTCAGCAGGCCGATCGAGACCGACAGCACTGCGGTGAGGTGGATGAGCGCCGTGAAGCCCGCACTCGCGACCTGACCCGACACCTGGGCGATGCGAATCGGGCCGCCGAGTTGGTCCGCCGCTTCGCGGCCGGCGAAAACGCCGCCGATATAGCTCAGCGTGCGGTCGACGACAAACCAGGTCTCCTTGGCGCCCATCACGACCGCCATTAGCGGCCCGACCTTCTCGGTCTTGATGTCGCCATCGGCCATCGAGCGACTGATGCCGAGGACGCCCAGCCGATGGACATTGCCGAAATTGTCTTTGATTTCCTTCAGTTCCGGCGTGGCGTTGAGCGTCACCAGCTTTTTGTCGCGGTCGACCATGATCTTCAGCGGTTCTCCGGAGCTGACGCTGACGACGCGCTGCATGTCGGAGAAGCTTTCGATCTTGTCGCCGTCGATGGAGACGACGAGATCGCCCGGTTTGAAGCCGGCCTGTTCGGCGGCGCTTCCGGCCTGGACGGCATCGACCCGCGCGGTTGCAGTCTGCTTGCCCACCACCATGAAAATGCCGGCGAAGATCATGATCGCCAAAATGAAATTGGCGATCGGCCCGGCTGCCACGACCGCGGCCCGTGAGGGTACCGGCTGGTGGATGAAGCTGTCCTTCTTCTCCGCCTCGCTCATCGCGGCGGCCGCCTCCCGGTCCGGGGTGCTGGCGGCGCTTTCGTCGCCAAAAAACTTCACATAGCCGCCGAGCGGCACAGCGGAAACTTTCCAGCGCGTGCCGTAGCGGTCGTTGAAACCGATAATTTCGGGGCCAAAGCCAAGCGAGAAGACGAGAACCCTAATGCCACACCAGCGGGCCACCAGAAAATGGCCAAGCTCGTGAAAAAACACAACAATTGTCAGGACGAACAGGAATGGGATCAAATAGCCGAGCAACCCGCCCCCAAATGCGCTCAAGCCGCCCATAATATCGACACTCATCGGTCCCTCGTCCCGCCCGTGGGCGTCCTTAGAGTTAGCGAAGGTTTACTAGGATGCCTTTACGGCAATTTCGGGCAAGAGGTCCCTGGCGATCGTTCTCGCACTATGGTCAACGGCGATGGCAGCTTCGACCCCTGGTGGGTCTGCCAAGAGCCCACGCACCTCGGCAGCCTCCAGTGTGGCTTCGACCAGCGCCACAATTGCCGGAAAACTGATCCGCCCGGCGATAAACTCGCCGACAGCGACCTCGTCGGCCGCGTTGAACACCGTGGGCGCCGCCCCACCCATCTCCATAACCCGCCGCGCCAAAGGCACGGCCGGAAAACGGACCGGATCGGGGTCTTCAAAGGTCAGTTCCCGCACTTTCGCCAGATCGAGACGCGCGGACGGCGTATCGATGCGGCCGGGCCAAGCGAGACAATGCGCAATCGGGATGCGCATGTCGGGGGAGCCAAGCTGGGCCACCACGGAGCCGTCGCGGAACTCCACCAAGCCATGCACGACCGATTGCGGGTGCACCAGAATGTCAATTTCGCTCGGCTTGAGCGCGAACAGGTGCTGCGCCTCGATCAATTCGAGCCCTTTATTGACCATTGAGGCGGAATCGACGGTGATCCGTTGTCCCATCGACCAATTTGGATGGCGCAACGCTTGTTCGGGCGTCGCCGCCTTGATTGCCTCCAGCGTCCAGGTGCGGAACGGCCCGCCGGAGGCGGTGAGAATGATACGACGCACGTCTTCGCGCGGGCCGGCGCTGAGCGCCTGGAAAATGGCATTGTGCTCGGAATCGACCGGCAGCACCCTCGCACCGGTTGCCGCCGCGCGCCGCATGAACAGGCTGCCGGCGCAGACGAGACACTCCTTGTTGGCCAGAGCAACGGTCGCCCCTTGCTCGATCGCCGCCAAAGTCGGCTTCAAGCCGATGGAGCCGCTGATCGCCGCCATCACCCAGTCGGACGGGCGCTGCGCGGATTCCACGATCGCGTCCTCGCCGGCTGCCGCCCCGATACCGCTACCCGACAAAGCCTCCTTCAATTCGGCATAGGCATCCGGATCGGCAACGACAGCAAGCTCCGCGCCGACTTCGCGCGCGGCTTTCGCCAGCGCCAACGCATTGCGGTGCGCGCTGACCGCCACCACGCTATAACGCTCCGGCTCGCGTTTGATAAGATCGAGCGTGCTCGCGCCGATCGAGCCGGTGGCGCCGAGAATGGTGATCCGCCGCGGTGCGGCGGCTTGGCGCGGTTTCGATCGCATCATCCCGGCAACAGTCATCGGCTCACCATATCAGCATGCCGCGCGCGGCGTCGTCGAAGCCGCCACGCAGCAGCCCAACCAAGCAGCCAAGAAGCGCTGCCGCCCAAAAACCGTCGAGCCTGTCCATCACACCGCCATGTCCGGGAATGAGGCCACTTGCGTCTTTTACACCAAACCGGCGCTTGACCCACGATTCCAACAGATCGCCGAACTGGGCAACAATCGACAACACCAAGCCAATCAAAGCGCTCGGCCCCCACCCCGACAGCCCAAAAACGCGGTCGACGCCGGCCGCCACAATCATCGCACCGGCCATGCCGGCAATCGCACCGGCCCAGGTCTTTTTCGGGCTGATCGCCGGCGCCAGTTTCGGGCCGCCAATCGCGCGCCCCGCGAAGTAGGCGACAATGTCAGTCGTCCACACAACGGCGAACAGCAGCACCATCGCGCGGAAGCCATAAGTTACATCGGCGCGAAACAACATTGGCGCGAGCATCATTGTGCCCGCATAGCCAACGCCGGCGGTGATCCAGAAGCGCCGTTCGCGCGGCGCCAAAATCGTGGCGGCGAACGCCCCGAGACCGATCAGGGCGATCCCCGCAATCGGCAAGCCGCGCCACGTCACCAAAGCGCCAACGCCAATCGCGCCGGCGCAAGACGACAGCATCAGCCAATGCCGCGCGCCGGCGATCATCCGCGTCCATTCCCACAGCACGGCAATCGCCGCGACGGCCCAAAAGAGCGCGAACGGCCAGTCGCCGGTCCAGGCCACGAAAAGCGCAAGTGGCGCCAACACCACCGCCATGATGACGCGCAACAAAAGATTTCGCGATGGCACCGGAGCCGGGCCAGCCGCGCCGCCCGATCCGGAAACAGGACTGGAGGCGAGCACGAGTTTCAGGATCCGGTCTTGGCGACCAGGCCGCCAAAGCGCCGCTCGCGCTGCTGATATTCGCGGATCGCCGCTTCGAGAGCAGCCCGATCGAAATCGGGCCAATAGGTCGGCACGAACACGAGCTCGCTGTAAGCGGCTTGCCAAAGCAGAAAGTTCGACAGGCGCTGTTCGCCGCTGGTGCGAATGATCAGGTCGGGATCGGGCACGTCCGGCGCGTCGAGAAAACGCCCGACCATGTCGGTGTCGATTGCCTCCACCGCAATGGCGCCTTTGGCGACCTCCTCGGCGACGCGGCGCGCCGCGCGCGCGATCTCTTGGCGCGCGCCGTAATTGAACGCGACCACCAGCGTCAGCCCGCCATTGTCTTTGGTGAGCTCTTCGGCTTCGACCAGCAGGCGGCCAATTTCGGGATCGAGCGATTGACGTTCCCCAATGACGCGCACACGCACATTGCTTTTGTGAAGATCAGCAAGATCGTTGCGGATAAAGCGGCGCAACAGCCCCATCAATTCGCGGACTTCCGACGCCGGCCGCGACCAGTTCTCCGCGCTGAAGGAAAAGATGGTTACGAATCGAATGCCGATTTCGCCGGCCGCACGCACCGTGCGTCGTAACGCTTCGACACCGCGTCGATGCCCTTCCGCGCGCGGCAGCCCGCGGGCCGCGGCCCAGCGTCCGTTGCCATCCATGATGATGGCGACATGGCGCGGCGCCTGAAACGGCGGACTGGCGCTATTGGAAATATCAACCTCGGGCATATGGCGACCTCACACCGTGAGGATCTCCTTTTCCTTAGCCCCTAGCAGCTGATCGATGTCCGCAATTCCGGCGTCGGTCGCCTTCTGGATCTCGGCAGAATGACGATCGTGTTCGTCCTTGCTGATCTTGTGATCCTTTTCGAGTTTTTTCACGACGTCGAGCGCGTCGCGGCGTACGTGGCGCACGGCCACGCGCGCCGCTTCGGCATATTTATGCGCGATCTTGACCAGTTCCTTGCGCCGCTCCTCGTTCAGTTCGGGAATACGCAGACGCAACAGCTGGCCTTCGGTTGCCGGTGACAGACCGAGATTGGAATTGACGATCGCCTTTTCGACCGCGTGTACCAGCGATTTGTCCCAGACATTGACGGTGATCAGGCGCGGCTCCGGCACGGCCACGGTCGCGACCTGGCTGAGCGGCATTTGCGAGCCATAGGCATCCACATTCACTGGATCGAGCATATGGGCGGAAGCGCGACCGGTGCGCAGGCCGGACAATTCGGTTTTTAACACCGCGCTCGCACCCTGCATGCGGCGCTTGATTTCGTTCACGTCGTGCGTTGCGTTTGCCATGGCCATCCCCCGGACGCGAGGCTTCCGTCCAATTCGAGCGACTAGCCGACCACCGTCGCCCGGCCTTTTCCGCGCAAAACCGCCTCTACCGCGCCGCTCTTGGCGATCGAGAAGACGATGATAGGTATACGATTTTCCCGGGCAAGCGCGAAGGCCGTCGAATCCATGACCTTGAGGTCCTTTTCGATCGCCTCCTGGTGGCCGAGCTTGTCGTAGCGCTTGGCATTGGGGTCTTTCTTCGGATCGGCGCTGTAGACACCGTCGACGTTGGTCGCCTTGAGGACCGCCTGGGCTTCGAGTTCAGCCGCCCGCAGGACGGCCGTGGTGTCGGTGGTAAAGAAGGGGTTGCCGGTGCCGGCCGCGAGCAGGACGACGCGGCCCTTCCCCAGGTTTTTCAGCGCGCGTTTGCGGTTGTAAGTCTCGCAGACCGAGGGCATGGCCAAGGCCGACAGTGTGCGCGCCTCGCGACCCTGCCGTTCGATCGCCGCTTCGAGCGTGAGGCAGTTCATCACGGTTGCCAGCATGCCCATGGTGTCGCCGACCGGGCGCGGCACTCCGCGGCTCGACACCTCGACACCGCGGAAGATGTTACCACCACCGACCACGACGCCAAGCTCGATACCGAGCGCCGCCGCTGCCACCAGATCGCCGGCTAGACGCTCGACAATCTTCTGGTCGATGCCGTAGCCCTGCGCGCCAGCGAGCGCCTCACCGGACAGTTTGACGATAACGCGGCGGTAAAGCGGGTCAGCCATCGATTGCGTTTCTCCTGAACCAATCGCGGCCCGCTTGCCCTCAACCCTGACCGGCGGCCGCCGCGACCTCGGCGGCGAAGTCCGATTCCTTCTTCTCGATGCCCTCACCGAGGGCGTAACGTACGAAACCGGTGACCTTGATGGCGCCGCCGGCCTTGCCTTCGGCTTCCTTCAGGGCCTGCGCAACGCTCTTCTTGTCGTCAAAGATGAAGGGCTGCTCCAGTAAAGTCGCTTCCTTGTAGAAGGTCTTCAACCCCAACTCGACGATCTTCTCAATCACATTAGCGGGTTTGCCCTGCTGCTTGAACTTGTCGGCGAGCACATTCTTCTCGCGCTCCACAACCGCCGGATCGAGGCCGGACGGGTCGACCGCCTGCGGATTGGCGGAGGCAACATGCATGGCGACTTGCCGACCGATCGCGGTCAATTCGTCGGCCTTGCCGGACGACTCCAGCGCGACGATCACGCCGATCTTGCCGAGACCGTCGCTGACCGAATTGTGCACGTAGGCGCCGATCGCGCCCTGGCCGACCGAGAGCGTGGTGGCGCGGCGCAGCGTCATGTTCTCACCGACCTTGGCGATCGTATCGGAGATCGCGTCGGCAACGGATATGGAGCCGGCCTTCGCGCCTTTGATCTCTTCCACGTCGGAGCCGGTCGAAAGCGCGACGTCGGCGATCATTTTCACCAGGCCCTGAAAAAGATCGTTGCGCGCGACGAAGTCCGTTTCCGAATTGACCTCGACCGCGACGCCCTTGGTGCCCTGCACAAGCACGCCGATCAAACCCTCGGCGGCGACACGGCCGGCTTTCTTGGCCGCCTTCGACAGGCCTTTCTTGCGCAGCCAATCCTGCGCGGCCGTCATATCGCCATCGGCTTCCGTCAGCGCCGCCTTGCAGTCCATCATGCCAGCGCCGGTCGAACTCGCGCAGTTCCTTGACCATCTGGGCAGAAATATTTGCCATCAACTTCATCCTCGATTGGTTTGGCCCGGCCCTAAGCCGGCACCCGCGCTATAGCGGCAGCGCTGAAACGAGCGACGTGAATGGCCGGACATTGGGCGTGAAGGCGGCGCTTCGCGCGCTTTGCCCGGCCAAGACGGGCCAGAGTTACTCCGCTTCCGCGGTCAGTTCCTTTGCCTTGACGATCCAGCCGGGAACGCGGCCAGGCAGACCGACTTCTTCGCCGATATTGTGCGCGGCCTTTTCGTTCAACGCGGCGATCTGCGAAAAGTGGAAGATGCCGAGATCGTTGAGCTGCTTCTCGATCGCTGGCGACACGCCGGGCAGCTTCTTGAGATCGTCGGCCTGTCCGCGCGGACCCGGCAACTGCTCGAAGCCGAGATCGCCGGCCGCCGGCGCGGTCGGGATTTCTTCTTGCACGACCGGCTTTTCCTGCGCGCCGATATCGACGCCCATTTCGCCCTGCGCGCGCGAAATGCCGTCGATCGCAGCCTTCGCAATGAGATCGCAGAAAAGCGAGACGGAGCGGCTGGCATCGTCATTTCCCGGAATGACAAAGTTGATGCCGGCGGGATCGCAATTGGTGTCCACCACCGCAGCGACCGGGATGTTGAGGCGCCGCGCCTCCTTGATCGCGATGTCTTCTTTGTTGGTGTCGATCACAAAGATCAGGTCGGGAATGCCGCCCATGTCCTTGATGCCGCCGAGCGAACGGTCGAGCTTATCGCGCTCGCGTTGCATGGTGAGGCGCTCTTTCTTGGTGTATCCGCCGGATTCACCGGAATTGAGCATCTCGTCGAGCTTGCGCAGGCGCGAGATCGATCCGGAAATCGTCTTCCAGTTGGTCAGCGTCCCGCCGAGCCAACGCGAATTGACGTAATACTGCGCGCTACGCTTGGCGGCGTCCGCGATCGCGTCCTGCGCCTGGCGCTTGGTGCCGACGAACAGGATGCGGCCGCCTTTGGCAACGGTATCGCTTACCGCCTCCAGCGCCTTGTGCAGCAGCGGCACAGTCTGCGCGAGATCGATAATGTGAATGTTGTTGCGGGTGCCGAAGATGAAATCGCCCATCTTCGGGTTCCAGCGGTGGGCCTGATGGCCGAAATGTACGCCAGCTTCCAAGAGCTGACGCATCGAATAGTCAGGAAGCGACATAAGTCTTCTCCGGTTGATCCGCCGCGGACGGTTGTGAGCCCGATTGGGCCACCGGATGGCCTGTTCGGCCCGTTGTCGGGGCCGGAAGCCGAACATCCGCGTGAGTGATGGTCGGGGCTTATATAGGGGCGGTTACCCCAAAGCAAGGGCGGTTCCAGCCCTCCTGAGTCGAAAAAACCGTTACAACGTCTCGACTTGCACCACCCCCGGCACCGCCTTGATTGCGCCGGCGATCTGCGGCGAGACTTTGAAGCGGCCGGGCAGTTCGACCTCGACCTCGCTGCCCTGGGCCAGCAGCAGGACCACGCTCACTTTGCCGTCGCCATTGGCCTGATTGCCTCTGGGCAGGTTTCCTTGCGCGGACCGGGCAGGCCCGGTCCGCAATGGCCCCAGCCGCTTGGCGAGCGCCTCGATCGGCTTGTCGTCCTGCAGGAACACACGCAGTCCATGGCTCAGATTGGCCGCGGCGACATCGAGCGGCTCGACCGATTGGATGCGCGCGCGCACATCGTCGCCCTGCACTTCCGCCGACAGAAACATCAGCACCGCGGTACCGGGTTCCAACAGATCGCGGTGCTCGGCGAGGCCTTCGGAGAAGATCACCGCCTCGAAATGGGCGGAGGCGTCGGACAGCCCGATGATGCCCATCTTGCTGCCGGTGCGCGTACGCCGTTCCTGCCGCGAGACGACCGTGCCGGCGACACGGCCCGCGGTCGCGCCGTTTTTCACCGCACGGGAGAATTCCGCCCAGGACTGCACGCGCAGCTTCTTGAGCACTGCGGCGTAATCATCGAGCGGATGCCCGGAGAGGAAAAAGCCGACCGCTTCGTATTCGCGGCGCAACAGCTCGGCCGGCAGCCACGGTTCGACCGAAGGCAGGTTGATCGGCTCGCGGGCATCTCCTCCGCCGAACAATTCGTTCTGGCCGACAGAAGCTGCCTCATGCACGTGAAGCGCCTGGCGCAGGATGACATCCGCGCCACCAAACACGCTGGCGCGGTTCTTCTCGAAGGCGTCGAAGGCGCCAGCGGCGGCCAGGCTTTCCAGCACGCGCTTGTTGACCGCGCGCGGATTGATGCGCGCGGCGAAATCGGCCAAGTCGGCAAAGCCTTTCTCGCCACGCGCGGCGATGATCTGCTCGACCGCCTGCGCGCCGACGCCTTTCAAAGCGGCCAGCGCGTAGATGATAGTGGTGCCGTCGACTTCGAATTCCACCGCCGACCGGTTGATCGAGGGCGGCGCAACGGTGATGCCGAGCCGCTCGGCCTCAGCGCGGAATTCGGCGAGCTTGTCGGTATTGTTCATGTCGAGCGTCATCGACGCCGCCAGGAACTCGACCGGATAGTTCGCCTTCATATAGGCGGTCTGATAGGCGACCAGCGCGTAGGCCGCGGCATGGCTCTTGTTGAAGCCGTATTCGGCGAAGCGCTCGAGCAAATCGAAAATGGCGTCGGCCTGATGGCGGTCGACCTCGCGATTGACGCAGCCCTCGACGAATACGCTGCGCTGCTTCTGCATCTCGCTGCGGATCTTCTTGCCCATGGCGCGGCGCAGAAGGTCCGCCTGCCCGAGCGAATAGCCGGCGAGAATTTGCGCAGCCTGCATCACCTGTTCCTGATAGATGATGACGCCGAAGGTTTCCTTCAGGATCGTTTCGAGCTTGGGATGGATGTAATCGGGCTTTTCCAGTTCGTGCTTGCGCGCGCAATAGGTCGGGATATTCGCCATCGGGCCCGGCCGATAGAGCGCGACCAGCGCGATAATGTCCTCGAAACGGTCGGGCCGCATGTCGAGCAGCGCGCGCCGCATGCCCGCGCTTTCCAGTTGGAACACGCCGACCGCTTCGGCATTGGCCAGTAGTTCGTAGGTGCTTTCATCGTCGAGCGGGATCGCCGAGAGATCGATGTCGATGCCACGCCGTTTCACCAATTCGACCGCCTTCTCCAGCACGGTCAGCGTTTTCAGTCCGAGAAAGTCGAACTTCACCAGCCCCGCCTGCTCCACCCATTTCATGTTGAATTGGGTGACCGGCATGTCGGACTTCGGATCGCGATAGAGCGGCACCAGCTCATTGAGCGGCCGATCGCCAATCACGATGCCGGCGGCATGCGTCGAGGCGTGCCGCGTCAAGCCTTCCAGCTTCTTGGCGAAGGCGAAGGCGCGCTTGACCGTGGGATCGCTCTCGGCTTCGGCCTGCAGTTTCGGCTCATCGTCAATGGCTTTGGCGAGGCTGATCGGACTGGCAGGGTTCTGCGGCACCAGCTTGCACAGTTTGTCGACCTGGCCGTAGGGCATTTGCAGCACGCGGCCGACGTCGCGCAGCACGCCGCGCGCCTGCAAGGTGCCGAAGGTGATGATCTGCGCCACCTGATCGCGGCCGTAGCGCTCCTGCACGTAGCGGATCACCTCGTCCCGCCGCTCCTGGCAGAAGTCGATGTCGAAGTCCGGCATCGACACGCGCTCGGGGTTTAGAAAGCGTTCGAACAGCAGGCCGAAACGGATCGGATCAAGGTCCGTAATCGTGAGCGCGTAGGAGACGAGCGAACCCGCGCCCGAACCGCGTCCCGGTCCGACCGGAATGTGATGTTGCTTCGCCCATTGGATGAAGTCGGAGACGATGAGGAAGTAGCCCGGGTATTTCATCTTCTCGATGACGCCGAGCTCGAATTCCAGCCGCTCGCGGTATTCGTCTTCGGTGTGGCCTTCTGCGAGGCCCTGCGTCGTCAGGCGGCGGGTGAGGCCTTCCTCGGCGCGTTTGCGCAATTCGGCGGCCTCGTCGACCACCGCACCACCCTCGCCGACCGAAAAGCGCGGCAGGATTGGCTTGTGCGTGCGCGGACGGAAGGCGCAGCGCTCGGCGATCTCGACCGTGGACGCCAGCGCCTCCGGCAAATCCGCAAACAGCACACCCATCTCGGCGCGCGACTTGAAGCGATGTTCGGGCGTGAGCTGGCGGCGATCGCTTTCGGCGACAAAGCGGCCTTCAGCGATGCAGATCAGCGCATCATGGGCTTCGTAGTCCGCCGCGGTGGCGAAGTACGGCTCGTTGCTAGCGATCAGCGGAATGCCTTTGGCATAAGCGAGGTCGATCAGCGCGCCTTCGGCGGCGCGCTCGCTTGCCATGCCGTGGCGCTGCAATTCGACATAGAGCCGGTCGCCGAACAGCGACACGAGCGCATCGAGGCGGCCGGCGGCGAGATGGCTCTGCCCGGCGGCAATCGCCAGATCGAGCGGACCGCCCGGGCCGCCGGTCAGCGCGATGAGACCCTCGGTCTCACCTTCCAGCCAGGCAAGCTGCAGACGCGGCGGCTCGTGTGCCGGCGTGTCGAGAAAAGCGCGCGAGGTCAGCCTCATGAGGCTGCGGTATCCGGCTTCGCGCGCAGCAAGCAGCACGATGCGCTGGCGCGGGATTGGCGCGTTGCCATTGCGCGCGCCGTTATCGGCGTCGCCGAAATCGAGCGCCAGCGCGCATCCGACGATCGGCTGGATGCCGGCACCCGCCATTTTTTCGGAAAACTCCAGCGCCCCGAACATGTTGTCGGTGTCGGTCAGCGCCAGGGCCGGCTGATGGTCCGCTTTCGCCAGATCGGCGAGCCGCGCCATGGTGAGCGCGCCTTCAAGCAGCGAATAGGACGAGTGAACGTGCAAATGCACGAAATCGAGCGCGGCCATGTCTCGCTTTCGGAAATGTCTGCTTTCGGAAACGTCCCGCTTTCGCGAGAAAGCCGGGTGATTCTTGTCCCGGCCAGATTGGGGACCGCAGCCACGCGAGTCCACCGTTGAGACCCGCGCCCCGCCCGCTATGCCCGCTTTTCAGGCCAAGCGCGCCCTGAGGGTCATTCCGCGCGCGTCATAGACCGGCTTTTTGCAACATTTTGGACACCGGCCATGACGACGACGCGGATACGCGACACAGGGGGCGGTAAGACTCTGGGGCAACGCGATACGCGGACGCTTACACACGCTCGGGTCATAGGTTGCCTAGCACCTGCGACCAGATGGCGATCATGCCGATGAACAGGGACAGGGACGCTAACGCGGCAGCTTCATGCAGAACGGCTTTAATCATGGCTTTCTCCCAGAACGGAGAAAGAACATAGTTCATGTTATGTTCTTTTGTCAAGAGCCGGTAGTGGGTCAGTTTGAATTGTGGCAGGGTTGCTGATGATGGCCTAGGGGCCTGATGATATATAAGCCGAAAAACCTAAGAGAGCAGGTATTCGTCATTGTTGTTGGCGGCCTGCTCAGTCCGTTTTGGTTTGTCCCAAGCCTAATTCTCTTGGTGGCACTGGCTATCCTCATGGGTTTCCACGTAATATTTTTCGGCCGCGGAAGACCGATGACGCCAAAGGCAAAATATTTCGGACGTCTCGTTATTGGTGCCACCTATTCAATAGGGGCAGTGGCATTCATCGTGTGGAACGTTCTTTTCATAGCAAGACTTACTGGGCACCCAATTTCGTTACTCTGACAAGTCGCCGCTTCTGCCAAAGCCAAACAACCGCCTCACACCCGGTCCACTTGATCCCATTGGCGCGCGTGTCGAAGCCGAAAATCGTTTCCCCTTTTCCGTCCGGGAATGTGGCGCGCACGAACGGCTTGCCGTCGATGTTGTGCAGATCAACGTCGAAGATCGGCTCGCTACCCTGCAGCGCTTCCCAATCTTCCAATACGCGCACGAGGTCGGAGGTTTCCCAAAGCCGCTCGGGCACGCCAGCGGCCATCGCGGGCGACACTTTCGACGTCTGATGTACCCAACCGAAAGCCGGTCTTTTCAGTAATGATGATGCTCGCCCCTGAAGTACTCGCTCCAGGCCAGAAATCCCGCCAACAGCACCAAAAAGATGCCGGCGAACACGAGCAGGATTTGGCCGCCCCAGGCGACGACGAAATAGGTGAACACAATGCCGCAGGCGATGGTGGTCAGATAGGTCAGCGGCATCACGAATTTTCGAACGATGCCGATCAGAAATTTTCCCATGGAACCTATTATGCGCTCCTGAGCGCAGCCGGCAAATGCGCCGGATTGCCCCTAGGCCATCTCCACCACCCGCCCCTCGTTCAACGTCACCCGCCGGTCCATCCGGGCGGCGAGCTCCATATTGTGGGTGGCGATGATGGTGGCGAGGCCGGAAGCGCGGATGAGCTGGGAAAATATCCCGAAGACGTGATCGGCGGTGTGCACGTCGAGATTGCCGGTCGGCTCGTCGGCGAGAAGAATGCGCGGGGCGTTGGCGACGGCCCGGCCGATGGCGACGCGCTGCTGCTCGCCGCCCGACAATTCCGCCGGCCTGTGGGTCAGCCGCTCGCCTAGGCCGAGATAAGCGAGCAGTTCGGTTGCCCGTTTCCTGGCTTCCTTGCGCGACAGGCCGCGGATCATCTGCGGCAGCATCACGTTTTCCAGCGCCGAGAACTCGGGCAGCAGATGGTGCGACTGGTAGACGAAGCCCACCTCCTGGCGGCGGATGCGGGTGCGTTCGGCATCGGGCAAGATCGCGGTCGAGCGCCCATCAATATAAACGTCGCCGTGGTCGGGATGTTCGAGCAGGCCCGCAATGTGCAATAGCGTCGATTTGCCGGCGCCGGAGGGGGCGACCAGCGCCACCGACTGCCCCGGCCACAGCGTAAGCTCGGCGCCGTTGAGCACGTGCAGCGTGGCGCCGCCCTGGCGGTAGTGCCGCTCGACCTTGTGCAAGTAGAGAAGCGGAGCGTCGTTATCCTTCTGCTCCACCGACGGCGGCGCAGCGTCCACCACCGTGTCACTCATATCGCAGCGCCTCCACCGGATCGAGGCGCGCGGCCCGCCAGGATGGATATAGCGTGGCCAGCAGCGACAAGATCAGCGCCATCACGACGACGGCAAAGGTTTCGCTGGTGTCCATGTCGGCGGGCAAATGTGCGAGGTAATAAAGCTCGGGCGAGAACAGCTCGGTACTGGTCAGCCACGACATGAACTGGCGCAGGCTCTCGATGTTGAGCGAGACCACGACGCCAAGCACGAAGCCGACAAGCGTGCCGACGACGCCGATGGCAGCGCCGGTAATCAAAAACACGCGCATTATCGATCCTTGCGTCGCCCCCATGGTGCGCAGGATAGCGATGTCGGAGCCCTTGTCCTTCACCAGCATGATCAGGCCCGACACGATATTGAGCGCGGCCACCAAGACAATAAGGGTCAAGATCAGGAACATGACGTTGCGTTCGACCTGCAACGCGGTGAAGAAGGTGGCATTGCGCTGGCGCCAATCGACCATGAAGATCGGGCGGTTCGCCGCCACCTGCACGGCCTTGCGGTAGTCGTCGACGTGATCTGGATCGTCGGTATAGACCTCGATGGCGGTGACGTCGCCGGCGCGGTTGAAATAGGCCTGCGCTTCCTTCAGCGGCATGAAGACGAAAGCACTGTCGTATTCCGACATGCCGATCTCGAACACGGCCGCGACCTTGTAGACCTTGATGCGCGGCATGGTGCCCATCGGCGTCACCGCCCCGCGCGGGGCCACCAGCGTGATATTGTCGCCGGCGCGGATCGATAGCTCATCCGCCAAGCGCCGGCCGATGGCGAGGCCCTGCCCCTGATCGAAACCCTTCAGCGTGCCCTGCTTGATGTTGTGCGCGATGGAGGGGAGCTTTTCGAGATCCGCAACACGGATGCCGCGCACCAGCACGCCGCCGGCGTTGAAGGGCGAGGATGCAAGTGCCTGGCCTTCGACGATCGGCGCCGCGAGCTTGATGCCCGGCGCCTTGGCAATGCGCGCGGCAACCTCCTGCCAGTCGGTCAGCGGCTTTTCCAGCGGCTGGATCAGCAAATGGCCGTTGAGGCCGAGAATTTTTTGCAAGAGTTCGTGGCGAAATCCGTTCATCACCGCCATCACGATGATGAGCGTGGCAACGCCGAGCACGATGCCGAGGAAGGAAAAGCCGGCGATGACCGAGATGAATCCTTCCTTGCGCCGCGCCCGCAGGTAGCGCAGCGACAACATCCACTCGAACGGCGCAAATGGCCGCGTGCCGATAGCCTCAGGCATCGATCAAGAATTCCCCGGGGTTCGGATTTTCACACGATTCTGGCGGATTCAAGCCCGCCGCCGCGCCAAAGTGTTTGGCCGCACACAGGTTTTTTGGCCCCACAAGACCCCGCTGCCGCTGCGGCGCGGTCGTCGCCGGCATATGGCGCCCCCTGAAATTGAGTCGCGGCCGATTTTGGGCCCGCCGGAAGCGCCATTAGTCGTGCTCGAGCTCCACGTCGGAGGTGAGTTCCTGCTCGGCCTGCGTGATCGGCTGCCGCGGGAAGCCCGTGAGAGGCCCCACGAGCATGGCGTCGCGGCGGATCGCAATCGAACTAAGCGCGTAGGCCGTGATCAGCTCCGCCAGCGAGCGCAAGGCGTGGATGTGGATGCGTTCCCACCCATGGGACCCGTCGACTCCAAAGCAGATCAGCGCCGTTCGGACGTCGAAGCCGGCTTCGACCGCCGACGCGACGTCGGACCGGTAATGGCGAAATACGTCCTTTTGATAGAAAATCTCGTTTTCGACGCACAGGTCCACAAGCTTGCGCGTCAGATGATAGTCGAAGGGGCCGTTCTGATCCGCCATGGAAATCGTGACGCCAAATTCGGCGCTGTTCTGGCCCGGAGCCGACGTGCCATTGTCAATCGCAATGAGAGACGCGATGTCGTCCGTCAGAATCGTCGATGCACCAATTCCGACCTCCTCCTCAATGGTGAACAGGAAATAGAGATCGACCGGCAACTGCTCTTTGACAGGAGCGAGCGCATGCAAGGCCGCCAGCATCACCGCGACACCGGCCTTGTCATCGAGATGGCGCGAACAAATGAAGCCATTGTCGAGGAACTCGGATTGCGGATCGATGGCGATGATGTCGCCGATCTCGATGCCGAGTTTGCTTGCTTCCGACGCCGTGGACGAACGGGCGTCGACCCTGACTTCGACATAGGCCCACCCGGACGGCTGGGTATCGATTTCTTCGTTGAATGTGTGTCCTGACGCCTTCAATGGCAGGATCGTGCCGGTGTAACCGCCATGTTCCGTCAAAATCGTGCACCGCGCGCCCTCCGCCAAGCGGGCGTTCCAATGTCCAATCGGCACGATTTCCAGCCGCCCGTTCTCTTTAATTCTCTTGACCTGGGCGCCCAGCGTATCGACGTGCGCGGCGAATGCGCGTGCGGGCCGCCGGGTCATTCCCGTCAAACAGGCCCGGATCGCTCCGCGTCGCGTCACCTCATATGGCACCCCGAGCCTGTCGAGCTCTGCGCAGCAGTCTCTCACCACATTGTCCGTATAGCTTGTCGGACTGGGCGTGGCGAGGAGACGCTTCAGAAAGCCGGAAAGATAGTCGAGGTCGATCGGTAGAATTGCCATTGAGTCCTTATCCTCCCAGCAAGGCGTCGATGAGAGTGCGGCGAGTCCCGAAACGCGCCGGCTACTCTTTCAAGGTCATCGATTAAGACTATCGCGCACGGCAGCCGGCATCGATTGGGGAAACAGGAGATCGATGAAACGCTCCGCCGTCGGTTGCGGTTCGTGGTTGGCAAGCCCCGGGCGCTCATTTGCTTCTATAAACCAATACTCAGGCATCGTCGGCGACTTTACGATGAAATCGATACCGGTGACCGGGATACTGATCGCTCGCGCCGCCTGCACCGCCGCCTCAACCAAAGTCGGATGCAACATGCCGGTCACATCGTGAATCGTGCCGCCGGTATGGAGGTTGGCGGTCTTGCGGACATAGATCTGCGTGTCCGCCGGCAGCACATCGTCAAGCGAATAGCCGGCTTCGGCCACGCACCGTTCGGTTTCCGCATCAAGTCGGATCTTCGACTCGCCTCCGGTGGCGGCCGCGCGGCGGCGCGACTGGCTTTCGATCAACTCCCGGATGCTGGCGCGGCCGGTGCCCAACACCTGCGCGGGCCTTCGAACCGCGCCCGCCACGACCTTGAAATCGATGACAACCAATCGAAGATCAATACCCTGAACGTACTCTTCGATGATCACGTCATTGCAGGTCGTGCGCGCCGTCGTAATAGCGCGCTGGACATCGTCCCAGTCCTTGAGATTGACCGACACACCCTTGCCCTGTTCGCCACGCACCGGCTTGACGACGACGGCCTTGTAGCCCTCGAGAAACGCGCGCGCTTTCTCGTCATCGCCCGCATAGATTTGGTTCGGCACGCGGACATTGGCAGCTTTGACGATGCGGCGCGTCACACGCTTGTCGTCGCAGATACTCATCGCGACCGCCGTCGTCAGTTCGCTCAGGCTTTCGCGGCAGGCGTATGAGCGCCCACCATAGGTCAGCCGGAAAA
Organism: uncultured Alphaproteobacteria bacterium; assembly: GCA_963840065.1. Lineage (GTDB taxonomy): Bacteria > Pseudomonadota > Alphaproteobacteria > Rhizobiales > Xanthobacteraceae > Pseudolabrys. The sequence goes on along the minus strand of CAWIXF010000009.1, from coordinate 40,055 downwards.
ATCCGCCTTCCGCATCGATGATCTCCACGCCGATCCCGCGCCGCCGCGCCTCGTTGATGATAATGCGGGCGTAAGGGTTGAGGCCTTCGTCGTCGAAATGCGGCTCCGTAAACAAGGCCTCGTTGATCACGTTCTTATGCTTGACCGTGAAGTACGGGACGCGTTCGAAACCAATCTTTTCGTAAAGCGCGATCGCCTGATCGTTGTCGTGAATAACCGACAAGTCCAGATAGCTGGCGCCATTCGCCTGAAAATGCTCCGCGAGTTGGCGCACTAACGCCTCGCCGATGCCGGGAAGCGTGGCCTGCGGGTCGACCGCAAGACACCACAGCGAACTGCCCCGCTCACGGTCGCCGAAGGCCGCGGCATGGTCGATCCCCGTCACCGTACCGATGATCGCGCCGGACGCTTCGACCTCGGCGACCAAATAGGTGATGACGCGGCTGCTGCGTTTCGACCAGAAAAATTCCGGCGCAACGGGCACCATTCCGCGCACCGAATAGATCCGGTTCACCTCGTCCGCGTCATTCACGGAAGACAGCCGTCTCACATTGAAGCCGCGCGGCCGCTCGTTGCTCGCGCGAAAGGTCTTCAAGTCGAGCCGATAGGTATGAGACGGGTCGAGGAACAGTTCGAGTGGCGCCGCCGCCAGAACAACGTGCGGATTCGCAATGTAGAACGCTATGTCGCGCCGTCCGGGCCCCTCGGCGCGAATGCAGTCCGCCAGAGCCTGAGCCGTGTCGAACGTCTGGCCGAACAAGAGACGGCCCCACCCGCAGTCGAGCGCGACATTCTTTTCTTGCTTGTCTTGCAGACTCGCCTCGCCAACATCCGCAAGCGACCGACCGGACGCCTGTTCGTCCTTCACAGCGTGGTCGGGTTGCGCGTTCTTACGTTTTGGTTTCGGTGCCATATCTCTCATATGTTGTGCGCTTGCAGCCACAGTTCCAGGAGAGCGCACTGCCAGAGTTCCGAACCCCGCAATGGTGTAATATGGCCTTTCGGGTCGTCGAACAATGTCGCCAAATAGTCCGCCTTGAACAACCCCCGTTCTCGCGCCGCGCGCGAGGTCAACGCATCACGCGTCATTTCCAAGACCGGTCCCTCAATATACTTCAGCGCGGGAACCGGAAAATAGCCCTTCGGCCGGTCGATAACCGAGGACGGAATGACATCGCGGGCAACGTCCTTCAAGATGCCCTTGCCTTCGTCCTTGAGCTTGAGCTCGGCCGGCACACGCGCGGCCAGTTCGACCAGTTCGTGATCCAGGAACGGCACGCGGGCTTCCAAGCCCCAGGCCATCGTCATGTTGTCGACGCGTTTGACCGGATCGTCGGCCAGCATGATCGTGCTGTCGATGCGCAACGCCCTGTCGAGCGGATCGACCGCGCCCGGCCGTAACAGATGCTCGGTGACGAAGCGTGCGGGCACGTCCTCGTCGGTCATCCATTTTTCCGACAGATGCCGGCCGAGCTTAGCGCGGTCGCGGTCGAAAAACAGCTTGCTGTAGTCTGCGACGATGTCGTTCGAGCTGTGGAGTTGCGGATACCAGTGATACCCGGCGAACACTTCGTCGGCGCCCTGCCCGCTCTGGACGACTTTGACGTGCTTGGCGACTTCCCGCGACAACAAAAAGAAACCGACGTTGTCGTAGGAGACCATCGGCTCCGACTGGGCGGCGATCGTGTCCGGCAACGCCTTCATCATATCGGCGGTCGGAATCATGATCTTGGTATGATCGGTCTGAAAGTATTCGGCGATGATATCGGAATATTTGAACTCGTCGCCGGCTTCGCCGTGGACGGATTCGAAGCCGATGGAAAATGTCTTCAGACCTTTTTGTCCGGCTTCGGCCAGCAATCCAACGATCAGACTGGAGTTGACGCCGCCGGATAGCAGTACGCCGACCGGCACGTCCGCGACCATGCGCCGGTCGACCGCCTTGCGCAGAGCGGCGCCGACAAGCGCTTTCCATTCCTTTGGATCGCGCGCGATATCCTCGCGCGAGCGTGCATAATCGAGGGCCCAGTAAACGGTGTCCTTGGTCGAACCGTCGGGTTCAATGATCCGCACGGTCGCCGGAGCGAGCTTGCGCACACCCTTGAGGATTGTATAGGGCGGCGGCACCACCGCATGAAATGACATGTAGAGCGACAGACCAGCTGGATCGATCGACGTATCGATGTCGCCGCCCGCAACCAGAGCCGGCAGCGTCGACGCAAATCGCAGGCTGTTGCGGGTATGCGCGTAATAGAGAGGTTTGATTCCGAGCCGGTCGCGGCACATGGCAATCCGGCCGCTTTCGCGTTCGTGGATGACAAACGCGAACATGCCCTGGAATTGTTTTGGCGCGTCCGCACCCCACGCGTGCCATGCTTTCAGGATCACCTCGGTATCGCTGTTGGAGAAGAAGCGATAGCCGCGTTGCTCCAGCTCGACTCTCAGTTCCTTGTGATTGTAGATGCAACCATTGAATATCAAAGATAGACCAAGCTCGGGATCGACCATCGGCTGTTGTCCTTTTTCGGACAGATCGATGATCTTGAGACGCCGGTGTCCGAACGCCATGCGGCCACGCTCCAGAATCCCTTCGGAGTCCGGCCCGCGCGGCGCGAGCACACGCACCATCGCAGCAATCGCCGGCATCGAGGCCGACGAATGGTCGAACGTGAATTCACCGCACAAACCGCACATTTTCAGCAGACCCTTTCACGCGCAAAATTCATTCGGCTCGGCCGGCACGCCGGGAAGAAGATATCGAGACGGGCTCTCGGATGTCGAAATCCACGCTCGTTTGTGCAGCCTCGCATGACATTTGAGGTTAGCAATTCGCGTGCCGATTTTCACGCGTGCACTTTTCGGCAGCACGCGTGCGCCGCATTCGTTACGATGCGAGCAGATCCAGCGCTGCGGCCGGCGTGATGGTCTCGCGTGAGCCGTCGGCGCGTTTTTTAACCTCGACCTTGCCCTGCGCCAGCCCTTTCGGGCCGACCAGAATTTGCCAGGGAATGCCGATCAGATCAGCGGTGGCAAATTTGCCGCCGGCACGTTCGTCGCGGTCGTCGTAGAGAACCTCGACGCCCTTGGCGGTGAGATCGCGATAAAGCTGTTCGCAGGCGCCATCGGTCGCCGCATCGCCCTGCTTCAGATTGAGCAACATCACCCTGTAGGGCGCGACCGGCTCCGGCCAGATGATGCCGGCATCGTCGTGCGAGGCCTCGATGATGGCCGCCACCAACCGGCTTGGTCCGATGCCGTAGGAGCCCATGTGCACCGGCACGTCCTTGCCGTCGTGGGTGGTCACGGTCGCTTTCATCGGCTCGGAATACTTGGTGCCAAAGTAGAAGATGTGGCCGACCTCGATGCCGCGCGCGGATACTTGGGCGTCGGTGGGAACGGCAGAGAACTTGTCCGCCTCGTGCATGTCTGAGGTCGCGGCATATCGCGACGTCCATCGGTCGACGATCTTTTGCAGACCGGCGACGTCGTCGAAGTTCACGTCGTCGCCGGGGACCGCCATGTCGAGATAATCCTTGTGGCAGAACACTTCCGATTCGCCGGTCTGCGCCAGGATGATGAATTCGTGGCTTAGGTTGCCGCCGATCGGGCCCGTCTCCGCGCGCATGGGGATCGACTTGAGGCCGAGCCGCGCGAAGGTGCGCAAGTAAGCGACAAACATCTTGTTGTAGGAATGCTGCGCGCCGGCCTGGTCGATGTCGAACGAGTAGGCGTCCTTCATGAGAAACTCGCGGCCACGCATCAGCCCGAAGCGCGGACGCACCTCGTCACGGAACTTCAATTGGATGTGGTAGAGATTGAGCGGCAGGTCCTTGTAGGACCTCACATAGGCGCGGAAGATCTCGGTGACCATTTCCTCATTGGTCGGTCCGTACAACATGTCGCGCTCGTGGCGGTCTTTGATGCGCAGCATCTCCTTACCGTAGGCGTCATAGCGCCCGCTCTCACGCCACAAATCGGCCGACTGGATAGTCGGCATCAGCAACTCGATGGCGCCGGAGCGGTCCTGCTCTTCGCGCACGATGGCGCAGATTTTCTGCAGGACACGAAAGCCGAGCGGCAGGAAGGCGTAGATGCCGGCCGCCTCCTGGCGCATCATGCCGGCGCGCAGCATTAACCGATGCGAAACGATCTCCGCTTCGCGCGGGGGTTCACGCAGGATCGGCAGGAAGTAGCGGGACAGGCGCATGGGACCAACTAAATTGGCGGCGTTCTAACTCTCGCGCAGAGTGAAAGCGGATATGCCCGCAAAACACAAGAGGCGGCACTTTGAGGCAATTAACGGGCGTCGCCGCGCCGGCCGCGCGATCCGAGCCGCTCAGAGGCTGTAGTGCGCGTACGCCTTCAGCTTCTCGATATGGCGTGCGACCGAGAACGATATCCAGGCGCGGTCGCGTAAATGCGGCACCCGAAACACATCCATCGATTGGGAGAGCCGGCGCAGATAGAACAGCTCCTCCTTCGATTGCACCTGGAAGACCTCGAATTCCTTTTGCCCTTCGCGCAGGTCCTCGTCGGAAATCGCCTCGTTGAAGCGCGCCTTCCAGATCGAACCCTCCGGCTGCATGTCGAGGCCGGCCCCTTCGCCGAAGGGCACCTTGCTGCGGTTGCGGATCGAACTCGGCAATTCGTCGCGATAGAGGTCGTAGAGATCGCGCAGCGCCGCCTTGCCTCGCGGCAGGCCGTTTACTTCGCGCACCAGCCCGTCCGTTTCCACGTTGAGCGCATAATTGACAATTGCGGGATCGAGATAAGGCTCGCGCATTTCCACCGCAAAGCGCATCGAGCAGCGGTCGACGCGTTGCAGGCTGACGCGGTGCATCAAGTCCAGACAGTCGTCGCGCACCGGCCGGCCCTCGGCTTCGCTTTCGTGAAAGGCGACCTCGAGCGGCGGATAGCCGCAGAACAACTCGTCGGCGGCCTCACCGCACAACCCAACGCGGAAGCCGTCCTCGTGCATTTGGCGCGCCGCCAGGAGCGAGCAAACCGCGCCACGAATGAGATTGGGCTCGAAGGATTCCGCGACCTCCACCACCTCGCCGGTGAGCGCAAAGACCTCCTCGCTATCGGCGTCGAACGGCACGACACGCATGTCGAAACCGGTGCGTTCGGCATAGTCGGCCGCAAAGCGGTAGTCGGGCGCGTCCGTCGCGCCGACGAAATAGCCTGGCGCGTCGGGACGAAACCGCCGCGCGTAATGGGCGACCAGCGTCGAGTCGATGCCGCCGCTGAACAACGTCGCCACCGGCAGGTCCGCCGGCAGGCGCTTGCGCACCGCTTCCGACAAAAGCCGGTCGAGCGCCCACACATCGTGCGGCATGCGCTTCTCGCCAACCGGTTCGATCGGCGACTTGAAGCGCGTGCAAATATTGCGCGCGAGCAGATAGCCCGGCGGCAGCAGCATGACGTCGCCCTTCTCAACCGTGTTGAGCAGCGGGCGCATCTCCGAGCAGAACAGAAAGCCGGAGCCCGACTGGATGACATAGAGCGGCTTGACGCCAAATGGATCGCGGGCGGCCAGGAACACACCATTTTCGATATCGATGGCAACAAAGGCATACATGCCGACGAAACGTTGCAAGGCACGCACACCCCAAACCTGCAACGCGTTGGCGATCACCTCGGTGTCGGACTCGGTGCGAAAGGTCAGGCCGAGCGCACGCAACTCGTTTCGCAGTTCGGCGTGGTTGTAGATCTCGCCGTTGAAGGATACCGCCAGGCGCCCGTTCGCCGAGATCTGCGGCTGGATGGCGTGGTCGGCGTCCACGATGCGTAGCCGCCGCGTGCACATGGCGGTGTCCTTGCGCAGGATCGCCAGCGGGTCCGTGACGTCGCCGCGGTGCAAAATGCCGGAGATGAGTTTTCGGACGGCGGTCTCGGCCTCGGGCCAATCGATAGCAACGGCAATTCCACACATGAGCGAGCGCATCCCCTTTTTCGAGCAATGGCCAGAAGCGGCGGCCCGTTGAACATGGAGACCCGCAGCGACCGCAGGCCCCGGGATCTTCAGATGTCATTTACTATGGCAAGCGAATGGTAAAAGAAGCCTAACCGGCTGAAGTGCCAACGGTTTTAGGCGCCCCGCGCGGCGGCGAATCGACGGCGCGGCCGCTGCAGGACGCGCGCCCGGCGAACCGCCGGCTAGATTCGGGGCAATAGCCCTACGGCGGCGCGCGCCAAGCGGCACAAGATTTTGCAGAGGATTGTAGCGATTGCAACCTCAGGTAGGAGGACTGGCGCCTCGCTTACGGGCAACCGAAGCGAAGGCCTAAATATTCGGCAGTATTCGGGACCGTTTTTACGTACGGGCAGACCATAAACATTACAATTTGGGCAAACGGCTCCAACTGTGTCGAAATTTTGGTGACAGCGTCCCACCATTCGGCTACCGTCAGTTCAAGTCCGCGTGACCGGGACGCCGGCAACAAAAAGACCGGCAACCAAATTGCGGTCCAAGTCTTGGGAGGAAAGCTGTCCTTTGGCGCGGAAACGCCGCCACCCGAACTGACAACGAAGAAAAGTCGGGATCCGAGGACACACTAAATGCGACGAGCAGGGCAGCCGCCCTGCTCTTTTTTTTGCCCACTCAATTGCCTGCTCAGTGGCGCGGCGCGCTGGAAATCGCCATCAGATAATCGATTGGGATAAGGCCCGCCTTGTAGACACCGGCCAGGGTCGCGAACAAAACGCTGGCGATGATCGTCGTCCACATCAGCTTGATCCAGACGCGATGCACCGCCGGTGCGCCGGGGTCGGTGCCAGGCGTCACTTCGCCGCTCTCGTCCTGACTGTACGCGCCCCAGGGCAGCACCGCGAACAGCACCACCCACCAGGTGATGAAATAGATCGCGAGGACGGTGGTGACGGCCATGACCTATTCCTTGCGCATGAACTTGTCCGAAAACCGGTGCCCGCTTTTCGCGATCATGCGCTATTCCTGCTCGAGCTCGACCAGCGTCCCGCAAAAGTCCTTGGGATGAAGAAACAGCACCGGCTTGCCATGCGCGCCGATCTTCGGCTCGCCGTCGCCGAGCACGCGCGCGCCTTGGCGTTTGAGCGTATCGCGCGCGTCCCGGATATCCGGCACCTCGTAGCAGACGTGATGGATGCCGCCGTCCGGATTCTTATCGAGGAATTTGGCAATCGGCGAGTTCTCGCCGAGCGGCTCCAGCAGTTCGATCTTGGTGTTGGGTAACCTGATGAACACGGTGGAGACGCCGTGGTCGGGCTGCGCCACCTTTTCCGAGACGTCGGCGCCGAGCGTGTCGCGATAGACCGCCGCAGCTTTGGCGATATCGCGCACCGCGATGGCAACGTGATTGAGACGGCCGATCATTGTTGTCCTCTAGGGATGTCCCGTAAACCCATCATACCGCCAAGACGTGAACGTGGCACATCGGCTTCTTGCCCCAGCGCCCGGCGATTGTCGCGCGCACGGCACGCCGGATCGCCTCGGCGACTGCGTCCGGGTCGCGCCGGCGACCGCGCGGCAGGCTCTCGAAAGTCTCGATGATGGCATCGTGTACCGCTTCGTGCATGAAACCGCCGGCGCGGTCATGCTCCGGGATCCCGATGAGGTCGTATTCCGGGTCCGCAGCAAGGCGTCCATCTTCCGTCAGCGCCAGCGCAACCGACACCGCCCCTGAAAAGCTCAAGCGCCGCCGGTCAACGACGGTGCGCGCGTCCGACGCCACCAGGATCGCGCCGTCCTTGTAAACGCGGCCCGCCGGCACTTCGTCGATCAGCCCCGCATCGGGCGAAAGGCGGACCAGATCGCCATTGCGGCACTGGATGACGTTCGGCACACCGCAATGTTTGGCAAGCGCGGCATGTTCGGCCAAGTGCAGCGCCTCGCCGTGCACCGGGATCAGAATATTCGGCTTCACCCAGCCGATTAGCGCCGCCACCTCTTCGCGGCGCGGATGGCCGGAGACGTGCACGAGATGGGTGCGGTCGGTGATCACCTCCACGCCCTGGTCGATCAGCCCGTTGAGCACCCGGCCGATCGCCTTTTCGTTGCCGGGAATCATGCGCGCGGAATAGATCAAACGGTCGCCGCGCGAGAACGTGATGTCTGGATGCTGATCTTCGGCAATGCGCGCAAGCGCCGCGCGCGGTTCGCCCTGGCTGCCGGTGCAGAGCGCGACCACCTTGTTGGGCGGCAGATACCCATAGGCATCGACGGGACGGAAATCCTGCAGCCCGTCGAAATAGCCGGTCTCGCGCGCGATCTGCGAAATGCGGTCCATGGCGCGGCCGACCACAACCACCTCGCGGCCCGCCGCCTGAGCACCCTCGGCCACCGCACGCAATCGTCCCGCGTTCGATGCAAAGGTCGTTACCGCCACGCGCCCGCGCGCCGTCTTGATCAATTCGGCGATGCAATTGGAAACGTCAGCTTCCGACGGTGAGCGCCCTACGCGAATGACATTGGTCGAGTCCCCGATCAGCGCCAGGCAACCCTCCTCGCCCAGCGCACGTAGTTTTTTCTCGTCGGTGCGGTCTTTGAGGATCGGATGGTCGTCGAGCTTCCAGTCACCGGTATGCAGCACATTGCCAAGGGGCGTGCGGATAATGAGCGCATTCGATTCCGGGATCGAATGCGCCATGGTGACGAGCTCGATGTCGAACGGCCCAACGCTGAAGCGGCTATCGCGCGCAACGATGGTGACGGGGATTTTCGGTGCCCCCGACTCGCTCGCACATTTGGCTTCCAGCAGCGCGGCCGAGAACGGCGTGGCATAGACCGGCACCTTCAGTTGCGGCCACAAATCGAGCAGCGCGCCGAAATGATCTTCATGCGCGTGCGTGAGCACGATGCCGGCGAGATTTTTGCGTTCCGCGACCAGATACCGTATGTCCGGCAGGATCAGATCGACGCCGGGCAAATGTTCTTCACTGGCAAACGACACGCCGAGGTCGACCGTCAACCACTGCCGCTGCCGTTCCGGACCGAGACCGTAGATCGACAGGTTCATGCCGATCTCGCCGACGCCGCCGAGCGGCGCAAACACCAGTTCCTGCGAACCATTTGCCATGCTTACAACCCGAATACGTCGCCGGCGGCGATCGGCGTGATACCGATTTCATCTTCAAGTAAAAGAAGACCAGTCTCATCTAATCCTTTGAAAACACCAGATAACTCGCTTCCCGGCAGTCGTACCCGAATCGGTTCGCCAAGCCCGGCCGCGCGCTTGAGCCAGTCGGCGCGGATCGAAGCAAAGCCTTGACCGCTCCGCCATTGCGTCAACCGGCGCTCCATTGCCTCGGCAAGCGCTGCGAACATCCGGTCCGGCGTGACGACCGCGCCAGCCGCGGCCAGGTCAGTGGCGGGATGCATCGTGCCGTCGGGATGCGAGACGCAGTTGACGCCGGTGCCGACAGCGACCGCGAAGACCGGCTCGCTCGCGCCCTCGATCAGGATGCCGGCGACCTTCCTAGCGCCGAGCAGGAGATCGTTGGGCCATTTGAGGCTGAGGCTGGGGCCGAGCGGCGGCGCGACCAGGCTCACCGCGTCGTGCAACGCCAAGGCTGCCACGAACGAGACCTGCGGCGCCTGCGGCGGCGGCGACGGTTCGGTGAGCAAGAGCGTCGCGTAGAGATTGCCGGGCGGCGACGCCCAGGCGTTGCCGCGGCGGCCGCGGCCGGCGCTCTGGCTTTGCGCGGTGATCCACAACGGCCCGCGCTCGCCGGCACGCGCAAGCGCCAGCGCCTCGGCATTGGTCGAGCCGAGCGTCTCGTAATGCGTGTGCCGGGCCCCCGCCAGGCCCGTGGCGTCGCGGTTCATCTCGTTTTAGAGCGCCGAGGAACGCCCCTCAGAAAAGCGACTTCGCCGCGGCCGTCGCTGCGGTCAGCAAAGGCGCGGGATAGACGAAGAAGAGAATGTTGAACAGCCCGGCGATGCCGAGCACGAAACCGAGCGAGCCCGGCATTGGCTGAAAGCGCTCCACCGGCTCGTCGAAATACATCGTCTTCACGATGGCGAGATAGTAGTAGGCGCCGACCACGCTGGTCAGCACGCCGATCACAGCCAGCGGGTAGAGCCCGGCCTTGATGGCGGCCAGGAACACATAGAATTTGGCGAAGAAGCCCGCGAGCGGCGGAACGCCGGCAAGCGAAAACAGCAGCATCGCCAATAGGAAGGCAGTGGTCGGCTGCGTGCGTGAGAGGCCGGCAAGATCGCCGATATTTTCAACCAGCTTGCCCTCGCGCCGCATCGACAGGATGACCGCGAACGTGCCGAGCGTCATGGCGACATAGACGCTCATGTAGATCAGCACACCCTGAACGCCCTGAGCCGAATCGGCGTCGAGCCCCACCAGCGCGTAACCCATGTGTCCGATCGACGAATAGGCCATCAGCCGCTTGATGTTGCGCTGGCCGATCGCCGCAAAGGCACCAAGCGCCATTGATGCGATCGAGACGAAGACGATGATCTGCTGCCATTCGTGGGCAATGCCCGGAAACGCCGTGATGGTGGCGCGCACAAAAACGGCAACGCCTGCAACCTTCGGCGCGGCCGCGAAAAAGGCGGTCACCGGCGTCGGCGCGCCTTCATAGACGTCCGGCGTCCACATATGGAACGGCACCGCAGAAATTTTGAAACAGAAGCCGACGAGCAGGAATACCAGCCCGAAGATCAATCCGAGGCCGGCATCGGCGCTCGTCGCTTTCGCAATGCCGACGAAATTGACCGTGCCGGTGAACCCGTAAACGAGTGACGCGCCATAGAGCAGCATGCCGGACGACAGCGCGCCGAGCACAAAATACTTCAAGCCGGCTTCGGTCGACTTGATGCTGTCGCGGTCATAGGCCGCAACCACATAAAGCGACAGGCTCATCAGTTCGAGCCCGAGATAGAGTGCGATCAGGTCGTGCGCCGAAATCAGCAGCAGCATGCCGAGCGTCGACAATAACACCAGCACGCCATATTCGAATTTCATCAGATGTTCTTTGCGCAGATAGTCAAACGACAGCAGCAAGGCGCCGCCGGACCCGATCAAAGCCAAGACCTTCAGGAAGCGCCCATAATCGTCGTCGACAAAGCTGCCGTCGAATAACAGATGTGTCCCGCCCGGCAACAAGACCACGAGAATGCCGACGCCAATCAGAACGAGGACGGCCAAGCTGTTGACCAGCGTGCCGCCGCGCTCGCCCAAACCGACGCCGATCATCAGCAGCAGCATGGCGGAAACCGCCAGCGCGATCTCCGGCAGGATCGGAAGAAAGCCTTTCACGTGCGGCAGGAGCGTCGTCATGATCTCTGTCATGGCGTCGCCCTCGCCGGCGCCTCGGGCTTGTTCGATACGACGTCCAGCTTGGCCGGCGCGCGTTCCGCCGCGGCGGCCTTCACCGCACGCGTATACCGATCAAGCAGTTGCGTCACCGAAGCCGCCGACACGTCGAGCACCGGCTTGGGCGCAACGCCGAGCAGGATGGTCAACACGACCAGCGGTGCGAAGATGACGCTCTCGCGCCAGCCGATATCCTTGATGCCTTCCAGTGCGGGCTTGAGCGTGCCGAAAATCATCTTGCGGTAAAGCCACAGTGCATAGGCCGCCGACAAGATGACGCCGATCGTCGCCAGGAAGGCGACCGACGTATTCGCCTTGAAGGTGCCGATCAGCGCGAGAAATTCGCCGACGAAGCCCGAGGTGCCCGGCAGACCGACATTGGCGAGCGTGAACACCATGAAGACGGCCGCATAGACCGGCATGCGGTTCACCAGCCCGCCGTAGAAGGCGATCTCGCGGGTGTGCATGCGGTCGTAGACGACGCCGACGCACAGGAACAGCGCACCGGAGACGATGCCGTGTGAGATCATCTGGAAGATGCCACCGGCCACGCCCTGCGCCGTGGCCGCGAAGATGCCCATGGTGACGAAGCCCATGTGGGCGATGGAGGAATAGGCGATCAGTTTCTTCACGTCCTCCTGCATCAGCGCGACCAGCGAGGTATAGATGATGGCGACAACCGAGAGCGTGAAGATCAGCGGTGCGAAGTCGTGGCTCGCCGCCGGAAACATCGGCAGCGAGAAGCGCAGGAATCCGTAGCCGCCCATTTTCAGCATGATGGCGGCCAGGATAACGGAACCCGCGGTCGGCGCTTCCACATGCGCATCGGGCAACCAGGTGTGCACCGGCCACATCGGTATCTTCACCGCGAAGGATGCAAAGAACGCGATCCACGCCCATTTCTGCAGCGCGAGCGGGAAGCCGTGGCGCAGCAGTGCCGGGATGTCGGTGGTGCCGGCCTCCCAGTACATCGCCATGATGGCGAGCAGCATCAGCACCGAGCCGAGCAGCGTATAGAGGAAGAATTTGAAGCTCGCATAAACGCGGCGCGGTCCACCCCAGATGCCGATGATGAGGAACATCGGGATGAGGCCGCCCTCGAAGAACAGGTAGAACAGCACCAGATCGAGCGCCGAGAAGGTGCCAATCATGAGCGTTTCCAGAATAAGGAAAGCGATCATGTAGGCCTTCACGCGCTTCTGGATTGCGGTCCAGCTTGCCAGGATACAGATCGGCATCAGCGCGGTGGTGAGGATGACGAAGGGCAGCGAAATGCCGTCGACGCCTATGTGGTAGTCGGCCACGCCGAGCCAGGGATATTTCTCGACGTACTGGAATTCCGCCGAGGCGATATCGAAGTGCCACACCATCAGCAGCGAAATCGCCAAGGTGACAAGCGTCGTCCACAGCGCGATCCAGCGCGCGGTGCCGCGCGCGATGCGACCGTCGCCGCGCACCATCATGATGAGCAGCGCTCCCAAGAGCGGCAGGAAGGTCACGACAGAGAGGACCGGCCAATTCATATTATTTGCCTGCCCTGACTTCTCTTTTTGCGCATGGTCTCAATCCGAAAACCGGCTCCACTTTTCGGGGTCATGCGCTAGCGGAGCGCGAACATGAACCAGGTGATGAAGATCGCCGCGCCGATCAGCATGGCGAAGGCGTAGTGATAGAGGTAGCCGCTCTGCAAGCGCACGACGTTGCGGGTCACGTCCAGGACGCGCGCGGACACGCCGTCCGGGCCGAAGCCGTCGATCAGCCAGCCGTCGCCGCCCTTCCAGAGCAAATAGCCCAGCCGCTTGGTCGGGTTGACGATGAGCGCGTCGTAAATCTCGTCGAAGTACCACTTGTTGAGCAGGAACTTGTAGAGCACCTCGTGCTGGCGCGCGAGTTCGACCGGAATGTCGGGCCGACGGATATAGAAGTGCCAGGCGATGATGAAGCCGATCGCCATCATGACGGTCGGCAACATGGCAAAGGTCAGCGGTACATGGTGCATCTCTTCCAGCACCTTGTTGTCCTTGCCGAAGGTAAGCGAGGTACCGAAAAAGCCTTCGACGCCGTGGCCGGCGAAAACTTCCTTGAACGGCAGCCCGGCGAACACCGAGCCGAAGGCAAGGAAAGCGAGCGGGATCAGCATCACCATCGGGCTTTCGTGGGCGTCGCGCCAATGGATGCGGTCGTGCGGCTCGCCGTGGAAAGTCTTGAAGATCAGCCGCCAGGAATAGAACGAGGTGAGCAGCGCAGCACCTACGGTGCAGATATAGGCGTAGAGCGCGACCGGCGAATGCGAGACGAAGGCCGCCTCGATGATGGCGTCCTTTGAAAAATAACCGGCGGTCAGCGGAAAACCGGTGAGCGCCAGCGTCCCGACCAGCATCACGATATAGGTGAAGGGGATGCGATCCTTCAGCCCGCCCATGTGCCGCATGTCCTGTTCGTGGTGCATGGCGTGGATGACGGAGCCGGAGCCAAGAAACAGCAGCGCCTTGAAGAAGGCGTGGGTGAACAGGTGGAACATGCCGACCGAATAGGCGCCGACGCCCATGGCGACGAACATGTAGCCGAGTTGCGAACAGGTCGAATAGGCGATGACGCGCTTGATGTCGTTCTGCACCAGGGCGATGGTCGCCGCGAACATGGCCGTGGTGGCGCCGATGACGGTGACAAACACTTGTGCGTCGGGCGCAAGCGAGAACAGCGGCGACAATCGTGCCACCATGAACACGCCGGCGGTCACCATGGTTGCGGCGTGGATCAAGGCCGAGACCGGCGTCGGACCTTCCATCGCATCGGGCAGCCAGGTATGCAGCAGGAACTGCGCGGACTTGCCCATCGCGCCCATGAACAGCAACAGACAGATCGCGGTCAGCGCGTCGACCTGCCAACCGAACAGTGGCAGCGTCTTGCCGAGCAGCGTCGGGGCCTGCGCAAACACGGTGTCGAAGTCGACCGCGTTCACCAGGAAGAACAGCGCGAAAATCCCGAGTGCAAAACCGAAATCGCCGATACGGTTGACCACGAAAGCCTTGATCGCCGCGGCATTGGCTTCCGGCTTCTGATACCAGAAACCGATCAGCAGATAGCTCGCAAGCCCGACGCCCTCCCAACCGAAAAAGAGCTGCACCAGATTGTCGGCCGTCACCAGCATCAGCATGGCGAACGTGAACATCGACAAATAGCCGAAGAAGCGCGGCCGGTACGGGTCCTCCTCCATGTAGCCCATGGAATAAAGATGCACGAAGGCCGACACGGAGGTGACGACGACCAGCATCACCGCGGTCAGCGTGTCGATGCGCAGCGACCACTCGATGGTGAGGTTGCCGGACGCGATCCAGGTGAACACCCGCACGCGCGCGTCCTGATGGCCGAAGCCGACCTGCACGAAGGCGATCCACGACAGGATCATCGAAATCATCAGCAGCGTCGTGGTGATGAGCTCGCTGATGCGCGAGCCGGCCGCCGCCGGCTCATGCGTCTCGGCCGCATGGTGGGCGGTGCCCGCGCCATGCGCGGCGGGCGCATGATGTGCAACGAGTTCGCCGGCGCCGTCTTCGACAGCGGACGGCCCCTCGCCCGGGTAGCGCGCGCGCGCGCCGAAAATAGCGATCAGGCCGGCGAGGATCGCGCCGAGCAGCGGCAGAAAGACGATCGCTTGGTACATCTCCGCCCCTTAAAGCCCCAGCCAGACGTAAGCGACGCGCGCGCCTAACATGCTTTGTTGGCGCATGATCTTGTCCGAAAACCCGTTCCCATTTTTCGGGATCATGCGCTAGCCCTTCATCAAATTGATATCTTCGACCGCGATCGAACCGCGGTTGCGATAGAACACGACCAGAATGGCAAGCCCGATCGCCGCTTCCGCCGCCGCGACGGTCAGCACAATCAGCGTGAATATTTGCCCAACGATGTCGCCGAGGTGGCTGGAGAAGGCGACCAGGTTGATGTTGACCGCGAGCAGGATCAGCTCGATCGACATCAGGATGACGATGACGTTCTTGCGGTTGAGAAAGATGCCGAAAATCCCGAGCGTGAACAGGATGGCGGCGACCGAAAGGTAATGTCCGAGCCCGATCGTCATGACGAACTCCCCACGCCTTGCCCCGGCCGGACATGGCGAATCTCGATCGCGCTGCGGTCGCGCGCGACTTGGTTCGAGATCACCTGGCGCCGCACGCGCTCTCTATGCTGCAGCGTGAGCACGATAGCGCCGACCATCGCCACCAGCAGGATGATACCCGCTATCTCGAAGAAATAGACGTAGCGGGTATAGAGCACGAGCCCGATCGCCTGCGTGTTGTGGATCTGGTCGATCGGCGGGATCGGCGCGGCGATCGCCTGCGGCACGCCCGGTCCGATCGCCCAGGCCCCGACGACCAGCAACAGCTCGGCAAGGAAAACGATGCCGACCAGCGCGCCAATCGGAAGGTATTGCAGCGCGCCCTGCTTCAGTTCGGCGAAGTCGACGTCAAGCATCATCACCACGAACAGGAACAGCACTGCGACCGCGCCGACATAGACGATGATCAGGATCATCGCGAGAAATTCGGCGCCCAGCATCATGAACAGGCCGGCGGCGTTAACGAAGGCGAGGATGAGAAACAGCACCGAATGCACCGGATTGCGCGACGCGATCACCATGAAGGCACTCGCCACGCAGATGCCGGCAAAGAGATAGAAAAAGAGCGCCGTCACGATCATCCGGTCACCTATACGGCGCATCGAGCGCGATATTCTTCGCGATCTCGCGCTCCCAGCGGTCGCCATTGGCGAGCAGCTTGTCCTTGTCGAAATAGAGCTCCTCGCGCGTCTCGGTGGCGTATTCGAAATTGGGTCCCTCGACGATGGCGTCGACCGGGCAGGCCTCCTGGCAAAGCCCGCAATAGATACACTTCGTCATGTCGATGTCGTAGCGCGTTGTGCGCCGCGTGCCGTCGTTGCGGCGCGGACCGGCCTCGATGGTGATCGCCTGAGCCGGGCAGATCGCCTCACACAGCTTGCAGGCGATGCAGCGCTCCTCGCCATTGGGATAGCGGCGCAGCGCATGCTCGCCGCGGAAACGTGGGCTGAGCGGTCCCTTCTCGAACGGATAGTTCAGCGTCGCCTTGGGCGCAAAGAAATAGCGCATGCCGAGGAAGAACGCGCTTACGAACTCCCACAGGAACACCGCCTTGGCTGTGCCGACGAGCCTCATGGCATCCTCACTTCATCACCGTGGCGCGTGCCAGGTCGCCGTATTGGATGACGGCGGCGACGATCACCACCATGGCCAGAGACAAAGGCAGAAACACTTTCCAGCCGAGCCGCATCAACTGGTCATAGCGATAGCGCGGCACGATCGCCTTCACCATCGCGAACATGAAGAACAAAAACAGCGCCTTGAGCACGAACCAGACGATGCCAGGCACCCAGGTAAACGGCACGTAAGGGATCGGCGACAGCCAGCCGCCGAGGAACAAAATGGTGCCCATGGCGCACATGGTGGCGATCGCCACGTATTCGCCAAGCATGAACATCATGTAGGGCGTCGAGCCGTATTCGACCATGAAGCCGGCGACCAATTCCGATTCCGCTTCCACCAGATCGAAGGGCGGCCGGTTGGTTTCCGCCAGTGCCGAGACGAAGAACACGACGAACATCGGAAACAGCGGCAACCAGTACCACGAGAACAGGCCGTAAGGGCCGTTCTGTGCTTCGACGATTTTCGTCAGGTTGAGCGAACCTGCGCACAGCAGCACCGTTATGATGACGAAGCCGATGGAGACTTCGTAGGACACCATTTGGGCCGCAGAGCGCAGCGCGGCGAGGAACGGATATTTCGAATTGGACGCCCAGCCGGCCATGATCACGCCGTAGACCATGAGCGAGGAGATGGCGAAGATATAGAGCACGCCGACGTTGATGTCGGCGATTACCCAGCCTACGTTGAGCGGAATCACGGCCCAACCCGCGAGCGCCAGCACACAGGTGACCAGCGGCGCCAGCAGGAACACGCCCTTGTTGGCGCTGGCCGGGATCACCGGCTCCTTGAGCACGAATTTCAAAAGATCAGCGAAGGATTGGAACAGCCCCCACGGTCCAACCACATTGGGTCCGCGCCGCATCTGCACCGCCGCCCAGATCTTGCGGTCGGCAAGCAGGATGTAGGCGACGCCGATCAGCAGCACGACCAGCAGCAGGAGGGATTCCGCCAGGATGATGATGACCGGCCAGATGTAGGTCCAGAAGAAATCCATCGCGCCCTACTCCGCCGCCGTCTTGTGCGCTGCCGCGGCCAGCGCCGAACATTCCGCCATGATGGCGGAGGCGCGCGCGATCGGATTGGTGAGATAGAAATCGCTTACCGGCGACGTAAACGGCGCGTTGCCGGCACTGCCGCCGAGCTGCGCAAGCTTCTGGATGGCGCTCGAATCGCCCGGCGCAATCTCGCCGAGACGCGCGAAATGCGGATGCGCGCCGACCATCGCCTTGTGCAACGCAGAAAGCGAGTCAAAAGGCAGCGTCGCGCCCAGTGCGCCTGAGAGCGCACGCAGGATCGCCCAGTCCTCGCGCGCATCGCCGGGCGGAAAGCCGGCGCGTTCGGCCATCTGCGCGCGGCCTTCCGTGTTGATGTAGATCGCCGATTTTTCCGGATAGGCGGCGCCCGGCAGGATCACGTCGGCGCGATGCGCGCCGCGGTCGCCATGCGTGCCGATGTAAACCACGAAGGGGCCGGGCTTCACCTCGATCTCGTCGGCGCCGAGCAGGAACAGGGCATCGAGCCCGCCTTCGGCCATCTGCGCGGCGGTCTTGCCGCCCTCGCCCGGCACCAGACCAAGATCGAGCGCGGCGACGCGCGAGGCCGCCGTTTGCAGCATAGAAAAGCCGTTCCATTCGTCTTTGACGGCGCCGACCTCGAGCGCCGCCTTGGCGGCGAGCGACGCAATGGCAGCGCCGTCTGGCCGCGCCAGCGCGCCGGCGCCGAGCAGGATCAACGGACGCTCGGCCTTCTTCAGCACCTCGCCGAATTTGCTCGCCGCAACGCCCGCGAGCGTATCGGGACCGGCGCCGAGATACTCGTAAGGATATGTCAGGTCGGCCTTTTCCCCGATCAGCCCGACCGGGAGCGGACCCGCGCGCCATCGCTTGCGGATGCGGGCATTGAGCACGGCGGCTTCGCGCCGCGGCACCGAACCGATGATGAGCAATGCGTCCGCGTGCTCAATGCCGGCAATGGTCGCATTGAACAGATAGGCCGCACGGCCCCAGCGCGGGTCGATCGCGCTGCCGTCCTGCCGCGCGTCGATGTTGCGGCTGCCGAGCCGCGTCAACAATTCCTTGAGCGCGTACATCTCTTCGGCACCGGCGAGATCGCCGACAATGGCGCCGACGCGGTCGCCGGTGTCCTTGCCGATCCTGGCGGCGATGGTCTCAAAGGCTTCTTTCCAGCTTGCCGGCCGCAGCTTACCGTTGTCGCGCACATAGGGCTGGTCAAGCCGCTGGGTGCGCAAACCGTCGACCACGTGACGCGTCTTGTCGGAAATCCATTCCTCGTTCACGTCGTCATTGGTGCGCGGCAGGATGCGCATGACCTCGCGCCCGCGGGTGTCGATGCGGATCGCCGAGCCGAGCGCGTCCATCACGTCGATGGACTGCGTCTTGGTCAGCTCCCACGGCCGCGCCGAGAACGCATACGGCTTGTTGGTGAGCGCGCCGACCGGACAGAGATCGACCACGTTGCTTTGCAGCTCCGAGGTCATGGCGTGTTCGAGATAGGTCGTGATCTCCATGTCCTCGCCGCGGCCGATGGCGCCGAGCTCGGGCACGCCGGCGATCTCACTGGCAAAACGAATGCAGCGCGTGCACTGGATGCAGCGCGTCATCACCGTCTTCACCAACGGGCCGATATATTTCTCTTCGACGGCGCGTTTGTTCTCCTTGTAGCGGGAGGCGTCGACGCCATAGGCCATTGATTGGTCCTGCAGGTCGCATTCACCGCCCTGGTCGCAGATCGGGCAATCGAGCGGATGGTTGATCAGCAGGAATTCCATCACGCCTTCGCGCGCCTTTTTCACCATCGGCGACCTGGTGAACATTTCCGGCGGCTCGCCATTCGGGCCGGGGCGCAAATCGCGCACGTTCTGGGCGCATGACGCGACCGGCTTGGGCGGCCCGCCCTTCACCTCGATCAGGCACATACGGCAATTGCCGGCGATCGACAGCCGCTCATGGAAGCAGAAGCGCGGGATCTCCGCGCCCGCGGCCTCGCAGGCCTGGAGCAGCGTGTACTCCGGGGGCACGTCGATCTCTGCGCCGTCGATGATGATCTTGGTCATCGTTCCCAATACTTCAATTCGTGAACGCCGGCATCGTCGTCATTGCTGCATGTGCTGGTGCTCGCCGCACCAGTCGTCGCGCTTGGTGGTCGCCCAGGACGGATAGTGGCGTCCGTGGTCGGGCAAATCGACAGTCTGAGCCGGCGGCGCGAACCGGCGGCATTGGCCGAGGATCGCCTGCGCGCGAAGCACCTCGCCATGAGCGGCCTCTCCCGTCGGCGACCAAAACCTGCACGTGACGCATCGCATGTTCTTGTTTTCGAACGTCATCGATCTGCTCCACGGGTTAGTCCTCTCCCGTCTACGGTGCGGCTGCGGCAACGAGCGGCTCAATCCCGCCCGGCGCCGCGCGCCCATTCGTTTTGACCCCGCGCTGCGTCTTCCAAAGACGCGCGCGGGTTAGATTTTCCCAGCCGAACGCATGGTCGCCTGGACCATGCACTTTCAAGTGGTCGAGCCGCGCGACGCCGTCCGCAAGCGTCGGACGTTCGCCCGCCGGCACCCACCACAGCACCAGCGGCGTCTCGATCTTTTCGAACCACTCATCGCGGCGGCGGTAGAAGCGGCCGTGCACGGTCTGCCAGACGAAGCGCTCCAAGGCTTCGGCGTTTCCCCACAGCGTCAGGTTCGGCAAGATCGCCGGGTCGTCATAGACCCGCATGTTCATGGCATGGCCGCTTGTGTCTTGCAGCCGCCATACGAAGCCTTCGATCTGTTCGGCGAGTTTGTTGACGCGATCGACGTTGTCGACGAACTCGGCCATGCGCGGATCCTCGAGCGGATAGCGGATGCGCGCGATGTTGAACTGGGCGAGATGGCGGGAGCTCATGCGGCGTGCTCCCCCGGCGCGCAGCGCGCCGTCTTCCAAAGCTGCGTCGACGCCATAGCCCAATCGAAAGCGTGGTCGCTCGGCCCATTCGCCGTGAGGTGATCGAGCCGTGCGACGGCTTCTTCGACGCCCGGCCGGTGGCCGGCGGGCACCCACCACATCACGAAATACGGCTGCTCGAAATGCTCGAACCATTCCGCGCGGCGGCCATAGAAGCGCTTGTGGATGGTCTGACAGACGAAGCGCTCCAGCGCTTCGACGCTCTCCCACACCGACATATTGATGGCGATCCGCGGGTCGGCGTAAGGGCGCGTAGCAGTCGAGTTGCCGCTTTCGTCGATGTAGCGCCAGACGAATCCGGGTGCGCGCTCGGCAAGGCCGTTCACCCGCGCGAGATTGTTGGTGAAGTCCGCCATGCGCGGATCGTCGACCTCGTAGCGAATGCGGCCGATGTTCAGTTGGGCGAGATGCGTGTTGGGCGGCGGCTGCATGGGTCTCACTCCGCCGCTTCTGCAGCAGGCTCGCGCACCGCGCCTTCCGCGGTCGCGTTGCGCGTATAGTCGTCGATCCGCCGCTCGATCTCGGGCCGGAAATGGCGCAGCAGGCCCTGCACCGGCCAGGCCGCGCCGTCGCCGAAGGCACAGATGGTGTGGCCTTCGATCTGTTTGGTCACCTCCATCAACATGTCGATTTCGCGCTTCTGCGCGCGGCCTTCCGACATGCGCGTGAGCACGCGCCACATCCAGCCCATGCCCTCGCGGCAGGGCGTGCACTGGCCGCAGCTTTCGTGCTTGTAAAAGTAGGAGATGCGCGTCATGGCGCGGATGATGTCGGTCGACTTGTCCATGACGATCACCGCAGCGGTGCCGAGCGCCGACTTCTTGTCGCGGCAGCCGTCGAAATCCATCAATAGCGTGTCGGCCTGATCGGCACCGGCCGGTACCAGCGGCATAGACGAGCCGCCGGGGATGACGGCGAGCAGATTGTCCCAGCCGCCGCGCACGCCACCGGCATGCGTTTCCACGAGCTCGCGCAACGGGATGCCCATCGCCTCTTCGACGTTGCAGGGCGTCTCGACGTGACCGGAAATGCAGAAGAGTTTCGTGCCGGTGTTGTTCGGCCGTCCGATGCTGGCAAACCACGATGCGCCGCGACGCAGGATGTCGGGCGCCGCCGCGATCGACTCCACGTTGTTCACCGTGGTCGGACAGCCATAGAGCCCGACATTGGCGGGGAACGGCGGCTTCAGGCGCGGCTGGCCCTTCTTGCCTTCGAGGCTTTCCAGCAGCGCGGTTTCCTCACCGCAGATGTAAGCGCCGGCGCCGTGATGAACGAAGAGATCGAAGTCCCAGCCGTGGAGGTTGTTCTTGCCGATGAGCTTGGCCTCATAGGCTTCATCGATCGCCGCCTGCAGCCGCTCACGCTCGCGGATGAACTCTCCGCGTATATAGATATACGCGGTGTTGGCCCCCATGGCGAAGGACGCGATCAGACAGCCCTCGATCAGCAGGTGCGGATCGTTGCGCATGACCTCGCGGTCCTTGCAGGTGCCGGGCTCGGACTCGTCGGCATTGACCACGAGATAATGCGGGCGGTCGCCCGGCTTCTTCGGCATGAACGACCACTTCAGCCCCGTCGGGAAACCGGCCCCGCCGCGCCCGCGCAAGCCCGACGCCTTCATCTCATCGATGATGCCGTCGCGGCCGCGCTCGAGGATCGCCTTGGTGCCGTCCCAGGCGCCGCGCGCGCGCGCGCCTTTCAGGCCCCAATCGTTGAGCCCGTAGAGGTTGCGGAAGATGCGGTCCTTGTCCGCCAGCATCGGTTCAGGCCTTTTCCTTGAGCGTGCGCGGACCGCCGACCGGCGCCGACAATTGCCGGTCGATCTGCGGTCCCGGTTTCGGCGTCTTGCCGCCCGCCATGGCGTCTAGAATTTTATTGAACGAGTCGGCCGTCAGGTCCTCGTAATAATCGGCGTTGATCTGCGCCATCGGCGCGTTGACGCAGGCGCCGAGGCATTCGACCTCGACCCAGGAGAACTTGCCATCAGCGGTCACTTCCATCTGTTCGCCGATGCGTTTGCGGCAGACTTTTTCCAGATCGTCCGCGCCGCGTAAGCGACATGGCGTGGTGCCGCAAAGCTGCACATGGAATTTACCGACCGGCACCAAGTTGAACATCGTGTAGAAGGTCGCGATTTCGAGCGCGCGGATGTGCGGCATATCGAGAAATCCGGCGACGTGACGGATAGCAGCTTCGGGGAGCCAGCCGCCGGCTTGTTCCTGCGCCCGCCACAACAGCGGAATGATCGCCGAACGCTGGCGCCCTTCCGGATATTTGGCAACCTGTGTCTTTGCCCACGCGGCATTGTCGGCGGTGAAGGCAAAGTCCTTCGGCTGTTGTTCGGGCGGGGCGAGACGGCGCACGCTCATCGATCGACCTCCCCGAACACGATATCGATCGCGCCGAGAACGGCAGAGACGTCAGCCAGCATGTGGCCCCGGCAGAGGAAATCCATCGCCTGCATGTGCGCGAAGCCGGGCGCCCGGATCTTGCATTTGTAGGGCTTGTTGCTGCCGTCGCTGACCAGATAGACGCCGAACTCGCCCTTGGGCGCTTCGACCGCCGCATACACTTCGCCGGCCGGCACGTGATAGCCTTCCGTGTAGAGCTTGAAGTGATGGATGAGCGCTTCCATCGAGCGCTTCATCTCGGAACGTTTTGGCGGCACGATCTTGTGGTCCTCATTCACCACCGGGCCCTGACCGCGCGGCTCGCGCAGCTTGGTGATGCACTGCTTCATGATGCGGACCGACTGGCGCATCTCTTCCATACGGATGAGATAGCGATCGTAGCAATCGCCGTGCTTGCCGACCGGAATGTCGAACTGCATCTCGTCATAACATTCGTAGGGTTGCGCCTTGCGCAAATCCCAAGCGGCACCGCAGCTGCGCACCATCACGCCGGAAAATCCCCAGTTCCAGGCATCGGCCAGATTGACCACCGCGATACCGACGTTGCGCTGCTTGAAAATGCGGTTACCGGTGACCAGGCGGTCGAGATCGTCCACCACCTTCAGGAACGGATCGCAAAAGGCCTCGATGTCATCGATGAGCTTCGGCGGAAGGTCCTGGTGCACTCCGCCGGGACGGAAATAAGCGGCGTGCATGCGGCTGCCGGAGGCGCGCTCGTAGAATACCATCAGCTTTTCGCGTTCCTCGAAACCCCATAGCGGCGGGGTGAGCGCGCCGACGTCCATCGCCCAGGTGGTGACATTGAGCAAATGCGAGAGCAATCGCCCGATTTCCGCATAGAGCACGCGGATCAATTGCCCGCGTCGCGGCACCTCGATCTCGAGCAGCCTTTCGACAGCTAGACAGAAGGCGTGCTCCTGATTCATCGGCGCGACATAATCGAGCCGGTCGAAATAAGGCACCGCCTGCAAATAGGTCTTGTGCTCGATCAGCTTCTCGGTGCCGCGATGCAGCAGGCCGATATGCGGATCGACGCGCTCGACGATCTCGCCGTCGAGCTCCAGCACCAGCCGCAACACGCCGTGCGCGGCCGGATGCTGCGGCCCGAAATTGATGGTGAAGTTGCGAACGGACGTTTCGGCCATCAGTCCACCAGTTCCGCCGCCTTCGCCTTGCCGGCGACGCGGGCGTTGAAGCTGTCCCATTTCACGACGGCGCGTTCATGAGTGCCTTCGCCGATCAAGTCGATGCCATCATGTGCGCGCACGTTGAACAGAACCTTGCGGCCACGCACCTCGGCGACGTCGACGTCGACCGTCACGGTCATGCCCGGCGGGGTGGCGGCGGCGTGGCTGACATCGACATGCGTGCCGACCGAGCCTTCGCCCTCCTCCAGATACGGCTCCAGCAGCTGCGTACAGGTCCATTCCATCAAAACAATCATGAAGCCGGTGGCGAAGACCTTCGGCATGCCCGCGATGATCGGCGACTCCGGAAAGGTAAACGGCACCGTCTTGTTCTCCGGCACGGCGTAGGAGAATTGGTGCGTCAAACCGGGGACAAGCGTCGCCTTCATGCCGGCTTTTCCTCTTTCGCCTTCTCGTCGCCCGGGAGCACATAGTCGGTGCCTTCCCAAGGCGAGATGAAATCGAAATTGCGAAATTCCTGGGTGAGCTTCACCTTGTCGTAGCGCACGCGTTTTTCTTCGTCGTCGTAACGCACTTCGACGAAGCCGGTGAGCGGGAAATCCTTGCGCAGCGGATGCCCCTCGAAACCGTAGTCGGTGAGGATGCGGCGCATGTCGGGGTGGCCGGTGAACAGTACGCCGTAGAGATCGTAGGTCTCGCGCTCGTACCAGTCGGCGCCGCGGAAGACGTCCACCAGCGACGCGACCGGCGTGACCTCGTCGGTCATGATCTTGACGCGGATGCGCTGATTCATGCGCGGCGACAGGAAGTGATAGACCACGTCGAAACGCTGTTCGCGCTCCGGATAATCGATCGCCGTGATGTCGATGATGCAAGCGAACTGGCAGGTCGGGTCCTCACGCAGGAATTTCGCGAGCTTGACGATGTCGGCGGCCTGCGCGCGCACCGTCAACTCGCCATGCGCGATCTCATGGCCGGCGATCGACGCGCCAAGCGCGGTCTGCAGCGTTGCCGCGAGCCTTTCGAGCGTTTCGTCCATGCGGGCCTCGCTCAACGCTCGATGGTGCCGGTGCGGCGGATCTTCTTCTGCAACAGCAGCACGCCGTAGAGCAGCGCCTCCGCCGTCGGCGGACAGCCGGGCACATAGATGTCGACCGGCACGATGCGGTCGCACCCGCGCACAACAGAATACGAAAAATGATAATAGCCGCCGCCGTTGGCGCACGACCCCATCGAGATCACGTAGCGCGGTTCCGGCATCTGGTCGTAGACCTTGCGCAGCGCCGGCGCCATCTTGTTGGTCAAGGTACCGGCGACAATCATCACATCGGACTGCCGCGGACTTGCGCGCGGCGCAAAACCGAAACGCTCCACGTCGTAGCGCGGCATCGACACCTGCATCATTTCGATCGCGCAGCACGCCAGGCCGAAGGTCATCCACATCAACGAGCCGGTGCGCGCCCAGGTGATGAGGTCGTCGGCGGCAGTAACCAGGAAACCCTTGTCGGACAGTTCGCGATTGACGTCGCGAAAATACGCGTCGTCGTCGCCGGCCGGTTTGCCGGTGCGCGGATCGAGAATGCCGGTTGCTTCGGGTGCGATGAGCGTCATGGGGCCGTCAATCCCATTCCAGTGCCCCCTTCTTCCACTCATATATGAAGCCGATGGTGAGAACGCCAAGGAACACCATCATCGCCCAGAACCCGAAAACGCCGATTTCGCGGAACGCCACCGCCCAAGGAAACAGGAAACTCACTTCGAGGTCGAAAATGATGAAGAGGATGGCGACGAGATAGAACCGCACGTCGAACTTCATGCGCGCGTCATCGAAGGCGTTGAACCCGCATTCATAGGCGGAAAGCTTCTCCGGGTCCGGCTGCTTGTAGGCGACGATGAAAGGCGCAATCAGCAGCGCCAGGCCGATGACGAGAGCGACTGCGACAAAAATGACCAGCGGCAGGTAGTCCATGAGCAATGCGTGCATCGGCGACTTCTCCGCGCTGCGAGCCCTGCGCCCCTACCCGGATGTGACAGCCATCCCGGACCGCTCGGCGGCCCGTCTCCCGGCGCCGTAACCCCGCACAAAACGCTGTTGCCGTGTTGGAAATAGCCTCATGGACGGGAGCGATTTGAGGCTTAGCGCAGCGCACAATGGGGCGCAAGCCGACATTGGAAGCCATCCAAAGGCGCGAAATACGCGTGTGGGCCGCCCCAACAACCGTCCTTCGGCGAATCTGGCGCACGCCACTGTCGGAATTTGACACCCGAGTAAATCGGCCTCGATAGTCGCGCCCCGGGGTTTAGGCGCCCGCCTGACGCGCACGTTTACGGGGAGGAATCACGCGATGAACGAGATGGCGACCGTCGCAATCAAGGGTGAGGAGCATTGGACGACCAAGGACGGCGGCGTGAAGCTGTTCCTGTGGCAGAAAGCGGCGGGCGACCCCGCCAAGGCGTCTGCCAGCATCCTGTTCGTGCATGGCTCCTCCATGGCCTCGCAACCGACCTTCGATCTGCAAGTGCCGGGGCGCATATCGGCGATGGATTACTTTGCCCGCCGCGGCTTCGACTGCTGGTCGGTCGACATGGAAGGCTATGGCCGCTCGACCAAGGATCGCGACAACAACGCGCCGATCGCACAAGGCGCCGACGATTGTTTTGCCGCCGCGCTTCATATTCAAAAGCTGCGCGGCAAACGCCCGCTCCTGGTCTATGGCATCTCATCGGGCGCGCTGCGCGCGGCGCTGTTTGCGCAGCGCCACCCCGAAATGGTGGCACGGCTCGCGCTCGACGCATTTGTCTGGACCGGCGAAGGCTCGCCCACGCTGGCCGAGCGGAAAAAGAAGCTGCCCGAGTTCATGGCCAAGAACCGGCGGCCGATCGACAAGGCCTTCGTTCGTTCGATCTTTACGCGCGACCATCCCGGTACCGCCGACGACAAGGTGATCGAAGCCTTCGCCGACGCCATCACCGCGCTCGATGACTCCGTGCCGACCGGCACCTATGTCGACATGTGTGCACATTTGCCGGTGGTCGATCCAGAGCAGATCGCCGTGCCGACGCTGGTCATGCGCGGGCAATGGGATGGAATTGCTTCGATGGACGACCTGCTCGCCTTCTTCGCCAAGCTGCCCAACCCCGACAAGCAATTCTCGGTGATGCCCGGCATTTCACACGCCAGTTTCCAGCAGAAGAATTACCTGCTGGTCTATCACATCCTGGCGAGTTTCTTTGAGCAGCCGCAGCCGATGTATCGGGGCTGATAGACCGCCCCGCGCGGCTATCGCGGGGGCGAATCTGCCGCATCGCGATGCGCAAAAACGTCTTTGGCTGCAAACAGCCCATTGAGCGCAGCGGGAAAGCCGGCATAGACCGCCATCTGCATGATGATCTCGGTGACCTCCTCGCGCGTGAGGCCGACATTCAATCCACCCTCGATATGGACCTTTAGTTGCGACGCGGCCGTGCCCATGGCCGTCAAGGCCGCGACCGTTGCAATTTCGCGGTCACGGAGATTGAGACCGGGCCGGGAGTAGATATCGCCGAATGAAAACTCGAGAATATAGCGGGCGAAATCCGGTGCGATATCGGCAAGCGACGCGACAACGTTCTCGCCGGCCTTGCCGTCGATTTCAGAGAGCGCGCGCGTGCCGCGTTGCAGCCGGGATTCGGCGGCGTGTTGATCTTGCGTCATCATTTTTCATCCTCTTCTTTTCCGAGCTGGCATAGCCAGCGATCTTTTTGTCGAGGACGAGAAGACACGCTTGCAGTTCAGCGACATGCACCCGCACGCGCTTGCGATGGTGTTCGAGGAGTTCGCGCCGTTCGGCTTCCGTCGCCGCGCCGGCCTCCCGAAGTTTCGCATAAAGCCGCATATCCCGGATCGGCATCCCGATTGTCTTGAGACGTGTGAGAAATTCGATCCAGGTCAGTATCGATGCGTCGTAGTCACGTTGTCCCGACCGGTCCCGGTGCGCATAAGGAAGCAGCCCGATCCGTTCGTAATAGCGGATGGTATGCGCTGAGAAGCCCGATCGTTTGGCGAGGTCGCTAATCTTCATCGTTGTCTTTGTCTCGTTACGACACCCTGATAGCTACCCGTTAGAGCGCACTCTAAGTCAAGTGCAAAACCACCGGGCTGATCCGCGTCTCGTCGAATAACCGGCAGTTGGCGTTTCGATGCGCGGCGCGTGCCGGCCGTCGCGGCGCTTTACACGCCGACTTTATTAGCCAAATCGCTGAGATCCTTGCCCGCGACATCGACCGGCACTGTCGGCGCGGTTTCACCGGTGTCGCGACCGAACTCGTCGGGGCGCGCGATGTGGCCCGTGCGCAAGCCGCACTCCGCCGCGGCAGCGAGGTCGCCCGAATGCGCGGCCACCATCATGCATTGCGCTGGCTTAAGATCGAACGCCGCACAAGCGGCGAGATAAACGCGCGGCTTCGGCTTGTAGTCGCCGGCGACTTCGGCGCCGAGGATCGCGTCCCACGGCAGAGCGTTGCGGCGTGCAAGATCGACCATCAGCGAGATGTTTCCGTTTGAGCACGGCGCGAGCCAGAATTTTTGTCTGAGGCGCGTCAGCGCCGCCGGCACGTCAGGCCAGGTATCGAGCCGGTGCCACACGAGCGTGAGATCGTCGATTACTTCATCCGACAGGTTCTCAAGACCGAAGCGCGGCAGGAGGCGCACCAGATTGTGCCGGTGCAGAACGTCCAGCTTGGAAAACGGGATGCGCCCTGCCCGCACCTCCTCCATGCCGGGCTGGTACTCGTCCCGCCAGGCGTCGGCGAAGGCGGTCCAGTCGAGCTGGTATCCCAGTGTGGAGAGGATCGCTTCGGCCTCGCGGGCAACGGAGGTTCGCCAGTCGACCAAGGTGCCGAACACATCAAAGAAGAGCGCTCGCAAGCCGAGCCTGGCGGTGTCTACGGGCATGGATGGGCGCCCTAAGTTAGCCGTTGGTTGCCAGCTGCAACCATGGCTAAGGCATTGATATACAATGAGTAAACTGGCGGGAGCGACGGGACTTCGAACCCGCGGCCTCTGCCGTGACAGGGCAGCGCTCTAACCAACTGAGCTACGCCCCCGCGGGCGTGGGTGTCGAGTTAATGGTGCCCCAATATATAGTCAAGGCAAAGCCGCAAGGCTGTCGCAAAACTGCGAAAAAGCCTTATTTTATGCGAAGAAACGATAGTCAGACCGCCACCGAATCGTCTATTCGGGAGCGCGTTTGGCTTTTCGCCAAACCGGCGGATTCACGAGGAGGGTCCTGAAAATGGCTACGGTTCCTGGAAAGGCTCCGACACCACCGACCGTCACATTGAAGCATCTCGCAGCCGCGCTCGCGGAATCGCATGAGATGTCGAAGAAAGAGGCGGAAGCCGTACTCGGCGATCTGGTCGGCAACATCGTCAAACACCTGAAGAAAGGCGAGCGCATTCGCATTGGCGGGCTCGGCATTCTCCAGGTGCGCAAGCGCGCCGCGCGCATGGGCCGCAATCCGGCCACCGGCGAAGCTATTCAGATCAAGGCGAGCAAGAAAGTCGCCTTCCGCGCTTCCAAGGAACTTAAAGAATCGATCTGAGGGCCATCGAAAGCCCGACCCTCCGGGGATAAAGCGGCAGACGCGGAGCGAAACTCCTCGTCTGCCGTTTCATTTTTGCGAGACCGCGGGCCGCGCAACAGTTTCAAGTTCCGTGCTCGTGCTATCGTCCTTTGCTTGCGTCGCTCTTGGCGCAAACGGGGGCGGGACAATGGCGATTTCGCGGCGGGATTTTCTCAATGGCGTCAGCCTCACCATTGCGGCGGGTCTGACGCCGACATCGCAAGCCACGGCCGATCCCGCTCGTTATCCGCCGGCCTTGACCGGACTGCGCGGCCAGCATCCGGGCTCCTTCGAAGTCGCGCATGATTTGCGCGACGGGAAGAGCTTTCCTCTCGAGCGCGTCCCGGTCTCGGAGCAGTACGATCTCATTATCGTTGGCGCCGGGATCAGCGGGCTCGCCGCGGCTCACTTCTATCGTCAGGCCGCCGGCAAACAGACCCGCATCCTCATTCTCGACAATAGCGACGATTTCGGCGGCCACGCCAAACGCAATGAATTCACGATCGACCGGCGCCTGATGCTCGGCTATGGCGGCAGCGAATCCCTGCAATCGCCGAAGGCCCTCTACAGCAAAAACGCCAAGGCGCTGCTGCGCGATCTCGGCGTCAAGATCGGGCGTTTCGAGACGGCCTTCGATCGCAAACTCTACGCCTCGCGCGGCCTGAAGCCCGGCGTGTTCTTCGCGCGTGAAGCGTTCGGCCGCGACGTGCTGGTGGCCGGCGATCCGGTCAAGATCATCGACAGCGAACCGGGCGTAGCTTCGAGCGATGCCGGGCTTGCCGCCGTGGTCGGCCAGTTCCCGATGACCGCCGCCGACAAGGCCCAGCTCATCACCCTGTTGCGCAAGCCGCCCGATTATCTCGCCGGCAAAACCGTCGACGAAAAACTCACGGCTCTGAAGACGACGAGCTATCGCGACTATCTGTTAAAGGTGTGCAAGGTCAGCGAAGAAGTCGCCAACTTCTTCCAGAACCGCACCAACGATTTTCATGGCGTCGGCTGCGACGCGGTGGCCGCCTACGACGCCAAGGAAGACGGCTATCCCGGATTCGCCGGGCTCGGCCTGCCGAGCGAGGGCGCAAACCCCTACAGCGACGAGCCCTACATCTATCATTTCCCGGACGGCAACGCCTCGCTGGCGCGCTTGTTGGTGCGCGCGCTTATCCCGGGCGCGGCCCCCGGCAAGACCATGGAGGACATCGTCACCGCGCGGTTCGATTATTCGCGCCTTGATCGCCAAAACAATCCTGTGCGCATCCGGCTCAACAGCACCTGCGTGCATGTACACGACACGCCGAACGGCGCCGAGATCGCCTATGTGACCGGCGGCAAACTGAACCGCGTGCTGGGACGGAAAGTGATCCTTGCCGGGTTCAACATGATGATCCCTTACCTGATGCCCGAATTGCCCGAAACGCAACGCGAGGCGTTGGCGCAAAACGTCAAGGCGCCGCTCGTCTACACCAACGTGCTGATCCGCAACTGGCAGGCCTGGCAGAACCTCAAAATCTCCAGCATCGCCGCGCCGATGTCATATCATTCGGTGGTCAAGCTCGATTATCCGGTGAGCCTCGGCCGCTACAAGTTTCCTAAGAAACCGTCCGATCCCATGGTCCTGCATCTGGTGCATGTCCCGACCGCGCCCAATGACGACAACGATGCGCGCACGCAGTACCGGCTCGGCCGTGCCGAGCTTTTAGAGACCACGTTTGCGATGTACGAGGAGCGCATTCGCGATGAACTCGACCGCATGCTCGGACCGGGTGGGTTTTCCAGCGCGCGCGACATTGCAGCCATCACCGTTAATCGCTGGTCGCACGGTTATGCCTATACGGCGAGCCCGCTGTTCGACCGCGGCGACTGGGAGGCGACCATGACCGCGGCACGGCAGCGGCGGGGCAATGTGGCGATCGCCAATTCGGACGCCGGCTGGGACGCCTATGCTCATACCGCGATCGACCAAGCCTGGCGCGCGGTGCATGAATTGGTGGGGTGACCTGGTGGGCGGTGACGATGTTAAGATTTTTTTTGATTCAAAAACTTGGACGGCCTTATCGAAAGTTTTAATGCGCACCTACGTGACGAGTTGCTCAACGGTGAGATCTTCTACACGTTGCGCGAAGCCCAGATCATCATCGTAGGCTGGCGGCGCCACTACAACACGATCCGCCCGCATGCTTCTCTCGGCTACAGTCCACCAGCACCGGAGGTCTTCGTGCCTGCATTCTCCGCGTGGCCGGCCGCGCTATGCCGACCGGATCCGCCGGCCACGTTGGCGTTACCGCAAACTCTAAACTAACATTCCGCCTGGGCCACCCAATGCAGGCCGATCACGAGAGCGAGGAATAAACACAGCAGCCCAATTATTGCGCCAGCTTAGGCGATTCTGCCGCCTCATCAACGCGGATAGGGTTTTCGGTGCACACAGGGTGTCGCAAGGAGCGCCGGCGGTCAAAAATTTAGTGCGGCGGTAATCTCATTCTTTGAGCACAAGCATGTGCCCGTCGGGGTCGCGGATGGAAACGGCTTTCCCGCCGTCCCTCAAGGTTACCGGACCCGGCGAGACGAACTTTGCCCCATGAGACTCGAGCCGCCCGATGAGCGAAGCGAGATCCGCAACCTTGTGAATCTGGCGGGCCGACGCCACGTCATTGGCCGCGACCTCAGCGGCCGAAGCACGGCCGCGCGGCGTCCGGTAATGCAAGAGCTCCACATGCGGCGTCGCGTCAGTCGCCGGTTTGAGCGCCAGCACATCGACTTCGCAGCCGGCAAGCCCGTCGAGCCGATCCTGCTCCGGTCCCCGGTTGAGCGAGCGTCCGCCGACGTGGAACCCGAGCAGATCTGTGTAGAAGGCCGTGCTTCGCTCCACATTCGTCACCGAGACGGCGGTGTGGTCATAGCCGAGAATTCCTTTTCCGGGCATCCCTTGCCAAACAGGCGCGCCGACGCCGTCCGGGAAGGAGATCAGCTCCAGCGGGTGGCCTTCGGGATCGCGGAATTTGAAGGCGGTGACGCCGCCGGTGTTGGGCGGCAGGAGCACCGGCGCACCCTTTGTGATGACGCCTGGGGAGCCGCCCGTCAGTTGCGCCGCAACCTGTGCGATGTCACGGCAGACCAGAGCGAAATGCTGAAACCACCGATCATTTGAAGCACGCCCAGAAGGATATGGCTTCCCCGGCGGGTCGATTGCCGTGAGTTGGATCGTCTGCTGACCGATCACGATATCGGCGGCGCGCACCCTGGCGCCCGGCCCCAGGCCGAGCAAGCTGTTCCAAGCCGGATCTTCCAGCGTCTGCGCGGGACCAACTTTGAGGCCGAGCGAGCCGCGGTAGAAAGCTTCTATCTCCGCGATATCGGCGACGGTGAGACTGACGCAGATGAGTTGTGTTACCGGCATGTGACGCCGGCTACTTGAAGTCGCCGGGCCTGGCGCCGACCCAGGCTTTCGCGTCATTATTTTGGACGATCAACTGGACGCACGGCACGTCGCCTACCTGTCCCGAAAGATGCCCGATGCGGCCTTGTGCATCGGCCTTGCAGCCCTGATCGCCGCCGAAGGAGAACTCGCCGGGTCCGAACACCAAACGTTGCCCATCCATGCTCTCGACGTACCACTGGCCCGACAAAACGAAGATCCACTTCGCTGTCTTGTTCATGTGCCAGTCGCCGACCCAGCCCACCGGGAGGACAGTCAGGAACGCATTGCCATCGTCAAGCAATGAACCATTCCATTGCGGGGAATCACCGGGGCCCAACGCGCTCATTTCGAAGTCGGTGAGTTCGCAGCGTGTTTGACGGCTCACGCCGTTATCGTCCGTCCAGAGGTGCCAATAGGCAAGCTTTGGGGGCTCTCCGGCCATCCCTGATACCTCTCTGCCCGCTATTATGATGTCGTCAGCATGGACACCTTTTCGATGTCGGCACCGACCGCTTGGATGAAGCCGCTCGCGTACATGACGAATATCAGTCCACCGACCACGGCGAAATTCTTGAAGAAATCCCAGATGTGCGGATAGCCTTCGCTCTGCGGCGACCAGAAACGTGGATAGGACCAGAAGGCGTGATAAACGATGGCCGTGACGGCGCAGTAGCCCGCGAGAAAGAAGGCCGCGATCCCGTCGTAGAATCCGAACACGATCATGGGCGGCGTGCAGAGCTCCACGATCATCGCGAGAATCAGAAGCACCGAGCCGCCGGGAAGCCAGCTCGACGTCGCCTGCTTAAGGGCGTTGTCCCAATTGATGATTTTGTCGAGAAAGCTGAATGGGAAAATCCAGACGATGAAGATGCGCGCCAACACGGGCAAAGCGTCGTTGATCAGCCAGTCCATGGCGAGCACACCTCTCGATAGAGTCGCGATATGCCGAATCTTCTACGAAGGGGGCGCGGATCACAACCCCGTTATCGTGCGCTACCCTAAGGTAGCGACATCCATTTGACTAAATCGGGACGCGGCTGCCGGTTCCACGAACCCGTCAGGGCGGTGAACAAGGATTAGAGCCAATGGTTCATTCTTCCCACAACGGAGACGGCGCGACTTTCATCGTCCATCGTGACGAATTTCACTCGATCCTTGGCTCTGACTTTCAGCGTCCCGTCTTGATCGAGACGAACGCTCATGAAGGTCCGGCTTACGTTGCTGCGGAGCATGCACTCTACTTCACCACGGTGCCCGAGCCAGGTCCCAAGAACATCGCCATCAAGCGTCTGCAATTGACCGGCGAGGAGTTTCCTTTCAAGGCCGGCGCGCTCGAACTCGATCCGGTTTCCCTCCAACATGGCGAACGGCATGACGCTCGACCGTGACGGCCGGCTCGTGATTTGCGAGCAGGGCACGCGCAAGACGCCAGCCCGCATCAGCCGCATGGACCTTAAGAACCGGTCGGTCGGCACTGTGGTCGATCGATGGCGTGGGCTTCACTTCAACTCACCGAACGACGTGATTGTGAAGAGCGATCGGTCCGTGTGGTTCACCGATCCCAACTATGGTGAAGTCCAAAGTTTCAAGGGCGCAGCGAAGGTCGGCACCTACGTCTATCGCTACGATCCTGCCACGGGCGAAACCACGGTGGTGGCGGACAGCTTCAACAAGCCGAACGGCCTCGCCTTCTCACCGGACGAATCCGTTCTCTACATCACCGACACAGGGGCCAATCAGGCACCGGGGACTTACTTCGCCAATCTACCGCATCATGTCTGTGCCTTCGACGTGCAGGATGGCCGACACTTGCGCAACGAACGCTTGTTCGCCGTTGTCAGCCCAGGCGTCCCCGACGGTATCAAGCTCGACCTGCAAGGTCGCGTTTACACCTCGTCCGCAACTGGCGTGCAGGTTTTCACGCCGGAGGGCGATCTGCTCGGCGAGATCATCGCTCCCGGCGTTGCAAACTTCACCTTTGGCGGGCCGGACAACGACGTGCTGTTCATTCTCGGCGACACAGTAATCTGGCAAGCCAAGCTCGCGGTCGCGGGCGTCCTTACCTCGTGAGACTTGCGCGGGTGGCATCATGATCGCAGAACTTAAGCACGACGCCGCCCGACTCTGATACGATGTGTTGCCTATGCTTGTGCGATCATCATACGGGGTAACGCCGGACGGCACGGCGGTCGATCTCTTTATCCTGGGGGATGACGCCAGGCTGCGTGCACACATCATTACCTATGGCGGAGCGATCATCGGCATCGAAACGCCGGACCGGAATGGTATCCGCGCCAATGTCGTCCTTTCGCTCCCGACGCTCGCCGACTATGTCACGCAAGACGCTTACCTCGGCGCGCTGGTCGGGCGGTATGCCAATCGCATTGGCGGCGCTTCATTCGTGCTCGATGGCTGCGAATATCATGTGTCCAAGAATGACGGTGACAACTGCCTGCATGGCGGACGCGTCGGTTTCAACAAAGCGGTCTGGCGTGTCGTTGAATGCGGGGAGTGCCCGGAACCGCACATCACCCTACGCCATATCAGCCCAGATGGAGACCAGGGCTTCCCCGGTGCGGTCGCCCTTGAGGTGACCTATAGTGTGACGCGGGGGAATACGCTACGCATCGACTATAGCGCGGAAGCCGATCGCCCGACCGTCATCAATTTCACCAACCATGCCTATTTCGACTTGGGCGGAGCGGCGACCCCCGACATCCTCGAACACGAAGTGATGATCGCCGCGGAGCGGTTTACGCCGGTCGACGCGCAGCTCATTCCGACCGGAGCGATGCTTGCGGTCACAGGTACGCCGTTCGATTTCCGAGAGCCGCACCCGATCGGGGCCCGCATCAGCGAGCGGGATGATCAGCTCCTGGCCGCCCTTGGCTATGATCACAATTTCATTCTGAACGCATCGTCGAGCGACGTCCCGCAATTTGCCGCGCGCGCGCGTGAACCGCGCAGCGGGCGCGTTCTCGAAGTGCACACCACGCAGCCAGGGATTCAATTGTACAGCGGCAATCATCTCGACGGCACGCTGCGCGGCCCGACCGGCAAGATCTACAGTCGCCACACAGGTTTTGCTTTTGAAACACAGCACTTCCCAGATTTGCCGAACCAGCCGGACTTTCCCAGCACAGTGTTGCGCCCGGGCGAGCGTTTTGCGAGCACCACGGAATATCGCTTCGCCGTCGATTGAGCGCGAGGCTCAGGCGCCCGCGAGGTGATCGCCCAAGCGCAAGCCCAAGGCATAGATGGTCAGCGACGGATTCACCCGGCTGGCACGCGGCAGTGTGCTGCCGTCACCAACATAGAGACGTTCCATGCCGTGGACCTTGCCATGCGGGTCGACTACCGAGGCCTTCGGGTCGTTGCCGGTCACCATGCTGCCCAAAGCATGCGCGGTGCCCGCCATGCCCATGTATTTCTCGAAGCCGACCAGACCGGCGTGCAGCAAGCGATTCAACCAAGCATCGATCAACGCTTCGTGCTCCTTCTTCGCCTTCTCGATACGGTCGAGGCTGTAATCCATGATCGGCTTGCCGCCCGGGCCGCCGGAGATGATGCGGTTCCGCGGGGAAGAGGAGTCCTCGGTGGTCGCCCAGAAGCCGATCGCCCGCTTGCCGAGGATATTGTCGAGGAAGCCCGGCAACGCCTTCGGCGCTTGCGTCTCGAGCACCTCGCCGTCGATCCAACCGAGACACTGCATCGAAGAGTGCGGGAACCTGTCGTTGTAGAGAACCGCCGTCTTGCGCAAGACATCATGGTCCTTGAAAGGCGAGAACCCGAGCACCGCCGAGTTGAGGTGCATTTTGAAGTTGGCGCCCACCAGGTCGCCGCAGGGGAGAGCGAGGTCGCTTGCACGCAGATAGTCCTGAAGAATGCGCGGGCTTGTCATGGCGCCGGCGGCCAGCACGACAATCCCCGCTTCGTAGGTCGAACCATCGGCGCATTTGACGCCGATGATAGTGCGCGGATCGCCCGGCGCAGCGATGAGATCCGATACCGGATTGCCGGCGATGAGCGTGAAATTCGGCCTGTCCCGGATATGATCGATCAGGTTGCGTTCCGCGTCGGACTTGTAGCCCGAAGGCGATGCAAACCCATCGAAATGTTTCGCCTCGTCAGGATTGGAGAGAATCTCCTTCGACAACCCGAGCGGCAGTGACTCCAGCTTCCAGCCTGGATCGGCGGTCATGATTTTGTCGAGCAGCGCCTGCAATTGAGGTTCATTCTTGAAGGTGGTGATCTTGAGCAGCGCAGTCGCCTCGTCGTAATAGGGCCTGAGCTCCTCGTAGCCGAAAGGCCACCCGAGCAGCTCAAATTCGGGTTCGGCCTCGAACTCGACGGGCCGGAAGCGGAACAGCGCCGCGCCGTACCACTTGGTTTTACCGCCCACGTTGTAGAATTCGCCGGGGACAAACTCGCCGCCCTTGCCGTCGAGCCAAACGTTGTGGTTCTTGAACACGCCGTCCACGAAGACTTGCCTGACGTCCAGCGTAGAGGCATCCCGCGGAAGAAACGGGCCCTTCTCGAGAAGGAGCACTTGTTTGCCGGACTTTGCCAGCTTGTAGGCGGCACTGCCGCCGCCCGCGCCGCTGCCGATGATGATTACGTCGTATTTCGCCATCACGATTCTCTCGCCTCCCAAGAATCAGAACAGCGTGTCACGTCACAGCACTGTCAAAGACTGAATACCACGAAGATGAGAAAGTTGCGCATGCTGCCGGCAATGCCTAGCCTATCCTTTGTCAGCGGCGGTCGCGGCGAGCCGTTGCATTTTCGACACACGCGGAAATTCGAATAGCCCACAAGGGGGTGGTGCATGACTTTGCAGAACAAGGTTGCGATCGTCACGGGCGGCAACAGCGGTATCGGTCGATCGATCTGTCTTAAGTTGGCACGCCAGGGTGCAAGCGTGGTCATTGACTACGTCGTTGACCCGGAAGCGACGGCGGCCGAGGAACAAGAAATCGCCAAGCTTGGCGGCCGGTCGGTCGGCGTTGACGCCGACGTCAGCAAGCCCACGGATTTGCAGAAACTCGTCGATGCGGCGGTCAGCAATTTTGGGCGGCTCGACATCATGGTGAACAACGCCGGCATCGAAACACGGACGTCGATCCTCGACACCACTGAGAATCAATATGACCGTGTCATGGCCATCAACCTCAAGAGTGCGTTTTTCGGCACACAAATCGCCGCCAAGCAGATGATCAAGCAGGGCGGCGGTGGCCGCATCATCAATATTACGTCGGTGCACGAGGACTGGCCGATGCCCGGCAATACGCCTTATTGTCTCGCCAAAGGCGGCATGCGGATGCTCACCCGCACCGCCGGGGTCGAGCTCGCGCCTCACAATATCCTGATCGTTGGCGTTGGTCCGGGCGCCGTGGCAACGCCGATCAATCTCAGCACCATGGACGACCCGTCCAAGTTCGCAAAGCTGAATGCCGCAATCCCGATTGGACGCATGGCGCGCCCCGAGGAGATTGCCAATGTGGTCGCGTTCTTGGCCGGAGATGGCGCAAGCTATCTCACCGCGACTACAATTTTTGCGGACGGAGGTATCATGCAAAGCAGCGTCGGTCTCTAACGACCCTTAGACCGCTTTCCTTTCCGAAAATTAGATCCGGACATCCTTGTGATACAACCCTGCCAGTACGGGAATAGCGGCAACGCTGCCGAACCGTTGGACCGGCCGCTGTAGCGGGGCATCTTTACTCAGAGCCAGATGCGTACGCGCTTTATTGTACTTCGCCGCATAGACGGAAAACATTCGCCGCAGGTGCACCTCGCCGAAGACGACTATATGGTCCAGGCACTCGCGGCGAAGCATTCCGATCAAACGTTCGCAAACTCCATTTTGCCACGGCGATCCGGGACTGATCGGCCGATCGCGGATACCCATCGCCCTGACCCGAACGTTAAACATTTGCCCGTAGGCCCGGACATTGTCGCGGACCAGGTAGGCTGGTGACAATGACCAGGGAAAAGCTTCAGTGGTCTGACGAGCCAGCCACGCGGCAGTCGGATGCCTTGTGACCTCGATCCAAAGCCGCTGCCGCCAGCCATGGCCCACAACCAGAAACGCGAACAACCGCTCAAAAGTCAGCGTCGGTATAACGCATATATCGATGACCGCAATCGCCTCAGCGTGATTTCGCAGAAACGTCCTCCTGCTTTGTGATGGGGACCTTCGACCTCGTGCCATGTATTTCGAGACCGTCGATTGGGTGACTTCGAACCCACGCATCAGGAGCGAGCGATGCGGCTTGGCGGCCTTCTGGTAGGCCTTTTTCGTTCTTGCCGGTATTGTCTGTATGGTCGGCCAATTCATCGTCAGCATCCGGCAACGCGCGCAATTGTGGGACTATACCGGCGAGATCTGCACGATCGCTGCGGCGGCGATTGTCAGCAACGTGAGCGTGATCGATGTTTTCCGGTCTCGGACGTCACTGGAACCCCAGCAGTTCAAGTGGGACGAAGATCGGGTCAATCAGGAGCTGGACCGAATGATGTTCAAGGGGGTTCACGCTGTGCATGGGGTAGCCGACGAATACGATATCGACAGCTGGCCCCACCGGTGAACTTGCGTTTATTTGCGGGGTAAGCGGAAAACGCTTGAGCAAAGAGTTGTTTGGCAACTATTTCTCTGAAGCCTGTCGAACCGCTGGGGTAATCAAATCCGCGAACGGACTTCGCAAGATTGGCGCGACACGTGCAGCGAACAATGGGGCGACCGTCTCGCAACTGAATGCCATCTTCGGATGGACCGGATCAAAAATGGCATCGCTCTATACCGAGAGTGCCGACCGCGCCCGCCTGACTCGCGAGGTGATAAACAAGCTTGTGAACGATACTGGAACATCTATTCCCTCACCTGACCAAAAGGTGAGGGAAAAATCCAAAAACGTAGGTCTTTCAATTTCTTAATTTTTTGGTGGTGGGCGGTGACG
>CAWIXF010000008.1:227500-264155 GCA_963840065.1 uncultured Alphaproteobacteria bacterium | reverse complement strand
CTTTGAACCAGCGGGTGCGCTGACGCAGCCAGGCGCCGAATTGTGCCGGCGCTTCCTCGAAGGTCGTCGAAGAGGTGACGCCGGTGCGATAGCCGAAACGCGCGAGCCGCATGCCGAGATCGGCGTCCTCGGTCACGTTGTAGGCATCCCACCCGCCAATCTCGCGCAGACACGCGGTGCGGAAATGATTGGACGAGCCGCCGAGCGGAACGGGCAGGCCAAGTGCGGCGATGCCGGGCAGAAAGACATCGAACTGACCGGCATATTCGGCGGTGAAAAACCGTGACAGCCAGCTATCGGCGGTATTGTCGATGCATAGACGCGCCTGTACGCAAGCGACGCGCTGGCCGCCGCCGCGGAAACGCCACAGTGCGCGGCGCAGTTGGTCCGGTTCGGGCCGGTCCTCGGCGTCGTATATGACCGCGAACGTTCCGCGTGCAAACGGCAGCGCCACGTTAAGCGCTTTTGGTTTGGTGCGCGGCCCGAACGCCGGCACCGTGATGACGCTGACCGGAATGCAGCCTTTGCGCGCCGCAAGCGCACGGCGCGTTTCTGCATCGTCAGCTTCGACCGCGACGATTACGTCGAGTTTCTCCGGTGGATAGTCGAGCCGCTCGATCGCCGACAGCAACCCGTCGACGGAAGTCGCTTCGCGATAGAGCGCCGCGATCACGGTATAGGTCGGCAGAGAATTGTCCGCCGGCGCGCGGCCGCGTTCGCGGCGGTCCGTGATCGATGCGCCGACGAGCCGCAGGCCGAGCCACGCGAGAAAGACCAGGGCCAACACGATGTCCACGCCGTAAAGCGTCGCAGCGGGCGCTTCGGTAAAGGCAACCAGCGATACGAGTCCGGCCAATGCCGGCAGCACGATGTTGCTGAGCCAGCGGGGCGGTGCTGCGGACAGCGTCGGCCAGTTTCGTTTGAGGTCATCGGATGCGCGCGCGGCCAGTGTCTCGCCGGCGTGATGCAGGACGAACCGCGTCAGGCGCTCCGAACTGGTGAAACGGAACCGCCGCGATAGCTGCGGATTGCGCTCGATCATTCCAGAAATGCGGCGAGCGGCAACACCGCGCGGGGCGACGACGAGACAAAGGTCGCCGTCGGGCATCAGCGGCAAAAGGCCGGCTGCCGCCGATTCGATCAGGCGCTCATCGCCGACCGGACAGAGCGCGCGCGGAATGCCCTCAAGCGGCTCGAATGCGACGCCAAGATATTTTGCCAGCGCACGCAAGTAGGTCTCTTCGCTCGTCGCTCCGCTGCCGATCAGGACCCTGTCAGCGCCGACTCCGAGTTTGGTGGCGCGTTCCTCGGCGGCGGCAAGGACGTCCGGCGCAAGGCTCGCGCGCAGACAGTCGATCTCGGCAAAAGGGGATGGCGCGCCGGTTGTG
This sequence comes from uncultured Alphaproteobacteria bacterium, assembly GCA_963840065.1. Classification (GTDB taxonomy): domain Bacteria; phylum Pseudomonadota; class Alphaproteobacteria; order Rhizobiales; family Xanthobacteraceae; genus Pseudolabrys. Next base: position 262,767 of record CAWIXF010000008.1, on the reverse strand, counting down.
GGCTCGTCGCTTTCCCGTGCCGCCCACGCGACAACGGTGGGGCCGTCGGCGGCTGCGCCGAACCAGCTCCGTGGACGCGCTAAGGCCGTTGCCCCACCCAACGCCATACGCCACACCGCAACGCTTACAACTGCAGCAATATGTTACCGCCGCCGCAACCAAGTGGCGAGGCAATATTTTAGACAATCAAATCGGGAGCGTATGGCAGGCTTGTTTGGCCACGCCTTGGCGATGGTGCTAGAAGGCCGCCATGTCGGGATTTATGTCGCACTATGTCGTGCCGGCCGCCATCATCGCCGTGGCGGTGGTGCTCGCCCTCGGCCTGATCAATATGATGCGCGGCGGCTCGCCCAACCGCTCGCAAAAACTCATGCGCATGCGCGTGCTACTGCAGTTCGTCGCTATCATCGTGATTATGGCGACGATCTGGGTGATGGGGCGCTAAATCGGCCGCTTATGGACCTATTTCGCGGGCGCCTTGGTCTCGTCGGCTTTGTCCGACTGCACGGTCGGTGTCAGGGCCTTCTTGGACGCAGCGGCGAGGTCCACGGTGCTGGCCTGGGCCGTGTGGTCGTGGCCGGAGCAGGCCAAGGCCGGAGTCGCGACCGGTAGGGCCAAGAATGCGGCTGCACCGGCAATCGTCAGAAAGCGCGTCATGTCATCCCTCATGGTCTAGAGAACATGGGCTGGCAAAAATCCGCTAACGTGAATGCTACCGCGAACGGGCCGCGGCGCAAGGGGTCACAAACGAGGCTCACATGGTTGTGCTCAACCGGATCTATACGCGCACCGGCGACGACGGTACGACCGCGCTCGGCACCGGCGCCCGGCGCAAAAAATACGACCTGCGGGTGGAGGCCTACGGGACCGTCGACGAGCTCAATGCCGTGATTGGCCTGGTCCGCCTGCACACCGGGGGGTCGGAACTCGACGACGCCCTCCGGCGCATCCAGAACGATCTTTTCGACGTCTCGGCCGACCTGTGCCTGGCCGAGAAGGGCCCCGGCGGGGCGCGGCTGACTGTCACCGACGCCCAGGTCAACTGGCTCGAGGCCGAAATCGACCGGCTCAACAAGGACCTTTCGCCCCTGAAATCCTTCATTTTGCCCGGCGGCCACCCGGCTTCGGCCTATTTGCATCTCGCCCGCACGGTCTGCCGGCGCGCCGAGCGCATCATGGTGGAGTTGAAGGACAAGGCTGAGGAGGGGGTGTCGGAGCCCTCGCTCAAATACATCAATCGGCTTTCGGACTATCTTTTCGTCGCCGGCCGCTATGCCAACGACAAAGGCGCCAGCGATGTGCTGTGGGCGCCGGGACAGAACCGATAGACGCGCTAGTGCATTGCAGCATAAACGTTGACATGCCGACGGCGCCGCCCTTAGCTTCCCGCCGCATTTCTTTCGACCCATTTGGGACAAGGGGATTATGAAGATTTTGGTGCCCGTGAAGCGGGTGGTCGATTTCAACGTGAAGATCCGCGTCAAGGCGGACGGCTCGGGCGTCGAGCTCTCCAACATCAAAATGTCGATGAACCCGTTCGACGAGATCGCGGTCGAAGAAGCGATCCGTTTGAAGGAAGCCGGCAAGGCAACCGAAATCGTCGCGGTGTCCATCGGCCCGGCGCAGGCTTCCGAAACCATCCGCACCGCGCTCGCCATGGGCGCCGACCGCGGCATCCTGGTGAAGACCGAAGGCACGGTCGAGCCGCTGGCGGTCGCGAAGATTCTCAAAGGCGTGGTCGACGCCGAACAACCCGGCCTCGTCATCATGGGCAAGCAGGCGATCGACGACGATTGCAATCAGACCGGCCAGATGCTGGCCGCGCTGCTCGGCTGGTCGCAAGGCACGTTCGCCTCCAAGCTCGCGCTCGACGGCGACAGCGTGACAGTGACGCGCGAAGTCGACGGCGGCCTGCAGACCGTAAAGCTGAAAGCGCCCGCGATCATCACGACGGATCTGCGCCTCAACGAGCCGCGCTACGCGTCGTTGCCGAACATCATGAAGGCAAAGAAGAAGCCGATCGACGAAAAGGCGCCGTCCGACTACGGCGTCGACGTCACGCCGCGGCTCGCAATCGTCAAGACGAGCGATCCTCCGGGCCGCAAGTCGGGCGTCAAGGTTGGTTCGGTCGCCGAACTGGTCGGCAAGCTCAAGGACGAGGCGGGGATTTTATAAATGACGACGCTTCTTTTGGCCGAGCACGACAACAAGGCGCTCAAGGACGCGACCAACAAGGCGTTGACCGCGGCCAAGGCTTTGGGCGGCGAGGTTCATGTGCTGGTCGCCGGCAAGGATTGCAAAGGCGCCGCCGACGCCGCCGCCAAGCTCGACGGCGTCGCGAAGGTGCTGATAGCGGACGACGCGGCCTACGAGCACCAGCTCGCCGAGCCGCTGGCCGCACTCATTGTGTCGCTTGCCGGCAATTATGACGCCATTGTCGCGGCGGCGACCACGACGGCCAAGAACGTGATGCCGCGGGTGGCGGCATTGCTCGATGTCATGCAGATATCCGAGATCACCAAGGTCGTCGCGCCCGACACTTTCGAGCGGCCGATCTATGCCGGCAACGCCATCCAGACTGTGAAGTCTTCCGATCCCAAGAAGGTCATCACCGTGCGCACCTCGACCTTCCAGGCGACGGGCGAGGGCGGTGCTGCGGCTCCGGTCGAGAGCGTGACCGCCGCCGCCGATCCTGGCCTGTCGTCTTTTGTCGGCGAGGAATTGTCGAAATCGGACCGGCCGGAACTGACCTCCGCCAAGATCATCATCTCCGGCGGGCGCGCCATGCAGAGCCGCGAGAATTTCACCAAATACATCGAGCCGGTGGCCGACAAGCTTGGCGCCGCGGTCGGCGCCTCGCGCGCTGCGGTCGACGCCGGCTATGCCCCTAACGACTGGCAGGTCGGCCAGACCGGTAAGGTCGTGGCGCCGGAGCTTTATATCGCGGTCGGCATTTCAGGCGCGATCCAGCACCTTGCCGGCATGAAGGATTCCAAAGTCATCGTCGCCATCAACAAGGACGAAGAAGCCCCCATTTTCCAGGTCGCCGACTATGGTCTGGTCGCCGATCTCTATCAGGCGCTGCCGGAACTGGAGGCGGAACTGGGCAAGCTCGGGCGTTGACCACGCCCGCAAGTGTGAAATGCCGCCCGTGGTGCCGTCGGGCGGTTCGGCGTAGAACGGCACGCGAGGCAACCTAGACGCAGCCGGGAGCTGGGTCTTCGATCGGGTCGGATAATGCCGCTGAATATTCAAACTGTCGGAGTGATCGGCGCCGGGCAGATGGGCAACGGAATTGCCCATGTCTGCGCGCTGGCGGGCTATTCGGTTTTCATGAACGACGTGTCCGGCGACCGCATCAAGGCCGGCTTGGCGACCATCAATGGCAATATGACGCGCCAGGTCGGCAAGAACGCGATCAGCGAAGCCGATCGCAAGGCTGCGCTCGCGCGCATCAAGCCGGCGGAAAAATACGAGGACCTCTCGACCTGCGACATCGTGATCGAGAGCGCGGTCGAGAAGGAAGATGTCAAGCGCAAGATCTTCTCCGATCTTTGCGTCAGCCTGAAACCCGAAGCGATCGTCGCAACCAACACATCCTCGATCTCGATCACGCGGCTTGCCGCCTCGACCGACCGTCCCGAGCGCTTCATCGGCATCCACTTCATGAATCCGGTGCCGCTGATGGAACTGGTCGAACTGATCCGCGGCATCGCGACCGACGACGCCACCTTCGAGTCGAGCAAGGCTTTCATCACCAAGCTCGGCAAGACCATCGCGGTGTCGGAGGATTTCCCCGCCTTCATCGTCAACCGTGTCCTGCTGCCGATGATCAACGAGGCGATCTACACGCTTTATGAAGGCGTCGGCAATGTCGAGGGGATCGACACCGCCATGCGGCTGGGGGCGCACCATCCGATGGGTCCGCTCGAGCTCGCCGACTTCATCGGCCTCGACACCGTGTTGTCGGTGATGCAGGTGCTGCACGAGGGTCTTGCCGACTCGAAGTATCGTCCGTGCCCGCTGCTGGTGAAATATGTCGAAGCCGGCTGGCTCGGCCGTAAAACGCAGCGCGGCTTCTACGACTACCGCGGCGAAAAGCCGGTGCCGACGCGCTAAGCGGTTTCAAGGCACTAGCATTGAATGTCATGGCCGGGCTTGTCCCGGCCATCTCGCTTAGGGAGGCAGTGCGTCCCTAAACGGGATCACCGGGTCACGCCACTCCGCGGCGGCCCGGCGATGACATTGCGAGTATGTTGCGTCTGTTATGCCGCCGCGGCGGTGAACTGCGGCGCCGTTTCCTGCCAGCACGGCATGCCCGCGACGCGAGCGAACCATTCTCTGACATGTGGATAGGACGCGAGTGGCAAGCTCGCACGCTCCGCATAAAACAACATCGCCGCGACAGAGAAGTCGGCGAGCGTCACATCCTTGCCGACAAGGTAAAGCTGCTTTGCCAGATGCGCGTCGAGTATGGCGGCTTCACGGCTAAAGCATTCGAGCCCCTTGGCGACAACCGCATCATCCGGCGGGCCGAGTTGCAGGATCTGTTTGACGATGCGTTCGAGGATGACCGGCTCGCAGCCATCTTTATTGAAATGAGCGAGACTCCAACTCTGCCAGCGCATGATGTCGGCGAGCGCGCGGGCGTCGCCGGGCCAGAGCGAGTTCGGCTTCTGGCTCGCGAGATACTGCATGATCGCGGTCGATTCCCACAGGACAAATTCGCCGTCGACCAAAGTCGGCGTGCGGCCGGTGGGGTTGAGCGCAAGATAGTCGGGCGCGTGCGAGGCGCCCTTCGTCAGATCGACGACCTCGAATGCGAGTGGCATGCCGAGATGAGCCGCGACCGCGCGCACCTTCCAGGTGTTGGGCGAAGCGGGGAAGCCGATAAGTTTCATGCGTAAACTCCGTTGCAAACAATCGCGTTAGGAACGTCGATCAGCCGAGAAACTTCTCGAGCCGGTCCATGATGGCGGTCCAGCCCTTGTTGTGGTTGTCGCGCGCGGCCTCGTCGAAGAAATGCTCGTGCAGCAATGTCATGATGGTGCCGTCGCCATCCGGTTTGACGGTAACGGTGACCAGCGACTCACGCTCGGGTGTCGATTTCCAAGCCCAGGTGAAAACCAGTTTCTCGTTCGGCACGATCTCGCGATAGGTGCCCGAGACGTTGTGCTCGTCATTGGGCACGACCATCTTGATGTGGTAGCGGCCGCCGACACGCAGATCACATTCGGCCACGACCTTCAGGACGTTACCCGGTCCCATCCAGTGCTTCATTTTTTCCGGGTCGCACCAGGCGGCGTAGACTTTTTCCGGTGGCGCTTTGAAGCGGCGCTTGATGGTGAGGCTTGGTTTGGTGATGACGGCGGACATGAGTCTTCCTCCAGGAACGTTGCGAGACGGTCGAGCCGCTCGCTCCAGAATTTCTGATAGCGGTTGAGCCAGTCGTTGGCGTCGCGCATCGGCTCCGCCCGCAGCTTGCATGTGACGGTGCGTCCGATCTTCTCGCGCGCGACGAGCCCGGCGTCCGTCAATACGTCGATATGTTTCATCACCGCCGGCAGCGACATTGCGAAGGGCTTGGCGAGTTCGCTGACCGAGGCGCTGTCGGTTTTGCTCAAGCGCGCCACCAGCGCGCGTCGGGTCGGGTCGGCGAGCGCTGAGAATATGCGGTCGAGCGAATAGTAAACCATGTGGTTAACTATACGCGCGCTGCCCGCCGCGTCAAGGGCGGTCCGTCATTTAGGAATCGTTGACGCAAAGGAATGTATCCTTCGCCCGGAGGGGGAGGACCTGCGTTCATGGATCCCGCATCGCTAGCCGCGGCGCTGGCCGGCGCTCAGACGGGCGCCGCGCAGATGGCTATGGCCGCCAAGATGATCCGCATGAACGCGGACAATGTCGCCTCGATTGCGAAGGTCATCGATGCCGCGCAGACGAACATGGCGAACGTTGCCAATCTCGCCGCCGGCGTTGGCCAGAACCTCGATATCAGCGTCTAGTCTCAGCTTTCGCTCTTTCCAAGCGCGGCCCGGATCAGCTTGAGCGCGTCGTCGCTTGCCCATTCCGCCGGCCCCGCGATGCTGCCGATCTCGCAGCCTTTTGGGTCGACCAGCAGCGTCGTCGGCATGCCGAAGGCGCGGCCGATCGCTTTGAGGTCCTGGAACGACTTGGCGCTTGGATCGGCATAATAAGAGAGCTTCTGCACGCCGATCTGTTTGAGAAACGTCTTCGGCTTGTTGGGGTCGCGGGTATCGATATTGACCGCCACCACCTGGAAGTCCTTAGCCCCCAATTTGGCCTCGAGCGCGTCGAGGGTCGGCATTTCCTTGCGGCAGGGCACGCACCAGGTGGCCCAGAGGTTGAGCAGCACCGTTCGGCCGCGGAAGTCCGCGAGGCTCATTTGCTTGCCGTCGGCGTCGGTGAAAGCGAGGTCCGGCACCTTGAGCGGGCTCTTGGCGACGTTGACCGCGGCCACCTCGCCGCGCGCAAAAGGCGCGACTTTCTTGGCCAATTCGACCGCCGGCCGGCAGGCCTTGTCGCCGCCCGCATTGCGAGTCAGGGACGTAATCCCGTATACCCCCGCCAGTCCGACGATAGCGCCGGCGATGGTGCCCGCCGCCAGCATGGCGAACCGCTTGGTGACGAAGCTGGAACGGGTTTCGGTCATGATCGGCGAAGCTTCGATGAGTGTGCCAAGAGACGAGCCATGAGCAACAAGATGTGGGGCGGCCGGTTTGCGACGGGCCCGGATGCCATCATGGAGGAGATCAACGCCTCCATCGATGTCGACCGGCACCTTTACCGCCAGGACATCGCCGCGTCCAAGGCCCATGCCGACATGCTGGCCAAGCAAGGCATCATTGGGGCGGACGACGCCAAAAAGATCGCTCACGGTCTAGACACGATTCTGTCAGAGATCGAGGCCGGTAAATTCTCCTTCCAGCGCGCGCTCGAAGACATTCATATGAACGTCGAAGGCCGGCTTGCCGAACTGATCGGGGAGGCCGCCGGCCGCCTGCACACCGCGCGCTCGCGCAACGACCAGGTGGCGACCGATTTCCGGCTGTGGATGCGCGACACCATCGATGCGCTCGACGCGGCGTTGAGCGGTTACCAGAAGGCACTCGCCGAGAAGGCGATGGCACATGCCGCGACCGTCATGCCCGGCTTCACGCATCTGCAGACCGCGCAGCCCGTGACCTTCGGCCACCATCTGCTCGCCTATGTCGAGATGGCCGCGCGCGACCGTGGCCGCTTTGCTGACGCACGCAGAAGGCTCAATGAATCGCCGCTCGGCGCCGCCGCGCTCGCCGGCACCTCGTTCGATCTCGATCGCGACATGACGGCGCACGCCCTTGGCTTCGAGCGGCCGATGGCCAATTCGCTCGATGCCGTCTCCGACCGTGACTTCGTGATGGAAACGCTGGCCGCGGCGGCGATCACGTCCGTGCACCTGTCGCGGCTTGCCGAGGAGATCGTGATCTGGACCTCGCCGCTCACCGGCTTCGCCGCATTGTCGGACAAATTCACCACCGGCTCCTCGATCATGCCGCAGAAGCGTAACCCAGACGCCGCAGAACTGGTGCGTGCCAAGTCCGGCCGCGTCATCGGCGCGCTGACCGCGATCCTGGTGGTGATGAAGGGCTTGCCGCTCGCCTATGCCAAGGACATGCAGGAGGACAAGGAAGGAGCGATGGACGCGCTTGCCGCGCTGTCGTTGTCGATTGCCGCAATGACCGGCATGGTCGCCGATATCGAGCCCGCCGCCGCGTGCATGAAGAAGGCGGCCGGCGAGGGCTATGCCACCGCCACAGATCTCGCCGACTGGCTGGTGCGCGCGCTCAATATGCCTTTCCGCGAGGCGCATCACGTCACCGGCCGCATTGTCGCCAAGGCGGCGGAAGCAGGCGTGCCGCTGCACCGGCTGCCGCTCGCCGCCATGCAGGCGATCGAGCCCCGAATCAATGACGAGGTCTTCGGCGTCCTGTCGGTCGACCGTTCGGTGAAGAGCCGCGTGAGCTATGGCGGCACCGCCCCGAAAAACGTCCGCGCGCAGGCCCGGAAATGGCTGCGCAAGCTCGAAAAGTCCTGACTTCGCCTTGTTCGTTCGTTTTGCTAGTGTCGCTTAGCCAGCCCATGATCCCGAAAAGCGGGTACGGTTTTCGGAAAATGATCATGCGCCCGCCAATGGAGCGCTTCTTGAGCCGTTTTCTGCCCTGTCCCTGCGTCCTTTTCCGCCTGGCCTTGCTCGCCGCGGTCGTCGCCGCGTTCGCGCTGACCGGCTGTGGGCGCAAAGGTGCGCTTGATCCGCCGCCCTCGGCATCGTTGGCCAGCAGTCAACCGGCCGCGAAAGCCGGCAGCGTGCCGCCGGCCATGGACGCCCAAGGCCGGCCGATAGCGGCACCCGGCCCGAACAAACGCATTCCACTCGACGCCCTGCTCAACTGAGCCTGACCGATGCATCACTTTACTTATCGCGACGGCGTTCTCTGCGCCGAGGCGGTCAGCCTGAACATGCTCGCGAAAGAAGTGGGCACGCCGTTTTATTGCTATTCCAGCGCGACGCTGACGCGGCACTACCAGGTCTTCACCGACGCCTTCACCGGCATCGACGCGCTCATCTGCTACGCCATGAAGGCGAACTCCAATCAGGCGGTGATTGCGACGCTCGCCAGGCTCGGCGCCGGCGCCGACGTTGTCTCCGGCGGCGAACTGATGCGGGCGCGGCTGGCCGGCGTGCCGCGAGAGAAGATCATGTTCTCCGGCATCGGCAAGACGGCGGATGAACTCGCGCTCGCGGTCGACGAAGACATTCTCTGCATCAATATTGAATCCGAGCCCGAGCTCGATCTGCTGTCAAAGATCGCCGCGGGCAAGGGCCGTACGGCGCCGATCTCCGTGCGCGTCAATCCCGACGTCGACGCCAAGACGCATCACAAGATTGCTACCGGCAGGGCCGAGAACAAGTTTGGCATCCCGATCAGCCGCGCACGCGAGGTCTATGCGCATGCGGCCAAGCTGCCGGGCCTCAAGGTCACCGGCGTTGACATGCACATCGGCAGCCAGATCACCGATCTTGATCCGTTCGACAATGCGTTCGCTCTGCTTGCCGAATTTGTGCGCGAATTGCGCAGCGACGGCCACACGATCTCCCATGTCGATCTCGGTGGCGGCCTCGGCATTCCCTATCGCGACGACAACGAGCCGCCGCCGCGTCCGGAGGCCTATGCCGACGTGGTCAAGCGCGCTACCCGCGATCTCGGCTGCCGGCTGATCTTCGAGCCGGGCCGGCTGCTGGTCGGCAATGCCGGAATCCTGGTTACGCGCGTGCTGTTCATGAAGCACGGCGAGGCCAAGAATTTCGTCATCGTGGACGCCGGCATGAACGATTTGATCCGGCCGACACTCTATGACGCGTATCACGAGATCTGGCCGGTCAAGGAAATGGCCGCAGCGAGTCCCCGAATCCGTGCCGATGTCGTTGGGCCGGTCTGCGAAAGTGGGGATTTCCTGGCGCGCGAGCGCGATCTGGCGGAGCCGGTCGCCGGCGACCTGCTTGCCGTCATGTCGGCCGGCGCCTATGGGGCGGTCCAGGCCGGGACCTACAATTCCCGGCCTTTGGTGCCGGAAATCCTTGTGAATGGCCCGGAATGGGCCGTCATCCGGCCCCGCCTTGAAGTTGACCAATTGATTGCGCTCGATCGCATGCCGGCCTGGTTATCGGCGCATGAATAGGTGCGTGGCCTGGAACTTGCCTGCGTGTTAGCGTTGTTAAAGGCAGATTCTCCCAGCGACCGCGACGGAGCGACTGTTGGACAATTCGACTGAGCGGGGCGAAAGGCGAGCGCAGACCACGCAGGTTCTGCTTGTGCGCGCGCTTCAGCGCGCCCGTGGCAGCCTGTTGTGGGAGCGGTTGTGGCCGGCGCTCGCATTCCTGGCCACGGCGGTCGGACTGTTTCTCGCGTTCTCCTGGGCGGGAGTCTGGCTGGTGTTGCCGCCGCTTGGGCGCGCCATCGGTCTCCTGATCTTTGTCGCCATCGTCATCGCGTCGGCTGTGCCGCTCATGCGGCTGCGGCTGCCCACGATCATCGATGGCTTGCGCCGCCTCGACAAAAGCAGCGGCGAAGTGCACCGGCCGGCCACCACCGTCAACGATGCGATCGCCGCCAACCAGCACGATCCGGTCGCACAGGCGCTCTGGCGTGCGCATATCGAACGCGCGCTCCTGTCAGCGCGCAAGCTGAAAGCCGGCTGGCCGTCGCCCCGGCTCGCCTTGCGCGATCCGATCGCGCTGCGCGCGCTGGTGCTGATCCTCGTCGTCGCAAGTTTCTTCGCCGCACCTGGTGAGCACTTCAAGCGTGTCGCGGCCGCCTTCGATTGGCAGGGCGTGGTGCTGCCGGCGAATTTCCGGGTCGATGCCTGGGTCACGCCGCCGGTCTATACCGGGCGCCCGCCGGTGATGTTGCCGGGCATGCGTCCGGGCGAGGCGATCGAAACGGCGGGCCCTGTTGCCGTGCCGGTCGGTAGTCAACTCGTCATTCGCGGTACCGGCGACGTCAATTTTGAGATTGCGCATAAAGGCGCGCTTGAAAATGCTCCGGTCGATCCGAACGTGGCGTTGCCCAAGGGCACCACGGAGCGCCGCTTTATCATCAAGGGCGATGCATCGGCGAGCCTGCGCGGCGTCGGCAACGATCTCGTCTGGTCCTTCACCGCTATTCCCGATCGCGCGCCGACCATTGCGCTGCTCAAGCCGCCGGAGCGGCAGGTGCGCGGCTCGGTCCGCCTCGACTACAAGATGGAAGACGACTACGGCGTGATCGAAGCGAAAGCGACGTTCGCGCTCAAGGATCCGGCTGCCGCCAAGGCGCATCCTTTGTTCGCGGCGCCGGAAATCCGTTTGGCGCTGCCGCAGGCGCGCACCCGCCGTGGTGCCGCGCAAACGATCCACGATCTGACCGGGCATCCCTGGGCCGGCGCTGAAGTGACAATGACGCTTACCGCGCGCGACGAAGCGGGCAACGAAGGCCGCAGCAAGCCGCACGATTTCGCGCTGCCGGAGCGTGTCTTCGTCAAGCCGCTCGCCCGCGCGCTGATCGAGCAGCGCCGCAATCTGGCGCTCGACGCCAACAAGAAGCCGCTGGTGCTGACCGCGCTCGATGCGCTGACCATCGCGCCCGACAAGTTCACGCCCGATGCGGGCGTCTATCTCGGTTTGCGCTCGATCTACTTCAATCTGAAGCAGGCGAAAAGCGACGACGCGCTGCGCGAAGTCGTGGCGCGCCTGTGGGACATGGCCGTGCACATCGAAGACGGCAACATGTCGGACGTCGAGAAGCAACTGCGGCAGGCCCAGGATGCGCTCCGCCAGGCGCTCGAGCGCGGCGCAAGCGACCAAGAGCTGAAGAAGCTGATGGACAACCTGCGCGCCGCCATGAACAAGTTCCTGCAGGCGCTGGCCGAGCAGATGCGGAAAAATCCGCAGCAGTTGTCGCGGCCGCTCGATCGTAATACGCGCGTGCTGTCGGACCGCGATATCAAGAACATGATGGACCGGCTTGAAAATCTCGCGCGCTCCGGCAATCGCGAGGCCGCCCGCAAGCTGCTCGAAGAAATGCAGGCGATGATGGAAAACCTGCAAATGGCCCGCCCCGGACAGATGAACCAGGGCGAGGACGACATGATGTCGGCGCTCGACGAGCTAGGCGACATGATCCGCAAGCAGCAGCAGTTGCGCGACAAGACCTTCAAGCAGGGTCAGGACGCGCGCCGCGACCGCCAGAACGGCCGGCGCCGGCAGCCGTCGATGGGCGATCTGCGCCGCGATCAGCAGGCGCTGCGCGACCGGCTCAGTAAACTCCTTGAACAGTTGCGCCAACGCGGGCTGGGCAACATGCCGCAGCAGGGCCAAAAGGGCCAGAACGGGCAGGGCGGCAAAGAGATGGGCAAGCTCGGCGACGCCGGCAAAGCCATGGGCGAAGCCGAAGGCGAGCTTGGCCAAGGCGATTCGGAAAGCGCCGTCGACAGCCAGGGCCGCGCGCTCGAAGCCATGCGTCAAGGCGCCAAGGGGCTGGCGCAACAGATGCAGCAACAAGGCATGGGCCCCGGTCCCAATGGCCGGCCTGGCCGCGGCCAGGCGCGCGCGCAGCAGAACACCGATCCGCTTGGCCGTCCGCTGCGCGGGCGCGAATACGGCGACGACGTCACCGTGAAGGTGCCGGGCGAAATCGACGCCCAGCGCGCGCGCCGCATTCTCGAGGAACTGCGCAAGCGTTTCGGGGAAAGCTTCCGCCCGCAGCTTGAGCTCGATTACATCGACCGGCTGTTGAAGGGTTACTAGCGCAAGATCGCTTTAAAGCGGACCAATAGCGGCGGGCAGGGCGTGTTCCCTCTCCCCACGGAGAGGTGAAAAATGAGCGCGCAGCAAGACCTCATTCAATCTCAAGCGATTTTGTTATCGCGGCGTGCCCGGCGCGACTGGACGCCAAGGCCGCGCGCGCGCTCGCGCTGATCGGCAAAACCGGTGGTCAGCATGATCGCGACGTCGGGATGGCTTTTGCCGGTGGCGAGCGCGAACGCAATGCCGTCCATGCTCGGCATCTTTATGTCGGACAGCAGGATTTTTCACCGCCTTCGCCGAACCATCCTATGGCACCCACGTGCCGGTAAAGGAGCTGTCCACAGCATCAATAGCGGGCTCATGCGGCGCAGCGATAAAGGGTAAATCGAGTGGATGACGAAGACTGGGCTTTGGCCGCTTATATTCGGTGTTGTCTTATCGCCTAACCAAATACGAAACGGGTTCCGGCTTAGGCCCTTTCCCGCATCGGGGTTTGCGCGGGCCGCTTCGCCTAGCGGAGACCTACTTCGTACGCTGCACCACGTTACATGCCGCGCACGTGTACGTCGGCAGACCAAACACAATTTCGTTGTCGCGGAACAAGCGTTCGTACGGAATGTAGCTTCCGCCCACCGTGCCCGCCGGTGTACCGAAATACGACACGCGGACCGACGACATGATCTCCGCGCGCTTTCCGGCAGCGTCGGCAAGCGCAGGCTTTGTGCAGGAGCCATCGAGCGCGCGCAAACATTCCTGCGGCGGTTGAGCGGCAGCGGATGTTTGCCGTGGCGGCGCGTTCGTGCTTGTCGAGACGGCCTGCGCGTTTGCGGCGGCGGGCGCCAGAGTGAGCAGGATTGCAATTGAGAAGCCGAAGGATGTGATGTTGCGCATCGAGTTTGATCCTCTTTAAAACCTGACGCTGCCGGTCACCGACGCCATCCAAGCCGTATAGGTCAGCGCCGGAGGTATGATAGCGTAACTTGGTGGTACAAGAACAACGGGCAAGTAAGCACTGTCGTTCTGATGGATCCAAGAATAAGAGCCGCGGAATTCGAGCAGCGCGCCCGGCGCGAAAGCCCAAGTCGCCGAGCCGCCGACCGTGTGCTTCGTCTTGGCCGGAATGAAGCGGCCTTCAAACTGATCATAGTAGTTCTCGTCCCGCCACAGAAAACTGTAGTTGGCCGCTAACTTGAGAGTGTCGGTCGCAATGTAGCTCGGCTCGATCGACCCGATGACAACATTGCTGTTCGAATTCTTGGGTTCCAGCCCGAACCCGCCGCCGGGCATTACGATTTCGTTCTTCTCCTGGAAGCTCCAGGAACCGTTCAGCACGACCGCCCAGCGCTGATCGATTGTCTGGGTAGCGGCCACGTTGGCCGTATATCGTGCACCGGCGCGACCGATGGCCATACCATCGACCGTCGCCTTCGATTCCGACATGTAAGCAAAGCTGGCAAGAAGAACCATCTTGTTGAATTCGGTGGTCACGTTCGCGTTCGCGGTGAAAACGTCTCCCGGATTGACGCGAGCCACTCCATCGAATGAACCGTAACCACCCTGTGCATTGAGGTCCACCGTTTCGCGGTTGAAGGCGCCTTGCCAGGCATAGCCACCGGAAACCGAAACCGCGGTCGTTTGATTGATGCCCATGATGAAACCAACGGTCGGATTGATATTGTAACCGGCGCCGAAGCTGCCGATCTCGACCAGATCGGGGTCCATGCGAGCGAACCGCTGATTGTCGGGTAAATATGACGTGCCCGTCGGCAGGTTCGCCGCGACGCCCATCTGCGGACGGATAGAGCTGAACTGCAAGAATGTCGCGTTGATTGAAACCTGGGAATCGACAGGTCCATCGTAGCTCGCGACCTCGCCGGGCGTACCTTGGTGCGCGGACACGTAGCCGGTCTTGACGCGGGTTTCGACCTTGGCTGAGGACGGCAGATAGTAGTCGACACCGATAGTCGTGGGTACGTAAAGCAGCGAACCATTTCCGGAATAGGGCTCGAAAATGTTGGATCCTCGAGAGCCGGTCCAAGAATAGTATTTCGTCGTGGTGTTGACGAAAGACGAGAATTGCCCTGGCGGACGCCAACGATCCATCGCGAGCGCCGGCTTGACCGTCGTGTAGCCAAATGGATCGTAGAAATTGATGCGCGCCATGAGCGTCTGCACATCGGCGCTGACCCGGTGGTTCACAGGATTTGCGGGCGCGACCGGCGGCCCTGTGTCGATGAGCGACGTCTGGCCGGAATATTCTTTCGTTTCGAACTGGTAGTAGTTGTATTCGACGCCAAGCGAGACCCTTGGAAGCAACCAATATTCGACGCCGGCGCCCACGGTCCAACCGGGTTGCCATTCGGTCGAGACCCAGCTGAATTCCGGCAAAGCGGCTGTCGTCGAGCCGGATGTGGAAATCAGACCGAGTGCAAATCCGCCTTTGGCATAAACTAGCCAGTCCGGCGCGATGGCGAAGCCCAAACGACCTGTTAACGTGGAGACCGACTTGATGTTTGTCGTCACCGACTCGGTATAGGGGCCGAGGTCGTTGTAATTGTTTTTCCGGCGGTCCATCGGGTCGCCAACAAAAGCCGCTTCAATTCCGCCAATCCATGGGCCAAGCAGGGCAAAATTACATCCCAACTGGCCGCCAATGACCCCGCGATCCTGGCTGAAATCCTGACCTGGAATCAGCTGCGGTCCGGCATTGCCCTGCGCCGAATAGGGACTGTTATTGGTGTATTGCCATGACGAATGAGACTCCGCCACGCCGCCCTGAAATCCGAAATAGCAACCGGAGCGCGGCCCGAAGGCGTCGTCGGCCGTGGCCGGGTGAATGCTGTACACAGCCACCAAGACAAAGCACACGCCAAATCGCAAAACGCCCACCAAGTGCCCCACGTCGCCCATCCGCGCGGCCAATCCACGTTGGTCAGCAATGCTGACGCGACATTAACGTGTTTGTCCAGCTTAAAGCGAAGGCAAGCTGTGGATCAACTTGTCCGTGTAGCTCGCGCGCATCAAATGTCATTTTTAAAAGGACAGGCGCTAATTCCGGCAGTGCCGAAAAGTCGGCATCCGATTGTTCGCCTCGAACAATGAGACGAATATTATTTGGGCTGCGTGAACTTGTCCTGCCCGCAGCCGGCGCAGCCGCCATAATCAACGCTCCCCTCCCGTTTTAACGGACCGAGAGACTTGGAAGGTTTCGACGCATTCTTGCCACCGCTGCGCTTGGCCGTTCCGGACGCCGGGCGGCGCCCGCCTTGCGGCGCGACATAACCCGAATTGCCGGACACATTGCCGAGCGAGCTGTCCACACCGAGCCCACCCAGACGATCCATCGCGGAGCTGTTGGGGGACTTCGACGTGTCGAACCCACCGGAGTTCGCGGCCGCGGCTGGCACCTTTTTGCTGCGGAGAGTGTTGCTAGGTCGCGTGGTCGTACTGTTTGGTTTGTTGACCGTGGAAATGCCGCTCGCGCCAGGCGCAATGGCCTCAATCTTCTTGCCGTCGCCGAATGGACTTGGCCCGGAGGACGGTTGCGGCTGGAGTTGATTTCCGTTGGAGCCGCCGGCGCCTGCTTTCTTCTTTCCCAAACTTACAACATGCGCGCAGGCTTTCACGTCGGCTTGGCGGGCATCGCCCTCTTCTTTCATTGCGGTGGTGACCAACTTTCCATTGATATCGTGCATCCAGCCCCATGTACAAAATGCAAAATGTTCGTCCCAGTTTTGGGTCCATCGGGGACCCTCACCGTGACAGTTCGAATTACTGGCATTCATGTTTGCCAGCGCCACTGCGTCCGTGGCGTACTTCTCGCATGCGGCGATCTGCGCCTGAGTATATTGAGCCTTGCATTTCTTGATCGCACCTCCGCGCGCTCTTGTTTCAGGATCAAGATAATAACTCTTCAATTCACTCGGGCGTAGTCTTTATACCCAGCCAAATGTCCCACAACATGGCACCGCTGACCGGATCCGCCAAACCCATGCACCATTTCATGTGACCGTCGCCGGATCCCCATGGATCACCTTTATATCCGCAATGAAGCAGACGGTTCTGACGCGCAGCTTCATTAGCTTGCATGGCATACGGGCTGCAAGAATCTGGCACTTTTCGATAACTTTATCGTCCCACAGACTTTCGCGTGAAACCGCCGCGTCGGTCGACTGCTTACACCATCGGCGCTGGCCTGCCTCATCGTCGACAAAGCCGATTCCCGTGATGCCGCAGCCAAGGCTCTTGTTGATGGCGATCCGTTTCATCGCAGCCTTGACATAGGCAACGCAGAGCGTCGCGTTCGCCGCCTCGGCGTTTCCGGTCAACATTGCAAACAGGATCGCTACGAGAAAGACGCGAAAAGGAAGACGCATCGAAGCCTCCTTTAGAGCTACCCCGCGCAAGGACGCGAAACGACAATAAACCAACGCGTCTGAGCCACCAGTCTCAGTATCGCCGCAAGCCAAGTCCGTTGCCACTCTGACACTTTCGATCGTTATGCAGGGACACACTAAGAGCAGAACGGCATTCCGACAGCGCCAAGCTTCAGCGGATCACGATTGAACTCGTTGGGACATCGGAATGTCCCATCTTGTGATTGCGCCACCTGTAATCATTGTAAACATACCTGGTCGCACCGCGTTCATCCGTCCGATGCCAAAAAACCCAAGGTAGAACCATTATTTTCCATTATCTCAAAGGTAGCAATAGGGCAGCCGCACGTTCCAGACCCAGCTTGGCGAGCGGCAATAGCCACTCTGGCTTTAGACGGACAGCTTCGGGCGACCGTCGCAGGAATGCTGATCTGTAAACATGCAACTTAGCCAACAGACCTAGGCTAGGCAGGGTAGACAAGGGTAATGCCTGTTCGGCGATTGTCCGCAACCGCGCTCGTTGCGTGACGTCGCTCACGATCCGGTTTGCCACTGCCACCTATGGATCATAAGCGGATATTTGCGCCGCAAAACGTCATGCCCGCTTTACGCCGAAAGAGGACATAGCGAATTTATGAGTACACGTCCTAGTCGGCACCCGATGATGTGTCGGAAGAATTGAAGAACCGCACCATCACGTTGCGCGCGTCGGCGGGAGGCGAGGCAAGCCTGGTGCGGAATTCCAAACGTTCGCCCGGTCCGAGAATGCTGCGGGTCGGCAGCGCGGTCCAAGTATAGATTTCCTGGTCGCTGGCGTCGCGCGCGGCGAAACGCAGGCGCGGCACGGTGACCGGCTTGCTGGCGGTGCTGACGATGGCGCCGTGCACGACCAGAACGTTGACACCGTCCTGCACGTCTTTTGAAACCTTGACGTTTTCGAAGCTGAGATGACGCAGATTGACCGGCAAGCCAATCGCCGCGAATAGCGACGCCGTTTGCGGCAGGTGGCGGACCACCGTTTCGCGCGCGACGATGACGGCCGCGTTGATCACGAAGAGTATGAGCGCGATCGCAATCCAGCGCGTGGACCGGCGCTTTTGCCGCCGCCGCGCCTGCATACGCTGGCGGCGCGCGGTGTAGCTTTCGATGTCGTCGGATAAAGTTTCGTCCGGAGCATCGTGGTCGGGAATGATCTCGTGCTCGGCGGGCGGCGCCAAGGGCGGTGCGTCCGTCACGGTCTCCGGCATCTCGGCGGTGGCCTCGGCCGCATCCAATTCAATTGCATCCAGATCTGCCGGCGGCGGAGGCGCCGGCGGTGCTTCGCTGTCGGCGGCGCCGTCCGCAGGCTCGATCTCGCCAATGGGCAACGGCGATTCGAGGCCGAAATCGTCTTCGTCGGCAGGTGCCGGTTCGAAAGGGTCGATGCTGGAGGGTTCGGACGGCGCGATGCTCGGTTCTGGCGGCCCGGCGCTGTCAGCGAACGGCTGCGGCCGATCGCCGGCAGCTTCGCCCGCGGTCCGCGTTTCGGCTTCGGCAATCTCGCCGTCCACGAATTCGGTCAGTTCGGCGCTTTTTTCCGGCGTGGCGAACCAAGTCACCTTGCAGCGGGCGCAACGGACCGTGCGTCCGGACGCGCCAAGCGTGTCTGGATCGATCATGTAGGACGTGGCGCAGCTCGGGCAGACAATCAGCATGGTTTCTGCGTCAATATCGTCGTCTTCAAAGACCGTATCAGCCGTCCGTTAATGGATCGGAAACCATGAGGGCCTTTAGGCGCGGGGGGAAAACTCTGTATTTTCCGTCCTGCCGGCATGGCGGTGCCCTATTATTGCTGTAAAAACAGGCGTTCTCGGCTCGGCGCGGGTTTCGGACGGCTTATGGGACGGATTTTCAGGGATCGCCGGACAGGCGCGCCAGCGAGCCAGAGGGGACATGATCGGAGACGGGCGTGGTCCGATTCGAGAACGTAGGCCTGCGCTACGGCCTGGGGCCGGAGGTCCTGCGCGACCTGTCGTTCCGTATCGAGCCGCATTCCTTCCAGTTTCTCACCGGGCCGTCGGGTGCGGGCAAGACGTCGCTGCTGCGTCTGCTGTTTCTGTCGCTGCGGCCGACGCGCGGGCTGATCACCCAGTTCGGCCATGACGTCGCGACGCTGTCGAAGGACGCGGTGGCGACCTTGCGCCGGCGCATCGGTATCGTTTTCCAGGATTTCCGTTTGCTCGATCACATGACCACCTACGAAAACGTCGCGCTGCCGTTGCGGGTGATGGGCCGCCCCGAGGATAGCTATCGCGAGGAAGTGGTCGAGTTGCTCAATTGGGTCGGGCTTGGCGACCGAATCTGGGCCTTGCCGCCGGTGCTCTCCGGCGGCGAGAAGCAACGCGCGGCGATTGCGCGCGCGGTGATCGCGCGGCCGCAATTGCTTCTCGCCGACGAGCCGACGGGAAACGTCGATCCGACTTTGGCGCAGCGGCTGTTGCGCCTGTTCATCGAGCTCAACAAATCGGGCACCTCGGTTGTCATCGCCACCCACGACATCGCGCTGATGGACCAGTACGATGCGCGGCGGCTGGTGCTGCACGAAGGCCGCCTGCACATCTACGATTAGACGAAGGAACGGCGATGACCGTCACCGCCAGGGAGGAGACGAAGGCGCCGCAGCGCTTGCTGAGTATGCCGATGCCGCGCACCGAGTTGGCGCTGGTGCCGCGCAACTCGATCTCGGGCCGCGCGCTCGTCGCCGTCGTCGCCATCATGACGTTTCTGGCCTCGCTCACGACGGGTGCCGTCATTTTGGTCGGCTCTGCGGCGAGCGAATGGCAGTCCGACGTCGCGCGCGAAGTCACCATCCAGGTGATCCCCGCGTCAGGGCGCGACATGGAGGCGACCGTCGCCAAGGCGGCGTCGGTTGCGCGCAATTTTCCCGGTATCGCGGAGGTTAGGCCCTACACCAAGGAGCAATCGAGCGCGCTGCTCGAGCCGTGGCTTGGCAGCGGGCTGACGCTCGATGAATTGCCGGTGCCGCGGTTGATCGTGGTGCGGATCGCGGCCGGCGCGGTTCCCGACATTCCGCAGCTTCGGCGCATGTTGACCGAGCAGGTGCCGGGCGCCGTGCTTGACGACCACCGCGGCTGGATCGAACGCATGCGCGCCATGGCGGGAAGCGCGGTGGCCGCGGGCATTTTCATCTTGATCCTGGTGGTCGCCGCCACCATGCTTTCCGTGACATTCGCGACGCGGGGGGCGATGGCATCAAACAAGCCAGTGATCGAAGTGCTGCATTTTGTCGGCGCCAAGAACGCCTATATCGCCGGGCATTTTCAGAAGCATTTCCTGTTTTTGGGGCTGCAAGGCGGCGCCGTCGGCGGCGGCAGCGCCGTTCTGGTGTTTGCGCTCGCCGGCGCCTTCAGCGGCTGGTTCGCCGGCAGCGCCGGCGCCGAACAGACGGCGGCGCTGTTCGGGTCGTTTTCGATCGGGTTCGGCGGCTACTTCGCGGTGCTTGCGCAGGTCGTGTTGATTGCGGCGGTCACGGCCTATACCTCGCGGTATACGGTCAACCGCACGCTCGAGGCGATCGACTAGCATGATCGGTGCGCTCGCACGCTGGATCGGCATTCTCACCATGATGATCGTCGCCGCCGGCGCCGTTTTTCTTTTCTGCGGATTCGTGTGGTTCTGGTTGCAGATCCCCGGCGAGGAAGTCCAACTCGAGCGCAAGGCCGATGGCATCGTGGTGCTGACCGGCGCGGCCTCGCGTATTCCCGACGCGATTGAGTTGTTAGCGGACAACCGCGGCAAGCGCCTCTTGATCAGCGGCGTCTATCGCTCCACGCGTTCGAGCGAGATCGCCCGCATCACGCCGCTCTATTCCAAATATTTTGCCTGCTGCATCGATCTCGACCGCTCGGCGCTCAACACCTATGGCAACGCGTTGCAAACCAAACGCTGGGCGCACGAACACAATTTCGATTCGTTGATTATCGTCACCTCCAACTGGCACATGCCGCGCGCCATGGCCGAGATCGAGCACCAATTGCCCGAGGTGAAGTTGATTTCCTATCCGGTGATTTCTCCGCGGGTCAAAAACGATCCCTGGTGGTCGAATCTACAGACCGCGCGGCTCTTGTTCGGCGAGTATCTCAAATACCTGTTTGCGCTGATGCGCATGCATATCGACGCCGACGCCGGTTGAGGGAGCTTGGGCCGGTGCTGAACCTCGTGCGCTCCATCGCCTTCAACGCGTTGTTCTATCTCAACACGCTGGTGTGGCTGTTCCTCGGACTGCCAACCCTCTTCATGCCTTACCGCGCAACGGTCTGGATCGCCAAGAGTTGGGGCCGGGCCAATTTGGTGCTTTTGCGGGTCGTCGCCGGGATCGACTTCGAACTGCGCGGCCGCGAAAAAATCCCGACCGGGCCCCTCATTGTGGCGTCGAAGCATCAATCGGCCTGGGAAACGTTTGCCCTTTTACCGCTGTTCAAAAATCCGCTGTTCATCGTCAAACGCGAACTGATGTGGATACCGGTCTTCGGCTGGCTCATGCGCAAGGGCCGCATGGTGCCGGTCGACCGCAGCAAAGGCTCGCAGGCGCTCACGGTGATGGCGGAGCGCGCCCGCGTCGAACTCGGCAAAGGCCGGCAGCTCATTATTTTTCCGGAAGGCACGCGCCGCCCCGCCGGCGCAGAACCGCGTTACAAGTTTGGCGTCGCCCATCTTTATGCGGTGGAAGGCGTGCCATGTCTGCCCGTTGCGCTCAATTCCGGCCTGTTCTGGCCGCGCCGCTCGATCAAGCTCAGGCCGGGGACGGTGATCGTCGAGATGCTCGATCCGATCGCGCCGGGTCTCGACAAGGACGCGTTCTTCGAAAAACTGCGCAACGAGATCGAAACGGCGACCGCACGTCTGATCGCCGAAGGTAATGGCATCTAACCGCTTTCGTGCGCGCCTTTGAGGCGCTCTGCGAGCAGATGCAGTTCGTCGTCGCGGAAGCCCTGGCGCTCGATCTCCTTCACCGCGTCGAGCACGTAGTCGCGGTTGACGCCGGAGCGGCCGTGGCCCTGCCGCACGAAATGCAATTGCCGCTCCAGTGGCAGCCGGCCGGCATATTGCGGGTGGCCGCGGTCGACCATGTAGCAGAGCGCCTGCACGCTCTGTTGCGGGTCGTCGTCGAGCCAGACGGTTCGCGAGACTTCGCGATAGACCATGGTGGTCTGCTCGCGCTCGCGCAGATAGCGGAGTGTATCGGTGCGATTGCCTGCCGCCACCCGGTAGGCGATGCCGCGGCAATTGCCGCCGCGGTCGAGACCGAGCACCAGGCCGGGCTTCTCCGGCGTGCCGCGGTGCACGAACGAATAGACGCAGAGTGCGCGGTGGGCGCCGACCAGGCGTGCCGAGCGGCGCTCGAGAAACGCAAAGTCAGGCCGCCACATCAGGGAGCCGTAGCCAAAAACCCAGAAGTCGTTGCCGGCTTGGTCGGATGCTCGTTTCATCGGCGGTGAAAACGGCCCTTCATCGGTCGTGTTCGGTCCCGGCGGCTGGCGCGTGTAACAAGGGCGGGCTTGCCATGCAACTCGACGCTTGGCGGATACCGGCGTAGAAACGCCGCATTCCCTCAGTTAAGAGCGCCCATGGACGCCATCCCTTCGCCCCGCCGCCGCATCTGGCACTATGTCGTGCTGACGATCCTGGTCGTTGCCTTGATCGCCGGCTGGAGCTGGTTCTGGCATTACGCCGCCGGCAAGGCGCAGGCCGCCGTCGACGGCTGGCGCGCGCGCGAGGCCAAGGCCGGCCGCATCTACAATTGCGGCGAACAGCAGATCGGCGGCTATCCGTTCCGTTTCGAGGTCGCTTGCGAAAGAGCCTCGGCGGTGTTGCAGAGCAACCAGCCGCCGGTCGAGGTCAAGGCTGGCAGCGTGCTGGTGGCTGCGCAAGTTTATCAGCCGGACCTGCTGATCAGCGAATTCCACGGGCCCCTTACCATTGCCGATCTCGGCCAGGCGCCGAAGATCGTCGCCAACTGGAAGCTTGCGCAGTCAAGCCTGCGCGGCACGCCCACATCGCCGCAGCGCGTTTCGGTCGTGGTCGACAAGCCGGTCGTCGATCTGATGAGCGGGGAAGCGAATACCAATCTGCTGCGCGCCAGGCACATCGAGATGCATGGCCGCATGGCGGGAGGCTCCGCCGCCGCCAATCCGGTCATCCAGTTCGCGTTCACGCTCGATCAAGCCTCGGCGCCGGCTCTCAATCCGACAACGGTTGTGCCGGTCGACGTCGAGATCACCGGTGTCGTGCGTGGGCTTGGCGATCTCGCGCCCAAACCGTGGCGCGAACGTTTGCGCGAATTTCAGGAAAAGGGCGGGCACATCGAGATCACGACGGCGCGGGTGAAGCAGGGCGAGACGCTCGCGGTCGGCAGCGGCGACCTGTCGATTGATCCCAACGGTCAGCTCGAAGGCCAGATCAGCGTCACCGTCGCAGGGCTTGAGCCGTTTCTCATTTCGATCGGCGCCGCGCAGACGGTGCAGAAATCGCCGAACATGGACAAGGTTGCCGGCATGCTCGACCGGCTTTCACCGGGGCTTGGGGACGTTGCGCGCGAGCAGGCCGGCGCCAATCTCGCGCGCGGCATCACGATGCTAGGCCAACCCGCCGCGCTCGACGGCCGTCAGGCGGTGACGCTGCCGCTGGTGTTCAAGGACGGTCGTGCGTTTCTCGGGCCGATCCCGCTTGGCTCGACGCCGGCGTTGCTCTAACTACTCATCCGCCGCGTATGGCTTCGGCAACGGCGTGTGCGGCAGGTCCGGATGCGGACGGCCGAAATCGGGCGAGGCTGAATCCTGCCCGATATCGACGATGCCTTTGCGGATCGCGCGCGTGCGCGCGAAATGCTCAAACAGAGTGTTGCCGTCGCCGTTGCGGATCGCCTTGGTCAGCAGCGAAATGTCCTCATTGAAGCGGCCGAGCATTTCCAGCACCGCGTCCTTGTTGGCGAGAAAGACGTCGCGCCACATGGTCGGATCGGACGCCGCGATGCGCGTGAAGTCGCGGAAGCCGCCAGCGGAAAACTTCAAGACCTCCGAGCGCGTCACGTTCTGCAATTCGTCGGCGGTACCGACGATGGTGTAGGCGATCAGATGCGGCAGATGGCTGGTGATGGCGAGCACCATGTCGTGGTGGTCGGCGTCCATCGTCTCGACATTGGCGCCGAGCAGCCGCCAGAACGCGGCGAGCTTGTCGACCGCCTGCTGATCGGCGCCGGCGGGCGGCGTTAGAATGCACCAGCGGTTGACGAACAATTCGGCAAAGCCGGCATCGGGACCGGAATATTCGGTGCCGGCGACCGGATGCGCCGGCACGAAATGCGTGCCTTTGGGCAGGTGCGGACCCATGTCGCGCACCACCGCGCCTTTCACCGAGCCGACGTCAGACACGGTTGCGCCACCGGCAAGGTGCGGCGCGATCTCCTTGGCGACCGGGCCGCAGGCGCCGACCGGGATACAGAGAATAACGAGATCGGCGCCTTCGACCGCGGCGGCGTTGGTTTCCACCACCTGATCGGCTATCCCCAGTTCGGCCACGCGCTTGCGCGTCTCAGGCGAGCGCGCGGTAGCGACGATCGAGCCGACCGCGCCCTGCAGGCGCGCCGCGCGCGCAATCGACGAGCCGATCAGTCCGACGCCGATCAGCGCCAGACGATTATAGAGCGTGGCCTTCTTGCTCACGCCGGCGTCCCAAGAAAGTCGGCGAGCACTTTGACCACGAGCCGATTGGCTTCCTCGGTGCCAACTGTCATGCGCAGCGCGTTGGGCAGGCCGTAGCCGGCGACGCGGCGCAGGATGAGCCCGCGCTGCATCAAAAAGGCGTCGGCATCGACGGCGGTGCGGCCCTTCGTGTCCGGAAAATGGATCAGCACAAAATTCGCCACACTCGGCGTCACCTTGAGGCCGAGCTTGCCGATCTCGTCCGTCAGCCAAGCGAGCCAGCGCGTATTGTGTGCTGTTGACGCCTGCACGTGCGCAGTGTCCTCGATGGCCGCTATGCCAGCCTTCATCGCCGGCGTATTGACGTTGAACGGATTGCGCACGCGGTCGAGTGCATCGATGATGTGCGCCGGCCCGTACATCCAACCGAGCCGCACGGCGGCAAGACCGTGGATCTTCGAGAAGGTCCGGCACATCACGACGTTTTCCGACGTTGCGACCAGTTCGATGCCCGCCTCGTAATCGTTGCGCTGCACGTATTCGGCATAGGCCGCATCGAGCACGAGGATGACGTTGCTTGGCAGCTTCTGGTGCAGTCGCTTGATGCCGTCGAACGGCACATAGGTGCCGGTCGGATTGTTGGGGTTGGCGATGAACACGATACGCGTGCGTTCGGTCACCGCCGCCAGGATCGCGTCGACGTCTGTGGTATAGTCTTTCTCAGGCACGGCGATTGGTTTGCCGCCATGACCGAGCGTGTAGATCGGATACATGAGGAAGCCGTGCGCGCTGTAGATCGCCTCGTCGCCGTCACGCAAATAGGCGTGTGCGAGCAGGTTCAACAGATCGTCCGAGCCGGCGCCGCAGAGAATGCGCGCAGGATCGAGCCCGAAGGCGCGGCCGATCGTTGCGCGCAACTCCGCGACGGCGCCGTCAGGATAATCCTCCAGATGCGCCGCGGCGTCCTTGTAGGCGGCAATCGCGTTCGGGCTCGGGCCCAGCGGGCTCTCGTTGGACGACAGCTTGATCACCTTGTCGACGCCCGGAGCTTTACTCTTGCCGGGGACGTAAGGAGCAATGTCGAGCACGCCGGGGCGCGGTTGCGGTCGGGTCGCAGTCATCGTCAGTTCCGAAATTCAGGCCTTGTTTTGATTGCGCAGGATCTTTTCCGAAAACCGGTTCCCACTTTTCGGGATCATGCGCGATCGGCGCCCACCGTATAGCGGGTTGCGTGGCTGCCGACGAGGGCCGCCGAGCGCACCGTGGCGCCAGCCTTAATGAGCGTTTCGCTGACGGTGTCGAGGCTGGTTTCCTGCGGCAGCGTCACCAACAAAGCCGCTCCGTCGAAGGCGCGGTCGGGCACCGCGAGAAAATCGGCCTTCATGGACAAAGCTTCGGCCGGCGTCGCGCCCCAGCCGGAGACGCGGATACTCCAGACGGCGGTTTCCGTCGCCATGGCGTCGGCGGCGACGCGCGAGAGCACGAACACCGGCAGTGCGGCCGGATGATCGGCGCGTTCGACGAAAGGCAGCCGGGCGATGATCTTGGGCGCGGTGTCGAATTCGAGCGCGCTCCACCAGGCGCCGGCGCCGGCCACTGCGACCGCCGGCACCAGACCGAGATCGCCTTTGGAGTCGGAGACGGACGCCACCACCGCGGCGGCCCCCATATGTGGGACGAATGGGACGGTGAAGCCGAAATGAAAGCGGGCACTGTCCCGCATCAACGCGTCACCCGCCGACAGATCGGCATGTACGGAAAACGGCGCTTGCACATAAGTGAAAGTCGCGATGATGACGCGCCAGATGCTTTCCGCGGTATCGAGCGGCAGGATGCCTTTATGACGCTTGACCAGCCGGCGCATCATTTCGGCTTCGCGCGCCGGGCGGAAGGCGGATCCCGTATCCGAGGAGCGCTTGACCGCGATCAGCCGGTTGATGATCTCGCTGCGCTCGATCAGGAGCTGGTGCATCGACTCGTCAATACGGTCGATCTCGTTGCGCAGATCGTCGAGCGAGGGCGTTTGCGGTTGTTTCGCCATGGGCCATTGATAGGTGGGCCGGGGGCTGAAATCAAAGAAAACGTTGCCGGCACCGGAGTGTTGACAGCCCGGTCGCATCTCCCTAAACGCCCGCGACCTAAAGTGCTATATTAGCGAGTTAACGGCGCACCGGGAGCGCTAGAAGCGATATGGTCGAGGCCAATCTGAGCAGCCCGCGCGACACAGTGGACGCGCCGCGCGAAGCCGAGAATCCGCACGCGTCGCTGGTCGCCCATTTCGGGCCCGACAAACCGCTCGCGCTCGACGCCGGGGTGTCGCTCAGCCCATTCCAGATCGCCTACAAGACCTACGGTACGCTCAACGCGCAGCGCACGAACGCCGTGTTGGCCTGTCATGCGCTCACCGGCGATCAGCATGCAGCGAGCGAGCATCCGGTGACCGGCAAGCCCGGCTGGTGGGAGACCTTGATCGGCCCCGGCAAGCCGATCGACACCGACCGCTACTTCGTCATTTGCCCGAACGTGGTCGGCGCCTGCATGGGCACGACCGGCCCGGCCTCGACCAACCCGAAGACGGGCAAGCCGTGGGGTCTCGAGTTTCCCGTCATTACCATTCGCGACATGGTGCGGGCGCAGGCCATGTTGCTCGATCATCTCGGCATCGAGACCTTGTTCTCGGTTGCCGGCGGCTCGATGGGCGGCATGCAGGTGCTGCAATGGGCGGCGTTATATCCTGAGCGCGTGTTTTCCGCGTTGCCGATCGCCTGCGCCACGCGTCATTCGGCGCAGAACATCGCGTTCCACGAGGTCGGCCGCCAGGCGATCATGGCAGATCCCGACTGGCGCGGCGGCCGCTATCATCTGGAAGGCACCAATCCGCGCCGGGGATTGGCGGTCGCGCGCATGGGCGCACACATCACCTATCTTTCGGATGCAGCTTTGCACCGCAAGTTCGGCCGCAAATATCAAAACCGCGAGAACCCGACCTTCTCGTTCGACGCGGATTTCCAGGTCGAATCCTATCTGCGCCACCAAGGCTCGTCGTTCGTGGAACGCTTCGACGCCAATTCCTATCTTTATCTCACGCGCGCGATGGATTACTTCGATCTCGCCGCCGATTACGACGGCAAAGTCGCCAATGCCTTCAAGGGCACGCCGACGCGCTTTTGCGTGATTTCGTTTACATCCGACTGGCTGTTCCCGACGGTGGAATCGCGCGCCATCGTGCACGCGCTCAATGCCGGCGGCGCGCGGGTCTCGTTCGCGGAGATCGTCACCGACAAGGGACACGACGCGTTCCTGCTCGACGAGCCGGAACTGTCCGCCATCGTGCGCGGTTTCCTCGACGGCGCCGGCAAGGCGCGCGGCCTTGCCGCCAAAGCCGGGGCGAGATGAGCATGCTCAAGCGCTCAGATCCCAATTTGACCGTCGCCAACATCGCGCGCACGGCGGGCGGCGCCCGCGTCGACCTTGTGCTGGTTTCCGAGATGGTCAACCAGGGCGCCAAGGTGCTCGACGTCGGCTGCGGCGACGGCGAATTGCTGCAATTGTTGAGCGTGACGCGCGGGGTCGATGGACGCGGGATCGAATTGTCGCGCGAAGGCGTCAACGAAGGTGTTGCCAAGGGTCTCGCGGTCATCCAGGGCGACGCCGACACCGACCTTGCCGACTATCCCGATGATGGGTTCGATTACGTCATCCTGTCACAGACGCTGCAAGCGACGCGCCATCCGCGCGTGGTGCTCGAACACATGCTGCGCATCGGCCGCCGGGCCATCGTGTCGTTTCCCAATTTCGGCCATTGGAAGGTGCGCCTCCAGCTCCTGTTCGCTGGCCAGATGCCGCACACCGACATCCTGCCGCATAGCTGGTACGATACGCCCAACATCCACCACTGCACCATCAAGGACTTCGTCCAGCTCTGCGACGAGATCGGCGTGAAGATGGAACGCGCGGTGGCACTCAATGCCTGGGGCTCACCGCTCAGGCTGAACGCACCCTGGTGGTTCTGGAACCTGTTCGGGGAACAGGCCGTCTTTCTGCTCCGGCGCGAAGGCTGAAAACAGCGGATTTGGCGGCCTTTATTAATCGCCCTGTGAAATCCGCGATCATTTTAACTTTGACTTGAATTCACAACGACTTGCAGTGAATTTGGCGTTCACTAGCAAGTCTGTATTCGCATGTAGTAACAAGTATTTTGTTTTCAATTGTAGTAAAGCGGACTTAATTTAACGTTTTATCGGCTCATATCAGCCATGCATTACATAAAATGACCCCTTAAATTTCACGAAATTGCCACGCTGGACCTACCATCTCCCCTCGGCAATCGCCTCCGATTCTAACCGGATCGGCGGCGTTGCTGTTTACGAAAGGGGACTAGACTTGATGAAACTGACAAGAAAACGGGCGACGTTGTTGTTGTGTTCGATGGCCGTGGCGGCAATTGCCACCTCGGCGATCGCAAGGCCTGTTCATCGACACCATGCGGCCACCGCTCAGACGACGGTGTCTGACGCCGACTTGGGTAAGCGGAACGCGTACGCCGGAACCCAAACCTACGCGGCCGATACGAGACGAGGCCGCCATGTGCGCTCAAACCGTGCGCGTGCACGGGCCGCCGCGCAGTCGCATGCAAATTCGGCCTATGGCGGCTTCAGCACCAATTCGCTGGTGTCGGAAGCGCGCAGATATATCGGCTCCAATCCAACCGGGCGATCGAGCCTGTGGTGCGGCGCGTTCATGGACCTGGTGCTCAAGCGCACCGGTCACCGTGGCGGCGGCAATCTCGCGCTCGGTTATAGGAACTATGGCCGTCGGGTTTCCGGACCCATGGTTGGCGCCATCGCCGTGATGGGTCGCCGTGGTGGCGGCCACGTCGGCGTCGTCAGCGGTGTTGACGCCAACGGCAATCCGATCATCGTATCAGGCAACCACAACCACACGGTCGCGGAATTGGTTTATCCGCGCTCGCGTATTTCCGCCTACGTGATGCCGAACTAACGCAAGAAAAGACATCGCAAAAAAAACACGCCCCGCCCGAGCGACGCGGGGCGTGTTTTTTTGTGAGTCGTGCGGGAACGTTACCGTTACTTTTTAGGGTTACGCGGCGCCTTCGTCTGCAAGTTCCCGCGTCAACCATTTTACCGTTAATTCATTCCAAAAATTTTGTGGAAAATTGCCGTGCTAGTTCCCGTTAGTCATCCGCGCGAGTGGCGGCGCGCAAAAGAACAGTGGGTAACGGGGACCCGTCGTAATGCGTTTCCACAACCGTCGTATCGCGGGCAACAATCGTGTCGCGATCGCGCTGGGCTGTATCGGGTTGATGCTGGCATGCTTGCCGATCTTGAGCAGGCAGTCGCATAGCGATGTCGCGGTGACGTTGCCGGCGCCGGCTACCGATCCGCACATACAGCAGCCTGTCGCTAAAAACACGCCGGCGCCGACACACGTTGACGTCGCCCGGCTTGAGCGCGCGCGCGCGACCTCGGTCAATCCCGCCAGCGCCGGCAATATCGAGACGGTTTCCAGGCCCAAGGTCATCGTGCCGATGCCGCATGCACGGCCGCAAGCAATCGCCGCCAGACGCATACCCGTTCCGCTGCCGCGGCCACGTCCGCAGGCGACTGCGCAATCGAAGACAACGCGAGCCACTCAGGTCGCAGAAGTTACGCGTCCGCCGCTGCCGAAGGCGCGGCCGCAAAGCATCGCCGCTGCCGCGCCGCCATCACCCGCGCAGCCGGCCGACGTCGCCGATGCGTCGCATGCGCCGGCGGGCGCAATTGCCCATCCGCCACTGCCGCAGCCGAAGCCAATCACCGTCGTCGCGACCAAAGATGTCGTGAAAGACGTCACCGCGCCAATGCCTGAGGCAAGCCCGCAGACTGTTGTGGCCGCGACACCGGCCGTCGTGCCCGTACCGATGCCGAAGTCGCGTCCGCGGGTTCTCGCAGCGGCCAAGGACGCTGCGCCGGCCTTGCCGAAAGCGCGGCCGCAAGACGTTGCCGTTGCGGTGACGCCGCCCGCTGCCGCTCAGGCGCCGTCTGCTGCCGCTCAAAAGGCCGTTGCGGACGAAGCGCCGGCCCAAGAGGCCGCGCCAATACAGCTCGCGAGCCTTCCCGTTTCCTTCGAGACGGAGCCGAATGCGCTTTTGCCGATATTTGCGCCGGTACCGAAGGTGCGGCCGTCCTACATCGACCGCTACCTGCTGGTGGCGGAGATGCGCAAATATCTGGGCACCAACCCGACCAAATGGCGTTCGGTTTGGTGCGCGGTCTACATGAACATGATCCTGCGCAAGCTTGGCTACAAAGGCACGGGTTCGGCGTCGGCGCGCTCGTTCACCGATTATGGCAAGCGCATTCACGGGCCAAAGGTCGGTGCCATCGCCGTGCTCAGCCGCGGCCGCGACGGCGGTCATGTCGGCGTCGTGCAGGGCGTCGACCGCCACGGCAATCCGATCATCGTCTCCGGTAATCACGGTCATCGCGTCGGCGTCGGCACCTATCCGCGCTCGCGCGTGATCGCCTACGTTGTGCCGACCCCTGCCGACTTCCGGCGCGGTCGTCGTTCGTCCACGCATCCGCAGCACACATCGGCCGCGACAACCCAACTCGCCACGCTCCCGAACGAGCCCGCACCTCGCACGCCGAATGGTCCGTCCTCGGGCTCGTTTTCCGCGATTCCGGCCGGGTATCGGAACGAACGGCCGCGCACGGCGTCGCTTCGCTCGCGCGCAAGACATGGCCGTTTCGAATCGGCCTTCGCTGAATATCGCGGCAAGCTCTACTGAGGCTCAGAGCGCGATCACGGGATCGCCGGCAGCGACCTCGCCGGCGCCGATCACCTCGGCATAGACACCGCAGTCGGCATGGCCGAAAATTCGCTGAAGCGTTTGCGGAATGGTGAGGTCGCGCATGCCGGTTTCCGGATCGACGTCGGTGGCCGCACAGCGCATGATACGTTTGACGATCCTGACGCGCGCGGAGCCGAGAAAAAACTCGTGACCGAGCAATTCGAACTCGTGCCAGGCCGGCCAGCCCTCCACATAGACATTGCCGCGGAATCGTAACGGGTCGACCGGCCGACCGACGGCGGTTGCCACCGCCGCCACCGAGGCGAGATTGATGATCGATACTACTTTCTTGGCGACGTCGGAGAAGCTGTGGTTCTCGCCATAAAGCACCTTCGGGGGCCCGCGTAACTCGTCGGCGCAATAGCGGGCAAAGAAGTCCTCGATCGTAGCGCGGCCTTCCGCCGTGCGCAAGTCGCCGCGCGTGGCCTCGGTGCCGTCCTGGTGGATGATCAGGGTGTGGGTGTCCTCGTCGTAGCCGGTGCGCAAGCGGGCCAGTCGCTCGTTGCGCATCAACATCAGGAAGCGGATTTTGGGGAAATAGGCGGGAGCTGCGGGATCGAAACCGCAGGGGCCGTTCTCGATGGCATAGAGCCGGTCGGCGGGCAGGGTCTTACCGGGCTCGAGGCGCACACGGGCCAAGCCTTGCGGCGACAATCCCTTAACCGGGTAACGGTAGAGCCTTTGTACGGTGGCGGTCGGCTTGGTCGTCGGCATCTCGGCTGGGTATCCGTAAGCGGCGGGGCGAGGCCGGAAATGGCTTGGTGCTGACCTATATCAAGGCCGCAGGGCCTTCAAACTGCCAAGATGAACCCCAATATATGATGTCGAAAGGGCCGCCTACGGGGACCCGCCTCTAATATCGGTGCCGCAATGGGCCGAGGGAGTTGACGCATGAATTTCGACAAATACACCGACCGCGCCCGCGGTTTTGTGCAATCCGCCCAATCGCTGGCCCTGCGCGAGGGCCATCAGCAGTTCGCCCCCGAACATCTTTTAAAAGTCTTGCTCGACGATCCGGAGGGGTTGGCGGCGGGCCTGATCGACCGTTCTGGCGGCAATTCCCGCCAGGCGCTGCAGCAGGTCGACGCGACGCTCGCCAAACGCCCCAGCGTATCGGGCGGCGGCGCGGGGCAGGTCTATCTGGATCCCGCATTGGCCCGTGTCTTCGACGCGGCCGAAAAAGCCGGCGAGAAGGCGGGCGACAGCTTCGTCACCGTCGAGCGCCTATTGTTGGCGCTGGCGATCGAGAAGGACAGCGAGGCCGGCAAGATCCTCAAAAGCGCCGGTGTCACCCCGCAAAATTTGAACACGGCCATTGAGGCGCTGCGCAAGGGCCGCACCGCGGATTCCGCGTCCGCCGAGAACGCCTATGACGCGCTGAAGAAATACGCCCGCGACCTCACGCAGGCCGCGCGTGACGGCAAACTCGATCCGGTGATCGGGCGCGACGAGGAAATCCGCCGCACCATCCAAGTTCTATCGCGCCGCACCAAGAACAACCC
Source organism: uncultured Alphaproteobacteria bacterium (assembly GCA_963840065.1). Taxonomy (GTDB): domain Bacteria; phylum Pseudomonadota; class Alphaproteobacteria; order Rhizobiales; family Xanthobacteraceae; genus Pseudolabrys. The sequence goes on along the minus strand of CAWIXF010000008.1, from coordinate 229,990 downwards.
GGTGCTGATCGGCGAACCGGGCGTCGGCAAGACGGCGATCGTCGAAGGCTTGGCGCTGCGCATCGTCAATGGCGACGTGCCGGAGAGCCTGCAGGACAAGAAATTGCTGGCGCTCGACCTCGGCGCGCTGATCGCCGGGGCGAAATACCGCGGTGAATTCGAGGAACGGCTGAAGGCCGTGCTGAACGAGGTGACGTCCTCGGACGGCGGCATCATCCTGTTCATCGACGAGATGCATACGCTGGTCGGCGCCGGCAAGGCCGACGGCGCCATGGACGCCTCCAACCTGTTGAAGCCGGCGCTGGCGCGCGGCGAGTTGCACTGCATCGGCGCCACCACGCTCGACGAATATAAAAAGCACGTCGAGAAGGATGCTGCGCTCGCGCGGCGCTTCCAGCCGGTCTTCGTGTCCGAGCCGACGGTGGAGGACACGATCTCGATTCTGCGCGGCCTCAAGGACAAGTACGAGCAGCATCACGGCGTGCGCATCGCCGACTCCGCGATCGTTGCGGCAGCGACTCTCTCCAATCGCTACATCACCGACCGCTTCCTACCCGACAAGGCGATCGACCTTGTGGATGAGGCGGCGGCGCGGCTGAAGATGCAGGTCGATTCCAAGCCGGAAGAACTCGATACGATCGACCGTGAAATCGTGCGGTTGAAGATCGAGCAGGAAGCCCTGAAGAAGGAAACCGATCCCGGCTCGAAAGACCGGCTGAAGGATCTCGAATCCGAAATGAAATCGCTGGAAAAGCAGTCGGCCGATCTCACCAGCCGCTGGAAATCGGAAAAGGAGAAACTTGGCTCGGCAACCGAGCTCAAGAAGAAGCTCGACGACGCGCGCAATGAACTCGCCACTGCCCAGCGCAAGGGCGAGTATCAGAAAGCCGGCGAATTGGCTTACGGCCGCATTCCCGAGTTGGAAAAGAAGCTGAAGGACGTCGAGGCCAGCGAAGACAAGGGCGCCATGGTCGAGGAGACCGTAACCGCCGATCATGTGGCTGGCGTCGTCTCGCGTTGGACCGGCGTGCCGGTTGACAAGATGCTGGAAGGTGAAAAGGAAAAGCTCCTGCGCATGGAGGAAGAGCTTGGCAAGCGTGTCGTCGGCCAGAAGGAAGCCGTGCAGGCGGTCTCGACCGCGGTGCGCCGTGCGCGCGCCGGGCTACAGGACCCGCACCGGCCGATCGGCTCGTTCATGTTCTTGGGGCCGACCGGCGTCGGCAAGACCGAGCTGACAAAAGCGCTCGCCGCCTATCTGTTCGACGACGAGAACGCGCTCATCCGCATCGACATGTCGGAATATATGGAGAAGCATTCGGTGGCGCGGCTGATCGGCGCGCCTCCGGGCTATGTCGGTTACGAGGAAGGCGGAGCGCTCACCGAAGCCGTGCGGCGCAGGCCCTATCAGGTCGTGCTGTTCGACGAGATCGAGAAGGCGCACCCGGACGTGTTCAACGTTCTGCTGCAAGTGCTCGATGACGGGCGGCTGACCGACGGGCAGGGCCACACGGTCGACTTCCGCAACACGCTGATCATTATGACGTCGAATCTCGGCGCCGATTTCCTGGTGAACCAGCCGGAAGGCGAGGACACCGACGCAGTGCGCGACCAGGTTATGGCCGTGGTGCGCTCGGCGTTCCGTCCCGAATTCCTCAACCGCGTGGACGAGATCATCCTGTTCCACCGGCTGAAGAAGACGGAAATGAGCCGCATCGTCGATATTCAGATGACGCGGCTGCAGAAGCTGCTCGATGATCGCAAGATCGTCCTCACGCTCGAACCGAGCGCGCGCGACTGGCTCGCCGATAAAGGCTGGGATCCGGCCTATGGCGCGAGGCCTTTAAAGCGCGTGATCCAGAAGTCGGTGCAGGACCCGCTCGCTGAGATGATCCTCGCCGGTGCCGTGAAAGACGGCGAGAAGGTCACGGTCTCGGCCGGTAAGCAGGGCCTCACCTTCAACGGCAAGCTCGCGCAGGCGGCGTAAGGCAATTTTAGTCATTCCGGGACGCCGCGAAAGCGGCGGGCCCGGAATCAATATCTCGCAGCGTTGATGTTATGGATTTCCGGGTTCGCTCGCTTCGCTTGCGCCCCGGAATGACGTTGAAGTCTATCGCGTCGCCACGCGCGCGGGTTTACGCGTCAGGATGTTGTCGAGGCGCTCGCGCGTCTGTTCGAAGGCGGTGAGAATACCGCCGTGCAGCTCACGCCCGCGCGGCAGCTTGATGCGCATAGGATCGACAAAACGGTCGTTGATGCGGATTTCGAAGTGCAGATGCGAACCGGTGGACAGGCCGGTCGAGCCGACGAAGCCGATCACCTGACCCTGCCGCACGTGCTCGCCTTCATGCGTCCCCTTGGCGTAGGCGCTCATGTGGCCATAGGCGGTCTCGTAACCGTTATGATGGCGAATCTTGATGAACTTGCCGTAGCCCGACTCCCAGCCTTCCTTCTCGATCACACCGTTGCCGGCCGCGTAGACCGCCGTGCCGC
>CAWIXF010000008.1:0-217500 GCA_963840065.1 uncultured Alphaproteobacteria bacterium | reverse complement strand
AGGGCATCGAGGGCGGATTGGGCGTCGCGGGCGCCGGTCAAGGCGCGCATCAGTTCCCGGGCTTCGATACGCATCTGGTTGGCCGGCTCGCCGAGCGCGTGGGTCAACAGTCGCATGAGCGCGCGCCAACGTTTGAGCGCCTTGCGCAACTCATGCACCACTTCCGGCTCGCTCAGTTTGGGGTCATCGAGCGCTGTCCGGGCATCGGCAATAATCGACCGGGCGGCCGCCGCCAAGGCGTCGCCGAAACCGCCGACTTTACCAGATTCCCCCACCATGGCGGGCTTCTGCCGCTCTTCGGTGACAGATTGATGAAAATGACCGCTTTCTGCCCTTCCCAATGGCACCCGCCGTTGCTACATAGCCCCCGAAACGCGCGGGTCACTCCCGCGCTTAGCATTTTGACGGCAGGCGGAACAACCTGCTCGTCGGCCTAAAGTTTTATCGCGGGGTGGAGCAGCCCGGTAGCTCGTCAGGCTCATAACCTGAAGGTCGTAGGTTCAAATCCTACCCCCGCAACCAAACGACAAGAGAGGGCCCGCATGATGCGGGCTCTCTTTTTTTATACTGACCGTTGCGAAACATCCTGCAGGCGATCGCGTCAGTCGCGCGCGGCTTTCGCGGTAGGACCCGAAACAATGTAACGGACCGACCAAGCTGCCCGGTTCTCGCTTTATTGCACCGCAATAGCCTGCGGCAATGAGTACAAAAATAATCTGATGACCGCTCCGCTTTTTTGGTATTAGGTATACCACGCTGGCCGGCCGCCGTTTTGGCAGCCGAACGTGCTGGTTGAAATCGAAGCTGGATACGCGCGCAAACCGACCTAAGATCGGCCGCGGAACAAACTAGAAATCCACGGGAGGATTCATGAAAACCGCAATCAAGAATTTGAGTCTTAGTGTTGCGTTTGCCGGCGGTCTGCTGGGACTGGCGGCCGCACCCGCGCAAGCCGAATGGAAACCGACGCGCACGGTAGAATTCATCGTGCCGGCCGGCATCGGCGGCGGCGCCGGTCAGATGGCGCAGTTGATCCAAGGCATCATCCAGAAGCACAAACTGATGCCGACCTCGATGGTCGTCATCAGCAAGAAGGGTGGCTCGGGCGCCGAGGGCTTCCTCTACATCAAGAACCACAAGGACGATCCTCACAAGATCATCATCACACTGTCCAATCTGTTCACCACACCGCTGGCGACCGGCTCGCCCTTCTCCTGGAAGGACTACACCCCGATCGCCATGATGGCGCTGGACGAGTTCGTGTTCTGGGTGAACTCCAAGACGCCTTACAAGACGCCGGAAGAGTATCTCGCCGCAGTGAAGAAGGCGCCAGGCAAGTTCAAGATGGGCGGCACCGGCTCCAAGCAGGAAGATCAGATCATCACCGCCGCGATCGAACAGAAGACCGGCGTGAAGTTCACCTACGTGCCCTATAAAGGCGGCGGAACGGTCGCGACACAGCTCGTCGGCGGCCATATCGACTCCAGCGTCAACAACCCGATCGAGGGCGTGGCGCATTGGCGCGCAGGCAATTTGCGTCCGCTCTGCGTGTTCGACTCCAAGCCCATGCCCTATAGCGCCAAGATCACCAAGGACATGTCGTGGGGCGACATTCCGGCCTGCAAGTCGAAGGGCCTCGATATCGAGTATCTGATGCTGCGCGGCATCATGACGACGCCGGGCGTATCGAAGGACGTGGTCGCCTACTACGTGGACCTGCTCAAGAAGGTCCGCGCGACCGACGAATGGAAGGCGTTCATGGAAAAGGGCGCTTTCAATCAAAGCTTCATGACCGGCGACGAATTCAACAAGTGGCTGGCTAATGCCGCCGCCCTCCATCATTCGTTGATGGAAAAAGCCGGCTTCATGCACAAAGGCACATAAGCGCCTGACGTTGCGGGGGCGCCACTGCGATCGGCGCCCCCGCAATTTTCTTGTCTGACATCCGCGCGTCGTCGAAACGCGCCTGCCGCGGGGCAATGCGGCCATCCGGAATGTAATTAAGTCGAGTGAAGTGCAATGTCTAAAGGCTCAGAAAACGAAAATCTGGCCGGGAGCGTCGTTTCCAACCGCACCATGAATATCGTCGTTGCCTTGGCCCTCATGGCCGTGGCGACGGTGGTGATGGTGTCGAGCTATCGCCTCGGCGCGGGCTGGGCGAAGGATGTGGGGCCGGATTCCGGCTATTTCCCGTTCTACATTTCGCTCTTCATGTTCATTGCCAGCGGTGTCACGCTCTTGCAGCACCTGCTTGCGCGCAGGCCCGACGGCGAGGGCGGTTTCATCGCGCGCGGCGAACTTGTGATGGTGCTTTCCATTCTGATTCCGATGACCGTTTTCGTGATCCTGTCGCTCTACATCGGAATCTACATTTCGACCTTTCTGTTCATCACCTTCTTCATGATGTGGCACGGGCGTTATTCGCTCTACAAGACGCTCCCGATCGCAGTGTTCGTGCCGGTCGCACTGTTCGTTATTTTCGAAATCTGGTTCCTGGTGCCGTTGCCAAAAGGGCCGTTCGAAGCCTGGCTCGGCTACTGAACCCATGGGGATGCAGGCAACACCATAACGGAACGGACAAATCGAAAGCGGTGTTCGCAAAACACCCGGCGATTTGACGGGGAGGCCTTAAGTTGGACGCGTTCTTTTCGTTGATGCATGGCTTCGAGGTGCTGCTGACGCCCATGAACCTGGCGTACATGGTGGTCGGCATCCTGTTCGGCGTGTTGCTCGGCTTCCTGCCCGGCGTCGGCGGCGCCAACGGCATCGCCATCCTGCTGCCGCTTACTTTCTCGATGCCCAACACCACCGCCATCATCATGCTGGCGGCGATTTATTGGGGCGCGCTGTTCGGCGGCTGCATCAGCGCCATCCTGTTCAACATTCCCGGCGAGCCCTGGTCGGTGGCGACCACCTTCGACGGCCATCCACTGGCCAAGCAGGGCCGCGCCGGTGAAGCGCTCACCGCCTCGCTATCGTCGTCCTTCGTGGGCGCGTTCTTTGCCACGATCATGCTGACGTTCATGGCGCCGATCGTCGCCAATTTCGCGCTCGATTTCGGCCCGCCGGAATACTTCGCGGTTTACCTTCTAACCTTCTGCTCCTTCGTGGGCATGGGACGGCAATCGCCGTTCAAGGTCATTGCCAGCATGATGTTCGGCTTTGCCTTTGCCTGCGTCGGCACCGACGAGGTCACCGGCGGTCTAAGGCTCACCTTCGGCACCGAAACGCTTTTGACCGGCTTTCACTTCCTGATCGCCGTCATCGGCCTGTTCGGCATCGGCGAGATCCTGGTGACGGTCGAGAAGGGACTGCATTTCGAGGGCCGCAGCGCCAAGATCAATCCCTTCGTGGTGTGGCAGACCTGGAAAAAGCTGCCGCAATATTGGGTCACCATCATCCGCGGAACGGCGGTCGGCATCTGGCTCGGCGTCACGCCGGGCGGCGCCACGCCCGCCTCGTTCATGAGCTACGGTCTGGCCAAGCGCTTTTCGAAGAACGGCCATCTGTTCGGCACCGGCGAACTGGAAGGCGTGGTGGCACCGGAAACCGCGGCGCACGCTGCCGGCACCAGCGCGCTGTTGCCGATGCTGACCCTCGGCATTCCGGGTTCGCCGACCGCTGCCGTGCTGCTTGGCGGTCTTTTGATCTGGGGTCTGCAGCCGGGGCCGCTGCTGTTCGTCGAGCAGAAAGATTTCGTCTGGGGCCTGATCGCCTCGATCTATCTCGGCAACCTGGTGGGTCTGGTCATCGTGCTGTCGACGGTGCCGTTCTGGGCCTCGATCATGAAGATCCCGTTCTCCATCATCGCACCGATCATCATCGCGGTCTGCGCCATCGGCTCCTATACGCTGTCGAACGCGCCCGCCGATCTCCTCTTCATGGTGATGTTCGGGATCATCGGCTACCTGTTCAAGAAGCTCGATTATCCGCTGGCGCCGATGGTGCTGGCGATCGTGCTGGGCGGCCGCGCCGAGAGCTCGTTCCGCCAGTCGATGATCGGCTCGCAAGGCGACATCAGCGTCTTCTGGTCGAACGGTCTCGTCGGTTCGATCACCGCGCTCAGCATGATCATGCTGTTCTGGCCGCTGATCTCGAAGGTGCTTGGCTCGCTGATCGGGCGGCTGCGCGGCGGCGGATTGAAGCCGGCGGCGTAATTCGGCCTTCGGCCCAGGGCGCTCCAATGCCTTGGCCCGGACGGTGTTGGCATGGGGGCGATAAGGAAAATAGGCCTGAAAGGGCCCGGGTTGCCCTCGGGGGGCTCTGGCATAATGTATACCAGTCATGAATAATCGCGACCGTCCCGCGCGCCGCGTATCCACGCGTAGCCGCCGCACCGCCCCTGCCACGGTTTTGGCTCCGGTTGCCTCGCAACCGGTGCTGGCCCCCATTGATACGACCCCAAGCTTCAAGCATCAGGCCTACACCGCCTTGAAGAGCGCCATCGTGGCGATGGATATTTACCGCAGCCGCGACGACATCCGCCTCGACGAGCGCAAGCTGGCACTCGACTTCGGCATCAGCCGCACGCCGGTACGCGAAGCGATGGCGCAACTCGAGAGCGAAGGCTTCGTGCGTTCGGTGCCGCGCCGCGGCATTTACGTGGTGCGCAAGACCAAGAGCGAAGTGATCGAAATGATTCAAGCCTGGGCGGCGCTGGAGAGCATGGCTGCCCGCTTGATCACGCAAGCTGCGAGCGATGAAGAGATCGCTGGCTTGCGCCGCATGTTCGCCACCTTCGAAAACGGCGAGCACCGCGCCCATCTCGACGAATATTCCGACGTCAACATCGAATTCCACCAGACGATCATTCGTCTGTCGCGCAACGACGTGTTGTTCGACCTTGCCGAGAACCTGTTCACTCACATGCGCATGATCCGGCGCAAGACCATCGGCGAGAAGGACCGCGCCGACAAATCGATTCAAGATCACATGAACATCATCGAAGCTTTGGAAGCCCGCGCGACCGATCGTGCGGAAGATCTTGTGCGCAACCATGCGCTCGGTCTCGCCGAGCACGTTGCGAAATACGCCGACTATCTGGACTGACGCACAAAACGAAAAAGTTTTCGGGGGAGGAGTTCCCATGGCTGATGCAGCGGTGAAAGAAAAGCTCGCGACGTCACCGGACGCCGAACAGGAGCTGACCGACGGCTTCAACCTGGTCATCGATGCGCTCAAGCTCAACGGCATCGAGACGATCTACGGCGTGCCCGGCATCCCGATTACGGATTTCGGCCGCATGGCGCAGGCGGCCGGCATTCGCGTGCTGTCGTTCCGGCACGAGCAGAATGCGGGTTACGCCGCCTCCATCGCCGGCTTCCTCACCAAGAAGCCGGGCATCTGCCTGACGGTGTCGGCGCCGGGCTTTCTCAACGGACTCACCGCGCTCGCGCATGCCACCACCAATTGCTTCCCGATGATCCTGATTTCCGGCTCGTCCGAGCGCGAGATCGTCGATCTGCAGCAGGGCGACTATGAGGAGATGGATCAACTCGCCATCGCCAAGCCGCTGTGCAAGGCGGCGTATCGTGTGCTGCATGCGCAGGATATCGGCATCGGTCTCGCGCGCGCGATCCGCGCCGCCGTCTCCGGCCGTCCCGGCGGCGTCTATCTCGATCTGCCGGCCAAGCTTTTCGGCCAGGTCATGGATGCGGCGGAAGGCGCAAAATCGCTGGTCAAAGTGATCGATGCGGCGCCGGCGCAAATCCCGGCGCCCGAAGCGGTCAAACGCGCGCTCGATGCGCTCAAAAGTGCGAATAAGCCGCTGATTATCCTCGGCAAGGGTGCGGCCTATGCGCAGGCCGACGACGCGATTCGCACGTTGGTCGAAAAGAGCGGCGTTCCCTTCCTGCCGATGAGCATGGCCAAGGGCATCCTGCCCGACACCCATCCGCAATGCGCGGGTGCGGCGCGCTCGACCGTGCTGAAAGAGTCGGACGTCGTCATGCTGATCGGCGCTCGGCTCAACTGGCTGCTGTCGCACGGCAAGGGCAAGGCCTGGGGCGAACCGCACTCGAAGAAATTCATCCAGATCGACATCGAGCCCAAGGAAATGGACTCCAACGTCGAGATCGTCGCACCCGTGGTCGGCGACATCGGCTCCTGCGTTGCGGCGCTTAACGAGGCGATGGGTGCGAAATGGCCGCCGCCGCCAGCCGACTGGACCGCCGCCGTCAGCAAGAAGCGCGAAGACAACGTCGCGAAGATGGCGCCGCGGCTGATGAACAATAACGTGCCGATGGATTATCACGGCGCACTCGGCGTCTTGCGCACCGTCATCAAGGAGCGTCCCGACGCCATTCTCGTCAACGAAGGTGCCAACGCGCTCGATCTGACGCGCGGCATCATCGACATGTATCAGCCGCGCAAACGCATTGACGTCGGCACCTGGGGCATCATGGGCATCGGCATGGGCTATTCGATCGCCGCTGCGGTCGAGACCGGCAAGCCGGTGCTGGCGATCGAAGGCGACTCGGCCTTCGGGTTTTCGGGCATGGAGATTGAAACGATCTGCCGCTACCAGCTGCCGGTCTGCGTCGTCATCTTCAACAATGACGGCATCTACCGCGGCACCGACGTCAATGCCGTGGGCTCCGACCCGGCCACGACCGTGTTCGTCAAGGGCGCGCGCTACGACAAGATGATCGAGGCCTTCGGCGGCGTCGGCGTCAACGCGACGACGCCGGACGAGCTCAAGCGCGCGGTCAATGCGGCGATGGATTCCGGCAAGCCGACCTTGATCAACGCGGTGATCGATCCGGCCGCCGGCAGCGAGTTGGGCCGCATCGGTAATCTCAACCCGCAGAGCAAGCTGAAGAAGAAGTGATCGAACCCGCTCGACCCCGCATAAGCGGCGGCCCAGAGCACATTGCAATGCCGCACTGGATGCCCGCTAGCAGGGGAAATGAGCGGATAGGATGGAGGACTGAGAAATGGCCAAAAAGAAATCCAAACCGGCGAAGCGCCGCGGCAAGGTGAGCGCCGCCGCGAAGAAATCCGCCCGTAAGGTGGTGAAGCTGCGCAGCGCCAAAAAGCCTGTCGCCAAGAAGGCCAACGGCAGCAGCAAAATCGCCAACTTGCCGCGCGTGTCGAGCAAGCCTTACGGCCAGGACGGCAAAGCGCTCACCGGCGTGCGCATCCTCGATTTTACGCATGTGCAGTCGGGCCCGACCTGCACGCAGCTTTTGGCCTGGTTCGGCGCCGACGTGATCAAGGTCGAGCGCCCCGGCATCGGCGACATCACGCGCGGCCAGTTGCGCGACGTGCCGAACGCCGACTCGCTCTACTTCACTATGCTCAATCACAATAAGCGTTCGATCACGATCGATAGCAAGCACCCGGATGGCAAGCGCGTGCTCGATGCGCTGATCAAATCTTGCGACGTGCTGGTGGAAAACTTCGCGCCCGGTGCGCTCGACCGCATGGGGCTGACCTGGGAGCACATCCACAAAACCAATCCGCGCATGATCGTCGCCTCGGTGAAAGGCTTCGGTCCGGGTCCTTATGAAGACTGCAAGGTCTACGAGAACGTCGCGCAATGCGCCGGCGGCTCGGCCTCCACCACCGGCTTCCGCGACGGCCCGCCTCTGGTGACGGGCGCGCAGATCGGCGACAGCGGCACTGGGCTTCATCTCGCGCTCGGCATCGTCTCCGCGCTCTACCAGCGCAACCGCACCGGCCGCGGCCAGAAGGTGCTCACCGCCATGCAGGACGGCGTGCTCAATCTCTGCCGCGTCAAGCTGCGCGATCAGCAGCGGCTCGCGCACGGGCCGCTTAAGGAATACAGCCAGTACGGCGAGGGCGTGCCCTTCGGTGAAGCCGCCCCGCGCGCCGGCAACGATTCCGGCGGCGGCCAGCCCGGCTGGATTCTGAAGTGCAAGGGCTGGGAGACCGATCCCAACGCCTACATTTATTTCATCACCCAGGCGCCGGTGTGGGAGAAAATCTGCGACGTCATCGGCAAGCCGGAATGGAAGACCGACCCGGACTACGCTACGCCGCCAGCGCGACTGCCGCATCTCAAGGCCATCTTCAACGCCATCGAAGAATGGACCATGACCAAGAGCAAGTTCGAGGTCATGGAAATCTGCAACAAGGTCGATATTCCGGTCGGCCCGATCCTGTCGATGAAGGAGATCGCCGAGGAGCCGTCGCTGCGCGAAACCGGCACGGTGGTCGAAGTCGATCACCCGACCCGCGGCAAGTATCTGACGGTCGGCAATCCGATCAAGCTGTCGGACTCGATTTCCGAGGTGACGCGCTCGCCGCTCTTGGGCGAGCACACCGACGAGATCCTGAAAGACGTGCTGAAGTTCTCGGCCAAGGACATCGCCGAGATCAAGAATTCCGGTGCGCTCAGCGCGCCGCCGAAGAAAGAGAAGGCGGCGTAATCGCCGTGTCCCGGACGCCGTGCGGCAAAAAGTGCTGCACCTCTGATCCGGGTCCTTTGCGACGTTGGTGTTTGAAAAGGTCCCGGTTCTGCAGCGCACCGCTTACGCGCTGCGCTGCGCCCGGGACAAGAAGAGTTGGGGAGGAATTGTATGCGTATCGTCGTCCACGGCCAGCAGGCGTTCGGCAAGGCCGTGCTGGAAGCCTTGCTCAAGCGCGGCGATGAAGTGGTTGCGGTCTATGTCGCGCCGGAAAAGGAAGGCGCAAAGGCCGATCCTTTGAAGGAAGCAGCCCTTGCCGCCAAGCTGCCGGTCTATCAGCCGTCTTCGTACAAAGATCCAAAGGTCTGGGAAGAGTTCAAGGCGCTCAAGCCCGACCTGCAGGTCATGGCTTTCGTCACCTTGTTCGTGCCGGAAGACTTCCTCAACATCCCGACGCACGGCTCGATCCAGTATCACCCCTCGCTGCTGCCGGCCTATCGCGGCGCTTCGGCGATCAACTGGCCGATCATCCTCGGTGAAAAAGAAACGGGGCTGTCGATCTTCTGGCCCGACAACGGGCTCGATACCGGCGCCGTCCTCATGCAGAAGACGACGCCGATCTCCGACACCGACACGCTCGGTTCGGTCTATTTCGATCGCTTGTTCCCGTTGGGCGTCGAGGCGATGTTGGAGTCGGTCGACCTCGTGAAAGCCGGCAAGGCGCCGCGCATCAAGCAGGACGAATCGAAGGCGACCTACGAGGGCCGTTGCGGTCCGGGCAATGCCAAAATCGACTGGGGCAAGTCCTGGCGACAGATCGATCCCCTGATCCGCGGCTGCAATCCGGCGCCGGGTGCCTGGACGACGCTCGACGGACAAACGCTGAAGATTTTCGACGCCAAGCCGCTGCCGGCGAAAGACCCCAAGGGTATCGCCGGCAAGCTCGGCGAGATCGCCGCGGTCGAGAGCGACGGTTTCACGGTCGTCTGCGCCGATGGGCGCTTCAAGGTCACGCGCGTGCAGCCCACCGATGGGAAGAAAATGGATGCGGGAGAGTGGGCAAAGTCCGCCAACATTGCCGTCAAGGCGAGGTTCACCTAACAGTCATTCCTTCATTTCAATTCGCCGGTTCACGCACATTCAAACGGAAACACCCATGCCCGCCTCGCAGCACCAATCGCCGAAGTCTGACATCGACATTGCCCAGGCCGCCAAAATGCGGCCGATCATGGAACTCGCCAAGGAAAGGCTTGGCATCGATGCGAAAAACCTCGAACCCTACGGCCACTACAAGGCCAAGGTCTCGATGGACTACATCAAGTCGCTCGAGGGCAAGCCGAACGGCAAGATGATCCTGGTCACCGCCATCACGCCGACGCCGGCGGGCGAAGGCAAGACCACCACGACCGTGGGCTTGACCGACGCGCTCAATTACATCGGCAAGAAGGCGATGCTGTGCCTGCGCGAAGCCTCGCTCGGCCCCTGCTTCGGCGTCAAAGGTGGCGCGGCCGGCGGCGGCTATGCGCAAGTGGTGCCGATGGAAGACATCAATCTGCACTTCACCGGCGACTTCCACGCCATCACCTCGGCGCACAATCTGCTCGCCGCGTTGATCGACAATCACATCTATTGGGGCAACGCGCTCGGCATCGACAGCCGCCGTGTCGCCTGGCGCCGCGTAATGGACATGAACGACCGCGCGCTGCGCGCGATCGTTTGCTCGCTTGGCGGTGTCGCCAACGGCTATCCGCGCGAGGCCGGCTTCGACATCACCGTCGCCTCCGAGGTCATGGCGATCTTCTGCCTCGCCAAGGATCTCAACGACCTGCGCGAGCGGCTCGGCAACATCATCGTCGCCTATACGCGCGAGCGCAAACCGATCCGCGCCAAGGAACTGGACGCCAACGGCGCCATGGCCGCGCTGCTCAAGGACGCGATCGCGCCCAACATGGTGCAGACGCTGGAAGGCACGCCGGCCTTCATCCACGGCGGCCCGTTCGCCAACATCGCGCATGGCTGCAACTCGGTGTCGGCCACGACCGCCGCGCTCAAGCTCGCCGATTACGTGGTGACCGAAGCCGGCTTCGGCGCCGACCTCGGCGCCGAGAAGTTCCTCGACATCAAATGCCGCAAGGCCGGAATCGCGCCGGAATGCGTGGTGGTGGTCGCCACCATTCGCGCGCTCAAGATGCATGGTGGCGTCAAGAAGGACGACCTGAAGAAGGAAGACCTGAAGGCGCTCGAAGCCGGCATGGCCAACCTGCAGCGCCACGTCGAGAACCTGAAGAAGTTCGGTCTGCCGGCGGTGGTGTCGATCAACCGCTTTTCCGCCGACACCGACGCGGAAATCGCATTGGTCAAGGACAAGTGCAAGGCGCTCGGCGTCGAAGCGCTGATGGCCGACCACTGGGCGATGGGCGGCGAGGGCGCGGCCGACGTCGCCAAAGCCGTCGTCAAGATCATCGACGAGGGCAAGGCCAAGCTCAAGCTGCTCTATCCCGACGACATGCCGCTGTTCGAGAAGATCCGCACCATCGCCAAGGAAATCTACCGCGCCGACGACGCGACCGCGCCCAAGGCGGTGAAGGATCAGCTCAAGGCCTGGGAGGAGATGGGCTTCGGCAAGCTGCCGGTCTGCATCGCCAAGACCCAGTATTCCTTCTCGACCAACGGCGACGCCAAGGGCGCCCCGACCGGCTTCGAGATCCCGGTGCGCGAGGTCCGCCTGTCGGCCGGTGCGGAGTTCGTGGTGGCCATCTGCGGCGAGGTCATGACCATGCCGGGCCTGCCGCGGGTGCCGGCGGCGAACTCGATCGACGTTGGCCCGGACGGCCGCATCGTCGGGTTGTTCTAGACGTATTGCGTTTGTTGAAATTGGAAGCCCGCCGTAACGGCGGGCTTCGTCTTTATATGCCAAGGTGGCGTGAAATCGCGGCGGGGCAGTTTTCTTAAAATTTTCGTTTCTTTGTGCGGCCCCGGAACAACGGCTTTTTTGCACCTTGTCGCTATGTTTGCAGTCTCTTTATCCAGTCAGATATTGCGGCGCCTATGTCCAAGAGCTCCGAACCCGATCGTGACAATAATGCCGATGCGGACACGCTTTCGGTCATCGACGACCTGATCGGCGCTGTTGCCAAAGGTGGTGCGGGAGATCGCCTCAGGGTCCTGCGCCGCGTCACCGACCTGTTCGTAGCCGGCTCGCGCAGCTATTCCCATGAGCAAATCGCCCTGTTCGACGACGTCTTGCAACGGTTGGCGGCTGAGATCGAGATCAAGGCGCGCGCGCGACTTGCGCACCGGCTGTCGACTGTCGGCAATGCGCCGCCCGGGCTGATGCGAACGCTCGCCTTCGACGACGCGATCGAAGTGGCCGCGCCGGTGCTCACCCGTTCGGAGCGGCTGAACGACGCCGACTTGGTCGAGAACGCCACCACCAAGAGCCAGGATCATCTTTTCGCCATCGCCCAACGCCTGAAGCTGAGCGAATCTATCACCGACGTTCTTGTCGCGCGCGGCAATGAACGTGTCGTGCGCAAGGTGACAAGAAATGCGGGCGCGCGATTTTCGCTCGCCGGTTACGAAAGACTCACCACTCTCGCGCGTTACGATCGCCAGTTGACGCTGTCTCTTGCTGAACGCAGCGATATTCCGCGGCAGTATTTTCTCAAGCTGCTCGAGGCCGCGTCTGCCTCGGTCCGTGCCAGGCTTGAAGCCGCCAACCCGCAATTCGCAACAGCCATCCGCGGCACGATCGACGACATTGCAACCGAGATGCAACGCGAGGCCCGCGAGATATCCGGCCATGTGCGCTATGCCAAAAACCGCTTCAAGGCGCAACGCGTCACGGAGGCCAATGTGCACGGGCCCGCGCGCGCGCAGGAATTCGAAAAGACCGCCGTCGCCCTCGCCAAGCTCGGCTGCTTCCCGATCGACCTGGTGGAGCGCGCCTTGATCGACGAAGGCGAGGGCATGGTCCTGATTCTGGCCAAGGCCGCCGGGTGCTCCTGGAGTACGGTCCGAGAACTGTTGCAGATGTATGCCGCCAAGCGCCGGCTGCAGCCGGACGATCTCACCCGCGCGTTCGATTGCTACAAGACTCTCAGCCGACAAACCGCGAACAGCATCATCAAGTTCCAGGCACGGCGCATGAAGCGGCGCGCGCGGAAGGACGCGCAGGCCGCCTAGGCAGCGGGATGCTCTAAACAGCGTACAAACGGCATGCGAAGTGGGCGGCGCCAGGCCGCCCGTTTCATATACGCATTTCGAAAGGCGAGGGCAGGTCACGGCTTTGTGTCGGCACCCCGCTTGCTTGAACCCTTGCGCAGTGATGCTATGCCCGCCTTTCCACGTCAGGGGTTCCCCATGATCAAGTTCTACTACAGCGGCGCGCCCAATCCGATGAAGGTAGCGCTCATGCTCGAAGAATGCGGACTGGCTTACGAGCCGGTCCCGGTCGATACCCGCAAGGGCGACCAGCACACGCCGGAGTTTCTCGCAATCAACCCGAATGCCAAGGTGCCGGTGATCGTCGACGGCGATGCGACGGTGTTCGACTCGAACGCCATCCTGCTCTATCTCGCCGAGAAGTCCGGCAAGTTCCTTCCACCGAAAAGTGACAAGAACCGCGGCGAATTGCTGTCGTGGCTGATGTTCATCGCCTCCGGCGTCGGTCCGTTCTCCGGCCAGTCGGTGCACTTCCGCCACTACGCGCCGGAGAAGGTTCACTACGCCATCAACCGCTACATGTACGAAGCGCAACGCCATTACGCGATCGTCGATGAGCGCCTGGGCAAGCATAAATTCATGGTCGCCGACACCTACGGCATCGTCGACATGGCGCTGTGGGGCTGGGCGCGGCTCATCCCGACCGCGCTCGGCGAGGAATATTGGGCCAAATTCCCGAACGTGAAGCGCCTGGTCGATGAGATTTCCGCGCGGCCTGCGGCCAAGAATGCGCTGGCGATCAAGGACAAGCACCAGCACAGCTTCAAGACCGAGTTCGATGAGGAAGCGCGCAAGGTCATGTTCCGCCACCAGGACACGAAGGTGGCATAACTACCAAACGAATGCGGTGTCGACCTCATGGCCGGGCTTGTCCCGGCCATCTCGCTTTGGAAGGTACGTTACCCGTCTTATCGGGATGCCCGGCACAAGGCCGGGCATGACCGTCGGAAATATTCGGAAATTTCTATTCCAGCGCAAACGCGCGCCAACTGATGGCTGCGTTGAACATCGCCTCGCGTACTTTCGAGACCGCATAGGGCTCGCCGATCAGCCGCAGCGTTGCCTTGTCATGGCCCTGCACGACGACGACGGCGGCATATTGCTCGCCGGTCTTGGTGCGGATCTGTTCGCGTATCGTTTCGGCCAGCGCTTCCATGCCGACGTCATTGAGCAGAGCGTCGATCAGCCGTACGGCATGAATCGCTTTGCGCGGATTCTCACGCACCAACCCATAGAGAAGCTGATAGGTCATCGCCCTGTTCGCCATCGTTGCCGGTTGCACTCAGAATGCAGTCGCACGCGCGGCAAATCAATCACTCAGTGTACTAAGGCGATGCATTTCTTCGTGCGCGCTTATAGCAGCGGCCTATGAGCCGTCATTCCGGGACCGCTTAAAGCGCAGGGCCCGGAATCCATACTCCGCAGCGCGGGTCATGGATTTCGGGCTCGAGGGCTTCGCCCGCGCCCGGAATGACAATGAGGAGAAACGAGCCGACGGATGCGTCACCCCGACAACTGCGGCGCGATGCGCTGCGCCACGGCCACCAGCGCCGCGGCGATCGGCGTCATCGGTTCGCGCGGCGACACCACCAGGCCGATGGTCTGCACGGCATCCGGTTTCGTGATCGGGATGGCGCGAATTGTGTCAGTGAGGCCGAGCGTTTCCGCGATCTTGGCCGGCATCACGCTCGCCCAGCGCCCCGTGCGCACGTGCGAAAACAACAGGATCATGGAATCCGATTCCAAGGTCGGCCGCGATTTACCGCCCGCGGTTTTCAGAAGACGGTCGATGATACGCCGGTTTTGCATGTCGGGGGTGAGCAGGCAGAGCGGCACGCGCGCCACCTCCGCCCAGGTCACCGTGTCGCGGTCGCCGAGCGGCGCATCGGACGAGGTTAGTAGCCGGTAGTGCTCGCGATAGAGTGGCACCGGTTTGACGCGGCCGACCGGTTCATTCTCGACATAGGTGATGCCGGCGTCGATCTCGAGGTTTTCCAGAAGCTCGAGAATCTCGATCGAATTGCGCGAGTAGATGGTGAACTGCACATTGGGATGTTTCTCGCGATAGGGCGTGGTGATCGCCGCCACCATGGCCAGCGCCGTCGGGATGGCGGCAATGCGCAGGCGTCCGGTAAGGCCGTGGCGCAACGAGTTGATCTCTTCGCGCATGTTGCGGGTGTCGCCGACGATGCGGCGCGCCCATTCGAGCACGCGCTGGCCTTCCGGGGTGAAGCCCTGAAAGCGCGAGCCGCGGTTTACCAGCAGCACGCCCATCTGCTCCTCGAGCTGCTTGATGCCGGCCGACAGGGTCGGCTGCGCCACTCCGCAGGCTTCGGCGGCATGCCCGAAGTGCTTTTCGCGCGCCAGCGCGAGGATGAACTCGAGCTTGTCGATCAAGAAATTATTGTCCTTTTATATCAGCATCTTAGCTTATGAGGCGCACGAAATTGCGTAAAGAATGGACAGTAATCATCGTATCATTGATAGCGAATTCCTATCAAGCCATTCCGACCACGGGATTGTTCGCACTCTCGAACGGCTCCAAATCTAAAGCTGAGGAGCCAGTCCATGAATATGCAGACTCCGCCACCTGCGGGGCGCCAGGGCGGCGGGCGGCGTCGGCCGGCGCGCACGCCGAAAGGCCGCCAAATTGACCCGGCGGCGCTCGACGAAGTCCGCGCGCTGCTGACCGACCGGCCGCGGCGGCGCGATCTGCTGATCGAGCATTTGCATCTCATCCAGGACACTTACGGCCACCTCTCCGCCGCGCATCTCGCGGCGCTCGCCGCCGAGATGAAGATGGCGCAGACGGAAGTCTACGAAGTCGCCACCTTCTATTCGCATTTCGACGTGGTGAAGGACGGACCACCGCCGCCCGCTGTCACGGTGCGCGTCTGTGACTCGCTGTCGTGTGCCATGGCCGGCGCGGAAAAGCTGCTGAAGGAATTGCCCGGCCTTCTCGGCAAGGACGTGCGTGTCGTGCGCGCGCCGTGCATGGGCGCCTGTGACCGCGCACCGGTCTGCGCCGTCGGCCATGTGCAGACTTTTGTGGCGACGCCCGAGAAAGTTGCGACGGCGGTGAAGGCCAAGCCCCATGCCCATGCATGGAAACCGGAAACCGATTTCGCCGCTTATCAAAAAGCGGGCGGCTACGCGCTCCTGAAGGATGTACTGGCGGAAAAGCGCGCGCGCGACGACCTCATCAAGGTTGTCAGCGATGCCGGTTTGCGCGGGCTTGGCGGCGCGGGCTTTCCCACCGGACGCAAATGGTCGCTGGTGCGCGCGGAGCCGGCGCCGCGACTGTTCGCGGTCAATGCCGACGAAGGCGAGCCCGGCACTTTCAAGGACCGCTACTATCTCGAGCGCGATCCGCATCGCTTCATCGAGGGCATGTTGATCGCGGCTTTCGTCGTCGAGGCGGCCGACACTTATCTCTACGTGCGCGACGAATATCCGGAAGTGCGGTTGATGCTGGTCGAGGAAATAGCCAAGGTCGAGAAAGCTGGGCTTTCCGATCACACCAAGGTTCACATCCGCCGTGGCGCCGGCGCCTATATCTGCGGCGAAGAGTTGGCGATGATCGAATCGATCGAAGGCAAGCGCGGCTTGCCGCGCCATCGCCCGCCTTATGTCGCGCAGAACGGCTTGTTCGGCCGCCCGACGCTCGAACAGAACGTCGAGACGCTCTATTGGGTGCGTGACATTGTCGAGAAGGGCGCGGCGTGGGTAACGGCGCAAGGCCGCCGCGAACGCAAAGGCTTCCGCAGCTTTTCCGTCTCGGGCCGCGTGGAAAATCCGGGCGTGAAGCTCGCGCCCGCCGGCGTCACCATCCGCGAACTGATCGACGAATATTCCGGCGGCATGCTCGATGGCCACACGCTGAAAGGCTTTTTGCCGGGCGGCGCCTCCGGCGGAATTTTCCCGGCTTCGATGGCCGATATCCCGCTCGATTTCGGCACGCTGGAACCTTTTGGCGGCTTCGTCGGTTCGCACGCCGTCGTCATCCTGTCCGACAAGGACGACATGAAGGCGGCGGCGCTCAACCTGTTGAAGTTCTTCGAGGACGAAAGCTGCGGCCAGTGCACGCCCTGCCGCGCCGGCACAGAGAAGGCCGTGAAGCTGATGGAGCAGGGCCCGTGGGACGCGAACCTGCTCACCGAGCTTGCCGCGCTGATGCGCGATGCCTCGATCTGCGGCCTCGGCCAGGCCGCGCCCAATCCGCTATTGTGCGTTTTGAAATATTTTCCCGACGAGCTGAGCAAGCCGCTCGGCAAATGGTGATGCTGGACAGGACTGAGCCATGACCAAGGACGCCAAGCCCGCCATCTTTACCATCGACGACCGCGAGATCGATATCCGCGACGGCGAAACCATCTTCCGCGCCGCGCGGCGGCTCGATATCAAGCTGCCGCATTTATGCTACTCGCCCAAGCCCGGTTACCGGCCCGACGGCAATTGCCGCGTCTGCATGGTCGAGATCGAAGGCGAGCGCGTGCTGGCGGCAAGCTGTATCCGCACGCCGACGCCGGGCATGAAGGTGAAGACGCAGACCGAGCGCGCCAAGACCGCGCGCAAGATGGTGGCCGAGTTGCTGGTCACCGATCAGCCGGCGATCGACATCGCACACGACCCGGAATCGGAATTCTGGAAAACCGCCAAGCGCCAGGGCGTCGAAGCCGGCCGTTTCCCCAGGCGCGAGAGCGAAGCCGTGCCGGCACCCGACCGCTCACATCCGGCGATGGCGGTCAATCTCGACGCCTGCATCCAGTGCAATCTTTGCGTCCGCGCCTGCCGCGAAGTGCAGGTCAACGACGTCATCGGCATGGCCGGGCGCGGCCACACCGAAAAGATCGTGTTCGACTTCGACGATCCGATGGGCGCGTCGACCTGTGTGGCCTGTGGCGAATGCGTGCAGGCCTGCCCGACCGGCGCGCTGATGCCGGCACCTGTGCTCGACGACAACCAGGTGCGCACCGAATTCGCCGACCGCACGGTGGACAGCGTGTGCCCCTATTGCGGCGTCGGCTGCCAGCTCACTTATCACATCAAGAACGACAAGCTGCTCTACGTCAGCGGCCGCAACGGCCCGGCCAACGAGAACCGGCTGTGCGTGAAGGGCCGCTTTGGCTTCGACTATATCAGCAACCCGCAGCGCCTGACGCAGCCGATGATCCGCAAGGAGGGCGTGCCGAAAGTGCCGCACGAGGTCATCGACCCGGCCAACCCGTGGACGCATTTCCGCCCCGCGTCCTGGGAAGAGGCGCTCGACAAGGCGGCCGAAGGCTTGAAGACAATTCGCGACCGCGAAGGCTCGCAAGGCTTGGCCGGCTTCGGTTCGGCCAAGTGCTCGAACGAAGAGGCTTACCTGTTTCAGAAGCTGGTGCGCGCTGGTTTCGGCACCAACAATGTCGATCACTGCACGCGGCTCTGCCACGCCTCATCCGTTGCGGCGCTACTCGAAGGCGTCGGCTCGGGCGCGGTGTCGGCCACCTTCAACGAGGTGAAGAATTCCGACGTCATCATCGCCATCGGCTGCAATCCGGCAGAGAACCATCCGGTTGCCGCCACTTATTTCAAGCAGGCGGCCAAGCGTGGCGCCAAGCTGATCGTGATGGACCCGCGCGGCCAGGCCTTGAAGCGGCATGCCTGGCGCATGATGGAGTTCAAGAACGGCACCGACGTCGCCATGCTCAACGCCATGTTGAACGTGATCGTCACCGAGAAGCTGTACGACGAGCAGTACATCCAGACCTATGTCGAGGGCTTCGGCCAACTCGCCGAGCACGTCAAGGATTTCACGCCGGAGGAAATGGCGCCGGTCTGCGGCGTTCCCGCCGACACGCTGCGCGAGGTCGCTCGCACTTATGCGCGCGCGGAAAGCGCCATCATCTTTTGGGGCATGGGCGTGTCGCAGCACACCCACGGCACCGACAATGCGCGCTGCCTGATTGCGCTAGCGCTGATCACCGGCCAGATCGGGCGTCCCGGCACGGGCCTGCATCCGCTGCGCGGCCAGAACAACGTACAGGGCGCGTCCGACGCCGGTCTCATTCCGATGTTCTTCCCCGACTACAAGTCGGTGGAGACGCCGGAAATCCGCGCCAAGGTCGAGACCCTGTGGAACGCCAAGCTCGATCCCAAGAAGGGCCTGACCGTGGTCGAGATCATGGACGCGATCCACGCGAACCAGATCAAGGGCATGTACATCCTCGGCGAAAACCCGGCGATGTCGGACCCCGACCTGAACCACGCGCGCGAGGCGCTGGCGCATCTCGAACATCTCGTGGTGCAGGATCTCTTCTTGACGGAAACCGCCTGCTACGCCGACGTGGTGCTGCCCGCTTCCGCCTGGCCGGAAAAGGACGGCACCGTCACCAACACCAATCGCCAGGTGCAGATGGGCCGGCAGGCACTGCCGTTGCCGGGCGAGGCCAAGCTCGACTGGTGGATCACGCAGGAGATCGCGCGCCGCATCGGCCTCGACTGGCACTACCGGAGCCCCGCCGAGGTCTACACGGAAATGGCGTCGTTGATGCCGTCGCTGAACAACATCACCTGGGACCGTGTCGCGCGCGAAAGCGCCGTGACCTATCCTTGCGACGCGCCCGACGAGCCCGGCCGCGACGTGGTGTTCGACAAGGGTTTCCCGCGCCCCGGCGGCTTCGGCAAACTGGTGGCGGCGAAGCTCACGCCGCCAAATGAGACGCCCGACCACGAGTTCCCGTTCATCCTCACCACCGGCCGCATGCTGGAGCATTGGCACACCGGCGCCATGACGCGGCGTGCGAGCGTGCTCGATGCGCTGGAGCCGGGGCCGACGGCCGCGCTCTCGCGCGGCACGATTCAACGGCTCGGCATCGAACCCGGCGATATGGTGCGGGTCGCCACGCGCCGCGGCGTGGTGGAGCTTGCCTCGCGGCAGGACGATGCCATTCCCGATGGCGTGGTGTTCATTCCCTTCGCCTTCTTCGAGGCGGCCGCCAACAAGCTGACCAATCCGGCGCTCGATCCCTTCGGCAAGATTCCGGAGTTCAAGTATTGCGCGGCGCGCGTGGAGGCGGTCGGGCCGCAAAGGGAAGCGGCGGAATAGGCCACCGCCACCTTTCACAAGGTCAAAAGCCTCAAATCAATTTGAAGGCGTTCCGAAAAAACGCCACCATTCTTTTCGGCCCGGCTCATGTACGATGGAGCCGGGCCATATATTTTAAGAAGCCGACGAGGAAATTCCTATGGCCATAGAGCTCTACCAAACTGCCCATTCCACCTGCAGTCAGAAGGTCCGTATCACGCTGGCTGAAAAGGGCATGCCGCAGCGCGGGAAAGACTGGATCGAGCACGAAGTCAATCTCAGCAAGTACGAGCAGCTCAAGCCGGACTATCTCAAGCTCAACCCGAACGGCGTCGTGCCGACATTCGTGCATGATGGCGCGGTCATCATCGAATCCGCGGCCATCCTCGAATATCTGGAGGAGACGTTTCCCGATCCGCCGCTCGCGCCACCGGACCGCGTCGGGCGCGCGCACATGCGGGCGTGGATGCATTACATCGATGAAGTGCCGACGGTTGCGGTGCGCGTTCCGAGCTTCGCCAACCTGTTCGCGCCCATGCGCTTCACCAACACCAGCGACGCGGATTTCAAGAAGCACACCGAGCGGCTGCCGCTGCGCAAGCAGTTTTACGAGCGGATGACCCAGAAAGGCTTCAGCAAGAACGAGATCGACCATGCGCTCGACCAGATCCGCCAGACCTGCGAGCGCATCGAGAAAGCCATGGACGACACTGGCGGCCCCTGGATCATGGGCAGGCAGTACACGTTGGTCGATGCGCAAGTAACGCCGCTCATCGACCGCATGGAGGACATGGGCTACGGCTACCTCTGGAAAGACCTGCCGAAGATGTCTGTCTGGTGGGACCGCATCAAGGCGCGACCATCCTATTCCCAGGCGTTCTATCCCGGCGCCCGCATGTCGGCGCGCTTCGCCGATCACTTCAAGTCGGCCGAGGAACTCAGGGCGTCGCGCGGCTACTGAAGCGCGGCCAAGCCCCGGCGCCCATATTGCAAAGGCTCAGCACACCATGAAGGCTGTCTACATCGAGCAGTTCGGCGGACCGGAAGTCTTAAAATACGGCGATCTTCCCGATCCCTTCGCCGGGCCGGGGCAGATCGTCGTCGACACCCATGCGGCAAGCGTCAACGGCGCCGACTGGAAGGTGCGTGCCGGCCACTACGGCACGGGAACGTTTCCGATGGTCCTGGGGCGTGATTTTTCCGGCGTCGTCAGCGCGGTCGGCGACGGCGTCACAGACCTGCGCGCTGGCGACGCGGTGTTCGGCGTGCTGGAGGCCGGCCGGGAAGGGACCTATGCCGAGAAGCTGGCCATCGGCGCGGCGGTCGTCGCCAAGAAGCCGGACTCGCTGTCGCATGTCGACGCCGCGGCGCTGGCGCTCACCGGCCTCACGGCGATTCGCTCGATCGAGGATGCGTTGAAGCTCAAAGCGGGCGAGACGATATTGATCCAGGGCGGCGCCGGCGGCGTTGCCAGCTTCGCCATCCAGCTCGCCAAGCATATCGGCGCCCGCGTGATCACGACGGCCAGCGCGGGCAATCTGGACTACGTGCGTAGTCTCGGCGCCGATGAAGTCATCGATTACAACGCCGCCGACTTCACCAAAGTCGTGAAAGATTGCGACGCGGTGTTTGAGACCGTCGGCGGTGATGTGGCCAAGCGTTCGTTCGCGGTGCTCAAACCGGGCGGCCGCGCCGCCTTCATCGCCTCCGGGCCGCAGGCGCCCAAGCCCGAACGCGGCGACGTGACGGCTCTGCGGCCGGCGGTGCCGCGCGCCCGCGCGCCGCTCGAGCGCGTTGTCGGACTGGTCCAGGCCGGCGCCGTGTGTCCGCCCGATGTCACGGTCTACAGCCTGGCCGATGCCGTCGAGGCGCTGCGGGTCAGCGAGGCGCGCCACTTCAAGGGCAAGCTGGTGTTCAAGGTGCGGTGAGCGCCCGAGCCGCGCTATAGTGGCATCATGGCAAATTCCCGGCGTGCTAAAATTTCAGGCGCAGGCGTCATTCTCATCGCCCTGGCGGCCATGATCGCCGGCGTGCGCGCGGACGACCGCCCGGTCGTCATCGGTGCGATGTACAATCTGACCGGTGGCCAGGAAGACCTCGACATCCCGTCGTCGCGCGGCGCACGGCTTGCCGTCGATGAAGCCAACCAGAAGGGCGGGGTGCTTGGCCGGCCTGTGAAGCTTATCCTGCGCGACGGTCAGACCAAGCCGAAGGTCATCGCGCGCGAAGCCAAAAGTCTGTTCAACCAAGAGCCGGCGATCGCCGGGCTGATCGGCTTTTCCGACACCGACATGGTGCTGGCAGCCGCGCGCGTTGCCGCCGATCAAAAGCACGTCTTTCTTACCTCCGGCGCCACATCGCCGAAATTACCGCGACAAGTACCCCGCTATCTGTTCCTCGCCTGCTTCGGCGACAATGTGCAGGCCGCCGCCGGAGCCGAGTTCGCGGTCAAGAGGCTGAAGGCGCACACAGCCGTGGTGCTCTACAAGCAGACCTCGACCTACGCCAAGCTGCTGCACGGATATTTCCAAAAGCGTTTCAAGCAACTTGGCGGCAAGGTGCTGATCGTACGGTCCTACACACTCGCAACGATCAAGAAAGCGACGAAAGGGTTGCCGAAAGCCGACCTCGTCTATTTCGCGGCGCAGCCCAATGACGTTGTCGCCGGCGTCTCGGCCTTGCGTGGCGCCGGTATCGCGGCGCCGATCCTCGGCGGCGACGGCCTCGATATCGGCGCCGCCTGGCAGCAGGCTGCGCAAGCCGACAAGGTCTATTTCACCACCCACGCCTATCTCGGCGCTGACAATCCGGACCCGCGCGTCAAAGCGTTCCGCGCAGGCTTTGCGAAGGCCTATCCCGGCAAGGAGGCGGACGCTTTCTCGGCGCTCGGTTATGACACCGCTCGGCTGCTGATGGCCGCGATCGCTACCGCCGGGAGCGACGATCCGCAGGCCGTGCGCAAGGCACTGGCCGCGACGCGTGATTTTAAGGGCGTCACCGGTACCATCAGCTACCGCGGGGCAAGCCGCATTCCGGCAAAAACGGTCAGTATTATTTCAGTGTCGCGAGGCCGTCAGGCGCTTGCCGCCAGCCTCCTGCCGGAAAAATTCCCGGCGCCGTAAACTAGACCCGTTATTGCTGGAAAAGCGCTGTGCTTGCCGCCGGGGTTCCAGCCGGATCGAAAACCAATTACCATCCACACTGGTTCATCGGGGGCATTGGCTGGGCGCGGGAGCGATTGCCAGTTCGTGCGCCAGGGGAGTGAAAACAATGAGACTGAAACTTTCGATCTTGGCGCTCGCAACCTTGCTCGCGGCGGGCACAGGGCCGTCCGCCGCCCAAACAATCGGTTACGCGGAAGCGCTTGGACGGCTCGCCGTGGCTTGCGGCAAGGACATCAACCGCTACTGCCGGCGCGCCAATTTGGGCGGGGGGCAGGTCGCCGATTGTCTGGAGCGCAACAGCAGCCGGGTTTCGTCCGCTTGCCAGGCGACCTCGAATGAAGTGGGTGCGCTGCTTCGGCAAAGAGCCGAGGCGCGCCGTTCCGTGCTGAGAGTGTGCGAGCGTGACCGGCTACAATTTTGCGGCGGCATTCAGCCGGGCAACGCGCAGATTCTTGGCTGCATGTATCAGTCGCGCAATGCCTTGCAGCCTGCCTGCCGGCAGGCGCTGATCGATAGCGGATATGAGGCCAATCTCGATCCGGGTCCGCTCGGGGCACAGATCCACCTGACCTCGCACGATATTCTCAGCAGTCTCGTCGCCTCCAGCAACACCTATGTCGGCCTCGACGTTGCGCGCATGCGCCAGATCGCGGCGCAGGCGGCGCACGATCCCGCGCGCGCCGATCCGCTCAACCGGCCGCCGCTGTTCGCCCAGCTCGACAAGATGCCGCAACTGACCATCGCCATTTATTTCGACTTCAATTCGGCGCGCATCAGCCCGAAGTCGTACCGCTCGATCGGGCTGATGGCGGACGCGCTCTATCATCCCGTGCTGTACGGCTATTGCTTCTTGATCGTCGGCAACACCGATGCCACCGGCCGGCGCGAGTACAATCTCAAGCTCAGCGACCGGCGCGCCGAGTCGATCCGCCAGGCGCTGATCAATCCGTTCGGCATCGGCCGGCTGCGGGTCGACACGCTGGGCCTCGGCGAGGAGCAGTTGCTCGACCGGCAACATCCGAAGTCCGGGGTAAACCGGCGCGTGCAGCTGATCAATGTCGGTCAGTTGCCGGGCAACCCGAATTGTCCGCCCGTCGGCGTGCAGGACATCCGCTAGCCGACAGCCCAGCGGCAGGAGATCAATGCGTGGTCGGATGATCCTCGCCGACCACGCGCATCTCCGTCTGTTCGATCATCTGCGCGCGCAGCGCCTCGCTCTTTTCGAGCCGATCTTCTATCTGCGTCCAGGTGGTGGAATTCGAGCCGGCCAGCACGATGCCGCCGATCACCGCGGCAATGGCGGCGATCAACATGAGCGGCACGAAGTCGACGATTCCGAACAGGGTCGAGACGAGCCAAAGGCCGCCCACCGCGATCATGACCTTGGCGGCGAGTGCCACCTTGCGGCAGTGCGCGATGGCGTCGTGCAGCGCCTCGATATGCTCCTCGATCCGCGCAATGTCATTTGCCGATTCACTCATGCCGGGACCGTAGCCTCGGCGCGCGCACCGTTCAAACCGGCAAAATAAATGGCCGGGCGTGTGCCCGGCCAAGGTCGCTGGTAAGATCGCTGACGAATTTGAATTCAGCGGCAATCAGCCGCGCTTGGGGAGGGGCACCATCCGCTTGGCGACGTCGCGGTTGACGGTGATCGTATTGATCGTGTCGTACCCGTTGTCGAGTGCGGAATAATCGACGGTGATCACGTCGCCGGGCTTGATCTCCGGTACTTTCACGGTGTCCGGGATGCTGGCGAATTGCGAGTAATCCTCCAGCGTGATGGTGCGCTGGCCGCCATCCCACGAGATCACGCCGGCCGTGACACTGTCGGCAAGCGATGGGGTGAAACTGGCCGCGAGCAGGGCAGCGGCCACGCAAAGAGCACGGGTCATCATGATCGGAAATCCCTTCAGGATCCGTTGCAGGTTGAAGCTACATATGCGGCTCATATCGCGGCCGGCTGTTCGCCGGCGGCTTTAAGTCTTCGCTGCCGCTGTTACGGTGCGGCCGGGAAGGGCCTACGCGGGGCGCGTTTCATTCCGCAGCAGCGATCTAGTGGCACGCTCTATGGCGCGATTGCGGCAAAACGCGCCGCGCCAAAAATTTTACGCGGCGGATATGGGGAGGTAGCGGGCCGCTCGGCCTGACCGGCCTTTATTTCTTGGCTTTGGCAGCGGCTGTGCTGTCGGTGCTGCGCATGTTTCGCCAGGGGTCGACCTTCGCGGGCGCCGACTTGTCGGTCAGATCGAGGATGGTCTTGTACTGCTTGTCGAGTGCCGCGGCGTCGCGCTTCTTGGCGGCGTCGGCGGCGTCGTACTTGCCATCCTGGGCATGCAGCGGCGTTGCGACGGCCGCCAACAATAGAACTGCAATCGTTAGCTTACGCATGGCTCCTACTCGGCATTTTTCCCTTCGGAATAAGGCTAGCACGTTCGTGCCCGCCGGCTCAACCGCATGGATTCCCTGGTCAATCGGCTTTCGACGCGGCGTTTTGCCTGCGCTATAAGGTGGCGGTGAGGTGACGAATGACTTTTATGCCTGCTTCCGATCGCGATTCTGGAGCGCCCGCCGGTCTGAACGCGCCGCGCCAGAACGCGGTCCGCCATGACTGGACCCGGAATGAAATCGGCGCCCTGTTCGCGCTGCCGTTTCCCGAACTCGTATTCCGCGCCGCGCAAGCGCACCGGGAGAATTTCGACCCGGCCGAGGTGCAGATTTCGACCCTGCTGTCGATCAAGACCGGCGGCTGCCCGGAGGATTGCGCCTATTGCCCGCAGGCGGCCCAATTCGACACCGGCGTCAAGGCCGAAAAGCTGATGAGCCTGGATGCCGTGCTCGGCGAGGCGCGCGCGGCCAAGGCCGCCGGCGCGCAGCGTTTCTGCATGGGCGCCGCCTGGCGCTCGCCGAAAGATCGCGATCTCGATTCCGTCTGCGCCATGGTGGAAGGCGTGAAGGCGCTGGGACTGGAAACCTGCGTCACGCTCGGCATGTTGACGGGCGCGCAAGCGCAGCGTCTGAAAGACTCCGGCCTCGATTACTACAACCACAACCTCGACACCTCGCCGGAATATTACGGTGCCATCATCACCACGCGCACTTACAACGACCGGCTCGACACGCTCGCCGCCGTGCGCGAGGCGGGCGTCAATGTCTGCTGCGGCGGTATCGTCGGCATGGGGGAAGGGGTCGACGACCGCATCGGCATGATCGCGGCGCTCGCCGCGCTGCCGGTGCATCCCGAAAGCGTGCCGATCAACATGCTGGTGCGGGTGGAAGGCACACCGCTTGCGGATCAGCCGGCGCTCGACCCGCTCGATTTCGTGCGCACGATTGCGGTGGCGCGCATCACCATGCCGGCGTCGGTGGTGCGGCTGTCGGCCGGCCGCGAGGACATGAGCGAGGAGTGCCAGGCGCTGTGTTTCCTCGCCGGCGCCAATTCGATCTTCTACGGACCGAAGCTGCTCACCACGCCCAATCCCGGCCGCGACCGCGACATGGCGTTGCTCGACAAGCTCGGCCTGCGGCCGATGGCGTAGGTCAAAACTCGATTTTCTTGAAGATCGAGACGTCGAGGCCGACCTTCTCGTTCGACAACGTCACACCCATGGTGAGGACATCGCCACCGCGCAGGCGGCCGCTGTCGAATGCCTGGCGGACCACCTTTTCCAGTTCACGCTGCGCCGCAAAAGAGACGTTCTTCATGAACTGGTCGATGGCCGCTTTGATCGCCTCCTCGGTCATGACGCATATAAGGCCGCTTGCCTTGAACGCTCAAGCGTGGCTGTGCCGGCGCTGCGCGCTTAGTTAATGCGCCCGGCACGCAGCCGGTTTGGGCGCCTGCGTTATCATTAATTCCAACATTCGCTGGTCTCGCCACCGGCGCAATGGAATTCTCTTTCCACGGCACATGAGACGTCGGCGTGATCCGCGTCGATCGCTGGCGCCGCCGGCGGTGAAACCGTCGGGCGCACGACCAAACGAAAACGACAAGCATTAGACGAAACCCAGAGGAGAATCGTGTTGAGCTACCTTTCTCAGTCCAAAGACGGGAAAAATGCCAAGGCCGCCGGCGAAGTCTTCCAGTCCGGTACGCGTGGGGCCGATATGGTCACCACCATTGGCCGCGGCGTTTTGATCACCGGCAATATCGTCTCCACCGGCGCGCTGCAGGTCTATGGCCGTGTCACCGGTGAAATTCGCGCGTCCAACGTCATCATCAGCGAGGGCGCGCATGTCGACGGCAAGGTCACCGTGCAGGATGCCGTGGTCCAGGGCACCTTCAAGGGCACCTTGCACGGCAACAACATCAAGCTGCAGGGCACCGCGGTCGTCGACGGTGAGCTGTTCAACAAATCGCTGACCATCGAACAGGACGCCCAGTTCGAAGGCACCTCGCGTCGCCTCGACCGCCCGGTCGAAGCGCCGTCGATGGATCAGGTCAGCGGCGAGGGTGTTCCGAACGTCCACGACATCAAGACCGCGCCCCAGACCGCTCCGGACTTCGAGCCGGCGGCCTAACCGGTCCACACATCAACGCGATTGCGGCACCGGCGTTTGGCAGCGCGCCGGTGCCGTTTTCATTTTCAATCGCGTGAGGGACGCGCGGCCGCACACCGATTGCGCCGCCGCCTGTTCCAAATGCAACCTTGTCTGACGCGCTGTGGCCGCCCCGTTCATTGCGGTGCGTTCTGCAAAGATGGCCCAGGCTTTCCACAATATTTGCTGCAATCTTTGCGTGGAACGTCATCTTCGCGTGAAAAGCAGATGAACAAGATGAACAACACTGGGGCACCCGGCTTCCGCCCTCTGTGTCCGGGTGCTAGCTTTTTTGCCGCCAACCGGCGACCCGGTTTTTGGGATAACAGGGAGTGAGACATGAAACGTCTGATCGCTATCGCCATCGTGTGCACGTTTGCGGGCGTTGGCGCGGCGCAAGCGGCAAGCTGCAAAATGACGGCGACCGACAAGAAACTCGCCGGCGCCGCGCTCGCCAGCTTCATGAAAAAGTGCAAGACCGATGCGGAAAAGGCCTGCGATACGCAAGCCATGGAAAAAAAGCTGGCCGGCGCCGCCAAGACGAGCTTCACCAAGAAATGCGTCAAGGACGCCGAAGGCTGATTTTCGCGCTGCCGGCAGAACTGGGGCGCGTCTCGGGGGTGTAGGAGATACGACAATGGGATTAATGGATGATCTCGGCAGTGGCCTGAAAGGCGCTCTGGGCCAAGTCCTCGGCCAAGCCGCCGGCGACATCGAAACCAATGCGCTTCCGGCGGTGCTCAACCAGGTCCTGGGCAAGACCGATCTTGGCAGTGTCGGCGGCTTGATCGCCAAGCTGCAAGGGAGCGGCCTTGGCAGCCAGGTTGCGTCCTGGCTCGGCAACGGAAGCAATCTTCCGGTCAGCGCCGAGCAATTGCGCGCCGCGCTCGGCAACGAGCAGGTCAAGCAGCTCGCAGACAAGCTCGGACTGCCGACGGACAAGATCTTGGCCGCGCTGTCCACTCATCTTCCGGGCGCCATCGACCAAATGAGCCCGGACGGCAAGCTGCAAGAATTGTGATCACAGAGTTGAAGGAGACTCGACCAATGAACCGTCAATCGAAACTGATCGGCGCGGCGATCGCCTGCGCGTTCGCTGTGGCCTTTCATACGCCCGCGTCGGCGCTGACCCAGAAGGAATGCAGCGCCAAATACGAGGCGGCCAAGAAGGCCGGCACCCTCAAGGGCCAGAAGTGGAACGACTTCCGCAAGGCCGAATGCGGCACCGACGCCAAGGCGGCCGCTGAGCCTGCGAAAAAGACCGAAAAGAAAACGGCTGCGAAGGCGAAAGCAACGAACGCCGTTTTTCCGAAGTCGATTAGCGCAAAATATTCCAAGGAAACTCCGGGCAAGGCGCGGTTGCACACCTGCGCCGACCAGTACAACGCAAACAAAGCGAACAATGCCAATGGCGGCCTGAAGTGGATCGTGAAGGGCGGCGGCTACTGGAGCGAGTGCAACAAGATGCTGAAGGGCTGATTGTTCGCTTTCGCGCGTTTTTGTTTCCGATTTTATCGGGCCTTCGCGCGCTCTCTACACCTCTCCCATGGGGAGAGGTCGGATCGCCATTAGCGCGTTCACGCGCGTCTTCGCCGCGCTATGGCGATCCGGGTGAGGGGTTATAGCCTATCGAGAAGTCATGAACCCCCCCACCCCAACCCTCTCCCCAACGGGGAGAGGGAGCGCGCTGTGCCTGTGGCACTTCAACCTGCAACAAAAACAAACTCGCCTTAGTGCACGGCCGCGCCCGCGCGCGGCATGATGGCGCCGTGGTGGCTGATGACCTGGCCCGCAAGCTTGTGCGCGGCCTGCGCCGCTTCCGCGGCGCTGCGGCCGGCAAGGCGCGCTGCCAGGTAACCGGCGTTGAAGCCGTCGCCGGCGGCGGTGGCATCGACCGGCACCACCACCTCCGGTACCGGCACCGTCTCGCGTCGTTTCGCTGAAGCGACGATCGCGCTGTTCGGTCCGTTCTTCACCACGACCTCGCCGACGCCGAAGGCCTGCAAACGCTCGATGGTCGCTTCCGGCGACGGATCGCCCCACAGCACCGCTTCGTCGTCATAAGCCGGCAGCGCGAGATCGACGCGCTTGAGCGCTTCCGCGAAAACCGTGCGGGTGCGAGTGAGATCGCCCTTCCAGGCATGCGGGCGAAAATTGCCGTCGAAGGCAACGATCGCGCCCTTGCCGCGCGCAAGCTCGAGCGCGGCGAGAAAGCGGCCGAGGCCGACATTCGAATAAAGCGACAACGTGATGCCGGAAAAGAAAATCAGACTGGCTTCGAGCAAAGCCTCCGCCACACCGCTCCAATGCGACAGCTCGAACAGATCGCGCGCCGGCGCGCTGTCGCGCCAGTCGTGGACGCGGCGGCGTCCTTGTGGGTCGGCATCGACCAGCGCAAGTCCCGGCAGACGCCCCGGCACGCGCAGGATGAGATCGGTATCGACATTTTCGGCGCGCGCCAGCGCCACGATCGCGTCGGAATAGGGATCGTCGCCGAGCGCGCTGGCCAAGGCGGTGGCTGCGCCCGCGCGCGCGAGATAAATCGCGGTGTTGAACGTATCGCCGCCGCTTGTCAGTGCGAACCGGCCGTCGGCGCCGCGCGCCAATTCCACGATCGCTTCGCCAATGCATACCGCGCGCTTGTTGTCGCTCATGCGCCGCTGTCTAACACGCTTGCGTTTTCATGTCGCGTGTGTGCGTTACCTGTGGCGAGCGCGGCGAAATAGACAAGCGCACTCAAGCTGGCGATGCAGAAGCTGACCGGCCAGTCGCTGTAGAAGGCGAGGGTCAGCCCGAACCAGGCTTCCGCCAGCGCCAGCAAGGCCGCGACAGCAAGCCCGGGCCAAAGGCCGGTGGTCAGGCGCTGCGCGGCGGCAGGCGGACCCACCATCAACGTGAACACCAGCAGCACGCCGACGATCTGCGCGCATTGCGACACTGCCAGCGCCACGATGGCCAGAAAAGCGGTCGATATAAACTTCAGCGGCACGCCTTTCGCTTCGGCCAGCTCCGGCTGCAGGCTGGCGAAGACCAGCGGACGCAGGATCGCGGCAAGCGCAAGCAGGGCGACAATAGCGAGCGTGGCGAGCGTCGCGATCATGCCGCGGTCGACCGCCAGCACGTTGCCGAACAGCAGCGCGGTCGCCTGGCTGGCGAAGGCCGTGTAGTAATGCAGGAACAACAGGCCGAAGCCGAGCGCCAGCGCGAGCACGATGCCAATGGCGACGTCGCGGTTGCTGATGCGCTCGCTCAGCAGACCCATGACGATGCCGGCGGCCAGCGTGAAGCCGGTCAAGCCCCAGATGGGGCTGAGGCCAATGAGCCCGGCGCCGGTCGCGCCGGCAAAACCAATATGCGAGAGCGCGTGGCCGGCAAAGGTCTGCCCGCGCATGACCAGGAAAAAGCCGACAATCCCCGATACCACCGCGGCGATGCCGGCGGCGGCGAAGGCATTGATCATGAATTCGTATTGGAACATGTCAGTGATGGTTGCCGTGACCATGATTATGGTCGTGCTGATGGGCGTCGTGCTCGATCTCGCGGCCGCGCGACATGACGAAGATGTGGCCCTCCGCGCGCAGCACATGGATGTCGGTGCCGTAAAGCCGCGACAGCACCGGCGCGGTGATCACTTCCTCGACAGTGCCGAGCACGGCCTGCCCATTGCCGAGATAGAGCACGCGATCGAGCGTGCCGAGCAACTGGTTGAGTTCGTGCGCGCTGAATAAAACAGTGATGCCACGCTCGCGTGCAACCTTGCGCACGACCGCGATGGCGACCTCTTGGTGGCGGGCGTCGAGGCTGATCAGCGGCTCGTCGAGCAAAAGAAGTTTCGGTTGTCCGATCAAGGCCTGTGCCAACAGCAGGCGTTGCCGCTCGCCGCCCGACATGTCACTGAGCGGACGCCGCGCGAGATCGCGCGCGCCGATCAGTGTCAATGTTTCGTCGATTGCGTGCCGGTCTTTTTCGCCGAGCGACGGCAAGCCCCAGCGCTCGCCATGCAAGGACGCGGCGATGAAATCGCGGCCGCGGATGCGCAGATCGGGAAGCACCGTGCGCAACTGCGGCAGATAGCCGATGGCGGCATTGCCGCGCGCCGGCTGACGGCCGAATACGCGCAACTGCCCGCTTGCCGGCGGCAGCAGACCGAGAATGGCGCGCATCAGCGTGGTTTTGCCGGCGCCGTTCGGCCCGAGCACGCCGATGAATTCGCCCGGCTTGATGGCAAAGCTCGCGTCGGCAAGGACGGTTCGCCCGCCAACCTTCAGCGTGACGCGGTCGAGTTCGACGACGTTCACGAATTCGGTCCCGCCAGCGCCTTTTCGGTGTCGGTGAGTTCGCTCAGCAGCCAGTCCTGGAACGACAGGCCGGGTGGGATGGTCTCGGTGACGCCGACGACCGGCACTTTGGCGGCACGTGCAATGGCGACGAGATGTTGCACGATCTTGTCGGACGCCTGCTTGTTGTAAAACATCACCCGCACCTTGTGCTCTTTGAGGTCGCGCTCGAAGGCGGCGACGTCGCGTGCGCTCGGCTCGGTATCGTTCATGATCGCGTTCTGGAATTTTTCGTTGCGCATGGTCAATCCGAGCGCCGCCGCCATATAGCCGAACACCGGTTCGCTGGCGGTGACGGCAGCACCACGATATTTTTTGGCGATGGCGGCGATCTTGTCGTTGACAGGCTTGAGCGAAGCCAGGAAGGCCGCAAGCCGCGCCTGATAGTCGGCCGCATACGCGGGATCGGCCTTGGCGAGCGCCGCCGCGAGCGCACGCGCAACGGCGGGCACGGTCGGCGGGTCATACCACAGATGCGGATTGTCGCCGGCGCGTTTGTGCACGAGGTCGGCGGCGACGATCGCCACGTGGTTTGCTTTGGGCGCGACCTTGAGCAGCTTCACCATCCAGGGGTCGTAGTCGGCACCGTTGTAGATGACGATCCGCGCCGCCGCGAGCTGGCGCACGACCGAGGGTGAGGTTTCGAACAAATGCGGGTCCTGGTCGGGATTGTTCATCACGCTGACGACATCGACCCGGTCGCCGCCGATCTGCCGGGCGACATTGCCGTAGAAATTTTCCGCGGCCACCAGCTTAAGCGCACCATCGGCGGCAAAGGCGGGACCGCTAAAGGCAGAGCCGGCGAGGGTCAGCAGGCAGGCGACGGCAAGGCTGGGGAGGCGTTTCATGAGGGTATTCCGGTTTCGGGGGCAGGTTGGCCGGACCGATGTGTAATATTATAACATATCATTGGCAAGACCGCTTTACCCCCTTAGCGGCGGGGCCCCTTGCGTTCCGGGCACTTTTCCTGTGATTAGCGCGCCTTAGGACGCGTCGCCCATGCTTGGATTTGGCAAGATGGCGATTGCGTGGGGGGCTTTCCGTGCGGGCGTTTTGTCTGGCGATCATGTTCGCGGCCTTGGGCTTGCGTATGGTGACCTATGCGACGGCGGACGGCGCCAATCCGCACTATCTCGGGAGTTGGAAACTCACCGGTGCGACGACGGCGCCTTGGGTGGATGCTGCCCTCGCGCCCGATCAGACCGCGCGCGTGCGCCCCGTCGATCAGAGCCTCGTCGGCCAAACTCTCGCCTTCAAGGAAGCGGCGATTGCCGGTCCCGCGCCGCTCGCCTGCCGGCGCGCGCACTACCGCTTCCGCGACGTGGCCGCGGCCAAGATCTTCCGGGGCGCTTTCGAGGAGATGCAGGCTGCCGATCGACAGGCCGATCCGGAGGAGATGGCCGCTGCGTTCGGCTATCTCGGCCCGAGCGTCAAGGCGCTCGAAACCGGTTGCGATGTCGCCTTGTATTTCGTCGACGCGTCGACGGCATATATCGCGCTCAATGACACGATCTACACCCTCAAGAAGCAATAGTCTCGTCCGCATCGATGTCGCCGTGGCGTTGGTGGACCGGACCGAATTATTCCGTTGATTCAAACAATTCTGCGAAATTTCGTTGTAAGGCCCTGGTTGCGCGGGCTGCGGCGGCCCATTACCTTGGCGTCAGGTTATTCGAAGCGCAGGGAGCGAAAGGAATGCCTTTCATCCGATTTATCTTTGCCATCCCGGCCATCTTGCTGATGGCGCTCGCGGCGCCTGCTCACGCGCAATATCAGAACGCGCAGCAGGATCCCGGCGACCAGCCCGGTTACATCCCGCCGGCGGCGGACGAACAGCTCGATCCGAGATGGGAAAAGACGGTGGTGTTTTATCGCACCAACGAGGCGCCCGGCACCGTCATCATCAATACCAGCGAGCGCTTTCTTTATGTCGTGCAACCGGGCGGGCGCGCGTTGCGCTACGGCATCGGCGTCGGCCGCGCCGGCTTCCAATGGCGGGGCCTTGTGCGGATCACGCGTAAACAGGAATGGCCGGACTGGACGCCGCCGCCCGAAATGATCCAGCGTCAGCCTTACTTGCCGCGCTGGATGGCGGGCGGGCCCGGCAACCCGCTCGGCGCGCGCGCGCTTTATCTCGGTCATACGGTCTATCGCATTCACGGCACCAATCAGCCACGCACCATCGGCACGGCGATCTCGTCCGGATGCTTCCGCCTGACCAATCCCGACGTGATCGACCTTTACGCCCGCATTCCAGTCGGCACCAAAGTGGTCGTCCACCAGCGGCCGCAAGTCTGAGCCGGCTTGCACCGGGGGGAGGGGGCGTTGGGCAAATTGCGTGAATTCTTCGGATGGAATTTCCGCACCGGTCTGTTGATCGGCTGCGTGATCGCGGCTGCGGCCACGGCGATCGCCATCACCTATATCCGCTACGATACCAAGACGCTGAAACGCACGGTCCGGCGCGACGCCGTCCACTGCGGCGTCAACACCGGCTTGCCCGGATTCTCCGCCCAGGACGACAAGGGCAACTGGTCCGGCTTCGACGTCGACTTCTGCCGCGCGCTCGCTGCCGCGATTTTCGACGACCCGAAGAAGGTGAAGTTTGTGCCCCTCGATGCCAAGGAGCGCTTCACCGAGCTCGCCAAGCGCAAAGTTGACGTCCTGGCGCGCAATTCGACCTGGACCATGTCGCGCGAAGCCAAATACGCCCTGCATTTCGCCGGTGTGTCGTACTACGACGGCCAGGGCTTCATGGTGCCGCGCTCGCGCAACATCAGTTCGGCGCTCGAGCTCGACGGCAGCAAAGTCTGCGTTCAAAGCAATACGACCACCGAGCTCAATCTCGGCGACTTTTTCCGCAACAACAACATGAAATACGAGGCGAAGAAATTCGGCTCGACCGACGAGGTGCTCAAGGCCTACGTCGCCGGCGAATGCGATACGCTCACCTCCGACGTGTCGCAGCTTTACGCGCTGAGACTGAAGATCGCCAAACCGCGGGATCAGGTCATCCTGCCGGACGTCATCTCCAAAGAGCCGCTCGCGCCCGTGGTGCGGCAAAAGGACGACGACTGGCTCTTGCTGGTGAAGTGGACGCTGTTTGCCATGATCGATGCCGAAGAACTCGGTATCAGCTCGAGAAACATCGACGAGGCGCTGAAATCCAAAAAACCGGCCGTGCGGCGCTTCGTCGGCACCGAGGGCGACTTCGGCCGTGAAATCGGCCTGACCAACGACTGGGCCGTGCGCATCATCCGCCACGTCGGCAACTACGGCGAGGTTTACGACCGCAATATCGGCGTCGCCTCGATGCTCGGTATTCCGCGCGGGCTCAACCACCTCTGGAACGCCGGCGGCATTCTCTACGCGCCGCCTATCCGCTGAAATAAACGCAATCTTGCTTGTTATCGCGTGCCGGCTCGGCTCGCGCCGGCGCCCGTTCTTCAATTGTTAATAAAATCTGATTTACGCTTAAAACGATACCTCCACGATTCTGTTGCAAGTCAAAAGTGTACCGACCATTGCAGGAGCGGTGACTGATCATGGCCATTCGCAGCGGACGTTTAAAGCACGCCAATAACGACACCAATCGCAATCTCGTCCGAATTTTTGCGATCTGCCTGAGCAGCCTGGTCTTCTGTTATTCCTTGCTGGGCTTGCGCCTTTATATGAGCCGCGAAACGGTCGATGTCGTCAACGTGCTGTTGACGTCCGCGCGCGCGCTCCTCGGTCTCGCCGCGCTCATTGTCATTCTCTATCCGCCCTTCCTCGCCCGTCCGCTGGAGCGGCACGTCGACGCCATGAGCAGTCTGTTCGAGGCGTCGTTCGAAGCGATCGACATCAAAGAAAAAATCAAGTTGATCGTGCTGGTGACCATGGTCAGCCTGCTGCTCGAACTGGTCATGATCCGCTGGCTGGCGTCGGTCTTTCCCGTGTTCTCGCTGTTCAAGAACTTCACGCTGCTCGCGTGCTTCCTGGGGCTCGGCGCGGGTTACGCGGTCGCGGATAAGCAGCCTTGCGCACCGGCGCTGGTGTTGCCGATGCTGGCGTTGTTCGCCGGCATCATCACGTTGCTGCGCTACGACGTCGGCGCCGACAACACGCTGTTCGCCGCGCTGCCGATGCTCGAGCAGACTTCCGTGCAGACGACCATGGACGCCTTCGACTGGGCGACGCTCTTGCGTTTGAGCGCACCGCTCTACCTGTTGCTGGCGATGAGCTTCATCCTGTGCGCCTGCATCTGCTACCCGGTCGGCCAGCTCTGCGGCAAGCTGCTCAACAGCACCAAGCCGCTCGAGGCCTATGGCCTCAATTTGCTGGGCAGCATCCTCGGCGTGGCGGCATTGTTCGTGATGAGCCTTTTCTGGCTGCCGCCGGTGGTGTGGTTCGCCGCGATCGGCGGCGTACTCCTGTTCTTCGTGCTGTCGCGCGACGCGCGGGCGCCGGTCGGTATCGCCAGCTTCTGCCTGCTGCTCACGGTGCTTGCCTGGCCGGTGAACGTCGCCGTGCAGCGCATCTATTCGCCGTATCAGTTGATCGAACGCACGGCCAAACCCGACGGCCTCATGCAAATCCAGGCCGCCGGCTTCTATTATCAAGGCGTCTATGACCTCGCCAACAGCAGGCGCGGGCATGAATCGGCCGAAGACCGCTACATCCGCGCCTATTACGAGTTTCCCTTTTCCTTCAAGAAAAAGCCCGAGCGTGTCGCCATCGTCGGCGCCGGCAGCGGCAACGACGTCGCCGCCGCGCTGCGCATGGGCGCTTCTCATGTCGACGCCATCGAGATCGATCCGGCGATCGCCTCTCTCGGCAAGGTCTACCATCCCGAGCATCCCTACAGCGATCCGCGCGTGACGTTGACCATCAACGACGCGCGCAACTTCTTCCGCACGACCAAGCAGAAATACGATCTGATCGTCTACGGCGTGCTCGACTCCCATACCGCGCTCAGCCATGCCTCAAACCTGCGCGTCGATTCTTATGTCTATACGCGCGAGGGCCTCGCCAAGGCGTTCAAGTTGCTCAAGCCGGACGGCGTCATGTCCGTCGCCTTTGCGCTACCGAACGATTCACTCGGCTTCAAGCTGTCGCACATCCTTCAAGGCATCCCAGGTGCCGGAAAGCCGCTGGCGGTGCGCGCGAAAGAGGGCACGCACTCGATCACGGCCTTCATCGCGCAGAAGGGACGTGACGTCACCATGCCGTCCGGTGCGGCGCAGTTGGGCTTCGCCGACGTGTCGGCGCATTTCGCGCAAGCTTACCCCGACTCCAGTGTGCCGACCGACGATTGGCCGTTCTTTTACATGGTCAAGCGCACGTATCCGGTCAGTTACATGCTGGCGCTCGGCATGGTGCTCGCGCTCAGCTACTTGTTCGTGCGCAAGACCATTGGCTTTGCCGAGCCCATCAGGCGCCGCTACGTGCCGTTCTTCTTCCTCGGCGCGGGCTTCATGTTGGTGGAGACCAAGGCGATCACCGAGTTCGGCCTGCATCTCGGCGGCACCTGGATCGTCATTGCAGCGACCATCGTGATGGTGCTGGTCATGGCCTTTCTCGCCAACCTCATTGTGGCGCGCAGGATCTTCCTGCACACGGGTCTGGCCTATATCGGGCTCCTGGTCAGCCTGCTCGTCGGTTACGCCTATGCGCTCGACCGCGATCTGATCGTATTCGCGTCGCCGGCCGCGAGTCTGGTGGTGAGTTGCGTGCTGTTGACGATCCCGCTGTTCTTTTCCGGCATCGTGTTTTCGAGTCTCATCGCCAAGGCCAAGACCAACGTCTCCACCGCTCTCGCCTACAATCTCATGGGTGCACTGTTCGGTGGCCTGATGGAATACAATTCGATGTATTTCGGCTTCGCCTTTCTCTATCTGCTGGCGGCTTTGTTCTACACGCTGGCTTGGGGGTTCTCCTGGGATGCGGCGATGGCGCAGTCGTGGCAGCGGATCGGCGGGGACGTCGGCGGCCGCGGCGCGGCGTTTGCGAAGACGGTGAGCGCACAGGTGCGCAGCCTCATGGCGACGGTCGGGCTATAGCAGGCTAGCGCTCGGCCGTGAGTTGGCCGCTTTCCACTTCATGCAGGATGAGGCCTTCGAGCGGATCGAACGCATGCGTCCACGGCGCCTGCGCGATCGCGCGCACGGTATGCGTATAGCCGGCGTCCCAGCGAGACTCGCTCACACACCGGTTGCATTCCCGTGAAGGCTGCAAAGCTCCCGCCTGCCATTTTTCGTGAAAAATTCCCACGGCGTGAGATGCAAACGCATCTTTTGCGGGAAACTGCTTGACAGTCGCGGCGCGAAAACTAGCCTTCGAGAACGAAGAACGCACGAACAAACAAGCACACCCACGCGCTGGGACCGCGCTGAGCGCGGTCTGCTAAAATCGGCGTCAAAATTGGTGGGTTAGGACGGGGGAGGAGACGCTATCTGCGCCTCCAAGACGAAGGAAAAAACGCAGCGCCGGATGCGTCCGGAAAACTGCGCCTGCGCCTGCGCCTGTTCCTGGACGCTCTCGATCGCACCGATAGCCGTTGTCCGATGCGGATGATCGCCCATGGATGAAAGCGAAGCGCCGACGCCGTCCGCAACCTTGCTCAAGGTCATCGCCTGGCTGGAGTTTCCGAGCGTGCTCGTCGGCAAGCTCGGGGGCTGGCTCATCCTGCCGATGACCGGCGCCTTGGTGTACGAGGTTGTGGCACGCTACATCTTCAATGCGCCGACGGTATGGGCCTACGACATGACCTATATCTTCGCGGGCAGCCTGTTCATGCTCGGCTCGGCCTACGCGCTGCGCCAGGGAAGTCACGTCCGGGCCGATTTTTTGCTGGCTTCCCGCCCGCCGCGCTGGCAGGCCGGCGTCGACATCGTGCTTTACATTTTCGTCTATTTTCCCGCGATCGCACTGTTCTTCCAGGCGAGCCTCGCCTTTGCCGAGCTGTCCTGGCTTCAGGGCGAGACGTTTCCGCAAAGCCCGTGGATGCCGATCATCTACCCGCTCAAGACCATCATTCCGGTGACGCTGCTATTGCTCCTGATCCAGGGCGTCGCCGAACTGCTCAAGGCGGTGTGGACGTTCAAGCACAACATCGCGTTCGCGAGGCCGTAGACGATGTCAAACGCCGTTCTCGGTCTCGTGTCGCTGTTCGTCGCCGTGTTCGGGGTGCTGACCGGCTTCCCGATGGCGTTCATTTTTATTTTCGTCGCGCTGGTCTTCGGCCTGATCGGAATCGGCCACCAGGTCTTCTATCTGCTGACCTACCAGTTCTTTTCGTTGATGACGAGCGTCGAGCTCGCATCGATTCCGCTGTTTCTCTTTATGGGCTACGTGCTCGAGCAGTCCGGCCTCATGGACCGGATGTTCACCGCGCTGCGCATGATGATGGGCCGCACCAAGGGCTCGCTCTACATCATCGTCATGATCGTCGCCACCGTGTTCGCCGCCGCCACCGGCATCGTCGGCGCCTCGGTGACCGTGTTGGGCGTCATGGCGGCGCCGATGATGATCCGCAGCGGCTACGACACGCAGCTATCGGCCGGCGTTATCGCTGCCGGCGGCACGCTCGGCATTCTCATCCCGCCGAGCGTCATGCTCATCGTTATGGGGCCGGTTATGGGGGTACCCATTTCCGATCTGTTCGCGGGCGCGATGATTCCCGGACTGATGCTGGCCGGCGCCTATCTTATTTTCGCGATCGTGCGTTGCCAGCTCAATCCGAGCCTCGGTCCGATACTTGGAAACGACGTTGAGACGTCGCTGGCGATCAAAATTCGGGAATTCCTTCTGGGCGTGATCCCGATCGCCACCGTCATAATGGCAACGCTCGGCCTGATCCTGGCCGGTGTGACGACGCCCACCGATGCGGCGGCAACCGGGGCATTCGCGTCGTTGCTCTTGTCGTTCGCCTATCGCCGCATGGATTGGCAGCGGCTGAAGACGGCTGTCTTTCGCACCATGGATACCACCGCCTTCATCATGTTCCTGATTGGTGCCGCCAATTTCTTCGGCGCCGTGTTCGCGCGCCTCGGTAGCGGCAGATTGATCACGGACACGCTGGTTTCACTGAACGTGTCGCCTATGGTGATGCTGGTCCTGATGCTGCTTCTGGTGTTCGCGCTCGGCGGTCCGCTCGAATGGATTCCGATCGTTCTCGTCGTGGTTCCGATATTCCTGCCGGTCGCCAAACACCTCGGCTTCGATATGCTATGGTTCAGCATTCTGGTCGCCGTCACGCTGCAATCGTCGTGGTTGACGCCACCGCTCGCACTCTCAGCCTATTTTCTCAAAGGCGTCGTGCCGCAGTGGCAAATGAAAGACATTTATCTGGGCATGGTGCAGTTCGTCTTTATCCAGGCGGTGATCGTCGCCCTGCTCATCAAGTTTCCTGCTTTCGTCACGTGGCTACCGAGTGTGACGGGGCTGCAATGAAACCAAGAAGCCTGTCCAAAGGCCATTCGTTCAACAAAGGGAGAAGTACAATGACCCAAATAAGAAGTGCCGCAGCGCGAATGCTATTCGCATGCGGTCTTTTACTCCTCGCCGCGCCGTCAGCGACATATGCGGCGGACAAGGTTTACAATATCAAGATGCAGACGGCCGTTCCGTCATCGAGCTTGTACTTCCAGCTCCTGGAACGGTTTGCGAAGCAGATCGATACCATGTCGGCCGGCCGGCTCAAGGCCGAAATCCTGCCGGCCGGCGCCGTCGTCGGGCCGTTCCAAATCCTCGACGCCGTCAACAGCAATGTCATCAACGCTGGCTATGCCTGGGGCAACTACTGGTCGGGCAAGAACTCGGCATTCGTGCTGTTTGCCAACGCGCCGGCGAGCACGGGTCTCGATCAGGCGAGCCTTGTCGCCTGGTACTACCGTGGCGGCGGCGACAAGCTCTACGCGGAGTTTCTGCACGACGTCATGCATCTCGACCTGCAGCCGTTCCTGATCCAGCCCATGGGTCCCGATCCGCTCGGCTGGTTCAAGCAGCCGATCAAGAACATGGACGAGTTCGCCAAGTTCAAGTACCGCTCTCCGCCGGGCATTCCGGGCGAGACCTACAAGGGCATGGGCGTGGCGGCTGTCGGCATGCCGGGCGGTGAAATCGTCCCGTCCGCTCAGCGCGGCGTGATCGATGCCGCGGAATGGATCGGCCCCGCCGACGATCGCAACCTCGGCCTGCAGAAGATCTGGAAGTACTACTATCTGCAGGGTCTGCACCAGCAAACCGACGTCGGCACCGTCATCTTCAACGGCGCCTTCTGGAAATCTCTGCCGCCGGATCTGCAAGAGATCATCCGCGTCACCGTGATGGCGAATGCCATGGAGACGGTCAACGCCAGCCTCTACGACAATGCGGTTGCCTTGCAGGAACTGCAGGACAAATACGGGGTCCATGTCGAGAACACGCCCGCCGACTACTATCCGAAGTTCATCGCCCAAGAAAAGAAGGTGACGGCGAAGTACGCGGCGGCGAATCCATTCTTCAAGAAGGTTCTGGATTCGCAGACGGCGTTCGCGAAACAGGTCTATCCCTATCACGAGCGCATTCTTGAGCTGTACTACAACATGGTGAAAACCGCGCACGAAGAGCAGATGAAGAAGTAGCTCAGGCGGTTTTGAAACTGATTGAGGGCGGCGACGGATTGGGTAACAAGCCCGGTTCATCGCCGCTCTTAATTTTTGATGCCCGAGGGTCCATGGCGCAGCGATGGACGAAATTCTGCGTACGACTGGCCGTTATCCTTCGACGGCGCGCTTCATGATGGCGACCCACATC
Organism: uncultured Alphaproteobacteria bacterium; assembly: GCA_963840065.1. GTDB lineage: Bacteria > Pseudomonadota > Alphaproteobacteria > Rhizobiales > Xanthobacteraceae > Pseudolabrys. The sequence continues at coordinate 176,021 of CAWIXF010000008.1, read as the reverse complement.
GAGGTACCGACCGCGAGCGAGGACGGCATGCCCTGTCCGAGCGTCACCCTTTTCGATTCGCCGATCGTGTAAGTTCCGGAGATTGCCTCCCAGCCTTCGCCGCCCAGCGTGTTGAGCGAGGAAACGAAGGCATCCGCACTTTCCGCCTTGACGATCTGATATTCCCAGTTCATGCGCGCCCGTTGGCTGGAGGTAAGTTCCGTGCTGTAAGCCCGTTGTGGAGGTTTGCTAGCACTTCAGCCTTAACGAACTGGCTTGGCCACATCGGGCACGACAACGCGAATGGGTCAGTTTTGATCGCCGTATCGCTCTTTTACCGCCGCGGCGACATAGGCTTTGCGTCCGGCCCGGCCTGGCGTGGTACCATGCGCGGCGCACCAGGCGGGAAACGTCGCCGGGTCTATGCGTACCGTCATCACAGGATGGCCGTAGGCTTCGAGGCCCTTCTTCATTTCCCCAGCCATCTTCAGCCATTCGCCCCACGTCGGCGGCATCGTCGCACTATCCTCGAACATCTCAAGCGCGGCGGGATAGTCGGCCTCCTCGATCCAGAAGACGCCGATGGCGGGGAGGCGGTTGTCGCTGTTTCGGATCACCGGATCGTCTTGGGTCACGGGCGCTCGTCCGCGAGACGGCCAAAGCCGAGGAAACACATCAACTTATGCAATTTGGGCTTCCCCCTCTCGTTACCGCGACACGGCGTCCCCATATATACGAATTCCACTCTCTTGCCGAAGACGGCAATTGAGGGAAATCCTCCTACAGAAAGGCCCGCGATGTTTACGCCCGATTACTATCGTGCGAAAGCGGCCGAATACGGTGAATTGGCTAAAATCACGAACGACGCCGACAAGGCGCGCGAGTTTCAGCGACGCGAACGCAGCTTTGCCGACCTCGCCGATAATGAACAATGGCTTGTCGACCACGACGAGCAAACCTTTCGTGCAACGGATGCCGGCAAAACCGATCAGCCAAGTTTGGGTGCGGCCGGCACCGCGATGGCGGCGGCGCAGCAATGAAATGGTCCATGCAGCGGCCCTCCGGTACCGCCAATCATACGGTGAATTTTCCGAACGTGAGCCGCAGTTACGATGCCACGCGCAGTGCGGTGCGCTTCTGGGGCTACGACCGCGCGATGGAAAACTCTTTCTTCGTAACTTCAGAGGCGCTCCGGCACATTCAGCCCAATCTGCAATCCGATGAAGAAGGATTGCTTTTGGCTTTCGACCAGAACCGGAATTTGATCTATGAGGTTGCCGCGAGGGTTTTTGCCCGCGGCCATCGCGATGCGTACAATCTTGTTGTCGCCGATTTCTGATAAAAGGATTTACCGTTGCCGTGGCGCCGATGCCCGGCGGCGCTAAATCCACAACCCAATCTAAATCCACAACCCCAAAAGGACCATGCATGAGCAAAGAGAAAAAAGACAAAGAGAAACCAGGCGAAGAAACGTTAGACCAAGGGTTGGTGACCGAAGAACTCAATAGCCAAGAGCCGAAGGTCCAAGCGGCCAAGCGCCAGGAGATTAAACTTCAGGAAACCAAGCAGCCGTCGAATCTGCGTGCAGACGTCATGCCAAGCGACGGCTATGTGCTGTCGATCGACGGCAAATTGAAAACGCGTTTCGACAACTCCGAGGACGCCATGACCGCGGGGCTGAAACTCAAGCAAAAATATCCGGTAATCCAGGTGATGGTGTTCGACGCCGCCGCGCGGATCTATACGCCGGTCGCGTTGCCCGAAAACTAGATCGGGTCCGGCGAATCCAGAAACCCTGACGCGGGGAGGGGATTTTCGTCGAAATGTGGCATGGCGCCGGACCTCGTATAGGCCGGTGCGGCGACGGCGCGAGTTTGCTAGAGAGTGCCGTATGAAAGCCCAAAGCAGGTAGGAATTTATGTCGAAGCAGGCGATGCGCGAGGAAACCGAGCGCCTCATCAAGGAGGCGATGGAGCGAAAGTCCGTCACTATCAAGCAGGGTGAGACGCGGATCGAGACGAAATGCGGCAAATGCGGCGCACCGAACCGCGTCAAGGCGCCGAAGGGCCAGACCCGCGTCGAGTTTACTTGCAAGGAGTGCGGGGCGAAGCAGAAGACGCTTTGATAGGGCGCGTGTCGCCCCGGCCATTGTTTGGCCGATGATTATGGCGCCGAGCCGATCACGCCGCTCGACTTGAGAATGGCGGTGAGCGGTCCCCAGGCCGCGTTCTTGAGCTGCACCAGCGGCGGATTATCAAGGATGACGGCGGTGACGGCCTTCGCATTGCAGCCGGCGACCAGGCGCGAAATCTTGACCTCGCCGTCGGTGTAATAGGAATCGCCTTCGCCGTTGCGGCCGGCGAGCGTCGGCCCGACGCCGGTCACCTCGTAGATCGCCTCGACCACCTTCGCGGCTTTCAGGTCGTCGGTGAGCCCGTCGCGCTCGGCGTCGATGTCGGGCGCGATGTGGTGCGTGACCTGCCCGGTGTAGCGGCTCAAGCCCACGTCGCGGTCGAAGGTGACGGACCCGAGCCAGACCGGCCGTCCTTCCTCGCCTTGTTTGAGCACCTCCCAGAAGCGCACATGGTGGCGCCGGTCGGCGCTGCGGCCCGAGGGCTTCTCGAACGCGAAGTCCTCGCGCCGCCCCTCGTAGAACAGACTGCTGACCGGCGCGTCGTGATAGGGCCTGTCCAGGATGACGCTGCCGACGATCTTCAGGCTCGAGCGCAGTGTGATCGGGTCGGCCGGGTACCAGTGGGCCGCGTGCATGGCGCACAGCACATCGTCGCGCGCGCCGACCAGGCCGACATTGAGCGGATCGCCCGGGATGCCTTGCGCCGTGCGCGTGACCATCGTCAGGCCGGCGAGCTTTTTCTGATGCTCGTAATGGGTCCAGCCCAACGGCAGGAGGATGTAGGCGATCAGGCCGTAAATAACGAGAATGACGACCAGCGTCCAAAACAGATGCCGCCGCTTGAATCGCCCCCGAGTCATGACGGGACTTTAGCAGCGCAGGCGGAGCCATGGCCCAGACCCTGTTCGCGCGCCGGAGCAGACCGCCGGTGGCTCCTTTTGCGCCTCACCCTCAGACCTCCTATATGTCCCTTCTCACGGAGACTCCGCCCCCAATGTCCGCGCCTGCCACTCCCGAAACGCCCGCCAAAATCCCCGTCACCGTGCTCACCGGCTATCTCGGCGCCGGCAAGACCACGCTTCTGAACCGCATTCTGTCGGAGCCGCACGGCAAGAAATTCGCCGTCATCGTCAACGAATTCGGCGAGATCGGCATCGACAACGAACTCGTCGTCAACAGCGACGAAGAAGTGTTCGAGATGAACAACGGCTGCATCTGCTGCACCGTGCGCGGCGACCTCGTGCGCATCATCGACGGGCTGATGCGGCGGAAGGGCAAGTTCGACGCCATCATCGTCGAGACCACGGGGCTCGCGGACCCGGCGCCGGTGGCGCAGACCTTCTTCATGGACGAGGCGGTCGGCGCCAAGACCAAACTGGACGCCGTGGTGACGGTGGCCGACGCCAAATGGCTGAGCGATCGCCTGAAGGATGCGCCCGAGGCCAAGAACCAGATCGCCTTTGCCGACGTCATCATCATCAACAAGACCGACCTGGTCTCGCCGGACGAATTGAACGAACTGGAAGCGCGCATTCGCGGCATCAATCCTTACGCCACGCTGCACCGCGCCGAACGCGCGCAGGTGGATATCAACGCGGTGCTCGGCCGCAACGCCTTCGACCTCGATCGCATCCTCAGCATCGAGCCATCGTTTCTCGAAGTCGAGGAAGAGCACGATCACGATCATCACCATGATCACCATCACGACCACGATCACCACCATCACCACGGCCTCAAGCATTATCACGACGAAGACATGCAATCGGTCGCGCTCAAGACCGACAAGCCGCTGAACCCCGACAAGTTCTTTCCCTGGGTTCAGGATCTGGTGGCGGTCGAAGGGCCGAATATCCTGCGCTGCAAGGGCATTCTCTCGTTCAAGGACGATCCCGAGCGTTTCGTCTTTCAGGGCGTCCACATGATCCTGGATGGCGATCACCAGCGCGCCTGGAAGTCAGACGAAAAGCGCGACAGCCGCATCATCTTCATCGGCCGCAATCTGCCGGAAGAACGCATCCGCGAAGGCTTCGAAGCCTGCGTGGCGTAATCCCTCCCTAAAAGGGGAGGGTGGCGAGCGAAGCGAGCCGGGTGGGTTCATCTTTGCCCGATCTTGCGATATCCCCCACCCGACCGCTCGCTCACGCTCGCGGCCACCCTCCCCCTGCCGGGAGGGTCTCGCTGAAACGCCCGCGAATTTTCACATGTCCGACACCTCCACTTCCCTTTCCTTCACTCGCCGACCGCGTCCGCGCCATCGATGCGGACGCGACCGTGGTCGGCGTGCATTTCCTGGGCGGCACGCCGGTGTTCGTGCTGGGCGAGGAGGCGCTGCTGTTCGCCGGCGATGACGGGACACGCAAAGTGGCCGTGCACGCCGGCGGTATCCTGTGCAGCACCTCCGATGGCGCGCGCATCGTCACGGGCGGCGACGACGGCGCGCTGGTCGAAACCGGCACAGACGGCGAGTATCGCGTCGTCGCCAGCGACGACAAGAAACGCTGGATCGATCAGGTGGCGCTGGCGCCGGACGGTTCGGTTGCCTGGTCGGCCGGCAAGACCGCGCATGTGTTCACGACGAAAGGCGAGCAGCGCGCGTACGAAGCGCCGTCGACCGTGGCCGGCCTTGCCTTCCTGCCCAAGGGCCTGCGGTTGGCAATCGCGCACTACAACGGCGCCACGCTCTGGTTTCCGAACGCGTCCGGCACCGCGCCGCAGACGCTCGAATGGAAAGGCTCGCATCTCGGCATTACCGTCAGCCCCGACGGCCGCTTTGTCGTCACCACGATGCAGGAGCCGATGCTGCACGGCTGGCGCATCGCCGATGGCCAGCACATGCGCATGTCGGGTTATTCGGCGCGCGTGCGCTCGCTGTCGTGGAGCGCCGGCGGCGAGTTCCTCGCGACCTCGGGTTCCGAACAGCTCATCCTCTGGCCGTTCGACGGCAAGAATGGGCCGATGGGCCGCCAGCCAAAGATCATGGCGCGCGCGCCATCGCGCGTGGCGGTAGTCGCCTGCCACCCGCGCCAGCCGGCAGCGGCCGTCGGATACAGCGATGGCGCGGTCCTGCTGGTGCGTGTCGATGACGGCGCGTTGATCGGTGTGCGCGCCGCCGACGGCGACCCGGTGAGCGCGCTCGGCTGGGCTGCCGACGGGCAGATGCTGGCGTTCGGCACCGACGCAGGATGTGCCGGGTTGCTCCGTTTATAGAAATGGCGGCATCGCGCACGGCCGTTTGGCCGCCACTTTAATTTTGCCGCATCGGGCTGTCTTAACGGTCTCACGAAGCGCTGACCGATTCGCTGACCGATTCGCTGTACCGGGAAAGAAACGAATGTTGCACTCAGTCTGTTTGCGCCGGCTCATGTTCTCTGTGTTGACTTGTCTTGCGCTCGCCGGCGTTGGGATAACCCTGCCGTTAACCATGGCGCGTCCGGCGCATGCGCAGGTCGCCGCCGATTTTCGGGACGCACTGGCGCCTTACGGCGAATGGATCCGCCATCCGCGCTGGGGCATGGTCTGGGTCGCAAATGACACCCCGGCCGACTGGCAGCCCTATCGCTACGGTCATTGGATCTACACCGACGACTGGGGCTGGTACTGGATCTCCGATCCGGAGGAAGAGGACTGGGGCTGGGTTGTCTTTCACTACGGGCGCTGGATTCATGACCGAGGGGCATGGTTCTGGATCCCGGGCGACGAATGGGCCCCCGCCTGGGTCGATTGGCGCTATGGCGGCGACTATGTCGGCTGGGCGCCGCTGCCGCCTAACGCGCTGATCGATGCCTATGACGACGATCCTGCTTACTGGGTTTTCGTGTCGCCGCGCTTTCTGGTCGCGCCGCGGTTGCATGCCTACATTTTTTCGCCATCGCGCCGCCGCGACGCGTTTCGCCACACGCATGTGGTCAATCGTACGCTCGGCTACGGGCGAGGCCGCGCGGCCGTGAATGCCGGACTGCCGCCGTCCTTCATCGCCCGCGCGCATCGTGGTCCGCTGCCGACCTACCGGGTCAACCCGAGGGTGTTGTCGCGCACCCAAGGCGTTGCCGGCGCGGTGCGCATCGCGCCTGATCAACTGCGGGCTGTGCCGCGCGGACAAGGCGGCCGCAAGCCGAGCGCCAACCGCGCAAATGCCGTTGCCGTTCAGCCGACCAACAATACTGTCGCCCCTGCCGGCGCAACGTCAGTTCCGCAACCGCTTGGCCGTGGTGAACGCGGGCGGGTCGGCAGCCATCCGCCGCGCGCGGCGCATGGCGGGCCACCGGCGCAGCAACCGCCGCAACAGCAGCCGCAAATTCGGCCGCAGCAACAGCAGCAGCAACAGCAACAGCAGATTCGAACGCAGCCGCCGCGACAGCCGCCGTCGATAAAACGCGAGCAGCCCGCACCGCAGTTGAAGTCCGCTCCGCCGGCGCAAGTGCGGCCAGCACCGCGGGTGACGCCGCAGCGCCAGGCGCCGCCACCAACGGTGCGGCATGCGCCGCCGCAAAGTGGTCCGCGTCCGCCGCCGGCTGCTGCGCCGCCGCCTGCCGTGAAACGCGCCGCGCCGCCGCAACCTCCACCACAGGCCGTCAGGCGTGCGCCGCCACCACAAGCGGCCAAACCGCCGCCGAATCCGCCAGCCGGCAAGCCGGCGCCGCAACAGCCGGAGGCCGGGGCCAACGCGCCGAAAAAGCCTTACTAAGGCGTGAAGTGATCGCGCGACGCAAAAAGGGCGGCCGCTAGGCCGCCCTTTCCGTCTGCGCTTTCGCTTGCGTCAGCGCACCAGCACGTTCTTGAACTGCCAGGGATCGCGCTTGTCGAGATCTTCCGGGAACAGGCCGGGCCGGCCGGTGAGCGGCGTCCAGTTGGTGTACTGGCCGATCACGGGGCCGAGGTAAGGCATCTGCACCTCGAGGCAGCGTTTGTAGTCAATCTCGTCGGCCTCGACGATGCCGGCTTGCGGATTTTCCAGCGCCCACACCATGCCGGCGAGCACGGCGGAGGCCACCTGCAAGCCGGTGGCGTTCTGATAGGGCGCGAGATCCCGCGTCTCGTCGATCGAGAGCTGCGAGCCGAACCAATAGGCGTTCTTCTTGTGGCCGTAGAGCAGCACGCCGAGCTCGTCGATGCCGTCGGCGATCTCATTCTCGTCGAGAATGTGGAATTTCTCCTGCTGCTCGCCGGCGCGCCCGAACATCTCGTGCAGCGACAGCACCGCGTCGTTGCACGGGTGATAGGCATAGTGGCAGGTCGGCCGATAGATCACCTTGCGGCCGCGGCGTAGCGTCAGATAGTCGGCGATCGAGATCGACTCGTTGTGGGTGACCAGAAAGCCATATTGCGCCCGCGCGGTCGGGGTCCAGGAGCGCACGCGCGTATTGGCGCCCGGCTGCAGCATGTAGATCGCGGCCTGGCAGCCGGTCTTGTGCTTGCGGGCGTTGGACGGCATCCACTTCTCGTGCGTGCCCCAGCCGAGCTCGGCCGGCTGCTGGCCCTCTGAAATGAAACCCTCCACCGACCAGGTGTTGACGAATACGTTCATCGGTTTGGGGTTTTTGGAGCGCTGGGTGTCGCGCTCGGCGATATGGATGCCTTTGACGCCGACTTTCTTGGCGAGGCGGGCCCAGTCCTCGCGCGTCTTCGGCTCCTTGAACTTGACCTTGGTGTCGTTGGCGACGTTGATCAGCGCCTGCTTGACGAACCACGACACCATGCCGGGATTGGCGCCGCAGCAGGATACAGCGGTCGTTCCGCCCGGTTTCTTGTTGCGCGCGGCGCGAACGGTTTCGCGCAGCGTGTAGTTGGAGCGTTCCTCCGGCCCGAGCTTGGGGTCGAAGTAGAAGCCGTACCAGGGCTCGATGACGGTATCGACATAAAGCGCGCCGATCTCGCGGCACATCTCCATCAGCTCGAGCGAGGAGGTGTCGACCGACAGGTTGACGCAGAAGCCCTGGCCGCTGCCGGCGGTCAGTAGGGGCGTGAGCAATTGCCGGTAATTGTCTCTGGTGATCTTGTCGTGGATGAAGCGGATGCCGCGTTCGTCGAGCAGCTTGCGGTCCTTGTCCTCCGGGTCGATGACCACGAAGCGGGACTTGTCGAAGCTGAAATGACGCTCGATCAGGGGCAGGGTGCCTTTCCCGATCGAGCCGAAGCCAATCATTACGATGGGCCCGTCGATCTGGGCATACACCGGCCAATCCGCCATTCTTTCATCCCTCCAGCCAAGTTGTTGATATCTGCCGTTTTACTCAAACGGAAGGGCAGCCGCGCCAAAAACTGGCGCGGCGTCCACATGTTATGGGTGGATTTATGCCGCGCGCGCCGCGCGGCGGCCTTTTGGTGCAGCGCGCATCGTCGCGGCGGCGCGCTCGGGCGCCGGCGCAGATGCGCCATTGGCGCGCACGAGACCGCGGGCCTCGTCGAGCGCACCGGGCTTGAGCTCGATCGCGAGCAGACGGTCGCGCTCGAACGGGCCGGGCAGGCGCACGGCGGCGGTCTTATCGCTGGTGAAGCCGAAGCGGCCGTAATACGGCGCATCGCCCACCAGAATGACGGCGCCGTGGCCGCGCCGGCGGGCGTCGCGCAGAGCACGGCGCACCAGCGCCGCTCCGATGCCTCGGCTGCGGCAATCGGCGGCAACCGCGACGGGCCCGAGCAGCAAGGCGCTCTGGCCCGAGGCACAAGCAACGTGCCAGAGCCGCGCTGTGCCGACCACGCGCTTGCCGTCGGCGGCAATCAGACTGAGGCCGTCCGCCGGCAGCCGGCGCTCGCGCAGCCGCTCGGAGGTCTTGCGGGTGCGGGTGTCGCCGAAGGCCTCGTTGAGCAGGGCCTCGCGCGCTGCGATGTCGGTCGGGCGTTCTTGACGCAACGTGATCATGGTCGTGGACCTCATGCCCCGGATACGGCGCAGCACGTAGCGCAGCGAAGTGGTGCGCCGCTGATCCGGGGCCTTAGCGGAGAATGGCCTTGGTCGGTCGCGGTCCCGGGTCTGCGGCGCAGCACTTGCGTGCTGCGCAGCGCCCGGGACACGCCGGGAGGTCGAGACCTCAGATGTGATACGTCTTCAGCGGCTCAAAGCCGTTGAAGGCCACCGACGAGTAAGTCGCCGTGTAGGCGCCCGTGCCCTCGATCAGCACCTTGTCGCCGATCTCCAGGCTGACCGGGAGCATGTAGGGCTCCTCCTCGTACATCACGTCGGCCGAGTCGCAAGTCGGACCGGCGAGCACGCAAGGAGCCATCTCGGCTCCGTCGCGCGCCGTCTTGATCGGGTACCGGATCGACTCGCCCATCGTCTCGGCGAGCCCGCCGAACTTGCCGATGTCGAGATAGACCCAGCGCACGTCGTCTTCCTCGCTCTTCTTGGAGACGAGCACGACCTCGCTCTCGATGATGCCGGCATTACCGACCATGCCGCGGCCCGGCTCGATGATGGTCTCCGGGATACGGTTGCCGAAATGCTTGCGCAGCGCCCGGAAGATGGCCGTGCCGTAGGATTTCACCGTCGGCACATTCTTCAGGTACTTGGTCGGAAAACCGCCGCCCAGGTTGACCATGGCGAGGTTGATGCCGCGCTCCCCGCACTCCTTGAACACCGCGGCGGCCGAGACGAGTGCTCGGTCCCAGGCGTGCTGGTTACGCTGCTGGGAGCCGACATGGAACGACACGCCATGCGGCTCGAGGCCGGCTTTGAGGGCGTGCTCCAGCACGTCCACGGCCATGGCCGGCTCGCAGCCGAACTTGCGCGACAGCGGCCATTCGGCGCCGACGCAGTCCGACAGGATGCGGCAGAACACCTTCGAGCCGGGCGCGGCACGGGCGATCTTGTCGACCTCGGCCTGGCAGTCGACCGCGTAGAGGCGAACACCAAGCTCGTAGGCGCGCGCGATGTCGCGCTCCTTCTTGATGGTATTGCCATAGGAGATGCGGTCGGCCGTCGCGCCTGCCGCCAGCACCATCTCGATCTCGGCGACCGAGGCGGTGTCGAAGCAGGAACCGAGGCTGGCCAACAGGCTTAAGACCTCCGGCGCCGGATTGGCCTTCACGGCGTAGAACACGCGCGTGTCGGGCAAGGCCTTGGCGAAGGCGTTGTAGTTGTCGCGCACGACGTCGAGGTCGACGACGAGACAGGGTCCGTCATCGCGACGCTTGCGCAGGAACTCGCGGATGCGCTCAGTCATGGCGCTCTCCCCACGTCTGGCGGGCCACGGATGGCCCTCTGATGATGCGGTTCTTCGAGGCTCACGATGGCGCGCGTTGGGGACGCGCCGACGTTTGCGCTCTCAGACCCGCTCATGCTGCCTTGGATTGGAAGGGGAGTTCCCCGTCCGCACGGCCGGCAAAGATGAACAAGCCTCTTCGGTGCGCCGGTGGTGGAAGCCGGCAGGAGACCTAGGAAGCCCGATCGTCGTTGCTTTAAGCCGCGTCGCCTGCTGAGAGCAGGCTGTGCTGGTTTCGCCTCCAGCTGCCGGTCAGATTTCTTGGAGAGCTTGACTTTTCTCTCCAGGCGGCTGGCGGGCCTCTTGTCCCGCTACCTACCGACCGACACACGGCCACAGGCACGTGCGAAATTGGGCAAACGTGAAATAACAAGTTTTTCGCGCGATGCAAGAGTTTTAGTTCGCGCGATCAAAAAACTTCCTTAACTTTTCTTCAAACTCGCACGTCGCGTGCGCTCAGCGCGTGTTGGTGAACGGCTCGATCATGTGTGCGAAGCGAATGAACTGCGCCATTACGGCGATGCCGCAGATCACGAACACGCCGTCGAGTACGCGCTGGCCGATGTGGCCGAGATCGAAGAGCGTGGCGAGCGCCCAGGATGACGCGAACGCCGCGCCGAACACTTCGGCGCCGATCAGAATGGCGGCGCTGATCACGGTGAGGACGTTGAGCCAGCGGATGCTTTTGCCTTGGGCCATCAGGCGCTCCTTGAGACGCTCCTTGCGAGGCGGCCAATCAAGCCGAATCCGGCCGCGTGATCAAGCCTTTGCGGGCTTAAACCTGGCTTTGACATGGCGCATGGCACCGGACCGCGCCAGTTGCGAAATGTAAACCATGAATGCCGCCGACACCCTCAAGCTGATCCGCCCCTGGCTTGCCGGCCTTGCCGCGCTCGGCCTCGCGGCCGGCTTCGCCGTCCGCTTTGCCGGCTTGAGCGACTGGTCCGATCTGATCTGGACGGCGGCGACGCTGCCGGTGCTCTTGGCGCTGCTCGCCGAGATTGTGACGAGTTTGCGGCGAGGCGAACTCGGTCTCGACATTGTCGCGGCGCTGTCGATGGCGGCGGCACTTGCGGTCGGACAGGTGCTCGCCGCGGCCATCGTGGCGCTGATGTATGCCGGCGGCCAGCTGCTGGAGAGCTTTGCCGAGCGGGCGGCGCGGCGCGAGATGACCGCGCTTTTGGCGCGGGTGCCGCGCGTGGCGCTGCGGCATCGCGACGGCCAGCTCGAGGAGGTGGCGCTCGGCCTTATCCAGCCCGGCGACCGCCTCTTGGTTCGCCAGGGCGACGTTGTGCCTGTTGACGGCACGGTGGCCGAGGGCTTCGCGCTGCTCGACCAGTCGGCGCTGACCGGCGAGGCCATGCCGGTCAGGCACCCGGCCCGCGCAGCGGTGATGAGCGGCTCGACCAATGTCGGTGAGGCGTTCGACCTCACTGCCACGGCGCGGGCCGAGGAAAGCACCTACGCCGGCATCGTCCGCCTGGTGGAAGCGGCGCAGCGCTCGCGCGCGCCGATGTCGCGGCTCGCCGACCGCTATGCGATCGTCTTTCTGATCGTGACGGTGGCGATGGCGGGCATTGCGTGGCTCATTTCCGCCGATCCGATCCGGGCGGTGGCGGTGCTGGTGGTGGCGACGCCTTGTCCGCTGATCCTGGCGGTTCCGGTCGCCATCGTCTCCGGGCTCTCGCGCGCGGCGCGGCTCGGCATCCTGATCAAGGGCGGTAAGGCGATCGAGGCGCTCGCCCGTGTGCGCGCGTTGGTGATCGACAAGACCGGCACGCTCACCCTCGGCCAGGCCCGGCTGGTGGAGATTCGTGTGGCGGAGACGGTGACGGCGGACGCGCTGTTGCGGCTGGCCGCCTCGCTCGATCAGGCCTCCAAGCACATCATCGCCGAGACCATCGTTGCCGAAGCCCACGCCAAACGGCTGACGTTGGCGATTCCGTCCGAGGTGGTGGAGACGCCGGGCGAAGGGATCATCGGGCAGGTCGACGGCCATACGGTTATTGTCGGCGGCGCGCATTTCGTTGCCGCGCAGGTCGCCGATGGCGGCCTCTCGACGCTGGCGCGCGAGCGGCCTCCGGGAGCGGTCGCCGTGGCGGTGGCGCTCGACGGCAAACTGGCCGGCGTCCTCATCCTTGCCGACGAGTTGCGCGCGGGGACGGAGCAATTGCTCTGCGATCTGCGCGCCCTCGGTATCGAGCGTATCGTGCTGGCGACCGGCGACCGCCACGAAGTCGCGCGTTATGTCTCGGCCGGACTGTCCATCGACCAGGTGCGCTCAGAGCTGACCCCCGACCAGAAGATCCTGGTGGTGGTGGCCGAGCGCAAGAACGGCCCGGTGATGATGATCGGCGACGGCGTCAACGACGCGCCGGCGCTCGCCGCCGCCGATATCGGCATTGCGATGGGCGCCAAGGGTGCGGCGGCGAGCGCGGAGGCCGCCGACGTGGTGCTGCTGGTCGACCAGCTCGACCGGGTGCTACCGGCCATCAAAATCGCGCGGCGCTCGCGCACCATCGCGCTGGAAAGCGTCATCGCCGGCATGGCGCTGTCGATCGCCGCCATGATCGCGGCCGCACTCGGCTATTTGCCGCCGGTGCAGGGCGCGCTGTTGCAGGAGGTGATCGACGTCGCCGTCATCTTCAACGCGCTGCGGGCACTTAGGGGATAGGGCCACATGTCCCGGACGCGGCGCGGCACGAAGTGGTGCGCCGCTGATCCGGGACCGTTTCAGGCTCGGGGCTTGGAACGGTCCCGGGTCTGCAGCGCATCGTTTCGCTTCGCATCACGCTGCGCTGCGCCCGGGACACGCACTTCCTTAACGCGCGGATTCGCACTAGATGGTCGCTATGACCCACACGGACTCCATCTCCCAAAATCCGCTGCTGAAGGACTGGACCGGCGCTTTCGGCCTGCCGCCTTTCGCCGCCGTCGCCCCCGATCAGTTCCGGCCCGCTTTCGACGAGGCGCTCGGCCGGCATCGCGCCGAGATCGACGCCATCGCGGCCGACCCGGTTCAGCCGACCTTCGACAACACCATCGCCGCGCTGGAAAGAAGCGGGCGCGTGCTCGAGCGGGTCAGCAATCTGTTCTGGGTGCTGGCCGGCGCCAATACCAGCGATGCCATCGAGGCGATCGAGCGCGCGGTCTCGCCGCTGCTCGCCCGTCACAGCAATGCGTTCTACCTCAACCGCGATCTTTATGCCCGCATCGCCGACCTTTACGCCCGCCGCGACACGCTCGGCCTGACGCCCGAACAGGCTCGCGTGCTCGAGCGCTATCACACCCGCTTCGTGCGCGCGGGCGCAGCCCTCGATAGGCCGGCGCAGGATCGCCTCGCGGCGCTCAACGAGCGCTTGGCGAGCCTCGGCACCCAGTTCGGTCAGAATGTGCTGGCGGACGAGAAGGGCTATGCCCTCATTCTGGACGAAGGCGATCTCGACGGCCTGCCCGGCTTTGCCCGCGACGCCGCGCGTCAGGCCGCCGAGGAGCGCGGGGCCCCCGGCAAGTACGCGATCACGCTGATCCGCTCGTCCTGCGAGACCTTCCTGCAGTTTTCCAAACGCCGCGACCTGCGCGAGAAGATCTTCCAGGCCTGGATCAAGCGCGGCGAGAACGGCGGGGCGACCGACAATTGCGCCATCGTCGCCGAGACGGTGGCCTTGCGCGCGGAGCGGGCGAAGTTGCTCGGCTTCGATAATTTCGCCGCCTACCGGCTCGACGACCAGATGGCGAAAACGCCGGAGGCCGCGCGCAAGCTGCTGGAAGACGTCTGGCGGCGCGCGCGCGCGAAGGCGTTCGCCGAGCGCAACGCCTTGCAGACGATGGTGGCGGACGAGGGCGGCAACTTCGCGCTTCAGCCCTGGGACTGGCGCTACTACACGGAGAAACGGCGCAAGGCCGAATTCGATTTGGACGAAGCCGAGCTCAAGCCTTACTTCCAGCTCGACAAGATGATCGAGGCGGCGTTCGAGACGGCGGGGCGCCTGTTCGGGCTGACCTTCAAGCCCGCCGACCTGCCGCTCTATCACAAGGACGCGCGCGCCTTCGACGTGACCGATTCAAGCGGCAAGCACGTCGGCCTGTTCATCGGCGATTACTTCGCGCGTACATCGAAGCACTCCGGCGCCTGGATGACCTCGCTGCGCGATCAGGAAAAGCTCGACGGCGAGGTCACACCCATCATCCTCAACGTCTGCAATTTTTCCAAGCCCGCGGCGGGCGAGCCGGCGCTTCTGTCATTCGACGACGCGCACACTTTGTTCCACGAATTCGGTCACGCGCTGCACGGGCTGTTGTCGAACGTGACCTATCCGCTGCTCGCCGGCACCGCCGTGCCGAGCGATTTCGTCGAGCTGCCCTCGCAGCTTTATGAACATTGGCTCGAAGTGCCGGAGATCCTGGAAAAATATGCGCGCCACGCCAAAACCGGCGAGCCGATGCCGAAGGCGCTGCTCGACAAGGTGCTGGCGACGCGCACCTTCAATCAGGGCTTCGCCACCGTCGAATACACCTCGTGCGCGCTGGTCGATCTCGACCTGCACGGCCTGAGCGATACGAACGGCCTCGACGTCACCGCATTCGAAAAGCGCGATCTCGCCGAGCTCCAAATGCCGGCGGAGATCGTCATGCGCCACCGCCTGCCGCACTTCCAGCATCTGTTCGCCGGCAGCGGCTATGCGGCGGCCTATTACTCCTACATGTGGTCGGAAGTGCTCGACGCCGACGCCTTCGAGGCCTTCGAGGAAACCGGCGACGCTTTCGATCCCGCAACCGCCAAGCGGCTGCGCGCGTTCATCTACGGCGCCGGTAACTTGCGCGATCCGGTGGAAGCCTACAAAGCGTTCCGCGGCCGGCTGCCAGCGGTCGACGCGTTGTTGAAGAAGCGGGGGCTGGCCGATGCCGCTGCCTAGCCGTCGTCATGGCCGGGCTTGTCCCGGCCATCCACGTCCTTATTGCTGAATCGAAGAAAGGCGTGGATGCCCGGCACGAGGCCGGGCATGACGAAGGAAACGCATGAGCCTTTATACCGCCGGCCACCGCCGTGGCGTCGTCTGCGCGCCACACAGCGCCGCCGTCGAGGACGGCCGCGCGGTGCTGGCCGAAGGCGGTAACGCCATCGAAGCGATGCTCGCGATGGCGGCCTCGATTGCGGCTGTCTATCCGCACATGAATCATATCGGCGGCGACGGCTTCTGGCTGATCCGCGAACCGTCGGGCCGCGTGCGCGCGCTGATGGGGGCGGGGCGGGCCGGCAGCAAAGCCACCATCGCGCTCTATCGCGATGCGGGCTGCGACGCGATCCCGGCGCGTGGGCCGCTCGCCGCGCTCACGGTGCCGGGCGCGATTGCCGGCTGGATGTTGGCGCAGGAGGCGGCGAAAGCGCAGGTTGGCAAAGGTATTGGCGGCAAGTTGCCGCTCGACGTGCTGCTGGCGCCCGCGATCAAGCACGCCCGCGAGGGCTACACCGTCACCCGCAGCCAGGCCGCGCTCACCACGGACAAGTTGGCCGAGCTGAAGGACGCGCCGGGCTTCGCGCAAGCATTTCTTGTCGACGGCAAGCCGCCGGAACAAGGCTGGCGGCTCAAGCAAACGGCTTTCGCGGCAACGCTCGAACATCTGAGCCATAGCGGGCTGGACGACTTCTACCGCGGCGATGTCGGCCGCGAGATCGCCGCCGATCTGGACCGCATCGGCAGCCCGGTCACGCGCGCCGATCTCGCGCAATACAAAGGCTGGGTCGACACACCGCTCTCGGTGACGACGGGTGTGGGCACGCTCTATAACGCGCCGCCGCCGACGCAAGGACTAGCCTCGCTCATCATCCTCGCGCTGTTCGAGCGTTTGCGCGTGCAGGAGGGTGAAAGTTTCGCGCATGTTCACGGCCTGGTCGAAGCCACCAAGCGCGCGTTCCGCGTGCGCGACCGTGTCGTCACCGATCCCGATCGCATCGCCGGCGACCTCGCGCGTTATCTCTCACCGGCGTTTCTCGACGCGCAAGCCGACAAGATCGACCGCAAGAAGGCCGCTCAATGGCCCGCGCCATACGGCGAAGGCGACACCATCTGGATGGGCGCGGCGGACGCGAGCGGTCTCGTTGTCTCCTACATCCAGTCGCTCTACTGGGAGTTCGGTTCGGCCTGCGTGCTGCCGGCGACCGGCGTGCTGATGCAGAACCGCGGCGCGAGCTTTTCGCTCGATCCGAAAGCGCTCAACACACTGGCGCCGGGACGGCGGCCGTTCCACACGCTCAATCCCGCGCTGGCCGCGTTGAAAGACGGCCGCGTCATCGCCTACGGCACCATGGGCGGTGATGGTCAGCCACAGTCGCAAGCGGCGGTGTTCACGCGCCACGTTCTTTTCCGTCAGCCGCTCGATGCGGCGCTCGATGCGCCGCGCTGGTTGCTCGGCCGCACCTGGGGCTCGACCCACACGAACTTGCGTCTGGAATCGCGCTTCGAAGAAAGCCTGATCGACCGGCTGATGTCGGCCGGTCACGATGTCGCGGTGCTGGATGAAGCTTACTCCGACACCATGGGCCATGCCGGTGCGGTGGTGTTGCATGCCGACGGCACGCTGGAAGGCGGCCACGATCCGCGCGCCGACGGCGGAGCTGCGGGGTTCTGAGTCGTCATTCCGGGCTCCGGCCTTCGGCCGGCCCCGGAATGACAATGGGTGATGTTCTAGTATTCACCCGCCGACCGACTACCTTGTCATCATGCACGGCGGCCACGATCACAGCCATTCGCACGCGCCGGCGTCTTACGGGCGCACCTTTGCCATCGCCACGGCACTCAACGTCGCGCTTGTCGTCGCGCAGGTCATCTATGGCCTGTTTGCCAATTCGCTCGCGCTGCTCGCCGATGCCGGGCACAATTTCGGCGACGTGATGGGGCTGGTGCTGGCCTGGGGCGCGTTTGCGGTGGCCGACTGGCGGCCGAGCGACCGCTTCACCTATCGCATGCGGGCGGCGTCCATTCTCTCCGCTTTCGCCAACGGGCTGATCCTGCTGGTGGCGACCGGCTTCATCGTCTGGGAGGCGGTCCACCGATTCTCCCAGCCGGAGCCAGTGGCGACTACGGAAGTGATGATCGTCGCCGCCATCGCGGTCGTCATCAACGGCTTTTCCGCCTGGCTGTTGTCGCGCGGCAGCAAGTCCGACCTCAATATGCACGGCGCCTTCCTGCACATGGCGTCGGATGCCGGCGTATCGGTGGCGGTGATCGTTGCCGCCGCCGGTATCGCGCTCACCGGCTGGCAGTGGCTCGATCCGGCGGTGAGCGTGCTGATCTCGGTGGTGATCCTGCTCGGTACCTGGCGACTGCTGCGCGAGGCGCTTAGGCTGTCGCTCAATGCCGCGCCGGAAAGAATCGATCCGCGCGCAGTGCGCATGTTTTTGCTAAGCCTGCCCGAGGTGTCCGGCGTGCACGATCTGCACATCTGGGCGATGAGCACGACCGAGACGGCGCTCACCTGCCATCTCGTCACGCCGGCGGGACATCCGGGCGACGCCTTTCTGAATCGCATCGCGCACGATCTGGAGCAAAAGTTCGAAATCTGCCACACGACCGTGCAGATCGAGCTCAATGACAGTGATCGCTGCGCGTTACAACCGGACAACGTCCTTTAGGGCGGCTGAGCGCGTTCCACGCCGCCAGGTAAAACGTCCTGTTGTTCCGGCGCAGGCAGCCCGGGAATCACGCGATTGGATTCGGGCACCGGCAGGCCGCGAGCTTTGCGTTCTATTTCGGCTCCACGCGTGGACTCCTGCATCGTATCGCTCGGCGGTGGCGGCGGGTTGAACGCCGGCGCCAGTTCCGCTCCGCCGTAAAGCAGGCCAATGGCCAGCAACCAGCTCCCGAGAATACGTCCAAAGATTTGGAACCAACGGTGCCAGAACGCGTGCAGTGTGAACGACACCGCAGCAACGATCCAGAATGCAGCCAGCAATGGCGTCCACGTGAAGACCGGGTCGTGCAGGCTGGGATCGGTCAGCATGATCGCCAGCGACAGCATGGCGCCGAGGACGATCGAGACCATCGGTAGCAACCATGGCAGCAGCCATGCGCCGGGAATGAGCGCGAGCCCAATCGCAAGACATGAGATCGGACCGGTCAGGAAAAGGTGGGTCGGAGCTTCTGGCACGTTGTAGAGAACCCAAAGCAGCCAGTCCTGTCCGACCGAGCCGGCGGCGATACCGAGGGCAAACAACACGAGCGTTGCGGCAAAGACGCGCGCGCCGACCAGTCCGCAAGCTACACCGAGCCCGATCAGCGGCAAGACGCGCTCGGGCGCGAACACCTCCGTCAAAACCCATCCGGCGAAAGGACTTTTTTTCGCCAGCACCGCGACCACGGCAATGCCGACCAGGCCGAGGGCGGCCAAGACCGGACCGCTCCACTTTTTTATTGCGGTGCTCACGACGCCGGCGCGCGCGTCAGGCTGCGAGGACTGCGGGAACAAGGAAGTAGATTCCACAGAGGCCGATCAGCGCCCCAAGCCCACGCGAGAGACGGCCGCCGACCGGCTTGTTGAGCCCGAGACCGACACCGATGCCGAGGAGATGGATCATGCCTGTCGCCAGCACAAAGCCGATGGCGTAATCGGCTGGATCGGCCGACAGCGGCAGTTCGGCACCGTGTGCGTAGCCATGGCAAAGCGCAAAATAGGCGATCAGGATGAGCGCGATCCACTCGGCGGGACGCCAGGCCAGCGCAATTGCAAGACCGAGCGCCATGATCGACAGCGCGATGCCGATTTCGACCGCCGGTAGCGGCAGGCCGGCGATTCCGATAATGCCGCCAATCACCATGATCAGCGGAAAGGTGATTGGCAGCGTCCACACCTGCCGTCCACCCATTTGCGCGCCCCACAAGCCGACCGCGAACATCGCGAGGAAATGATCGGGCCCGGTCAGCGGATGTTCGAAGCCGCTGCCAAAGCCGCCTTGGGCGCCCCGGATAATGTGGGCGGCGGCGGCATCCGGCAGGCCAATGAGGCCGATCACGAGCGCTGTTGTGGCGACTGTGAAAGAAGCGGCTGTTTGAATATGTTTCATCTTGGCTGTCGCTCCGCGCCAGAATCGGCCGCCCCCTCACGCCGTCCATCTTGCCACAGACTGGTCGGCGCCGTCGTGGCTGTTGAATACGGCATCGCATAGCAGGCGTAATGTTCGTGCCACCATTGCGCCGCAGTTGGCGTTATGGTCGCGGCATGGTTTTTCCGCTTCGCACCGTTATCGCCGCCTTGGCCTGTGCGACGTTCGTGCCCGCGGCGAACGCGCACCCGCATGTCTGGGTAACGATGCACAGCGAACTTGTTTATGCGCCGGACGGCAGCCTCACAGGCATCCGCCATCACTGGGCCTTCGACGACATGTTCTCGGCCTTTGCCACGCAAGGCATGACGGCCAAGGAAAAAGGCAAGTTCACGCGCGAGGAGTTGGCGCCGCTTGCCAAGACCAATATCGAGTCGCTGAAGGAGTACAAATTTTTCACCTATGCGACGGCGGACGGCAAGAAAGCCGAATTTGTCGAGCCGCATTCCAATTATTGGCTCGATTACAAGAATGCGATTCTCACGCTGAATTTCACCCTGCCGCTCAAAAAGCCGGTGAAGGCAAAGCACCTGCAGATCGAAATCTACGATCCCACCATCTTCGTCGATTTCGAATTCGCCAAAGGGACGCCGGCGCATCTTGTCGCCGCGCCGGCCGGCTGCAAACTCGATGTCGAGTTGCCGCACGACATCACCACCGCGCAGTCGCAGAAGCTGGGGGAAGCTTTTTTCAATGCGCTGAGCTCGGCGCAGAATTGGGGCGCGCAATTTGCCAACAAGATCGTGGTGAATTGTCCCTGACGGTTACCGTAACACTGTTACACGATCATTTTGCCTCGTTTGCGCCGCAGTCCATGCTATTGTCGCGGACAAATGAGCACCTCGTTCCGCATTCTGCTGGCCACCGCCGCCGTTTCGGCAATTACCGTTTCGGTCCTGGCGCGGCCCGCCGCCGCCCATCCCCATGTCTGGGTCAAATCGCAGAGCGAGCTCGTCTACGCGCCCGACGGCAGCGTGACCGGCATCCGCCAGCACTGGACCTTCGACGACATGTTCACCGCCTTTGCGGTGCAGGGGCTGGACGGTAACGAAAAAGGCAAGTTCAGCCGCGAGGAACTGGCGCCGCTCGCCAAGACAAATATCGAGTCGCTCAAGGAATTCGGCTATTTCACCTTCGCCACCGCCGACGGCAAGAAGACCGAGGTCGGCGAGCCGACGCCGGACTACTGGCTCGAATACAAGGACGACGTGCTCACGCTCAACTTCACGTTGCCGTTCAAGCAGCCGGTGAAGGCGAAGGATCTGCGGATCGAGGTCTACGACCCGACCTATTTCATTTCGTTCGAACTGGCCGAAAAGGCGCCGGTGCAACTCGTCGGGGCGCCGGCGCAATGCCGGGCCGCCACCGAACTGCCGCGCAAACTGACCTTCCAGGAAGAAAAGAAGCTCGCCAACAATCCGGAAGCGGGCGCCAACTGGGGCGCGTTGTTTGCCAACAAGATTTTGGTGACGTGTCCGTAGTCGGACTTGAGCCGTGGGGGCGGCGCAAAGCCGAGGGAAAATACGACATGACGGGTTCGCTGCGTCGTTCCGCCCTGTTGTGCGGCGTCGTCTGTCTTTTGCTAGTTTGCGCATTCGATCAGGCTTTGGCGCAATTCGGGTTGCACCGTTCGGCGCCGGCGCCGGCCGCTGGCGGTTTCACCGGCTGGATCCTGGCCGAACAGGCGCGCTTTTATCTCATGCTGTCGAGCACGCTGCGCGCGGCCAAGGCGGACGGCAGCGCCGCCTACACCTTGCTCGGCATTTCCTTCATCTACGGCATCTTCCACGCCGCCGGCCCCGGTCACGGCAAGGCGGTGATTTCGTCTTATCTGGTCGCCAATGACGAGACCTGGCGGCGCGGCGTGATCTTGTCGTTCGCGGCGGCGGTCATGCAGGCGTTGACCGCGATCGTCATTGTCGGCGTGGCCGCCGTGTTGCTGGGCGCGACGGCGAAGGCGATGGGCAACACCGTACGCGTCGTCGAGATGGTGAGCTACGGGCTCATCATCCTGATCGGCTTGCGGCTGCTATGGGTGAAGGGCGGCTCGTTCCTGCGTTTGCTGCGCGCCGAAACGTCCAGCCCGAGCCATAATCATGCGCATGATCATGACCATGCACACGCGCACGGCCAAGCGCACGATCATACGCACGATCATGGTCACGCACACGATCACGCGCACGGCCACGACCATCATCATCACGGCGAAGAGGAGGCCTCGGCCTGGGGCCACGCGCACGCGCCGGAGCCGTCCGAACTCAAAGGCCCGCATTGGCTCAGGCGCGGTCTCGGCGCCATCGTCGCTGTCGGTTTGCGGCCCTGTTCGGGCGCGATCATCGTCCTGGTGTTCGCGCTGGCGCAGGGGCTGTTCTGGATCGGCGTCGCCTCGACCTTCGTGATGGGGCTCGGCACCGCCATTACCGTCGCCTCCGTCGCCACGATTGCCGTCGGCGCGCGCGGCTTTGCCGGCCGGCTCGCCAAGACAAAGCCCGGCGCAGGCCTGCTTATCGTGCGGGGCCTGGAGACCGCCGCCTCGGTCTTGATTATCGTCTTCGGCGTCGCGCTGCTCACGGGCTATATGGCAAGCGAGCGCATGGGGTTATTCTAAGGCGCGTATTCATAAATCGGGCCAACTGACTGCCGCTCGCTGAATGTCCGCTTCGCTCCGAAAGCGACCGAATTGATGCGCTGCCGCGAAATGTCGCGAAGGGCCATAAGGCGACATAATGTTTGGACAGAATGAGACCGCCGTGCGGCGGTCTCTTCAAATTTCAAAGGGCAACGTTGACTGATCGCTAGTTAGTAAACGTCAGGCGGATCATTGGTCCGTGGTAAAAGCGATTCAAGTTCGTCAGGTTGCCGTTGTTATCAAAGCCTCTCAGCGCATTCCAATAGCCGTCAAAGCGGTAGCTCACCATAAAACTGGTGTTGTTGTTTATAGTGTATGAGAGGCCCAACATAGCGTCCGCGTTGAAGACGAAGCCGTTGCTGCTCGAACTGGCCGCGATCGGACCACCCGATGCAAACACGGCTGGCGGCGTGAATGTGGGAACGATGGAGTGGGTTACACTTACAGTCTGGTCGACCTTGCGGCGGCCGTAGAGAGCGGCAGCGCCGATCATGTATTCCACCGACCAGCGATTACCGAGAGGAGCACTCCCGTCGAGTTGCAGCCGCGGACCAACGCCGAAGAACTGGTTCGTCTGTTCGTAATTGCGAGTCTCGTTCCCAAAATATGAGGGAGTGGCTACGCAAGTACCAATGCCAATTATGCCCGCAGAGCCAGGAATACAGGTCCAGTTCGCCGATCCGCTCGTTTTGCCTCTGATCTCGGCAACGCGGACACCAAATCTTCCAACAGTCTGGCCCCCGAGGCCCAAATCTCGGCCAACCATAAAGTCGGCGACCCAACGATGTTCCTTCCGACTTGCGGAATTGTTGCCAGCGATAGCAGTCGTCGTCGGCGGTGGATTGTTGGGAAGAAATATTGCGACCGGATTGTTCGCGGCGGAATTTGATCCATACCCGCTATACCGGAATTGCGCGCTCCACATCCATGGAGACATCGCCGGTTGATATTGAAAGCCTATCGCGGCTTCCCAGCCCCACTGCTTTGGGTCAACATTAAAGCCGTACATACCAGCGACGCCTGGGTCGCCAGCTATAGCGCTCGCCCCACCTTCAACCCACCACGTCCATTTATCCGACAAAGTCGCCGAAGGCGCCTTGGAAACAGGCGCTGGACGTTGAGGTAAATCCGCAGCAATTGCTAATTTCGGCTGTGATGCAGCGATCGCTAGCGCAGAAACGCCAGCCAAAAGGCCAATTCGAACACGACGCATAGCTATCCGCCCCCGGAATGCTTGGAAATCGCAGACAAATTCAACAATCTTTTTACAGCTTACGATGGTAAAAACTGCATTTGTAGCTGCCTGTTTTGTGGATAGCTAATTTGCTAGGGTTGTTGCGGCCACGCAACATATTTCCTAAAGCCATGAAATAGCTCAGCAATGAACGCTCAGCCTGCCGCGAACCCATCGCCAACCTCAGGAATCGTCTGGCTCGCCTCGTACCCGAAGTCGGGCAATACGTGGACGCGTGCATTCCTCTCAAATCTAGCGACAGTGATGGCTGGGGAGTCGGAGGAACTCGACGTCAATTCGATCAACCGTTTTTCGCTGGGCGAGAATTTCGTTCATTTTTACAAGGAAGTTTGCGGCTTCGAACCAAAGCCGAACGACCACAGCAAGATCGCGGAAAATCGCCACCGGGTTCAGGAGGTCATTGCCGATCAATTCGAGGGAATGATTTTCTGCAAAACGCACAACGCGCTGGTCATCGACCGCAATCATTCAATCATCAATTTTTCGGTGACGTCGGGCGCCATCTACATCGTTCGCAATCCACTCGATGTCGCTATTTCACTGTCGCATCATATCGGCAAGCCCATCGACGAAGCGATCAAGCTGATGGCGACGCAAGACGTCGAGACCCCAATCAGTGAAACGCGTGTTCACGAAGTATGGGGCTCATGGAGCCAGCATGTCGCGAGTTGGACGCAGAAGCCTCACCCGGCCATCTACGTCATGCGATACGAGGACATGCTGAACGACCCGGACAAGACGTTTGGCGGGCTTGCCAGCCACCTGCTTCTCAATCCGACGACGGACGAACTCAAGGTCGCAATTCAGCGAGCATCCTTCTCATCATTGAGAGAGAAGGAAGATCAGAGCGGCTTTAAAGAGAAGCCGGAACATGCCGAGAGATTTTTCCGAGAAGGACGCGCCGATCAGTGGAAGCAGGCGCTCACGCGGAAGCAAATTGACGCGATCGTAAAAGTCCACGGCGCGCAGATGAAAAGATTTGGCTATATGCCCTGATCATTATTTACTGAATTCGGGTACCCTGTGTGCAAGGGGCGAAGTCCGCTTTGGGTCACGTGTGGACGGCGCCCTGGCAAGAGCTTTTTTGACGCTTCTGCAGCATTGGTCGGGTGCGGTCACGTGTCCGGCCTGTTTGTGCGGCGGATGTGGCCGCTGGCCCTAATGCTCTGCGCGGATCGAGTCCCAAACATTCACGCGCACTTTGAAGAAGTGCGTTGACCCAAGCGGGCTCTCCCGATCCCCGGAACGACCGTATCTGCATTACGTCGTCATGCCCTCGCCAATTGGTGTTGCCTATCAGTCTGATGGCATCTCTCACGCTGCCATCAGCAACTTCGGCTCCTTGTATCTCTCGCCACGGACCATGATGGCCCAGGCCATCCGTGCCATCTTGTTGGCCAGCGCAACCGCAGCCACCTTGGTTGGTCGGCGTCCCATCAACTGGCCAAGCCACGGCCGCCTCTCGGTGCCATGCTTTTGCGCATAGCGGATGACGGCCATTGCCCCGGCGACCAGCAACCATCGCAAGTATCGATTACCCTGCTTGGTGATGCTGCCGAGCCTGTCCTTGCCGCCGGTCGTATGCTGCTTGGGCACCAGCCCGATCCAGGCGGCAAGGCTGCGTCCTGAGCGGAACTCCTTCCAGTCGCCGACCTCGGCAACTAGAGCAGTGGCAACGATGGGTCCAATCCCTGGAATCTCCTCTAGCCGGCGGCTCGCCTCGCACGAGCGATGCAGGGCTAGGATGCTCTTGTTGATTAATCCGATCTCGATACCGATGGCGCTGTACTGACGCGCCAGCACACTGAGAATAGCGCGGGTCGGCGGGGCAATCCGGTTATCCGCCTCGTCCACGATGATCCCTAGCAACTCGCCGATTCCATTGCGGCCCTTCGCCGACACAATGCCAAGTTCAGCCAGATGTCCGCGTAGGGAGTTGCTCAACATCGTGCGCTGACGCACCAGCAATTGCCGAGCTCGATGCAACATCAACGCAGTCTGCTGTTCCTTCGTCTTGATCGGAACGAACCGCATCGATGGCCGCGTGACCGCCTCGCAGATCGCCTCGGCATCGTTCGCATCATTCTTGCTGCGCTTGAGATAGGCCTTCACGTAACTCGGAGGCATCAACTTCACCATATGCCCAAGCGCCTGCAGCTCACGGCCCCAGTGGTGCGCCGACGGACAGGCTTCGATCCCGATCAGGCATGGCGGCAGCTCGCCAAAATACTCCAACACCTTGGCGCGGCTGATGCGCTTGCGGATTACTACCGCGCCAGCGCTATCGACCCCGTGTACCTGAAATACCGACTTCGCAATATCCAGACCAATCGTGCTAACCTCACCCATGGACGGCTCCCCTCGTAGTGGTTCGCTTTAACGCAACCACCCTTTGGCACATCGATGCCGCAAGAGTGGGCGCCGTCCACAGCATCATTTTCGACCTGGACGCGGCCGCCAGCATATCCCGCCATGTCGGCTTTGCCCCCGAAGCGGAAATGAAACTAGGGTATTAGCATCTATCATAACATGCCGTGGCGGGTTGATGATGCCGCCCGGCGCGTGATTCACGCTCCCAAACTGGAGCCTCGAATCATGCGCTACGAACTCACCGACTATGAATGGACGGCCATCAAGCCATTTCTGCCGAACAAGCCGCGCGGCGTTCCGCGCGTGAATGACCGGCGTGTGCTCAACGGTAAATTCTGGTCTTGCGATCCGGCGCGCCATGGCGCGGTCTGCCGGAGACCCTTGGGCCCTATACGACTTGCTACAATCGCTTTGTTCGTTGGGACCAGATCATGGATGCACTGGCCGCAATGCATGACGCAGCGGTGCAGATGATCGATACGTCAATCGTTCGCGTGCATCAGCACGGAAGCTGTATCGCGGGCAATGGTGAGCAACACATGGGCCGGTCGCGAGGCGGGCTGACGACGAGGATTCATGCCGTCGTGGATACCAATGGCTTGCCGGTAAAGATTGGCCTCACGCCCGGCGAGACGCATGACAATCAGCTTTGCTCTGTTCTCCTGAGCGAATTGCGCCCACAAACAATGTTGTTGGCGGATCGCGACTATGACGCCGATTGGATCAGGGCGTTTGCCAGTGACCAAGGCGCGTGGGCAAACATCCCGCCCAAGCGGAATCGCAAAGAGGCAATGTGCTCCAGCCTATATCTCTACCGGGCGCGTAATCTGGTCGAACGGTTCTTCAACAAAATCAAGCAATGTCGGCGCATCGCAACACGCTACGACAGACTTGCTGCCAACTATCTCGCCTTCATCAAGCTGGCATCAATCCGGATATGGCTGAACACTTATGAGTCCGCGCCCTAGCCGAAATCGCTTTCGATCAACTCGATCGGCTGGCCGTGCGGCGTGCGCTCGCAGGCGTGCTCCCAGGCGTGTTTGGTGCGGGCCAGCGTCTCAGCCGGCGCCAAGCCTTTTTCCGCGACCAGCCGTTCCAGCGCGGCGAGCCAATGCAGGTAATAGGTCTCGCCGGTGTCGGGATCGCCTTGTGCCTGCGCGCGCTTGATTTCGGCGCCGAGCGTGTCCGCCCATTCCTTCCAGGAAAACAGGCCGCGCTCGTACAGCGCCAAGGTCATGGCGAAGGCCTGCGCCTCCCACGGCTCGCGGAACACCGGGCCGTCGGCATCGTGCGGGATGCCCGGCACTTCTTGCGTGGCGCGAGTTGCGGCGGCGCGGTCGATCATTTTATTTCTTTTACCGGCTCCAGATAGGATTCCCAAGCATCGACCGAGACCTGCGAGGTCGGGTCGCCGTCCGGTCCCCACAATTCGCTGCCGCCGAACACGACCGTATAAAGCCACTGCGGTTGTTCGCCTTTGCCTTGCGCGTTGCTGTCGGGAAAGACGTGAAAGCCGATCACGCGCTCGATAGTGCCGACATGACCGCGCACATAACGCGGCAGCCGCGTGTGGGTGAGGGGATTGATGTTTTTCGCGCGCACTTTGTCGCCGGCCTTGAAGAGGCTTTGCGTGTTGGTGTCGCGCTCGGTCGGCCCGCCGCGATGCAGGACCTTCAAGACGTCGCCGGGCGATAGTACGCGCTTGCCCGGCTGCGGCGGATGCATCGAATGACCGACGACGATCTCGTCATCGGTGACGAGATCGCGCTCCTTCAGCATCGTCTCCAGCGCCGCGAACCAGATCTGGTAATAGCTCATCGACAGGTATTCGGCCGGGTCGCGGTTCTCGCGCGCAAAGCGCGACATGTCGATGTTCCATTGCCCCGGCATGCCCATGGCGAGCGTCAGCGCGAAGGCGCGCTTTTCCCATTCGGCGTGAAAGACCGGCTCGTCCAGCTCCGGCTCCACGGGGCCGAAACCATGCACGCCGCCCATGTCCTGCGCGCCGTTCATGCCGCCCCCTCTGTCATTCTGGGGCGCGCCGAAGGCGCGAACCCGGAATCCATAACCTCTGTCCGTCGATCAATCGAAAGACTGGGATTATGGATTCCGGATCGCCTCGTTTCACTCGGCATCGGGAATGACAAAAATAAAATCATTTGCCGATGTCCTTCGGCGACTTCGGCAAGCCGGTGCCGATCATGGAATCGCGCGTAACCAATTCGGCAAGCTGCTCCTCGCTCCAGCCCTCGGTGCCGGCGGGCCGCATCGGCACCACCAGATAGCGAATTTCCGAGGTCGAATCCCAGACGCGCACTTCAGTTTCGGCCGGCAGCGCGACGTCGAAATCCTTCAGCACGCCGCGTGGATCGGCAACCACGCGCGAACGATAAGGCGCCGACTTGTACCAGACCGGCGGCAGCCCGAGCACCGGCCACGGATAACAAGAGCACAACGTGCACACGACCATGTTGTGGCGCTTGGGTGTATTCTCCAGCGCGACGATGTGTTCGCCCTGGCGGCCGGCATAGCCGAGCTCGGCGATGGCCGGCGTTGCGTCCTTGAACAGACGAGCGCGGTAGCCGGGATCGGCCCAGGCTTTTGCCACCACGCGCGCGCCGTTACGCGGGCCGACTTTCTTCTCGTAGGTCTCGATCAGCAGATCGAGCGCGGGCGGATCGACATAGCCTTTTTCGGTGAGCACGGTCTCCAGCGCGCGCACGCGCAGCTGCGTGTCGGACAACTCCGAGTGGTCGTGATCGTGGTCGTGATGATCGTGCGCCATGGCCGGACCTTAACCGAAACGGAATTTAATTCCACATGCCTTCGTGCTGCGCCGCGGCCTCGTCTTCAAGCAGCGGCCCGACCACCTCGGTCGGGCGCTGGCCGGCCGCGAACACCGTGCGGCAGGGCAGGGAAAGGGTCGGATTTTCCGCGTGGTTGCCGGTCATCTGCTTCAGTCGTGCTTCCGACAGGCCGAAAACCACACGTCCGACGCCGGCCCAATAGAGCGCGCCCGCGCACATCGCGCAGGGTTCGGCCGACGTGTACATCGTGCATTGCGCGAGGAACTTCGGCTCATATTGTCGTGATGCCGCAGTCGCCAGCAGCCGCTCGGCATGGGCGGTCATGTCGCGTCCGTCCACGAGCGCGTTTTCGGTTTCCAGCAGCACCGTATCGTCGGGGCCGACCAGGATGGCGCCGAACGGGTGGTTGCCATTGTCCCTGGCGCGCTGCGCCACGGCGAAGGCGCGGCGCAGAAACTTTTCATCCTTTGAATTGGCGGCCATCGCTGCAATTTAGCGGATACATCCTCTTTGTGTCATCATCCACGAAACTTGATGGTCCAGTAACTCCGGTCGCGCCGTGGATCGAAATGCCGTGATTGCTGGATGCCCCGCCTTCGCGGGGTATGACAACCGAGAGGTCCGGGTATTTTTCCAGTTTTGACCACGCTCGCCGACCGCATCGACCGTCTGACGACACTTGTCGGCCGCGCGGTCGCGTGGCTCGCACTCGTCATCGTGCTGTTGCAGTTCGCGTTGGTGGTGGCGCGTTACGCGCTCGGTCTCGGCTCGATCTGGCTGACCGAAACGGTGGTCTACGCCAACGCCGCAATGTTTCTGCTGGCGTCGGCCTGGACGCTGCGCGTCGGCGGCCATGTGCGGGTCGATGTGTTCTATGCGCATGCGTCGAAACGCACCCGGGCCATTGTCGATCTGGTCGGCGCGCTTGTGTTGCTGCTGCCGTTTGCGCTGGTGCTGATCTGGTTGTCGGTGCCTTACGCCGCGCGCTCGTGGGCGATCCTCGAACGCTCGCAGGAGGCAAGCGGCCTGCCGTTGGTGTTCCTGCTCAAGACCATCATCCCGCTGTTTGCCGGGTTGATGGCATTGCAAGGCGCGGCACAGGCGGTGCGGGCGTTCAACGTGTTGGCGGGACAACGTTGATGCCGCTCGCTGAAACGCTCGCCGTGCTCATGGTCGTCGCCGTCATCGGCGCGCTGATGGCCGGTTATCCGGTCGCGCTGACGCTCGCCGGAGTATCGCTTGCCTTCGCGCTGATCGGCGATGTGCTCGGCGGTATGAGCCTTGGTATTCTCGGCGCGCTGCCGCAGCGCATCGATGGCGTGATGACCAACGCCATTCTGCTCGCCATTCCGCTGTTCATCTTCATGGGCGTGATGCTGGAGCAGTCGCGCATCGCGGAAGACCTTCTGGAGCGCATGGGCCGCCTGTTCGGTTCGCTCCGCGGCGGCCTCGGTATGTCGGCTGTCATCGTCGGCGCACTGCTTGCGGCTTCGACCGGCATCGTTGGCGCGACCGCCGTCACCATGGGGCTGATCATGCTGCCGGCGATGCTGCGCCACGGTTACGACCCGCGGCTGGCCGCCGGCACGGTCGCGGCCTCGGCCACGCTGGCGCAGATCATCCCGCCTTCGACCGTGCTCGTGGTGCTCGGCGATCAACTCAACAACGCCTATCAAGCGGCGCAGCTTGCGCAGGGCAAGTTTTCCCCGAACGTCGTCTCGGTGAGCGACCTGTTCGCCGGTGCGCTCGTGCCCGGGCTGCTGCTGGTCGCGTTGTATCTCGGCTTTCTGGTTGTGTTCGCCATCTTGCGCCCCGCGAGTTGTCCGGCGGTCACCGTTGGCAGCGATTCCAAATCGGGCGGATTGATAGAAGTGATGCTGGCACCGGCGTTGCTCGTCGTCGCGGTGCTCGGCTCCATTCTCTATGGCATCGCGACGCCGACGGAAGCGGCTTCCGTCGGCGCGGTCGGCGCGCTCCTGCTGGCCGCGCGCAAGGTCGGACTACGCAAGCTGTTACGGCCGGTGGTGGAAAAGACCACGCAGGTCACCGCGATGATCTATCTCATTCTGATCGGCGCCACGCTGTTCAGCCTCGTCTTCCGCGCGCTCGGCGGCGACCGCATGGTCAACGATGCACTCGGCCATTTGCCGGGCGGGCCTGCCGGCGCGTTGCTGGCGGTGATGCTGGCGATCTTCCTGCTCGGCTTCGTCATGGATGCCTTCGAGATCATCTTCGTCGTGGTGCCGATCGTCGCGCCCGCGTTGCTCGCGCTGCCCGGCGTCGACCCGGTCTGGCTCGGCGTCATGATCGCGGTGAATTTGCAGACCTCCTACATGCACCCGCCGCTCGGGCCGACCTTGTTCTATCTGCGCGGCGTGGCGCCGCCCGAGATCACCACGCGGCATATCTATGTGGGCATCATCCCGTTCGTGCTGATCCAATTGCTCGCGCTCATCGTGCTGTGGTTCGTGCCGGGGCTTGCCACCGCGCTGCCGCATGCGCTTTATGGAGCAAGGTGAGGAAACAAAAATCATGATCGAGCTTTATCATCACGGCTCGTCCGTCTGCGCCGCCAAGGTCCGTCTCGTGCTGGCCGAGAAGGGACAGACGTGGGAAGGCCACTATCTCGACATCCTGAAAGGCGACCAGTTCGATCCGGACTACGTCAAGCTCAATCCAAAAGCGGTGGTGCCGACTTTGGTGCATGACGGCAAAGTCCTCACCGAGTCGACCTTGATCTGCGAATATCTCGACGAGGTGTTTCCCGACCCGCCGCTCAAACCGGCCGACCCTTACGCGCGCTGGCAGATGCGCATATGGACCAAGGCGGTCGACGACCAGGTGCATCCGGCCTGCGCGGAGTTGACCTTTTCCTGCACGCACCGCCACACCTTGGCGCGGCTGTCACCGGAAGAGCTCGAAAAATTTCTCGAGGCGACGCCCGCGCAATCGGTGAAACCCGGCTGGAAGGCGCGCAAGCGCGAGATCGTCACAAAAGGATTCGAGGCACCGGGGATCGCCGCGCCGTTCAAGCTCTACGACGGTTACATGCAGAAGATGGAGGATGCGCTCGCCGGTCAACCGTGGCTTTGCGGCGACGCCTTCTCGCTCGCCGACATCGGTATGGCGCCATACGTCAACCGGCTCGACATGCTCGGCATGTCGGAGATGTGGGCAGAGCGTCCGCGGCTTGCCGACTGGTTCGCGCGGCTGAAAGCGCGGCCGAGCTTCCGCCCGGCTTTCTACGACTGGTTTCCGGAGTCGCTGGCCAAGGACTTCGCCACCTTCGGCGCCCGAAGCTGGCCCGAGGTCAAGCGTATTCTGGCGCAGGCGTGAGCGCTGTCACGGCCAGAAATAGCTGGCGGCAACGTAGATCCATGCCGCCCCCGCGCCGATCAGCGACAACAGAATGGCGGCCGAGCCCATGTCCTTGACGCGCTTGATCATCGGATCGTGGTCGCGGGTCACGCGGTCGGACAGTTTCTCGATCGCGGTATTGAGCAATTCGACGATCAGCACGAAAAACAGCGAGCCGATCAATGCAAAACGCTCGCCGGTGTCGCCGGTGAGGAAGAAGGCGAGCGGGATGCCGATAATCAGCAGCGCCAGCTCCTCGCGGAACGCCGCTTCCGACCGCGTCACCGCGACCAGGCCGTGCCAGCTATTGATGGTCGCTCGCCACAGTCTGTGCATGCTGTCCCCGCCGATGTGCCGCGGCAAATTAGGCGGCCTGAACGCAGCCGTCTATTCGAGCCGCGCGCGCCCATGTGTATAAAAGGATGTGTATAAGGTTCCTGCCATGAAAGCTGCCGACATGTTCAGCCTCACGGGGCGGGTTGCGCTGGTCACCGGCGCCTCCAGCGGCCTCGGCGTGCAATTTGCCCGTGCGCTCGCCGACAACGGCGCCGCCGTCGCGCTGGTCGCGCGCCGCGCCGACAAGCTGGCCGCGACCAAAACGGCGATCGAAGCGGCCGGCGGCAAAGCGATGACGATCGCGGCCGACGTTACCGATCGCGCCGCGATGGTCCAGGCCTTTGACGCCGCCGAAAAAGCCTTCGGCACCGTCACCGTCCTGGTCAACAATGCCGGCATCGCGATGCAGCCGTCGCGCGCCCTCGACGTGTCGGCGGAAGAATGGCGCAAGGTGCTCGGCGTCGATCTCGACGCGGTGTTCTACTGGTCGCAGGAAGCCGCCCGCCGCATGCTGGCGGCGAAGGCGCAAGGATCGATCATCAACATTGCCTCGGTGCTGGGGATCGGCGTGGCCAAGGGCGTCGCCGCCTACGCGGCAGCCAAGGCCGCCGTCATCCAGACGACCAAGGCGATGGCCGTCGAGCTTGCGTTCAAGGGCGTGCGCGTCAATGCGATCGCGCCCGGCTGGTTCATCACCGAAATCAACGACGCCTATCTCAACAGCGAGGCGGGCGCCGCCATCAAGCGCGACATTCCGATGGGCCGCTTCGGCGCGGCGGGCGATCTCGACGGCGCGCTGCTGCTGCTGGCGTCGAACGCGGGCAGCTACATCACCGGCGCGACGCTGGTCGTCGACGGCGGGCAAGTGGTGCAGATCAGGGGGTAGACGATCATGGATTTCACGCTGTCGCCGGAGATCGAGGACATCCGCCTGCGGGTGCGCGCCTTCATCGAGAAGGAGGTGCTGCCGCTCGAGGCTGACCCTGCGAATTTCTCCGAGCACGAGAACATCCCCGAAGCCACACTCGCCAAGGTGCGCGAGAAAGCGAAGGCGGCGGGCCTGTGGGCGCCGCAGGCGCCGAAAGAATATGGCGGCATGGCGCTGCCGGTCGGCGCCTGGCCGGCGATCTACGAGGAAGCCGCGCGCTCAATCTTCGGTCCCCTCGCCATTCATTGCATGGCGCCTGACGACGGCAACATGAACCTGCTCGCGAAGGTCGGCACGCCCGAGCAGAAGGAAAAATGGCTCAGGCCCATCGTCGAGGGCAAGGTGCGTTCGGCCTTCGTCATGACCGAGCCCACGCCGGGCTCCGGCTCCGATCCCGGCATGATGCTCACCCGCGCGGAAAAGCGGAACGACCGCTACATCGTGCGCGGACGCAAATGGTTCATCACCGGTGCCGATGGCGCCGCGCATTTCATCTTGATCGCGCGCACCTCCGACGACAAGCGCCGCGGCTTGACGGCGTTTCTCTTTCACAAGGACCAGCCGGGCTGGCGCATCCTGCGCCGCATCCCGATCATGGGCCCGGAGGAGCACGGCGGCCATTGCGAGCTCGAATTCGACGGGCTCGAAATTCCGATGGAGGACGTGCTGATGACCGAGGGCGACGGCTTGCGCGCGACGCAAATCCGCCTCGGCCCGGCGCGGCTCACGCACTGCATGCGCTGGCTCGGCTTCTCGAAACGCTGCATGGAGGTCGCGCAAGGCTACGTCGCAGAACGCGAGGGCTTCGGCATCAAACTCGCCGACCGTGAAAGCGTTCAGATCAAACTGGGCGAGGTCGCGCAGCAGATCCAGATCGGCCGTCTGCTCACCATGCACGCGGGATGGAAGCTCGATCAGGGCTCGCGCGCGCGCAAGGAAGTCTCCATGGCCAAGGTGCAGGTGGCCGACACGCTCAACCTGGCGGCGGATGTGGCGATCCAGTTGCAAGGCGCGCGCGGCTATTCCAAGGACACCATCGTCGAGTGGATCTACCGCTACGCGCGCTCGGCCAAGCTGGTCGACGGCGCCTCCGAAGTGCACAAGATGGTGCTCGCGCGCTTCATGCGCGAGGAGGGCAGAGATTTCTGGACGTGGGGATAGCCCGTGCTTGTCATCGCACGCGAAAGCGGGCGATCCAGGAATTGCCGCAGTGCCGGTGTGTACGGTGTCCCCCGCTTTCGCGGGGGACGACAGTCGGGCGGACCTCACGCCGCCATCCGGATGGCGCCGATCTGGCTTAGGAAGCTGACCGCGTCGAGTTGCAGCCAGGTCTCGGCGATCTTGCCGTTCTCCATGCGGTAGAAACCCATGCCGGTAAACTCGACGCGGCGGCCGGTGGGCGGAATGCCGTTATAGGTGCCCGTGTGGTCGACGCCGACAAAAAACCGCGCCACCACGTTGTGGTCATCGGCCACCAGCGCCAGCGTGCGGTACTCCATGTTGGAGAAGGCCGCGTTGAAGTCCTCGAAGAACTGTTTGTACTCGTCGCGGCTTTGCGGGCTGTGGCAGGGGAAACCGTGGGTGACGATGCCTTCCGCCACATAGTCATCGACGGCGGCGAAATTGCCGCTGTGGGTCTGTTGCAGAAAGTCGGCCACGGTCGCGCGGTTGCACTCGGCCAGAGAATTGACGGTCATGGCATAGCTCCTTGTGTACTATATTCAGTGAACAGTGTTGTTCACTTCGGCGCGTCTGTAGGCCGTGTGCCGAACCCTTGTCAACATTTAACTGAACAGATATGTTCACCGGAATGAAAAAACGTCCATACACCCTGAAAAAACGCGCGGAATCGCGTGAGGCCACGCGTGCGCGAATTGTCGCAGCGACCGTCGCATTGCATGAGGAACTGGGGCCGAAGGACACCACCATCAGCGCGGTGGCCGAACGCGCCGGCGTGCAGCGGCTCACCGTCTACCGCCATTTCCCGGACGAGACCGCGCTGTTCAAGGCCTGCACGTCGCAATGGCTGGCCGATCATCCGCCGCCCGACGCCGCCCTGTGGGAGGGCATTGGTGATGGCGAGCCGCGGGTGCGCGCGGCGCTCGCGACATTCTACCTTTATTATCGCGCGACGACCCGCATGTGGACGGCTTCATACCGCGACATGAACGAAGTGCCCGCCCTGCGCCAACCGATGAAGAAATTTCACGCCTATCTGGACGGCCTCGCCGCCGATCTCGCCGCGACATTGCAGCCCCCGCGTGCGCGCCGCCGGCCGGTGCTGTTGACTATGCGCCACGCCTTGCGCTTTGAAACCTGGCATTCGCTGGCATCGCAAGACGTCGACGACGATGCAATCGTTGAGCTTATGATGGGCTGGCTGTCGGGTGTGCGCTAGCGCTCTGCCGACTTCCGTAGAATCGCCACCTCATCGCGTGCGCTGCGCATGAGATACTGCACGTCGGAACCGGCGATGACGAAGCGCGCGCCGAGATTAACGAGCTCCGCCACATGCGCGACGTCGCCGCGAATACCGCCGACGCCCAATACCTTGCCGTGCGTCTTGCAGGCTTTCGCAACACTCTCATACGCGGCGCGCAGTTGCGGGCTTTTCAATTCGCCTGGAATGCCGAGCGCGGTGCACAGATCGTTGGAGCCGATCAGCAGCATGTCGATACCGGGCACGGCGGCGATGGCGTCGGCATTGGCGATGCCTTCCGGCGTCTCCAGCATGGGAATGACAATGGTCGCCGCGTTGCCTTGCGCATTCACCTCCGCAAGCGGCATCGAGCGATAGCCTTGCAGTGGACCTGGCCCCGCCACCGAGCGCGTGCCTTGCGGCGGAAAGCGGCAGGCGCGCACCAAAGTTTGCGCCTGCGCGGCCGTCTCGACATTCGGGCAGATGATGCCAAGCGCGCCCATGTCGAGCAGGCGCGCGGCGTCGTCGAAGTCGTGGCCGGCAATGCGCACCAATGGCGTCACGCCGGCGCCCAATCCCGCCATGCAGATCGCCGCCGCGTCGTCGAGCGAGA
This sequence comes from uncultured Alphaproteobacteria bacterium, assembly GCA_963840065.1. Taxonomy (GTDB): domain Bacteria; phylum Pseudomonadota; class Alphaproteobacteria; order Rhizobiales; family Xanthobacteraceae; genus Pseudolabrys. Next base: position 139,896 of record CAWIXF010000008.1, on the reverse strand, counting down.
TCGTGCAGTGCTCCATGTCGATGAAGAAGGCGTCGAAGCCGCAGGCGTCCGCGATCAGCGCGATCTCAGGTGTGCGCGCGAGTCGTGTCGCCATGCACAGCGCGACTTCGCCGCGCGCAAGGCGTTCTTTCAAACGGTTTGGGGCAGACATCGGTTTGGGGTTTCAATTCGTTACGTCATTCCGGGACGCCGCCATAAGCGCGTTAACGCGCGTTTTCGACGCGCTATGACGGCGGGCCCGGAATCCATACTCCGCAGCAGGGGTTATGGATTTTGGGCTCGCGGCCTTCGGCCACGCCCCGGAATGACAGGGAGACATTAGTTGCGGTAGCCGCGGTCGCTCTGGTCGAGCATGCGCAAATAGGCCGCCCAGTCCGCCGAGCCGCGGCCGGCGTCGTGCTTGTCGTATTGCTTGGCGGTTTTTTCGCAGACCTCGGGTGGAATCTCGATCAGCTCGGACCCGGTCGCCTCCAGCATCAACTGGATTTCCGCCGCTTCGTGCAGATGATGCATGAGCACGAAAGCCTCGCGCGCCGTCTTGCCGACTGTGAGCAGGCCGTGATTGCGCAAGATCATCACGCGGTTGTTGCCGAGATCGCGGTTGATGCGCTCGCGCTCGCCGAAATCCTCGGTGATGCCTTCGTAGGCATGATAGCCGGTGCGCTGGTAGAAGCGGATTGCCTGCTGCGAGACCATGCGCAGGCCGTGCTTCAAGCCGCCGATGGCCATGCCGACCGGCGTGTGAATATGGATAGCGCAGTTGACGTCGGCGCGCGCGGACAGAACCCCGCCATGCAGCGTGAAGCCGGGCCGGTTGACGCCCGAGTGTTCGTCGAGATCCTCGTCCATCGACACCTTCACCAGGTTGGACGCGGTGACCTCGGTGTAGAGCAATTCATGCCGCTTCATCAGAAACATGCGCGGCTCGCCCGGGACACGCATGGAGGAGTGATTGTAGATCACGTCGTCCCAGCCATAGTGGGCGATCAGGCGATAGACGGCGGCGAGGTCAACGCGCGCTTCCCATTCGGCGTCCGACACCGTTCCTTGTGACGTGGCCATAGCCAGTTTGTTTGGCCTGTTCATTGGCGTTCCTCCTGGTGCGGCGAGCCTAGCACAGCGCCTGCCACGCCGGTATAGAGAACGCCCGGCCGCAGCCGAAAACGTATTTGAAAATGTGAAAAGATGAGCGATCCAATCAAGATCCGCATGGGCGGTTACGGACCGCCCACGACCGGTTTTTCCAGGTCGCTGAAATTCATCGGCGACAGGCTCCAGGCGCAATTCGGCGATGGCGTCGCCATCGACACCGTCTGGAACATCATGGATCAGGGCTACAAGGCCGAGGACATTCTCACGCTGGTCGAAAACGGCGAGCTCACGCTTGGCTATCAGTCGTCGAGCTATCTGACCGACCGCGTGCCGGAACTGGGCTTTGTCGATCTGCCCTTTCTGTTTGCCAACAACCGCCAAGCGCGCACGGCGATGGATGGTGCGCTCGGCGATTTTCTCGTGCGCAAGATTGAAGAGCGCATCGGCTATCGCATCCTCGGCTGGTTCGAGAACGGCTTTCGCCATATCTCCAATCGCCTGCATCCCATCCATGTGCCGGCCGACATGAAGGCCATGAAAATCCGCGTACTGCCGAGCGATATTCACAAACGCACTTTCGACCTGCTCGGCGCGGTGGCGATGCGCATGGATCTGACCGAAGCGATTGCCATGATCAAGGCCGGGACTTTGGACGCGCAGGAAAATCCACTCGCCAATACGGTGACCTATGGCGTGCACAATTTTCACAAGTTTCACACGCTGACCTCGCACTTCTATATTTCGCGACCGATCTTTCTGCATCGCGCCTCGTTCGAGGCGTGGCCCGAGGACCTCCAGCAGGCGATGCTGGGTGCGGTGAAAGAGGCTGTTGCGTTCCAGCGTACGCTGGCGATCGAGGAGAACGAGAGCGCGCGCGAGGCCATCGAAGCGGCCGGCTGTGAATTTGTTACGCTCAGCGACAAGGAACATGCCGGCTTCGTCGATGCCGTGCAGCCGCTCTTGGCCGACGCGCGCACGATGTATGGCGACGCGATGTTTAAGCTGTTGCCGAAAGCTTAAACGTAAGCCGCGCGCATACGCTGCCGCGTGACCAGCATGCCGATGATCAGAATATTGAGAATGTTGGAGCCGATGCCGGCGGCAAAGGCGGGCGCATAATAGCCGTAGTGATCGTAAAGTATGCCAGCCAGCCAGCCGCCCGATGCCATGCCGATGGCGGTGAAGAACAGCAAGGTCGGGATACGCCAGGCGGCCTCCGCCGCGGGAAAGAGCTCACGCAGAGCAAGCACATAGGCTGGGATGATGCCGGAAAAGCCGAGCCCGAAGGCGCCAGCGATGGTGAACAGTCCAACTTCGTTCTGCGTCAACAAGAACGCGATCATTGCGCAGCATTGCCAGGTCGATCCGATCAGCACGGTCGACAACCCGCCGATGCGATCGGAGATGGCGCCCCAGATCTGCCGCGACAGAAACGCCGTGCCGAGCAGCACCGACAGCATTATCGCGCCGACCGAACGGGTGATCCCGAGATCGGTGCAGAAGGCGACCAGATGCTGCTGTGGCATCGCCATCGGCACGCAGCACATGATCGAGGCCGCGCACATCATGGCGAAGACGGCATTCGGTGGCCAGCCCAGAACGCGCGTCGGCGCAGTTCCCGGCCGTGCGGCGATGGCAGGTGCGATCACTTCCGGCGGCGCACGAAAGAACCAGAGCGCGAGTGGGACGATGACAATACATTCGAGCAGCGCGTAGGCGAGCATGGTGTGGCGCCAGCCGACCTGCGCGATCGCGCGCTCGAAGACGGGCGGCCACACGGCGCCGGCGAGATAAGTGCCGCTCGAAATCAGCGCGAGCGCCGAGCCGCGCCGGCGGTCGAACCAGCGGCTGACGTAAATGTAGAGCGGCGCGTTGATGCCGCCGATCCCGAGCAGGCCGATGAACAGCCCGTGGCCGATCCACAGCGGCCAAGACGGCCCGAAGCTTGAGACGTAAAGCCCGCAGGCGATCATCAGCGCGCCGCCGGCGACCGTCCAGCGCGCGCCGATGCGGTCGGCGATCTGGCCCATCATGATGCCGCCCAGGCCGGAGCCGAGCCAGGCGAGCGCGGACGCGAGTGCCGGGATCGAGCGCGCGCCATCGACTTCGGCGGCGATGTCCTTGAGCGCAACCGCGGTGATCCACGCCGCGCCGAATGCCATCATCAGGCAAGCGAGTGCCACGCTGGCGACGACCCAGGACGATCGGTTCTCGACCGAGGCGGATGGGGAGTGCAACATCAAGGCGGAACCCGGCGGACCCGAATCCTTGTTACAGGCCGCGCGCCATTTGACCAGACGCCTTGGGCGAAGACGTGTCGCGGGCAGAGCTGCCATGCTGCTGCAATGCGCCAAAATGCGCGTAATGTGCGTTCCACGAAATTTCGTTGCAAGCGGGACGCCAAACTCGAAATTTGTCACAGGGCCTTGAACAACCTGTCTTAATTCACGTTCTTCTGTTTTCCGGCCCGTGACTCTCGCCTATATGTATGGGGTCTGCCGGCTGCCCCTGAGGCGCCCCGACGGCGCCGTACCCAAGGCCACGCAATGACGCTCCGCTCCATCAATCTCGACGACAAATACGATCTCACCCAGGACCATGTCCTGGTCACCGGCTATCAGGCGCTGATCCGTGCGCTTCTGATGCAGAAGGAGCGCGACCGCCGTGCGGGTCTCAACACGGCGGGTTATGTCACCGGCTATCGCGGCTCGCCGCTCGGCGGCCTCGATCAGCAGATGATGCGCGCCGGCCGCTTCCTCAGCCAGGCCGACGTCACATTTCAGGCCGGCCTCAACGAAGAGCTTGCCGCCACCGCGTTGTGGGGCACGCAACAGGCCGAGCTGCGCGGCGAAGGCAAGTTCGATGGCGTGTTCGGCATGTGGTATGGCAAGGGCCCGGGCGTCGACCGCTCGGGCGACGTGTTCCGCCACGCCAACATGGCCGGCACCTCCAAGGCCGGCGGCGTGCTCGCGCTGATGGGCGACGACCACACCGCCGAATCCTCCACCACCGCGCATCAGTCCGAATTCCATTTCGTCGACGTGATGATGCCGATCCTCAATCCGGCCGGCGTGCAGGAGATCGTCGACTACGCGCTCTATGGCTGGGCGATGTCGCGCTATGCTGGCGTCTGGTCGGCGCTCAAATGCATGCATGAGACCGTCGAATTGACCGGCATCGTCGACGGCAGTCTCGACCGCATCAAGCTCGTGACGCCCGACGATTTCGCCATGCCGGAGGGCGGGCTCAACGTCCGCCTGCAAGACACCATCCTCGGCCAGGAAGCCCGCCTGCACGACTACAAGCGCGACGCCATGCTCGCCTTCGTGCGCGCCAACAAGCTCAACAAGATCATCACCTCGGGCGGGCGTGCTCCGAAGATCGGCATCATCACCACCGGCAAGGCCTATCTCGACGTGCGCCAGGCTTTCGACGAGCTCGGCATCGACGAGATCAAGTGCAACGATCTTGGGCTCAGGCTGTTCAAGATCGGCTGTCCCTGGCCGATCGCGCGAGAGGAACTCGTCGATTTCGCCAAAGGTCTCGATCTCATCATCGTGGTCGAGGAAAAGCGCTCGCTGATCGAAGTGCAGGTGCGCGAAGAGCTCTACGGCACCGCCAATCAACCGGTCTGTATCGGCAAGAGGGACGAGCAGGGCAACTGGCTGTTCCCGGTCAAGGGCGCGCTCGATTCCAATGATGTCGCCATCTGCATCGGCGAACGGCTGCTTCAATTCGGCAACAATGCCGAGATCGCGGCGCATGTGGCGCGCCTGAAGAACGCACAGAAGTCGCTTGCCGAAACCGCCGATGTCGCCCAGCGCATTCCCTATTTTTGCTCGGGCTGCCCGCACAACACCTCCACCCGCGTGCCGGAGGGAAGCCGCGCCTATGCCGGCATCGGCTGCCACTTCATGGCGCAGTGGATGGAGCGCAAGACGCTCGGCTTTACCCAGATGGGCGGCGAGGGCGCCAACTGGATTGGCGAAGCGCCGTTCTCCAAGCGCGAGCACGTGTTCCAGAATCTGGGCGACGGCACCTACAACCACTCCGGCATCCTCGCCATCCGCGCGGCGATCGATTCCGGCACCACCATGACCTACAAGATTCTCTACAACGACGCGGTGGCGATGACCGGCGGCCAGGCCAATGAAGGCGGCTTGAACGTGCCGCAGATCGCCCGCCAGGTCGCCGCCGAAGGCGCCAAGCGCGTGGTCGTGGTCACCGACGAGCCGTGGAAATACCCCAAGGACACCGACTGGCCGCGCGGCCTCACCATCCATCACCGCGACGAGCTCGATGCCGTGCAACGCGAACTTAGCGTCGTGCCCGGCGTGACCGTGCTCATCTATGACCAGACCTGCGCCGCCGAAAAACGTCGCCGCCGCAAGCGCGGCGCTTTCCCCGATCCCGACAAGCGCGTCGTCATCAACGATCTGGTGTGCGAAGGCTGCGGCGATTGCGGCGTGAAGTCGAACTGCGTCTCGGTACAGCCGCTGGAAACCGAATGGGGCCGCAAGCGCACCATCGACCAGTCGAGCTGCAACAAGGACTATTCCTGCGTCAAAGGATTCTGCCCGTCTTTCGTCACCGTGCACGGCGCCAAGCTCAAACATGGCGAGAGCGTTGCCGAACCGGCGAACTGGTCGGCGTTGCCCAGCCCAAGCCTGCCGCAGACCAATCACCCTTACGGCATCATCGTCACCGGCGTCGGCGGCACTGGCATCGTCACCGTCGGCGCCATTCTCGGCATGGCTGCGCATCTGGAAGGCAAGGGCGCCGGCATGATCGACATGGCCGGGCTCGCGCAAAAGGGCGGCGCCGTTTACAGCCACATCCGTATCGCCAACACGCCGGAGGAAATCCACGCGATCCGCGTGGCAGCCGGCGGCGCCGACGTGATAATCGGCGGCGACATTGTCGTTCTCGGCTCGAAGAAGGTGCTGGGCGCCATCAAGCAGGGCCATACCCGCGTCATCGTCAACACCGCGGAATTCCTGCCGGGCGATTTCACCCGCAACGCCGATTTCTCGCTGCCGACCGAACGCCTGAAGCGCGCCATCACCGGCCATGCCGGCCAGGGACAAAGTCATTTCGTCGATGCCGGACGGCTCGCGACCGCGCTGCTCGGCCAATCGATCGGCGCCAACATGTTCATGCTCGGCTACGCCTATCAGCTTGGCGCGCTGCCGATTTCGGCGGACGCGATCGAGAAAGCGATCGAAATGAACGGGCAGGCGGTGGCGATGAACATTGCCGCCTTCCGTTACGGCCGCCGCGCCGCCGTCGATCCGAAAGCGCTGGAAGCGCTGATCGAGCCGGAAGATGCCGAAGAATACGATTTGCTGAAGCTCTCGCAGTCTTTCGACGAAACGGTCTCGCGCCGCATCGACGCGCTCACCGCCTATCAGGGTCCCCGCTATGCCCGGCGCTATCGCAACTGGGTGGAGAAGGTGCGGGCGGCCGAAGCGCAGAAGGCGCCGGGCCAGCGCGGCCTGGCGGAAGCCGTTGCGCGCTATCTGTTCAAGCTGATGGCGTACAAGGATGAATACGAAGTCGCGCGCCTTTTCAGCGACACGTCATTTCTCGATCGCGTGAAGTCGTCTTTCGCCGGCGACAATCTGCGTTTCGAGTTCCATCTGGCGCCGCCGCTGCTGGCGCGGCGCGATCCCGCAACGGGCGAGCCGAAAAAGATGTCATTCGGTCCGTGGGTGCTGACGCTGTTCAAGCTGCTGGCGAAGTTCAAAGTCCTGCGCGGCACGCCGTTCGATCCTTTCGGCTATTCGCACGAACGCCGCAGCGAGCGCCAGTTGATCGCCGACTACGAAGCCTTGCTGCAGGAAATCGTCGACAACCTGTCGCCGGACAATCACGCCGCAGCCGTGGCGCTGGCCTCACTGCCGGAAAAAATTCGCGGCTTCGGTCCGGTCAAGCAGCGGCATTTGGCCGCCGCCAAGGCGGAAGAAGCCGCTCTGCGCGAGCAATTTCGCAGCGGGCCTGCGCCGTTTCTCAAGGCGGCGGAGTAGCTTAAAGCCTCCGGCCCGATTTTTATTTCCGGCCCTTGAGGCTTGACCGCCCTTCGGTGGTGATTTCATATCCAGACAACTAAGGTCGTCCGAAAAAGGACGGCGAGGGGAATTTCTGGCTGTGTCTGTTAGGCGCGGCCGCATGGGAGGATATCGCTGTGGCGCAACACGCTGCCGCGTCGGCGGACACGTTCCCTAAGCTATTGATTCGCAACGCTCAATTGTATGGCGCGCGGCCGGCAATGCGGCACAAGGATCTCGGCATCTGGCAAACCTGGACCTGGGCGCAGACGCTCGACATCGTGCGCGCCTATGCGGTCGGTCTGCACCGGCTGGGCGTCAAACGCGGCGAGACCGTAGCCATCGTCGGCGGCAATCGACCCAAGCTCTATTGGTCGGTGATGGCGGTCCAGATGCTCGGCGCGGTGCCGGTGCCTGTTTATGCCGACGCGGTGGCCGACGAACTAGCCTATGTGCTCGCCCATGCGGAAGTGGGTTTTGCCTGCGTCGAGGACCAGGAGCAGATCGACAAGATCATCTCGGTGAAGGACCGTCTGCCCAAGCTTCATGAAATGGTCTACGACGAAGCGCGTGGTTTGCGCGACTACGATCACAGCCACCTGCATCCCATCGACGAGATCGTCGAGGAGGGACGCAAGGCGCTCGAAGACCCAAAGATCGCCGCCTGGCTTGACGCTGAAATCGCCGCCGGGAAGGGCGCCGATCCCTCCATCATTCTCTATACTTCGGGCACTACCGGGCAGTCCAAGGGCGTGGTGCTGACCGGCGAAGGCTCGATTGCCGCGGCAGCGAGCACGGTCACCTTCGATCACCTGACCGAGAAGGACGTGGCGCTGGCTTATCTGCCGCTCGCCTGGGTCGGCGATCATTATCTCAACTACGCGCAAGGTCTGGTGGCCGGTTTCTGCATGGCGTGTCCGGAAAATCCCGACACCGCGATGTCCGACTTGCGCGAGATCGGGCCGACTTTCTATTTCGCGCCGCCGCGCACGCTCGAGCAGCTTTTGACGCGGGTGATGATCCGCATGGAGGACGCCGGCTTCCTCAAGCGCAAGATGTTTCACTTCTTCATCGACGTCGCGCGCAAATACGGCGAGCGCATCCTCAACAAGCAGCCGGTGCCGCTGACCGGCCGGCTGCTCTACTGGCTTGGCGAAATCCTCGTCTATGGCCCGCTCAAGAACGTGCTCGGCTTCTCGCACGTGCGCGTCGCCTATACCGCGGGCGAAGCGATCGGTCCCGACCTGTTCGCCTTTTACCGCTCGATCGGCCTCAATCTGAAGCAGCTCTACGGGCAGACCGAGGCGTTCCTTTATCTCACCGCTCAGCCCGACGGGCAGATCTATTCCGATACGGTCGGTCCGGTCTGTCCGAACGTCGATCTGCGCATCGGCGAAAATGGCGAAGTGCTGTTCAAGTCACCGGGCATGTTCACCGGTTACTTCAAGGACGAGGACAAGACCAAGGAGACGATGACGCCGGACGGCTATGTGAAGACCGGCGATGCCGGCTTCTTCGACGAAAAAACCGGCCATCTCAAAATCATCGACCGCGCCAAGGACGTCGGCAAGCTCACCGATGGTACTTTGTTTCCGCCGAAATATATCGAGAACAAGCTCAAGTTTTATCCCAACATCCGCGAAGTGGTTGCCTATGGCGACCAGCGCGATTTCGTCGCCGTCATGATCAACGTCGACCTGACGGCCGTGGGAAGCTGGGCGGAACGCAACAATGTCGTTTACGCATCTTACCAGGAACTCGCCGGCCACCCGCTGGTCTACGGCATGATCGAGAGCCACGTCGCCGAGGTGAACCGTTCGCTCGCCGAGGACAAGATGCTGGCGGGCGCGCAGATCAAGCGTTTCCTGATTCTGCACAAGGAGCTCGACGCCGACGACGGCGAGCTGACGCGCACCCAGAAAGTGCGTCGCGGTTTCATCGCCGAGCGCTATGCGCCGCTGATCGAGGCGCTTTACGACGGCTCCAGCGAGGCCGACATCGCAACCGAAGTCACCTTCGAGGACGGCCGCAAGGGCGTCATCAAGGCGCGGGTGAAGATTCGCGACATGAAGACGGAGCCGGCCCCGCCCGCCCTGGAGAAGGCGGCATGAGGGCGCCGGGGGACAGCAAGGAGGTCGCCGTCGGTGACGTGCTGCTGTCGGTCGAGAACGTGTCGCTGTCGTTCGGCGGCGTGAACGCGGTCAACGACGTCTCCTTCGATATTCGCAAAGGAGAAATCCGCGCCATCATCGGTCCAAACGGCGCCGGCAAGACCTCGATGCTCAACGTGATCAACGGTTTCTACCACCCGCAGCAGGGCCGCATCACGTTCAAGGGCGAGACCCGCTCCAGGATGCGCCCCTACGAGGCCGCGTATGGCGGCATCGCGCGCACCTTCCAGAACGTCGCGCTGTTCCGCGGCATGACCTCGCTCGACAATATTTTGGTCGGCCGCTCGCTGAAGATGCACAAGAATTTTTTCTGGCAACTCCTGCGTTATGGCCCGGCCATGCAGGAGGAAGTCGAGCACCGTCACCGCGTCGAGGAGATCATCGACTTCCTCAAGATCCAGGAGATTCGCCGCACGCCGGTCGGACGTCTGCCTTACGGTTTGCAGAAACGCGTCGAGCTCGGCCGCGCACTCGCCATGGAGCCCGACCTGTTGCTGCTCGACGAGCCGATGGCCGGCATGAATCTCGAAGAGAAGGAAGACATGTCGCGCTTCGTTCTCGACGTGAACGACCATTACGGCACCACAATCGCGCTGATCGAGCACGACATGGGCGTGGTGATGGACCTGTCCGACCGCGTGGTCGTGCTCGACCACGGCGTCAAGATCGCCGACGGCACGCCCGACGAGGTCAAAAGCGACCAAGCCGTCATCGACGCCTATCTCGGAGTTGCACATTGAAGAACGTGGCGCATTAGGGGAGACGACGATGCACCTCCTCTATCAGATCTTCATCGATCCCTTCGTGCAGATGGGCTCTGCGCCCGATCTCTTGGTGCAGACTTTGTGGGAAGGCCTGGTCGGCGGCATGCTCTATGCGCTGATCGCGCTCGGCTTCGTGCTCATCTTCAAGGCCTCGGGCGTGTTCAATTTCGCGCAAGGCATCATGGTGGTGTTCGCGGCGCTCACGCTGGTCGGCTTGTACGACGCCGGGTTGAACGCTTTTCTCGCGCTCGCGCTGACCATCGTGGTGATGTTTGGGCTCGCCTTTGCCATCGAGCGGGTGGTCTTGCGGCCGCTGGTCAACCAGCCCGACATCATCCTGTTCATGGCGACCTTCGGCATCACCTATTTCCTCATCGGCTTTGGCGAATATGTGTTCGGCGGCGACCCCAAGGTGATGCCGACCGCGGACCTGTTCCTGCCCAGTGGCTCCATCACCTATCACACGCTCGGCGGCATCGTGCAGTTGCAGAAGCTCGACATCGCCGCGGCCGTCGTTGCCTCGATCATGGTGGCGGGCCTCGCGGTGTTTTTCTCCAAGACCCGAATCGGGCGCGCGCTGCGCGCGGTCGCCGACAGCCATTCGGCCGCGCTATCGGTCGGTATCTCGCTCGAGCAGATTTGGGTGATCGTCTGGTTTGCCGCCGGCCTCGTCGCGCTGGTCACCGGCATCTTCTGGGGCGCGCGTTCGGATGTGTCCTTCGCGCTCGAGGTCATTGCGCTCAAGGCGCTGCCGGTGCTCATTCTCGGCGGCTTTACGTCGATCCCGGGCGCCATCGTCGGCGGCTTGATCATCGGGATCGGCGAGAAGCTCGGAGAGTTCTACTGGGGCCCGCTGGTCGGCGGCGGCACCGACGCCTGGTTTGCCTACGTGATAGCGCTGGTGTTCCTGCTGTTCCGTCCGCAGGGACTGTTCGGCGAACGCATTATTGAACGGGTGTAGAGCATGATCCCGAAAAGTGGGAACCGGTTTTCGGATAAGATCATGCTCAAAAAAGAGTAGGAAACATGTTTTACCGTGAGGCCGGCCAGTACAAGACCAGCTACGCCAGCGACCGGGCCATCTTCCCGATCTTGCAGGACCGGATCGGGCTCGCGGTCGTTTTGCTCGCGGCGCTTGCCATTCCACTCACCCACAACGACTTCCTGATCAATGCGGTGATGATCCCGTTCCTGATCTTCGCGCTGGCGGCGATCGGCCTTAACCTGCTCACCGGCTACACCGGGCTGCTTTCGCTCGGCACCGGCGCCTTCATGGGTGTCGGCGCTTACGCCTGCTACAAGCTGACCTCGATCTTCCCCGGCGTGAACATCATCGTTTGGATCATCGCCTCGGGCTTTTTCGCGGCGGCTGTCGGCACCATCTTCGGGCTGCCTTCGCTGCGCATCAAAGGTTTTTATCTCGCGATCGCAACCTTGGCCGCGCAGTTTTTCCTGGAGTGGTGCTTCATCCGCATCTCTTGGCTCTACAATTACAACATCTCCGGCGCTATCGAGGTGCCGCAGCGTGAACTGTTTGGCATCATCATTACGGGCCCGCGCGCCACCGCCGAGACGCGCTACTACATCGTGCTTGCGATTGTGGTGGCGATGACCTGGTTTGCATCCAATCTGGTGCATGGCCGCATCGGCCGCAGTTGGATGGCGGTGCGCGACATGGACATCGCGGCCGAGCTCATGGGCATCCGTCTCTTGCCGACGAAGTTGCTCGCCTTCGCGGTGTCCTCGTTCTACTGCGGCGTTGCCGGCGCCATGTTGGTGTTCTTGTGGTATGGCGGCGCGGAACCGGCCGTGTTCAACATCAATCAGAGCTTCAACACGCTGTTCATGATCATCATAGGCGGTCTCGGCAGCCTGCTCGGCGCGTTCCTGGGGGCCGCGCTGATTTATATCCTGCCGATCGTGCTGCGGTTCGTCCCGGAAAACCTCGGCCTGGCGCTGAATGCCGACACCGTCGAGCACATCACGTTCATGATCGTCGGCGCGCTGATCGTGTTTTTCCTGATCGTCGAGCCGGCCGGGCTCGCCCGCTTATGGCAGGTCGGCAAGCAGAAATTGAGGGTGTGGCCGTTTCCCTATTGATGGTGCATGATAGGGGCAATTTCCGACCGCAGCGGGTAAAGCCGCGGATCCGAAAGCGCCTCCTGGCTCAAGCGGGAGGTGAAGAGAGAAACCAGAGGCGCGCCGTTAAAGGCGCGAACCAAAGGGAGGAACAAATGAAGGCAAGACGACTGATTGTTGCGTTTGCGTGTGCGGGGCTGCTCGGCGGCGCCGCGCTTGCGAGCAAGGCCCAGGCGGCAGACAGCATCTATATTCCGCTGCTGACCTATCGCACCGGACCTTACGCCAATTCGGGCATTCCGATCGCCAACGGCATGCACGATTACTTCACCATGCTCAACGAGCGTGATGGTGGCATCGGCGGCGTGAAGCTCAACGTCGAAGAGTGCGAAACCGGCTACGACACCAAGAAGGGTGTCGAGTGCTGGGAGCAGGTCAAGGGCAAGAATCCGGTTGCCGTCAATCCGTACTCGACCGGCATCACGCTGCAGCTGATTCCGAAGGCGGCGGTCGACAAGATTCCGGTTCTGTCGATGGCCTACGGCCTGTCGGCGTCCGCGGTCGGCAATGACTTCCCCTGGATCTTCAATCCGCCGGCCACCTATTGGGACGGCATGTCGATGATCATCCGCTATATCGGCGGCAAGGAAGGCGGTCTCGACAAGCTCAAGGGCAAGACCGTCGGTTTCATCTATCTCGACGCCGGCTACGGGCGTGAGCCGATCCCGCTCCTGCAACAGCTCGCCAAGGACTACGGTTTCAACGTGAAACTCTATCCGGTGGCCGGCAAGGAAATGCAGGATCAGTCGGCGCAGTGGCTGTCCGTCCGCCGCGACCGTCCGGCCTGGATGATCATGTGGGGCTGGGGCGCCATGAATCCGACGGCGGTCAAGCGCGCGGCCGAGAACGGCTATCCGATGGATCACTTCATCGGCGTGTGGTGGTCGGGCTCCGATGACGACGCCCGTGGCGGCGGCAAGCAGGCCAAGGGCTATCTGGCGCTCAACTTCAACGGTCTCGGCGCCGACTACCCGGCGATCCAGGACATCAAGAAGTACGTCGTGGACAAGGGCAAGAGCCAGGTCGAGAAGGACAAGTTCGCCGAGAACTTCTACGACCGCGGTGTCTTCAATGCGGTGCTGCTCGCGGAAGCGATCCGCAACGCACAGAAGATAACCGGCAAGAAAGTCGTGGTGGGCGCCGACGTCCGTCGCGGCCTTGAGTCGCTCAATATCGACGCGGCGCACTGGAAGGCACTGGGCTTGCCGGACTTCGGCACGGCGATTCACGTGACCTGCACCGACCACAACGGCCACAGCCCGGCCTACATGCAGCAATGGGACGGCGCCAAATGGGTGAAAGTCTCCGACTGGATCGAGCCCATGAAAGACAAGGTGGTCCCGCTGCTGAACGCGGCCGCCGCCGACTACGTTAAGAAGAACACCGGCTGGCCGAAGCGCACCGAGGCTTGCGACAAGTCGTCGTAAGCTGATCGCGAAAGACCCTCGTCCTGAGGAGCGCCACCGATCTCGGGTGTACCCGAGATCGGCACTTAAAAGCCCAAGTCGGCTAGAGCCGACTTGGGTGGCGCGTCTCGAAGGACGAGGGACCTTCAAACTAACCCTCTCATCCTTCGAGACGGCGCTTGCGCGCCTCCTCAAGATGAGGGCTGCTTAAACGCAGAGAACCGATGTCCGCCGTCGAACAAAGCGCCGCGCAAGCTGAACAAATCCTCGTCGTCAACAATATCGAGGTGATCTACGATCACGTCATCTTGGTGCTCAAGGGCGTGTCGCTGTCGGTGCCGAAGGGCGGGATCGTGGCGCTGCTCGGCGCCAACGGCGCCGGCAAGACCACCACGCTGAAGGCGATCTCCAACCTGCTGCACGCCGAGCGCGGCGACGTCACCAAGGGCTCCATCCTATTCGAAGGCACCGAGATACAGGACCAGTCACCCAATGAACTGGTGCGCCGCGGCTGCATCCAGGTAATGGAGGGCCGCCATTGTTTCGGCCATCTTACCATCGAGGAGAACCTGCTCACCGGCGCCTTCACCCGCCGCGACGGCAAGGTGGCGATCAAGCGCGACATGGAGATGGTCTACGCTTACTTTCCCAGGCTGCGCGAGCGCAAGGATTCGCTTGCCGGCTACACCTCCGGTGGCGAGCAGCAGATGTGCGCGATCGGCCGTGCACTGATGTCGCGGCCGAAGATGATCTTGCTCGACGAGCCGTCGATGGGGCTGGCCCCGCAAATCGTCGAGGAGATTTTCGAAATCGTCAAAGACTTGAACGACAGGGAAGGAGTCTCCTTCCTGCTCGCCGAGCAGAACACCAACATGGCGCTCAAGTTCGCGCGCTACGGCTACATTCTGGAAAACGGCCGCGTGGTGATGGACGGCGAGGCCAAGTCGCTCGCTGAAAACGAGGACGTCAAGGAATTCTACCTCGGCACCTCCGGCGGCAACCGCAAATCCTTCCGCGAGGGCAAGCATTATCGTCGCAGGAAGCGCTGGCTCGCGTAAAGCCATCCCGCGAGATTCCTTTTCGTCATGGCCGGGACAAGGCCGGGCATGACGGGAGAATAATCTATGCCGGACCACTACGACTCCCTCGAAACCCGCCCGCGCACGCTGCGCGAGAGTGAAGAGTTAGCCGTGCTGCCCAAGACCATCGCACACGCGATGCAGGCGCCGGCCTGGGCGAAGCATTTGGCCGGCGTCACCGCACATGATGTCAATTCACGCGCGGCCCTCGCCAAACTGCCGGTATTGCACAAGGCGGACATCGCGGCGTTGCAGAAGGACAACCCGCCCTTCGGCGGTCTCAATGTCACCCCGCCGGGCAAGGTGCGCCGGCTGTTGATGTCGCCCGGCCCGGTCTTCGAGCCGGAAGGGCAGGGCAAGGACTGGTATGGCGCCGCGCGCGCGCTCTTTGCCGCCGGCTTCCGGCCCGGTGACATCGTGCACAATTCCTTCGCCTATCATCTGACGCCCGGCGGATTCATCCTGGAATCTGGGCGCGCATGCGCTCGGCTGTGCGGTGATCCCCGGCGGAGTCGGCAATACCGAGCAGCAGCTCGATGCCATCGCGCACTACAAGCCGGCGGGCTATGTCGGCACGCCTGATTTTCTGAAAATTCTGCTCGATACCGCCGAAAAGTCCGGCAAGGACGCTTCCTCCATCAAGCGTGCGCTGGTCTCCGGCGCGGCGTTGCCGACTTCATTGCGCGAAGAGCTCGGCCGCCGCGGTGTTGCCGTCTTGCAGTGCTATGCGACCGCCGAACTCGGCGTCATCGCATACGAAAGCGAGGCACGCGAAGGCATGATCGTCAATGAAAGTCTCATCGTCGAAATCGTGCGCCCCGGCACCGGTGATCCGGTACCGGAAGGCGAAGTGGGCGAGGTGGTTGTCACCTCGTTCAATCCCGACTATCCGATGATCCGGCTCGGCACCGGCGATCTGTCCGCGCTGCTGCCCGGTCTGTCGCCGTGCGGCCGCACCAATGTTCGCATCAAGGGCTGGATGGGCCGCGCCGACCAGACCGCCAAGGTGAAAGGCATGTTCGTTCATCCCAAGCAGATCGCCGAAGTGGCGCAGCGTCATCCGGAGGTGACAAAGCTCCGCCTTGTCGTCGGCCGCGAGAGTGAGCAGGACACCATGACGCTGATGGCCGAGAGCGCGGCGCGCGATGCGAGCCTTGAAAGCGCGATCGCCGCCACGTTGCAGTCGGTCACTAAGCTGAAAGGCGCCGTCAGATTGGTCGCGCCCGGCGCGCTTCCCAACGACGGCAAGGTGATTGCCGACGAGCGCACGGTATGAATTTGGCGAGTACGCATCACCACCTGCCGAGCGATCATCCGACGACATTGCCGCGCCGGATCGGCGTGCTGCTGGTCAATCTTGGAACGCCGGACGCGACCGACTACTGGTCGATGCGCCGCTATCTGAAGCAGTTTCTGTCCGACCCGCGCGTCATCGAAGAGCACCGCCTCAAGTGGTGGCTGATTCTACATTTGTTTGTTCTGCCTTTTCGTCCTGGCCGCAAAGGCCGCGACTACGACAAGATCTGGAACAAGGAGCGCAACGAAGGCCCGTTGCGGACC
Organism: uncultured Alphaproteobacteria bacterium; assembly: GCA_963840065.1. GTDB lineage: Bacteria > Pseudomonadota > Alphaproteobacteria > Rhizobiales > Xanthobacteraceae > Pseudolabrys. The sequence goes on along the minus strand of CAWIXF010000008.1, from coordinate 123,638 downwards.
ATCACGCGCTCGCAGTCCGACCAGCTCGAAGAGATGCTCGACAAGATCGACAAGCGCATCCGCGTCGACTGGGCGATGCGTTATGGCAATCCATCCATCGAATCGCGGCTGGAGGCGCTTGCCGAGCAAAACTGCGACCGCATCCTGGTGGTGCCGCTCTATCCGCAATATGCGGCGGCGACGACCGCGACGGTCTGCGACGAGGTGTTCAAGGCGCTCGTCAAGATGCGTTTCCAGCCGACGCTGCGGGTGGCGGCGCCTTATTACGACCAGCCCGTCTATATCGACGCGCTGGTGACGTCATTGAACGCCGAGCTGGCCAAGCTGAGCTTCAAGCCTGACGTGATCCTCGCCTCCTTCCACGGCATGCCGGAGGCCTATCTGCACAATGGCGATCCCTATTATTGCCACTGCGCCAAGACCGCCCGGCTGCTGCGCGAACGGCTCAATCTCGGTCAGGACCAGATGATCATGACCTTCCAGTCGCGCTTCGGGCCGGAGGAATGGCTCAAGCCTTACACCGACGAAACCGTGAAGCGGCTGGGCGAGCAGGGTGTGAAAAACCTCGCCGTCATCATGCCGGGCTTTGTCGCCGACTGCCTGGAAACCCTGGAAGAGATCGCCATGGAGAATGCCTCGATCTTCCGCGAGGCGGGGGGCGAGAATTTTGCCGCGATCCCCTGCCTCAACGATTCCCCGCTCGGCATGGCGGTGATCCGCGAGGTTGCCAGCCGCGAGCTGAAAGGCTGGGTTTAGGCCCGTTTTTTCTGCTGCTTCGTGCCGGCAACGCCTCGTTAACCATACCCCTTTAGCGTCCGTTAACCACTTTCCGCCGTGTCCGCGGGCGCGTGCCTATGGTTGCGCCCGCGTACGGACGGCTCTTGGAGGCCGCGAGAAGCGACGTGCAGCGCCTACGCCAACGATCAATTTTGCGCGGAGCCGGCGTGGCGTTGGCGGTGGGCCTTGCGCTTGTCGGGCGTGGCGCGCCGGCGCAGACGGCGATGGCACAAACGCCGATGGTGCGGACCGACCCGCTGGCGCCGCAACTTGAGTCTGACCCGAACAATCCGCCGCGGTTCGAGCAACCGGACGTACCTGTACAGCGGCGTCCGCGCTTTCAGCCGCTCGCGCCGCCGGTGTCGGGCGCCGGCGCGACCGGATTCGATTCCACCAACGCCCGTACGAAGATCACGACCAGGAGCAACAGCAACAGCAACAGCAACACCAACAAGCAACACCAGACCGACGCCCGCGGCCAGGTCAGCGTCGCCCGCGTTCTCGCAATTGTCGTCACCATTGAGTCAGCCGCCGCCTCTGGGCGCGGCTGCGGCGCTTGCCGCGCAGCCACCTCCGCCGTCACGTTACAATGTGCCGCAAATTCCGCCCGAGGACGCGGATGCGGATATCACCTCCAGCGCGCCCGGCACGCCGCCGGTCGCCACCCTCAGGCCGATCCGCAAGCCGATCCCCAAGCGCAAGGCGCTCGAGGCGCAAGATCCTTACGAGCCGATCGGCATTCGCGCCGGCGCCTTTGATTTGTTCCCGTCGCTCGAACTCACCGGCGGCTATGACACCAATCCGGGCCAGACGGCGGACGAAAAGGCAGCATGGCTTTACACCATTACGCCGGAGCTGCGCGCGCAGTCGCACTGGTCGCGGCACGAACTGAAGGCCGACTTGCGCGGCAGCTACACCGGCTACAGCCCCGATCAGACGCCGACGCTGAGCCGGCCCAATATCAACGGTACGGTGGACGGCCGCATCGACGTCACCAGCCGCACGCGCATCGATCTCAGCAGCCGCCTCGTCGTGTCGAGCGACAATCCCGGCAGCCCCAACTTGCAGGCCGGCCTTGCCAAGCTGCCGCTCAACGCGATGTTCGGCGGCAGCGCCGGCATCGGCCATCGCTTTAACCGCTTCGAGCTGTCAGTGAAGGGCGGCGCCGATCGCACCGTCTATCAAAATTCAGAGCTGACAGACGGTACGACCGCCAGCAACGAAGACCGCAATTACGACCAGTTCAGCGGTACGCTACGTGGTGGCTACGAGCTCCTTCCGGGTGTCATGCCTTATGCCGAAGGCACAATCGACACGCGCAAGTACGATCTCGAGACCGATTATTCCGGCTACCAGCGCGATTCCCGCGGCGTGACCGGGAAAGTCGGCACGACATTCCGTCTGTCGCATGCGCTCACCGGCGAAATCGCTATCGGCTATACCGAGCGCAAATATCAAGATCCGCGGCTGCAGAATCTTTCCGGTGTCATCGGCGATGCCTCGCTGGTGTGGACCGCGAGCGCGCTCACCACGGTCAAGCTTATCGGCTCATCGACGGTGGGTGAATCGACGCAGCCCGGCGTGTCCGGTGTGCTCTATCGAAACGTCGGTTTTCAAGTCGACCACGCCTTCCGCCGCTGGTTGATCGGGACCGTGAAGGCCGGCTTCGGCGATGACGAATATGTTGGCGACCAGCGCAACGACAAACTCTATTCGCTCGGCGCAGGATTGACCTACAAGTTCGATCGCGAATTTTGGCTTACCGGCTCGTTCCAGCAGAATTGGCTGCGCTCCAACCAGCCCGGCAACAATTACGACGAGAGCATTTTCCTGCTCACGCTGCGCGTTCAGCGCTGAACGTTACTTGTCGTCGAGCAAATGCCGCAATTCGGCGCGGAAGTCGGGCGCGATGTCGGGCCGCTTCAGCGCGTAGGCGACGTTCGCCGCAAGGAAGCCGATCTTGGAGCCACAGTCGAAGCTGCGGCCTTCGAATTTCAGGCCGTAGAAAGGCTGCGTCTTCGACAGCGCCAGCATGGCGTCGGTCAGCTGGATTTCGCCGCCGGCGCCGGCCGATTGTTTTTCCAGCAGACCGAAGATTTCCGGCTGCAGGATGTAGCGCCCGGTAATGGAGAGGTTCGACGGGGCCTCGGCCGCTTTCGGCTTTTCCACCATCTTGGTGATGGCGAAGGCCTTGCCCTTGCTCTCGCCGACGCCGACCACGCCGTACATATGAACGCGCTCTTTTGGAACCTCCTCGACCGCAATGATATTGGCGTTGGAGTCGAGGCCTTCGGCCGCCTCGATCATCTGGGCGAGGCAGCCTGGTGTGTGTTGCACCAGCACGTCGGGCAGGAGCAGCGCGAACGGTTCGTGCCCGACCAGTTCACGCGCGCACCAGACCGCATGCCCCAGGCCCAGTGGCGACTGCTGGCGGGTAAAGCTCGCGGTTCCCGCCTCCGGCAGGTCCTGCGACAAAAGCGCCAGGTCCGCCTTTTTGCCGCGTTCCGTCAGCGTAAGTTCCAGTTCGAACTGGCGGTCGAAATGATCCTCGATCACGCTCTTGTTTCGGCCAGTCACGAAGATGAAATGTTCGATGCCGGCCTGGCGGGCTTCGTCGACGACGTGCTGTATGAGTGGCCGGTCGACAACGGGCAGCATTTCCTTCGGCATGGCCTTGGTGGCGGGCAAAAAGCGGGTTCCGAGGCCGGCGACGGGAAAAATGGCTTTGCGGATGCGGGTCATGGGAAGCGGGGCCGTTGTTGACTATATGGGGAAAAAGCACGGGGCGCGGCGCGGGTCCAGATGCGGGTTGGGCTACCATTAACGCCCCCGAAACGATATCGGGTCACCCATGGAGCTTGCGGGAACGAGCATGAGCGTGGGGAACGGCATGCGAAAGACGTCTGTTGTCGCCGCGGTACTGATCGCCGTCGCTACCGGCGCAGCCGCTGCGCAGAGCACGACCGGTACCGTCACGCCCGAGCGGGTGCAAGCGCCGTCTTGGAGCGGGCGGGACGGAGCTTCCGGCAATCCGCATATGACCGCGCAGGCGATCCGCGCCGCGGCGGCGAATTTTCCTCGCTGCCTGCAGGGACTGTGGCCGCAGGCCTCCCGCCGCCACATTTCGCGCGCGACCTTTGACCGCTATGTCCGGCCGCTCACGCCCGATCTGCGGATCATGGATCTGCTCGACAACCAGCCCGAATTCACCAAGTCGATATGGGACTATCTCGATATTCTGGTGAACGATAACCGTATCGAAAAGGGGCGCGAGCTGTTGGCGAAGTACCGCACCACGTTCGACGCGGTGGAGCGCGCCTATGGTGTCGACCGATACATCATCACCGCGATCTGGGGCGTGGAAAGCAATTACGGCACCCTCGGCGGTGACCGCTCCGTTCTGCGCTCGACGGCGACGCTATCTTGCGTCGGGCGCCGCCAGAAATATTTTCGCGACGAATTTCTCTCCGCGCTGGAAATCCTGCAGCGCGGCGATGTCAGGCCGGATCGGCTGGTCGGCTCATGGGCGGGCGCCTTCGGTCCGACGCAGTTCATGCCCACCTCGTTCAAGCGCTTTGCGGTTGATTTCGACCGCGACGGCCATCGCGATGTGGTCGACTCCGTTCCCGACCTGATCGCCTCCACCGCCAACAATCTGAAGAAAGACGGTTGGCATTTCGGCGAGACCTGGGGCTATGAAATCGTGCTGCCGGCCAATTTCAATTTTCTGCTGGCCGATCATCGCAAGACCATGTCGATCGGCGACTGGCAGCGTTCCGGATTGACGCGCCCCGGCGGCAAGCCATTCCCGCGCCCGAGCGATCCGGCGTTCTTGCTGGTGCCGGCGGGCGTGCAGGGGCCGGGCTTTCTGATGCTGCACAATTTTAGAGTGCTGATGCGCTACAACCCGGCGGAAGCCTATGCGCTGGCCATCGGCCATCTGGCCGACCGGTTGCGTGGGGGTGGGCCGTTCGTTCAGAAATGGCCGCGCTACGAGCGGGTGTTGTCGCGCGACGAGCGGCTGGAATTGCAGCAGCGTCTCGCCCAGCGCGGCTACAACATCGGCGAGCCCGATGGACGGCTTGGCACCAAGACGAGGGCCGCCATCCGCGACTTCCAGGCTCGAAACGGCAAGATTCCGGACGGTTTTGCCTCCAGCGTCGTTCTGGACAAGCTGCGTGGGCGATGAAGGTTAACGCCATGAAGGCGCGTCCTTCGAGTTGACATTTTTTGCGCGCTATTGACCCATATGCGCGGGCAGTTGGGCGCTGGCAGCGGGCCTTGCAGCCGCCGATCCGGCCGGCGCCGAAGGCGAGTGGTATGTTGAGGAAACTGCGGATTTCACGTTGGTTTGCCGGCGCGGTCATCCTGGCCGTGGTCGAATGCGCAGCCGTGGCCACGGTCCAGCTTGCTTTCACCGATGCCGCGCATGCGCAATTTCGTCGCCACCAATATCGCAGCGGCGGTTTTTTCGAGCAGTTGTTCGGCGTCCCCTTCAATCAGCCGCGCAGTTACCAGCGCCAGGATGAGTTGTCTCGCTCGGCGCCGCAGCATGTCGATCATTCGCGTGCTCCGAATGGTCCGAAGGCGGAAAAGGACGAGGACCCCTCGACCACCGTCGTGGTCATGGGCGACGGCATGTCCGATTGGCTCGGCTATGGCCTCGAAGATGCGTTTTCCGACGATCCTGGCGTTGTCATCGTCCGCAAGGACAAGCAGCGCTCGGGCCTCATCCGCTACGACAGCAAAAGCGACCTCGATTGGTGGCACGCAGTTCGCGATATCCTGAGCAAGCAAAAGGCGAACTACGTCGTCATGATGCTCGGGCTGAACGATCGCGAGAACATCCGCGAAAAGGACGTCGCCAAGGAGGACGAAAAGCGCAAGGCCGAAAAGGAACAGGCCAAAAACGCCGCCAACAAGGATGCGCAGAAAAAAGATCAGGCCGGGGCCACGCAAGATAAAAAACAAGATAATAAACAAGACAAAAAAAGCGAACAGGACAAGAAAAGCAACGTCGCGCCGGAGCGAAAGACCGCAAACGGCATCCTCGAATTTCGCAGCGATCTCTGGGCCAAGGTCTATTCGCGCCGCATCGACGAAACGATCGCCGCCCTCAAAAGCAAGGGCGTGCCTGTGTTCTGGGTCGGCCTGCCGTCGATCCGCGGCACCAAGTCGACGGCCGATGCCGTCTATCTCAACGACCTGTTCCGCGCGCGTGCCGAGCGCGCCGGCATCAACTATATCGATGTGTGGGACGGCTTCGTCGACGATGCCGGCAAATACGCAAGTTACGGCCCCGACTACGAGGGTCAGACACGTCGGCTGCGATCGGCCGACGGCGTCTTTTTCACCAAGTCAGGCGCTCGCAAGCTGGCGCACTACGTCGAGCGTGAAATTCGCCGTTATATGAGCAACCGCTCGCTGCAAGTGGTGCTGCCGAGCGGGCCGCTGACGGCGACACCGGGGAGCGGCAAGCCCGCCGCACGGCCTGTAATCGGGCCCGTCGTTCCGCTGACCGTGACGACCGGCACGAGCGATCAGTTGCTCGGCGGCGCCAATACGCGCCCCACTTATGGGGACGCGATTGCCAACGACGTGCTGGTAAAGGGTGAATCAATCGCCGCGCCCCCGGGCCGCGCCGACAATTTCGTTTGGCAGCACGGCGGAACTGCGAATGGCGCGCAGAAACAGGGCGCCGCGAAGCCCGCACCCGAAAAGACCGTCTCCGTCACCTTGCCGACGGTGGCGCCCAACAAGCGCGCCGTTCGCCAGATCGATATAAAAGCGGGCAACCAGAACCAGAGCGCGACGCCCAAACCCGGCGCCAACTCCAAGGATGCCAACAAGAAGACGGAGCCGAAAAAAACGGCGCAGGAAGAACCGGCCGCCGAAAAAAAGCCCGCGCAGGATGCCCAGGCCGCGCCCAAGCCCGAGCGCCACACCACGACGCGCCGGCGCGTGAATTTCCCGTTCAACCCGTTCAACTTGTTCCGTTGACGCCGGAGCCGCGTTATCGCGGCAGCGTGGTCGTTCCCATCAGGAACTTATCGACCGCGTACGCGCATTGGCGGCCCTCGCGGATCGCCCACACCACCAGCGATTGCCCGCGGCGCATGTCGCCGGCGGTGAAGATTTTCGGGATCGACGTCGCGTAGGCCTCGGTGTCGGCCTTGACGTTGCCTCTGCGGTCGAGATCGACACCCAACGCCTTGATCATACCCTCGTGCAGTGGATGCACGAAGCCCATCGCGAGCAGCACGAGATCGGCCTCGATCTCGAATTCCGTGCCCGGCACCGGTTTCATCTTGCCGTCGACATGGACGCAATGCAGCTTTTTAACGACGCCGTTCTCGCCGGAAAATTTCTGTGTCAGCACGGCGAATTCGCGCGTGGCGCCTTCCTCGTGGCTCGACGAGATGCGCAGCTTGAGCGGCCAATCCGGCCAGGTCAGTTCCTTGTTCTCGTGCTCGGGCGGCTGTGGCATGATCTCGAAATTGGTCACCGACACCGCGCCCTGGCGGATCGATGTGCCGATGCAGTCGGAGCCGGTGTCGCCGCCGCCAATCACCACGACTTTCTTGCCTTTGGCGAGGATCGGTTCGGCCGCAAGCGCAGGCTCGCCGGAGACGCGCCGGTTCTGCTGCGGCAGGAACTCCATGGCGAAATGGACGCCGTTGAGCTCGCGCCCCGGGATCGGCAGATCGCGCGGGCTTTCGGCGCCGCCCGAGAGCACGACGGCATCGTGCTCGTTGACAAGCTTGTCGGCCGGCACGCTGACGCCGACATCGGCGTTGTAATGGAAGATCACGCCTTCCGCCGCCATCTGCTCGACGCGGCGGTCGACATGGACCTTTTCCATCTTGAAGTCGGGAATGCCGTAACGCAAAAGGCCGCCGGCCTTGGCCCAGCGCTCATAAATATGCACTTCGTGGCCGGCGCGAGCGAGCTGTTGCGCGCAAGCGAGGCCCGCAGGACCTGAGCCGACGACGGCGACCGTCTTGCCGGTCTTGTGCGCCGGCAGCTCAGGCTTGAGCCCCTGCGCGATCGCGCGGTCGGCGATCTCGCATTCGATCGTCTTGATGGTGACGGGGTTCTCGTCGATGTTGAGCGTGCAGGAGGCCTCGCACGGCGCCGGGCACACGCGGCCGGTCACTTCCGGAAAATTGTTGGTGGAATGCAGGTTGCGCGCGGCCTCGTCCCAGTGGCCGCGATAAACCAGGTCGTTCCAGTCCGGGATCTGGTTGTTGACCGGGCAGCCGGTCGGCGCGCCGCTGATGTGGCTCACGCCGTGGCAATAGGGCACGCCGCAGTCCATGCAACGCGCGGCTTGGTTGCGCAGCTCCTGCTCGGGCAGCGGCAGCACGAACTCGCGGTAGTGCTTGATGCGCTCCTCGACCGGCTCGTATTTGCGATCGTGCCGTTCGATTTCGAGAAAGCCTGTGACCTTACCCATCCTACTCCGCGGCCTGCATGGTGGCGGCCTTCTCCTTTGCCATCTCGGCGAGCGCGCGGCGGAATTCGACCGGCATCACTTTCTTGAACAGCGGGCGATAGCGCTTCCAGTCGGCCAGGATATCGGCGGCGCGCGTGGAGCCCGTATAGCGCGCGTGGTCGGCAATCAGCATGCGCAGCCGTGCGGCGTCCCTGGTCGTCAGATCGACCATGACCTCGACACGGCCGTGGCTTTCCAGGTCATAGCCGAACTCCTGCTCGGCGGCGTCTTCTTCCTCCGGTATCGGCTCGAGCTCGACCATCGCCAGGTTACAGCGCGACGTGAAGCTGTCGTCCTCGTCGAGCACGTAGGCGATGCCGCCCGACATGCCGGCGGCGAAATTGCGCCCCGTATTGCCGAGTACCACCACCACGCCACCGGTCATGTATTCGCAGCAATGGTCGCCCGCGCCTTCGATCACGGCGACGGCGCCGGAATTGCGCACGGCAAAGCGTTCGCCGGCGATGCCACGGAAAAAGCACTCGCCGGCAATCGCGCCGTACAGCACGGTGTTGCCGACGATGATCAATTCTTCCGGCACCACGCCGGATTCCGCCGCCGGCCGGATAATGAGGCGTCCGCCGGAGAGGCCCTTGCCGACATAGTCGTTGGCGTCGCCTTCGAGCTCGAAGGTGATGCCTCTGGCGAGCCAGGCGCCGAAGGTCTGCCCGGCGGTGCCGGCAAAGCGGACATGGATGGTGCCGTCGGGAAGGCCTTCATGGCCGTAGCGTTTGGCGACTTCGCCCGAGAGCATGCCGCCGGCCGCACGGTCGGTGTTGCCGATCGCCGTTTGCAGCCGCACGGGCGCGCCGCGGTCGAGCGCGGATTGTGCGTCCGCGATCAGCTTGCGGTCGAGAATGGTCGCGATCTTGTGGTCCTGTTCTTCGCAATTGTAGATCGCGGTGCCTTCGTCGGCCTGCGGCTTGGTGAAGAGCTTGGAGAAATCGAGGCCTTTGGCTTTCCAGTGCTCGACAAGTCTTTGCTGGTCGAGCATCTGCACTTGCCCGATCATTTCGTCGAAGGTGCGATAGCCCAACTGCGCCATCAGCGCGCGCACCTCTTCGGCCACGAAGAAGAAGTAGTTGATGACGTGCTCGGGCGCCCCTTTGAAGCGCTTGCGCAGCACCGGGTCTTGCGTCGCCACGCCGACCGGGCAGGTGTTGAGATGGCACTTGCGCATCATGATGCAGCCGGCCGCGATCAATGGCGCCGTTGCAAAGCCGAATTCGTCCGCTCCAAGGAGCGCGCCCACCACCACGTCGCGGCCGGTGCGCACGCCGCCGTCGACCTGCACCGCGATGCGCCCGCGCAGGCGGTTGAGAACAAGCGTCTGGTGCGTCTCGGCCAGGCCGATCTCCCACGGTGAACCCGCATGCTTGATCGAGGTGAGGGGGCTTGCGCCGGTGCCGCCCTCGTAGCCGGAGATGGTGACGTGGTCGGCGCGCGCTTTCGAGACGCCGGCGGCGACCGTGCCGACGCCGACTTCGGAGACGAGCTTCACCGAGACGTCGCCCGCGGGATTGACGTTCTTCAGATCGAATATGAGCTGGGCGAGGTCTTCGATCGAATAGATGTCGTGGTGCGGCGGCGGCGAAATGAGGCCGACGCCGGGCGTCGAATGGCGTACCTTGGCGATGGTCTTGTCGACCTTGTGTCCGGGTAACTGGCCGCCTTCGCCGGGCTTGGCGCCCTGCGCCATCTTGATCTGCATCATGTCGGAGTTGACGAGGTACTCCGCGGTGACGCCGAAGCGGCCGGACGCCACTTGTTTGATGGCCGAGCGCATGGAATCGCCGTTCGGCAGCGGCTTGAAGCGGTCGGTCTCCTCGCCACCCTCGCCGGTGTTCGACCTACCGCCGATGCGGTTCATGGCGATGGCGAGCGTGGTGTGTGCTTCCCGCGAGATGGAACCGAACGACATGGCGCCGGTGGAAAAGCGCCGCACAATATTTTTGGCCGGTTCGACGTCCTCGAGCGCAACCGGGTTGCGGCCGTCTTCTTCCGCCTTGCCGATGCGGAACAGGCCGCGGATGGTGGTGAGCCGCTCGTTTTGCTCATTCACCAGCTGGGCGTAAGCGCGGTAGTGGTCCTGCGAGTTGCCGCGCACGGCGTGCTGCAGGTTGGACACGGTCTGTGCCGTCCACACGTGGTCCTCGCCGCGCACGCGCACGGCATAGTCCCCGCCGACATCGAGCATCGACTTGTAGATCGGCGCGTCCGAGAACGCGTCGCGATGGCGGCGCACGGTCTCTTCCGCGATCTCGGCCAAGCCCACGCCCTCGATGCGGGTGTGCGTGCCGGTGAAATACTGGTCGACAAAGTCCTGTTTCAGGCCGACGGCGTCGAAGATCTGCGCGCCGCAATAGGACTGATAGGTGGAGATGCCCATCTTGGACATCACTTTCAGCAGTCCCTTGTTGATCGCCTTGGTGTAGCGTTTGACGACTTCCTTGTCGTCGAGCTTCTGCGGCAGGTCGTCCTTGCCGGCAATCAGCGCCTCGAAGGCAAGGTAAGGATTGATAGCCTCCGCGCCGTAGCCGGCCAGGCAGGCAAAGTGATGCACTTCGCGCGGCTCGCCCGTCTCCAGCACCATGCCGACCGAAGTGCGCAAGCCCTTGCGGATCAGGTGATGATGCACCGTCGCGCAGGCGAGCAGCGACGGGATCGGGACGCGCTCGGCGCCGGCCTTGCGGTCGGACAGGATGATGATGTTGCAGCCGCCGCGCACTTCTTCCTCGGCGAGCTCGCACAAGGCGTCGAGCGCCCAGGCCATGCCGTCGGCGCCGTGCTCGACCGGGAAGGTGATGTCGAGCGTGCGCGACTTGAAATGATCGCCGCTCATGGTCTCGATCGAGCGGATCTTTTCGAAGTCCTCATTGGTGAGGATGGGCTGGCGCACTTCCAGCCGCTTGATAGTGGACGTGCCTTCCAGATCGAACAGGTTCGGCCGCGGCCCGATGATGGAGACGAGGCTCATCACCAGCTCTTCACGGATCGGATCGATCGGCGGATTCGTCACCTGCGCGAAGTTCTGCTTAAAATAGGTGAACAGCGGCTTCGGCATGTCCGATAGCGCCGAAATCGGCGTGTCGTTGCCCATGGAGCCGATCGCTTCCTCGCCGGTCGCGGCCATCGGCGTCATCAGGAATTTCAGGTCTTCCTGCGTGTAGCCGTACATCTGCTGACGATCGAGCAGCGGCAGGTTCGACTTTGGCGCTTCGTTTTCTGTGCTGGGCAGGTCCTCCAGCACGAGCTGCGTGTTCGCCAGCCACTCCTTGTAAGGGTGGCTTTTGGCGAGCTCGGCCTTCAGTTCTTCGTCGGGAATGAGCCGGCCTTCGTCGAGATCGACCAGCAGCATCTTGCCCGGCTGTAGCCGCCACTTCTTGATGATGTCTTTTTCTTGGATCGGCAGGACGCCCATCTCGGACGCCATGACGATGCGGTCGTCGCGCGTGATGTAGTAGCGCGCAGGCCGCAGGCCGTTGCGGTCGAGCGTGGCGCCGATCTGGCGGCCATTGGTGAAGGCGATGGCCGCCGGGCCGTCCCACGGCTCCATCAGCGCGGCGTTGTATTCGTAGAAGGCGCGCCGCTCCTCGTCCATGAGCGGATTGCCCGCCCAGGCTTCCGGAATCATCATCATCATCGCATGCGCGAGCGAGTAGCCGCCCTGCGTGAGGAATTCGAGTGCGTTGTCGAAACAAGCGGTGTCGGACTGGCCTTCATAGGAAATCGGCCACAGCTTGCTGATGTCCTTGCCGAACAGCGGTGAATCGACGGAGGCCTGCCGTGCCGCCATCCAGTTGACGTTGCCGCGCAGCGTGTTGATCTCGCCGTTGTGCGCGATGTAGCGGTACGGATGCGCGAGCGGCCAGGCCGGGAAGGTGTTGGTCGAGAAGCGCTGGTGCACCAGCGCGATCGCGCTCTCGAAATCCGGGTCGTGAAGATCGGGATAGTAGGTGCCGAGCTGATCGGCGAGGAACATGCCCTTGTAGACGATCGTGCGGCAGGAGACCGACACCGGGTAATAGTCCGACACGCGCCGGTCGCGGCGGCGATAGATCGCGTTGGAGACCGACTTGCGCAGGATGTAGAGCCGGCGCTCAAAGTCGGCTTCCGACTGTTTCTTTTTGCCGAGGCCGATGAACACCTGCATGTGCTTGGGTTCGGTCGGCTTGACCGATTCACCGAGCGTCGAATTGTCGGTCGGCACGTCGCGCCAGCCGAGCAGCGTCAAACCCTCGCGCGCGACAATGTCGGCGTAGATGTCGCGGATGATCTGCCGCCAGTTCTTGTCGCGCGGCATGAACAATTGTCCGACCGCGTATTCGCCGGGCGCCGGCAATGAAAAGCCGAGCTCGCTCGCTTTCTTGGCAAAGAACCTGTGCGGGATCTGCACCAGGATGCCGGCACCGTCGCCCATGCGCGGATCGGCGCCGACCGCGCCGCGGTGCTCGAGGTTGCAGAGAATCTGCAGACCATCTTCGATGATCTGATGCGACTTCGCGCCTTTGATGTTGGCGACGAAACCGACGCCGCAGGAATCCTTGTCGAGCGCCGGATCGTAGAGGCCTTGCGGCAACGGCGTGCCGGGAGCGGCGCCCGCATGCGCGCGCGCAGCGCTCAGGGCCTGTGCCCCGCGCAGTTGCTGCGTCTCGCTCTTGCGTCGCTCGTCCATCTTGCCCTCGTCTCGCCGCGGACCTGTCACGACTGCGGCGTACCTTCCTCATCCGCAGCGCCTGAACTGACGCCGCAGCCGACCTAGAACCAATCTCGAGAAGGGCAGCCTTGCCGACCTTTGCCGCCGTGGCTGCTCCCGTTGGGCGCCACCAATGCCAGCCTCGCCTCAACGAGCCGCCACTCGAGGCCGCCACCATTAGGACAGTATTGCTGTCCTAATGGACATTGCCAAATTTTGCCCTGCCACACAAGGTTGGTCCACGCCGGAATTGCTCCGGCCCGACCTTTTGTTGCGGGCCGCTCGTCATCCTAAGCAAGAAGAGGACCATGCGGCAGCCGCGCACGCAACAAGGTTCCAACTCGGCGGTCTTGCGCGCGGGGCGGGTTCGGTTAACCGTGGCGATGGGACCGGAGCGCATCAACCCCGTATTGGGTTGGCTGCCAGCCGACGGAGAGGGGCCGTAGAGGGACTATGAAAACGCTGACGATCGGATATGCCGCTGTCATAGTCGCCGCGATGGTGTCACTCGCGGCTGCCGGGCCCGACCGGCACGAGGTGGCGAGCGTCTCCGGCGTTCTGCCGGCGCACGACGCTGCGCTGCCGGCGCATGAGATCGTCGCCACCGTTCGCTCCCTCGGCTTCGATCCGACCACGCAGGTCTTCCGCCGCGGGCCTTATTACGTCCTGCATGCGCGCGACCGCTACGGCTTCCAGGTGCAGGTCATCGCCGACGCCCAGCTTGGCGACATCGTCTCCATCGCGAAAATCTACGTGCCGCAATACGACGCCGGTCCGCGCATCATTCACGTGCCGCAGCCGGCCGACGCGCGCACAAAATAAAAGCGCCCCGGACAATGCCGGGGCGCTCCCTCATTCGCGACCGTTGAGTTAGGCAGCCTTGGTATCGATCACCTGAGGCTTGGCCGCCTCGGCGCCGTTGCTGATCGGAATCTGGCGTGGCTTTTTGGCCTCGGGAACTTCGCGCACGAGATCGACGTGCAGCAATCCGTTCTCGAGGTTGGCGGCCTTCACCTGGACATGATCGGCGAGCTGGAAGACGCGCTCGAAGGCGCGCGCGGCGATGCCCTGATGGAGCACTTCGCCCTTCTGCTCTTCCTTGGCCTGCTTGGCACCCTTGATCGTCAGCGTGTTTTCTTTCGCTTCGATCGAAAGGTCGCTCTCGCCAAAGCCGGCGACCGCAACGGTGACGCGGTAATCGTTCTCACCGGTCCGCTCGATGTTGTAGGGCGGATAGCCCGGAACAGGCTCGAAGCCATCGAGCATCGAGAACAGCCGGTCGAAGCCGACGGTGGAACGGTAAAGGGGAGCAAGATCGAACGTACGCATGGCATATCCTCCATGAAGTTGAGCGACATGCGGGCGGTCCGCCATATGGCCGAACCGAATCCCGTTGCGCAGCCTGAAGTGGCCTGCGCAAGATTGATATGGGAGCGGATTCTGGCGGCCGCAAGTGCGGCCGGGTTGCCTGTCAAGCCATTGAAAAATAATGATTTTAATCCAATCTCCGGAGCGCGATTGAGGACGTCTTGCGCCCTGCTATAAGGCGATCGCCGTTCCCCGCACGCGATCACCCGGACACATGAAACTCGTTTCCATTCCCGCCAATCCGGTGCCCGACGATGCGACGGCCGGCACCATCAAGACGCGCGACCGGGTGACTTTGCGCTATGCGCGTTTCGCCCCGCCGCCCGGCCGCAAGGGCACGGTGGTCGTCCTTCAAGGGCGCGCCGAATTCATCGAGAAATATTTCGAGACCACACGCGACCTGCGCTCGCGCGGCTTTGCGGTCGCGACCTTCGACTGGCGCGGGCAGGGGCTCTCGGACCGCCGGCTCTCGGACCGCCGAAAGGGTTATGTGCGGGATTTCTCGCAATACCTCATCGATCTGGAAACCTTTATGGACCAGGTCGTGCTGCCCGATTGCCCGCCGCCGATCTACTGCCTGGCGCATTCGATGGGTGGGGCAGTTGCCGTCCGCGCCTGCCATGCCGGCAATCGCTGGTTCGATCGCGTGGTACTCTCGGCGCCGATGATCGCGTTGCCGGGATTGACGCGGATGGCCGGGCCGATGACGAAGTTCTTGCGGCTGATCGGTCGCGGTGGCGGTTACGTGCCGACCGGCGGGTCCGAGCTCAGCGGCGCAGAAGATTTCCTCGGCAACGTGGTGACCTCCGACCCGGTGCGCTTTGCGCGCAATGCCGCCGTACTACAAGAGGAGCCGGACCTCGGGATCGGTGCGCCGACCATTGCCTGGGTCGATGCCGCGTTCAAACAGATGCGGCAGTTCCACGCGCCCGGTTACGCCGGCCATATCCGCCAGCCAATCCTGATGGTGGCGGCGGGACGCGATGAGGTCGTCTCGACGCCGGCGATTGAAGAATTTGGCTATCATCTGCTCGCCGGCCGCCATCTCATTCTGCCCGGTAGCAAGCATGAGATCCTGCAGGAGCAGGACCAGTTTCGAAACCAGTTCTGGGCCGCCTTCGATGCCTTCGTGCCCGGCACGCCTCGGTATTAGGCGTTATTGCACCGCCATTATATGCGGCTTGCTGGATTCAAAGCACGGACGAAACCAAGCAAACGATCTCGTATCCCAAGAGCGATATCCAGGCTGCCGTCAGTCCGAGACCCACAATGATCGCCGCCGGGGGCCAAATTCGATCGAAGAGTGAGTTGTCTTTTTTTGCCTGCGCAATAGGCGCAGTTATTGTTTGCATCGTCATATGTGAATGAATGCCAGTACCGAACGCCACGCCACATTCGTACTATTGCATTGCAATATATTTATGGCAATGCGAAAGGCATTGATTTTTAGGCTCTTTTTGGTTGTGGCAGCGGATTGGCCGCCGCAGGCCTCGATGCCTCGCGACATCGAGGCATGTCGAAGACCGGTTCCCGCCGCGGAAAACCGCGACGAGCAAACGCAAGTCCGCTCAGTCCCGGAGCGTTCCGCGCGCGGTGTTTGAAGGCTTGCTCCGCATGGCCGCCGGAGGACTTACCTTTCAGGCGGCCGTTCTCTCGTTTCCGATTGTCAGGGCGCCTATCCACCGCTACGGGTCCCGGCCAATTCCAGCAGCCTGTGACGGGCGACCGGTACCGGCCATCATCCTATAGGAATACTGTCAAGATACGTTTCGGGAGCACGCGGCGGGCGAAGACTAGCCAAAGCCGGATGCACCAGAGGTCGGTCCGTTGATGGGTTTCGCTGCGCTCGAGCCGTCCTACCGGTGAGCCGTATTTTTCGGGCGAAATCTTAAGATGTGTGCCCGGCAGCTATCCGGTCCGGCACGAGACGCAGCGCGCCGCCCGCCGCATCAGAGTTAGCCCCGCCAGCCCAGTCGCCAGGAGCACCAGTGTGCCGGGTAAGGGCGCCGATCCGGGAGTTGAATAGGTGAAGACCTGACCGGGCCTGATTCCATTGACGAAGTCGGTTTGCGCGCCGATGAGCGCATCGCCGCCGTCGAGCGCGACGGTGAAGCCGAACCGATCGCCGTTGGTCGGCGACGTGTCGTCGATCTCTTGCAGGAACGCCCCGGTAATTGCGTCGAAAAGGAATGCCGCGCCGAGGTCCTTTTGAGATACAGCCGGCCCTTGGTTGCGGAACGGCGCGCCGGCGAGCAGGTATTGATCGGACAACGCAATGTCATTGCCGAGGAATTCCGCGGTATCGCTGTTCGGTGTGGGTATAAGCAGCGTCGCCAGAAGATCGTAAGTCGCAAGGTCATAGAGGTAGACGGCGCCGTTTTGAAAGCCATTAACGCTATCATTGGGCGCGGCGATCGCGATCCTTGTGTCGGACAGCGCGACCGCGAAGCCGAAGTTGTCGTTGTTGCCGAACACGTTGTTGATTTCAGGCGTGGGATTGAGGAAGGTGTGGAGCAGGGCTCCAGTTGTCGTGTCGAACAGATAAGCCGCGCCCGCGTTCAGGGCGGCCGTATCGTCGTTGATCGTCGAAATGAGCGCGCGATTGCCGGACAACGCTACGGCGAACCCGAAATTGTCGTTGCTGTTTGGACCCGGGGCCGGATTGAGGAACGTCTGCTGAACTGCTCCCGTGGTCGTGTCGAACAGGTACGCGGCGCCCGCGTTTGTGGCTCCCCTATCGTCGCCGATCGCGGAGATGAGCGCCTGATTGCCGGAGATCGCGACCGAATGCCCGAAATTGTCCAGGAGGTTCGGTGTGGGGCCGGGGTTTGCAAAAGTGCGCGTGAGTGCGCCTGTGGTGACGTCGTAAAGATAGGCCACGCCGGAACCGGTAGTGCCTAGAGCGTCGTTCTGCGCCCCGATCAATGCTTGGTTGCCCGACAGCGAAACAGCTCCGCCGAACTGATCGTTCGTTGCGGGCGTCGGGTTTTCGAAGGTGTGCAACAGGGCCCCGGACGAATTGTAGACGTAGGCCCGACCGCTGCGGGTCCCCGTCGTGGCGTCTGAGGGTGCGCCAATCAGCGCCTTCCCTGCCGAAAGAGAGATCGCCGCACCGAACAAGTCGTTGTCGTCGGCGCTCGGGTTGACGATGCCGACCCCAAAATCAAGCGAGGACGCCTGTGCCGTTGCCGTAGGCGTGATCGCGCACGCGATCAGAGCAAAAAGTGAAAATCGAAAACGCATCTGCCCCTCCCCACCCGGAAACCCGGTTCAGCTCCGCGGTCGTGCGGCAGGCTAAAGGCTAGCGGACTAGGTCACTCGCCGTATCACCCGAACGGGTGAGGCAGGTTGCCGCGTGACAGCTACCCGGCGACGGCCTAAACTGGCTTCCCAGTATCTGAACGTGTCGATCGGTGAGGAGGGGCGCATGCGCGCGGTCGCCGGGACATTGCTCGATGCCGCCATTGGCGAGAATGGCTGGCCGCAAGCTTTGACTCGGCTCGCCGCATCGTTCGGCAGCTTCGAATCCAATTTCCTGGTTTGGGACCACAAGCAGTCGCGCGTCGCGTTCTCGGCTTGGGCGGATTTTCCGCATCGGGAGTCCGCGGACTACGCCCGCTGCGAGGCGCTCGTGCGCTCTCGCGCCGGGCAGGTGATCCTCACCCAGAACCTGCCCGACAAGGTTTTCCTGCGCGACGATATCTACAACGATTTCCTGCGCCCGCTCGGCACGCGCTATCTGATGGGTCTGAAGCTTGCCGAACTCGGGCTCCAAGGTCGCGATGCTGCGGATCCATCGCAGCGCGGCGAGCGGCCCCTACAGCAGCGCGGACGCTCGCAAGTTCAGGACATTGCTACCGGACTTTTCCCGTGCCGCCCGAATCCATCTCAATCAGCTTCACCTGACGCAGCAGGAGGTGCTGGCCGCAGCCGCGCTCGAGCAACTCCAGATCGGGGTGATCGTCATCGATCGTGCACGGCACATTTTGCACGCCAACGCCTTTGCCCGGAATCTCCTCGGTCACGGCGGAATTGTTGCCGTCAACCGCGAGCGACTCACGTTGAAAGACGCCGACGCGGACTGCGCGTTGCGCCGCACGATCGACGATGCCTCACGTGAATCGACCGGCCCGCTGGTAGCCGCGGCCTTCGGGCTGCGCACCCTGTGGGCCGGCGATTGCCAATTGTCGATCTCGCCATTTGTCGACGACGGTTTGCTGATCATGCGCCATGCGGTTCCGGAGGCGTTTCTCGTCGCATTCAGGCGCTTCGAGCGGCGGCCGGACAATCTCGCTGCGCCGCTCATCAGCGGGTTCCGGTTGACGCCCACCGAAGCCGCCATCGTCGTGCAGATCACCGAGGGAGGGACCCTCCAGCAGATCGCCGCGCAGAATTCCGTCAGCATCAACACGCTCAAGACCCACCTCAAGTCGATCTTCTTCAAGATGGGCGTTCGATCGCAGGCCGACCTGGTCCGCGCCGTTTTTGCGCGCCGGGACCATGCGGCTTGGGCCGCCGGGCCGCCCGTCGCATCTCCAGCGAAAGCGTCATATCCACGGCCACCGCTCCCCGCCCGGTATCTGAAGATGCTGATTAGACATCCTCGGTGACGAAGGCGGGATGATGTGAATATAGTCCTTTATAGGATTATAATTGAGCACATTTTGGGCCGGGAAATGCTGTGTCCGTTTGATATCCGTTTTGCCCTGAAAGCGGGCATCGGGCGACGGGAGAAATGTTGTCCGCAAACGACCGAGAGCGGGCAGTTCCTTTCGGCGGTCGCAGGTGGTTCAGCCGTTGAGCAATTCCAGCGCCGCCTCGTGCACCCGTGTATCGCCGGCAACGACGATGCGGCCGCCCGCTTGCGCCGGCCCGTTCTCCCAGGTGGTGACGATGCCGCCGGCGCCAATGATGATTGGGATCAGCGGTACGATGTCGTGCGGCTTGATCTCGGTCTCGATGACCAGATCGATCTGACCCGCCGCCAGCATGCAATAGGCGTAGCAATCGCCCCCGTAGCGCGAGAGCTTCACGGCCTTTTCCACTTTGCCGAAGGTGGCGCGGTCGGCCTCGTTCATCAGTAGCGGGCTGGTCGTGAACAGGACCGCGTCTTTCAGCCCCCCGCACTTGCGCACGTGCAGGTCGCGTTCGCCTGCAGGGCCGCGGTAGTGTGTGGCCCCGCCGTCGCCGGAAAAGCGCTCGCGGATGAAAGGCTGGTGCATCAAGCCGAATACCGGCTCGCCGAAACGCATCAGCCCGATCAGCGTGCCCCAGGCCGGCATGCCGGCGATGAACGACTTGGTGCCGTCGATCGGATCGAGCACCCAGACGTATTCGGCATCGCCGCGTTCGCTGCCGTATTCCTCGCCGAGGATGCCGTGGTTGGGAAAGGTCTTGCGGATGAGTGCGCGCATGGCGTTTTCGCCGGCGCGATCGGCGGCGGTGACGGGGTCGAAACCGCCGGCCTGCTTGTTCTCGACTGTCAGCGCGGTACGGAAGAACGGCAGGATAGTCTCGCCGGAGACGGTGGCGAGTTGATCGACGAAGCCGGCGAAGTCGATGGCCGTCATGGGTCGCTCCGTGAGGCCTTCGACCTAGCGAAGGGCGAGCAGGCAGGCAACGGGAGGGCGGTGGTCATATTCCTGAAAAAAGAGGGGTTGTGTTGCACTGCGGCGACACCTTGCCCCCAAAATTCCGCATATCGGTTCATTCTTTCAGCAAATATAGCAATCACCTATGCATAATTGCATGGAAAAACCCTTTTCGCGCCTTGCATTTTGTGCGTCGCGATGTAACTTATTGCAATGCGGTAGCGATACCGCTGCCCTCCTTGGGCGTTTCCTCCCTAGACTTGGGCCGCTTGCTTCACGCGAGCGGCCCTTTTTTTAAGCCGGCGCCATTATTCGGCGGCCGCGCGATAGGGGCGTAACTCTTCCAGCGGAATTTCGCTCAGGCGTCGGGCGAGAATTTCCATATCGGCGGCCAGCCGGCCGAAATCGCCTGAACGCTCGAAGCGCCGCTCGTCCATGTACAGGGCGCGGTTGATCTCAAGCTGGATGGCGTGCAGTCCGGCGGCCGGATTGCCGTAATGTTCGGTGATGAAGCCGCCGGCATAGGGTTTGTTGCGGGATACGCTGTAGCCGCGCGCGCGCAATGTCTCCTCCACCGTCTCGGCGACCACGCCGACGCAGCTCGTGCCGTAGCGGTCGCCCAGTACGAATTCCGGCCGCGGCCGCTCGTCTTTGCTGCCGGCGCTCGATGGCATCGAATGGCAGTCGATCAACATGGCCGCGCCAAACTCGCGGTGCAGCTTGGTGAAAAGCCGTCTGAGCGCACGGTGATAGGGCTTGTAGAGGCTTTCGATGCGCCGCAGCGCGTCGGTCACCGGGATACGCTGGTCGTAGATTTCCTGAGCATCGCCGACCACCCGCGCCACGGTGCCCAAGCCCCCCGCCACCCGCATCGAGCGAGTATTGGCGAAGGACGGCAGCCGCCCTTCGAACATGCGCGGATCGAGCTCATAGGGTTCGCGGTTGACGTCGACATAGCAGCGCGGGAAATGCGCCCGCATCATCGGAAAGCCTTGCCCGACCACGCCTGCAATCAATTCGTCGACGAAGCTGTCCTCCGAGCGCCGCAGGCTTGCGGTGTCGAGCTTTGAGGCGAGCAGGAAGGCGCGCGGATAGGTTGAGCCCGAATGCGGCGAATTGAACAAGACCGGCCCTTTGCGGGCGGTCGGCTCGATCACGTCGAACGGTGGGTCGAGCTCGTCACGGATTTCACGCATGGATAGTGGCTGCTTTCGGCGGCGTGGTCGGGGGGTCTGGCGGCCCCGAAACGAGACTTATACCATTATTGTCCATGGACGAATGGAGAAAGCCAAGGTTTGAGTTCACCCGATATTTACCCGGCATGAGTCTTATGGGCCGGCTGTTGCCGGCCTGAGGGGACCCCTTCGGGGCCGCTGGGATGGGGCGTAAATGAGTATGACAAAGATCCTCCTGGCCGAAGACGACACCGATATGCGGCGGTTTTTGGTCAAGGCGCTGCAGAACGCCGGTTTCGAGGTTACCTCCTACGACAACGGGTTGTCGGCCTATCAGCGGCTGCGCGAGGAACCGTATGAGCTTTTGCTGACCGATATCGTGATGCCGGAAATGGACGGGATCGAACTCGCCCGCCGGGCCGCCGAACTCGACCCCGATATCAAGATCATGTTCATCACCGGTTTTGCCGCGGTCGCGCTCAACGCCGATTCCAACGCGCCCAAGCAGGCCAAGGTGCTGTCGAAGCCGATCCACCTGCGCGAACTGGTGACCGAGGTGCAGAGGCTCCTGGCGGCCTGAGGCACCAGCGCATGACCCCGAAGAGTGGGGACCGGTTTCCGGGCAAGGTCATGCGCTACCAAAGAGGGCGGCTTGCCTCCCCCGGTCCTAGCCGATAGATGATGCCCCGCGAGGGGGCGTGATCCCGAAGAGTGGATACCGGTTTTCGGATAAGATCACGCTCAATGCCAAATGGGCGCGTAGCTCAGCGGAAGAGCACTACCTTGACATGGTAGGGGTCACAGGTTCGATCCCTGTCGCGCCCACCACGCAGTCTCCATTATTTCCCGAAGTCTAGAGAACTGGCGATAGCGCCCGCCACTGGCGGGCATTTCCGGCATGCACCTTTGTCTCCGAAGTCTCTGGTGTCTCCGAAGTCTCTGGGGCTCGCTGACCGCGCATGTGGGGTGTCGTCCCGAAAATTCCATCCGGCCTAGGTTCGCATAGTAGGGTGGAATCGACCTGACCTGGCCATTGCCTGGTCCTACGACTTTGTTGAGGCGCAGACCCATGATGGCCGCAAGTTCCGGCTGATGACGTTTATTGACGAGCATACCCGCGAATGCCTGGCCATCAGGGTGGAGCGCCGGATCAACAGCTTCGACGTGCTTGAGAGCATGGCCGACGTCATACTCATGCGCGGCGTGCCCGAGCACATCCGATCCGACAATGGTGCTGAGATGACGTCAAAGGTCGTGCGCAACTGGCTGACCCAGGTCGGCGCCAAAACCCTGTTCATCGAGCCAGGCAGCCCCTGGGAGAACGGTTGCTGCAAATCCTTCAACGGAAAACTACGCGATGAGCTGTTCAATGGAGACATCTTTTACAGCCTGACGGAAGCGCAAATCGTCATCGAGCAATGGCGAAGGCACTACAACACGATCAGACCGCACTCAGCACTCAACTACAGGCCGCCAGCGCCGCAAACATTCGCGCCCTTGGCAAACCACCTGGATGAGATCATGCCGGTGCAGTAATCGCTCTTCCGCTGTTACAAAAAAACCGTCAGGCCAGATCGTCGCGGCGCGACTGGCTGAAGTTCTTTCTCCCTCTGGGGCGGTCCGAGACCGGATGGCCGATCAATTAAAGCCATAGAGTTGCGCGGGATTGGTCACAAACACTTTCTCAATCAGCCATTCGCTGCCAAGCCAGTCGCATATCAGATCCGCAAGAGCCCCGTCGTTGGGCATGCGGTGTTGACACACGGTATGCGGCCAATCTGTGCCCCACAACATGCGATCGGCATTAGCTGCAACGAGCGCATCGGAGAATGGACGAACATCCGGATAAGGAAAGTTGTGGCCGGCGACGCGATAAGCGCCGGACAGCTTCACCCAAGTCCGACCGCGCTTGACCATCTCAATCAATGCGTCAAATCCCTTATCGGTGACGTCTTTGCTAGCGGGAAGGTGTCCAAAGTGATCGAATACCAGCGGCACTGGTAGCTTTTCCAGTTCGGTTAAGCTTTTTCCGACCTGCGACACATCGGCCAAGAACTGCAAGTGCCAGCCGAAATCGCTAATCCGCGCCGCGATCTCCTTCGCCGAAGTGACGTCAACGTTGCCACCTGAGTAAATGAGGTTGATGCGCACGCCACGTGCACCACCTTCATGTAATTTGGCAAGGGTCTTCTCATCGATATCAGCCGGGACGACGATAACGGCCCGCATGTCGAGTTCATCGGCGTCGGCGATTGCATTCATCATTACGGTGTTGTCATCGCCGTGCATGCTCGGTTGCACCAGGACCGAGCGCGTGAAGCCGAGAGTTTTTAGAACGTGCAGATAGTTGGGTAGCAGTGCATCCGGCGGTGTGTAACTGCGGTTGGCAACAAAAGGATAACGGCTCGCCGGACCGATGACGTGAGCGTGGCAGTCGGTAGCGCCCGCTGGAATGCGGTGACGTGGCGGTCGCGGATTTGGATCGGGCGGCGGGCAATGCGGATCGAAGAGTGCCATCGTCGTTGCCCGCGATATCTAGCTTGCGTCGCTTGACTGCGGGGTTTCCGCTGGAACGGTTTTTTGCATCGACGGACGCTGCGCAAAACCCTCATACCATGCCGCCAGGAGCGGTCGTCCGGTACGCCAGTGATCCTTCGGATACCGGAAATCCATGTAGCTGCAGGCAACAGCCGTGCTGATCTGTGCCAGTGTGAGGTTGCCTTCGAGTGTACCAAATTCCTTCTCTAGGGCATCGAGGCAACGCGCAATTCGGTCACGTTGTTTGGCAAGAAAGTCGGGGGACTGTTTACTGCCGTCGCGCAATAGTTCAGCGCGGCGGGCAATCATCGCTTCGAGCGCTCCATCTGCGATGCCGAGCAACCTAACGCATTGCCACCGCGGGATACCGTCGACTGGCAAGAGCTGAGGGGTATGGGCCAAGGATTGAAGATAGTTGCAGATCCAGTTCGAATTCAGCGATGGCGACGCCATCTTCGGTCACCAATGTTGGAATACGCCCAACCGGATTGGACGCGATGAAATCGGCTTCGAACGAGATTGTGCGGGTTCCCCATTCATGCGGCCAGTAAGTTGGATGGATGTCGATACGCCGAGCGAGATTGAGCTCGATCGCAACGATCATGACTTTGCGGACGAACGGAGAAGCGGGAGTCCAGTACAGTTTCATGTGCAGTGTTCTTGTTTGACGTGGCAATGCGTTCAATTCGAGCGGTTACAATCCGAGATAGGCTGTCTTGACTTTTGGGTTGGCGAGCAGTTCTGACCGGTTTCCTTCGCTGACTAGTTTGCCGCTCGATAGGATGTAGCCGCGGTCGCAGCTTTCGATCGCCTCAACAGCGCGCTGCTCGACCATCAGAATGGTCAGGCCGGCGGTCTGGTGAAGGCCGCGGATGGTCTCGAAGATTTGGTCGACGATCGTGGGTGCTAGCCCCATGGAGGGCTCGTCGAGCATCATCAAGCGCGGAGAGGATGCAAGGCCGCGACCAATAGCAAGCATCTGCTGCTCTCCGCCGGATAGCGTGCCGGCAAGCTGTTGCCGGCGCTCGGTAAGGCGCGGGAAGAACGTATAGATACTGTCGAGATCGCTGCCCTTGGTCGCGCGGGTACCGCGCGGCTCCTGGCCGAGCAGCAGATTTTCTTCGACCGTCATTTCTGCGAATACCTGCCGACCTTCCGGGACATGTGCGATTCCGAGGTGGGGGCGATCAGATGGCTCGACATCACTCAAGAGTTTGCCGTCGAAGGAAATAGTTCCGCCAACGATCGGCGCTTGGCCTGATATCGCCTTGAACAGACTCGATTTTCCGGCGCCATTGGGCCCGATAATAGAAACAAATTCGCCACTGCGGACCTCAATAGAGATATCCTGCAATGCGACGAGGCCGCCATAGGCAACGCAGAGACGATCAATTTTCAGCATGTTGCGCCCATCGCTTGCCGAGATAAGCCGAGATCACGTCGGCGTTTTTCAGAACAGCCGAGGGGACGCCACTCACAAGCACGGTACCGTGGTCCATCACAACCATACGATCTGCTAATTTTGCCATAGCTTCCATCGTATGCTCGATGATTACGATGGTGAGCCCTTCCGCGCGCAGCCGCCGGAGAATGACAGTGATGTGTTCAATGTCACTGGCGGAGAGGCCAGCGAGGCATTCATCGAGTAGCACGATTTCCGGATCGGCCGCGAGCGCGCGAGCGAGCTCCATTAGTCGCAGCTCACGATTGTTGAGCCCGGCACCCAATTGCGTCCCCCGGTCTGTGAGACCGACGCGATGGAGTACCCGCCAAGCCTGCTGCAATGCGTCTTCGTCATTCCGGAACTTGATGAAGGCACCGGCGACAACGTTCTCAAGCAGAGTGAGGCGACGGAAAACCCGCACGGTTTGAAAAGTTCGCCCGACGCGCGCAGCGCAGACTGCCTCGGGTGTTTTTCCAATGAGCGGAACGGTGCCGCGCAAAACTGCTTGACCGCCATTGGAACGAACGAGTCCAGAGAGGACGTTAAACAGCGTCGTTTTACCGGCGCCGTTCGGACCGATAATGCCGAGAATCTCGTTGCGTCGGACCGAGAAGCTGATGTTTTTGAGTGCCTGCACGCCGCCAAATGTGACGCCGATATCCGATACCTCAAGCAGCGTTTCGCCGACCTCGAATCGGGACGCGCGGACCGGCGTCGAAAGGTCTGGCGCCGGCGATGTGGCCGCGTGATCGGAATCCGCTGACCCAAAGCGCCGCCGCCACCAGTCGGTCATCGACCAGTAAATGCCATTGGGTAGCAGCAACACGACGAGGATGATCGCCAGCCCGAAGACGGCGCCGGCGATGCCCGGTAGTGCCGCGCCGAATTCACCATGCAGCCATTCCGACAACGGCACCAAAATCGCCGCGCCAATCGCAGCACCCCAGGCGGTGCCGCGGCCGCCAAACATCGAGATAATCAGCGCTTGCGCCGAGACCAGCATGCCGAACACCGAAACCGGAGTCACGACGAACAGAACGAGTGCATACAGGCCGCCCGCTGAGGCTGCGAACACTCCCGAGATTGCAATCGCCTTGAGCTTATTCATAAAAGCAGGGATGCCAGCCACTCGCGCTGCAATTTCATCTTGACGGATGGCAAACAACGATAGGCCGAAGCGCGTGCGTTCAATTGTAAGGCTCGCGCCGAGTGCCAGTCCGAACAGCGCAAGCGCCATCCATGCGAGGATCCGAGGGTCCTCGAATTGCATGTAAAGCCACGGCGTATCGCGCCGCATCGGAATGACGACTTCGCTCCAGCCTGCCCATTCGAAGATGTTCAACAACGCGAGCGGGTAGGCGAGCATCGCCAGTGCGAAATAAAAACCGCGGAAACGGAAGGTGATGAGGCCGATGACAAGGCTCGCGCCGCCGCCGATGACGGCTGCAAGCGGAAGCCCAATCCAGGGCGTGACACCGAAATCATGTGAGAGGACCGCCACAGTGAAGGCGCCGAGCCCGAAGAACGCAGCTTGACCGAAACTGACGAGCCCAAGATAGCCGCCGAGCAAGTTCCACGAGAGTCCCATCACCGCCCAGATTGGAACCAACGTCAGAATCAGAAGGTTGTAGCCGTTGCGCGTCAAGGCGATGAGGACTGCGCCAAAGACGAAAATGATAGCGACAATGACGAGCTGGCGCCGCGGCGAGGAGGCGAACTGGATCATGCCCGCTCCGCGCTCCTACCGAAGAAGCCCTGCGGCCGGACGATCAGAATCAGCAGGAACACCACGAAAATTGCGGTGGTTTGCAGCTGAACCGGTAGCACCAACGTCGATAGCTGCTGGACGAGTCCGATGACAAGGCCGCCGAAGAATGCGCCGGTCACGCTGCCGATACCGCCGAGGACGACGCCGGCATACATGATGATAACGAACTCGAATCCGGTGAACGGACTAAACGTGTGGTAGGTCGCGACGGTCGCGCCCGCCATCGTCGTCAGTGCGATGCCGAGCCCAAAGGCCGTCCGGTGCGCTCGATTGACATTAACGCCGACATAGGTTGCCGCTACCGGATTGCTGGCGGCGGCCCGCAATTGGCGGCCGAGTCTTGTCCGTTGCATCAGCATAGTCAGGATGACCGTGATGATAACGGCGAGAAGGGCGGATAACGTGCGCGCCTGATTGAGAAAGACGATGATCTGATCGCCCCAGACCGGAATCTGCCAGGACGATCCCGATAGCGGATTACGGATCGAGCGCGGCGTCGAGTTGAAGAACATCAACATCACGTTCTGGATTAGTAGTGATAAGCCGAGCGTGAGGAGAAGCTGCGGTGTGTGTCCCTCGTCCTCCATGCCGGCGACGCGCGTGCCGGTAACGCGACCGATCAGCACCTTATGTGAAAGCGCGCCGAGACCGTAGAACAGAGCTCCGGCAATGACGGCTGCGACAAAAGCCCAATAGAAGGCGGCCGTACTTCCCTCCGCGGCGACCAAGCTGGTGAACAGCATGGTGAAATACATGCCGAGCATCATGTAGTCGCCCTGCGCGAAGTTGATCACACGCATGATCCCGAAGATGAGCGCGAGACCGACGCACATCAGGCCGTAAACGCAGCCGAGCGTGAGGCCGGCGGCAAGCAATTGCAGGAACTCTTCCACCAGAGCGGGATTCACAGGCCGGGCTTTCCTCCATCGGGCCAGTACGGCGAGCGATTGCCGCCCAGCACTCTTGTCAGACAAGCAGACTAGATGATAAAGTGATTATAGTACAAGAGGTGACATTGACCGTGTTGATGAAGGTCGAAACGCCGCCGTCGTTGCGGGATCAGGTCGCAAGTCAACTGCGAGCCTCGATTATCGGCGGCTCGCTCAAGCCTGGAACGCGGCTCGTTGAGCGCGAGCTTTGCGAACAGATGGGTGTCTCGCGGCCATCGGTGCGCGAGGCGATGCGGCAGCTCGAAAACGAAGGTCTCATCACCAATCTTCCCAATCGCGGCCCGATCGTCGCAGTGGTGAGTCAAAAGGTGGCGGCCGATATCTACGAGGTCCGCTCGGCTATCGAGGGGCTCGCGGCGCGCCTGTTCGCCCGCAATGCCTCCGAAGAGGCGATGGCGGAAATCAAGCAATGCTGCCAAGACCTGCTCGATTTGCCGAAAAAGGCGCCGCCGCTCGAGTATCTGGCGCTCAAAGATAAGTTCTATTCGATCCTGCTCAATGGAGCCGGAAACGAGATGCTTGCGCATCTCGGCGGCATGGCGTTGCGGCGCTTCTATCAGCTTCGCAATCTTTCGGTCGCAAAAACAAACCGGGGCGATGCGTCCCGTAAAGAAATCAAGAAATTCGTCGATGCTCTTGTTCTACGTGATGAAGATGCGGCGGCGAGAGCATGCGTCGAGCATATCGAAAATACCGAAAAAGCCGTCACGCGGGCACTAGAGGAGCCGGACCTGCAAGCAGATCAATGAAGTGAAATCAACAAAACTGAAAAGTTGGGAGGAGTACATGTCTAAGTTTGAACTGCCACGCCGTAAATTCGTGCTGGGAACCGCGGCCGCAACTGCGGCATTGTCGATGCCCGGCATTCTTCGGGCGCAAGGGTCCGATCCCATCAAAATCGCCGTTGTGTCAGAACAAAGCGGTCTGTTCGCGCGCACCGGTACAATGGTCAAGATTGGCGCGGTCATGGCCGTCGAAGACATCAACAAGTCGGGCGGCATCAAGGCGCTCGGCGGGCGCAAGCTTGAACTCGTCATCGAGGATGCAGGCGAACTCGGTTGAACGAGCCCGAAGTGCCGCGCAGCGCCTCGTGTCCCAACATGCCGATGTCGTAGCCGGCACGGGTGCCTGGCTTTCCTCGCACACGCTGGCAATCACAGAAGTGACCGAACGTGCAAAGTTGCCCTGGGTCACACTTGCTTGGGCGGACTCCGTCACTAAGCGTGGATTCCATTACATCGCCGACGTTTCAGCGCCGGCGAGCAAGCTCGTGTCGGATTCGCTGACGCGTCTCCTTGAACTCGCCGAGAAGACCACCGGCAAGCGGCCGAAAACGATCGGTCTCGTCTATGACAACACAGCCTATTCGTTGGCCTTCATCAAGCCGCTGAAAGCAGGATTGCTCGCCAAGCTCGGTGTCAAGGCGACCGTCGACGAGGTTTATACGCCTGGGCTTTCGGATGCCACGCCGCTGATTCAGCGCGTACGCAGTGCGCGTCCGGAATTCATGCTGCTCAATTCGAGCAACGTTTCCGACTCGAAGCTGTTGATCGAAAAGCTCAATGAATTCGGCTTGGGCAAGGGCCGTATTCCGCTGCTTGCTCCGGGCGCTAATATCGGTGCGCCGGAAATGCTCAAGCTGTTGGGTAGCGAGAAGATTGAAGGCATCATCGGCCTCGCCGCCAATTGGGAGTTGGTCAAGAAGAAGGAACTGGACGCCGATCTCGCCAAGCGCGCCAATGAGCCGTGGATGACACAGGATACGCTCAGCACCTACGGCTCGGTTTATCTCATCAAGGATGCCATGGAGCGCACCGGCTCGGTGGACAAAGACAAGGTGATGGAGGCGATCCTCGCTACCAATACCAAGACCGGCCCGGCGGATTATTTCTGCGGCGGTTCGGTCAGCTTCGACAAGGATGGTCGTCGGCTCGATGCTCCGGTCGCTCTGTTCCAGTGGCAGAACGCCAAGCCGCTGACGGTCTATCCGCAAGCCGACGCCTACGCACCGATCAAATGGCCGAAAGCCTGATTTTCCAGCGCTAAAACAATCCCCCTGCACCGAAGATGGTGCAGGGGACACTATCGATAGGCAGGATCATTCCGTGCACCTGACCGTTGGACTTCACCGGGCTGTGCGCCACCATCCCGACAGTATTGCCACCATTTTCGGCGATCGGCGTCAGACCTTCCGTCAGCTTGAAGATCGCGTGGCGCGGCTCGCGGCTGGATTTAAAGCGCTCGACGTTAAGACCGATGACCGTATCGCAATTCTGTCGCTGAATTCCGACCGCTTTATCGAATACTACCTTGCGACCTGGTGGGCCGGCGCTGTCGTCAATCCGGTCAACACGCGGTGGGCGGTCCGCGAAATCGTTTATTCGCTGGAAGATTCACAGTCCACGGTGTTGCTGGTCGATACAAACTACAAGAAGCTGGTCGATGAAATCCGCGCTGAGGCGAAGTCCGTCAGGCGCGTCATCTACCTCGATGACGACGACGCTCCGACAAATACCTTTCGTTACGAAGACCTGATCGCCGAAAACAAGCCAATGCCGGATGCCTATCGCGGTGGCGATGATATCTGCGGCGTCTTCTATACGGGCGGCACGACAGGCTTTCCGAAAGGGGTTCTGTTGAGTCATACCAATATCGGTGTGCCGTCGATGGTGTTCCTGTGTGAGGAATATGGTTTCGGCGACACCGTTCTGCACACGTCTGCAATGTTTCATGCAGCGCCGTTGCTTTATATTCTCGCGCAGCTCTTCAATGGCGGACGCCATATCATCATTCCGGGTTTTGACCCTGATGCAATAGTCCGGCTGATCGGGCAGGAACGGGTCACCGACGTGCTGTTGGTGCCATCCATGCTGCAAGCGATGCTCAATCGCCCGGTGGTAAAAAGCGGCGATTACTCAAGCCTCAAGCGCATCTGGTACGGCGGGTCGACGATCCCGCAGGCGGCGCAGGAAAAGGCCTTGGAGCTTTTCCACCCCAGTGGCCTGATTCAGCTCTATGGCATGACGGAAATCCCGGTATCGGCCCTCCTGTCTCCGAAGTTCCACGATCCAAAGAAGGGCAAGCTGCGGTCGGCCGGCCGTGCCGCGCAGGAAAACGAAATTATGGTCGCGGACGAGAATGGCCGTGAAATGCCGCGGGGCGAAGTCGGCGAAATTTGGGTGCGCGGGCTCAATGTCATGAAAGGCTA
Source organism: uncultured Alphaproteobacteria bacterium (assembly GCA_963840065.1). Classification (GTDB taxonomy): domain Bacteria; phylum Pseudomonadota; class Alphaproteobacteria; order Rhizobiales; family Xanthobacteraceae; genus Pseudolabrys. The sequence continues at coordinate 92,628 of CAWIXF010000008.1, read as the reverse complement.
TCTCAATAAACCGGAAGAAACCGCGAAGACGATCGTCAATGGATGGCTGCGCACCGGCGACGCGGCTTATATGGACAATGACGGCTTCATCTTCATCGCTGACCGCATGAAGGATATGATTGTGACCGGCGGTGAGAACGTTTTCGCCGCGGAAGTCGAGAACGCCGTGGCGACGCATCCATCGGTTGCGGCTTGCGCGGTAATCGGCATTCCCGATGAGCAATGGGGTGAGGCGGTTCACGCTGTCGTCGTCCTGAAAGACGGGACCGCTCAATTCTCGGCCGAGGAAATCCGCAGCCATTGCCGGAAGATGATCGCAGGTTACAAATGCCCGCGAAGTGTCGAGTTTAAACCATCACTGCCGCTATCGGCTTTCGGTAAGGTGACGAAGAATGTTCTCCGCGAGCCCTATATGAAAAGATGAAGCTTCGGAGACATGAAACATGACGGCTTCCCAGCGCGCGATTGGTTTGGCGGCGCCCGAATTCCGCGGCGTAATCGAACGCGTGAAGATCATAGAATACGCACAGGCGCTGCAGCTCCGAAATCCGATCCACTTCGATCTGAAAGCCGCGCGCGATGCCGGTTTCCGCGATCTGGTTGCGCCGACCGGATTCATCAATCCGTTTAGCCTTCAGCCGCGTGCCTGGAAATTCGATACCTTCCGGATCAACGAACACAAAGCGCTAGCCGGCGAATGGAGTTGGCAGCATCACGAACTGGTCTGCGCTGGAGACGAACTGCACGGCCGGAGCCTGCTGGTCGAGCTCGGCGAGAAACAGGGCAAACGTCCGATGGACGTACTCGTGATCGAGACAAAGTATCTCAATGAGAGAAATGAGAACGTTGTGACCGTGCGAGACGTTACGCTCGAGTTCAAGGATCAGGAATGATAAAACCGTCCGAAGCTAAAACACCACCGATAAGTCGTGTCGCCATTTCGTGGGTGTGCGTTGCGACCAATGACGGTCATCCGTTGCATCTTGACCATGAATTCGCGCAAAAGGCGGGCTTCAAGGAGGTCGTTGTACCGGGTCATATCCTGATTGGCTGGATAGGGCAGTATCTGGAGGAGTGGTGCGGCGAGCCGCGCAATCTCGTGAATTGGAAGATTCGTTTCACTGCGCCGGTATGGCCGGGCGACGAGTTCACGCTGCGTGGCGATTATGCGCTTGATGGAACGTCCGGCGAGGTCAAGAAGGTGACCGTCACGGCAACGTCGCAAGAAGGCAAGATCTGCGCGCAAGCGACGGCCGAGCTGAGAATAAGAGCCGCCTGAGCGAATCTGATAGGCCGCCGGACTGCGGCAAAACCGAAGGACGACAGCAATGGATCGTTACGCGAAATATACCCGGCTCAAGTTTGACCGGCCGCACCCGCACGTACTGCGCATCACGATCACGACCGAGACCAAGCATAACCTCATGGACCCGGAAATGCACCATGAGCTCGGCCAGATCTGGCGCGACGTCGACGACGATCCGACGGTGTCCGCTGCAATCCTGACCGCTGCGGGCGTATCGTTTTCGGCTGGCGGCAACATCAAACGTCAAAAGGATACTTATGAGTTCGAGGATCGCGCTCGCACGATGAAGGAAGCGCACAACATCGTGTATAATATGATCAACTGTAGCAAACCGATCGTCAGCGCAGTGCGCGGTTGGGCGGTTGGTGCTGGGCTTGCATGCGCGATGCTTGCAGATATTTCCATCGTAACCAAGGACGCCAAGCTGCTGGATGGCCATACCCGCATTGGCGTCACGGCCGGCGATCACGCGATTATGCTGTGGCCACTGCTTTGTGGCATGGCGCGCGCCAAATACTATCTCTTGCTTTGCGAGACATTGACGGGCGCCGATGCGGAACGTATCGGCCTCGTTACCATGGCGGTCGAAGACGCCGAGCTTGACGGCAAGGCCGTCGAGCTTGCCTCAAGGCTTGCCGATGGCGCGCCGAGCGCAATCCGTTGGACAAAATATGCGCTCAATAACTGGTTCCGCCAGGCAGGGCCAATTTTCGATACCTCGCTCGCACTAGAAATCTTGGGCTTCTTTGGTCCGGAAGTAAATGAGGGGCGCACGGCGGTTATGGAGAAGCGTCCGGCAAAGTTCCGGCAAGATATTCCGTATTAGGCGATGGCGAAGTTCTTCTGCGTTGAGTCTCCCTTTGTCGACCATTGCTTTCTCGAAGAAGAGGCGCGCCTCGAGGATGGGGTTCGGTCACGTGTTCGCTTGCGTCCTGAACTGACCAATTCCTGGGGTGGCGCGCACGGTGGGTTGATTGTCACTTTGCTTGATGCGTCGATGACCGTCGCCGCTCGTTATATGCTTGATCGCGACGGCAAAAGCGGTGTCGCGACCATCGATCTGACGACGACATTCATCGGTCAGGCGAAGCTGATATTGACTTGCGAGGCCTCGATTACCGCCATGCACGGTTCGACGCTGTTTGGCGAAGCGAAGGCCTTAAACGAGGAGGGCGGGCTCGTCGCCCGTGCCGTTGCGACATTGAGGGCAATCAAAGATCGACCGTAGTTCCGGCAACCTCCGTTGTGGCAGTTCTGACCTGCTCCCCAAAAATGCCCCCACTAAAAAGTAGAGACCGTCCCGGGTGCTGCGATCTGCCGACCATGGCGCAATCGTTCTCGACCCTTTTGAAAAGGCGGATGGACTTAGTTCAACTCGCGCCGCACAATTGCTGCGCCCTCGCTCATCGCCTTGAGCTTGCCGAACGCCGTCTCCCTCGGCAGGTATTTCATGCCGCAATCGGGCGCGACCACAAGCCGTTCGGGCGGCAAATATTTTAATGCGGTGCGAATGCGGCCGGCGACGGTTTCGGCGGTCTCGACGGCGGAGCCGCCGAGATCGAGCACGCCGAGCATGATAATCTTGTTCGGGAAGTCCTTCAGCACGTTGAGGTCCAGCTTTGGCTGCGCCGCTTCGACCGAAATCTGCTGGGCGGTGGTTTCCGCCAGGCGCGCCAGAAACGGATAATGGTCCGGCTTCTGGCCCGGTACAACGGCGGCATAGCCGAAGCACAGATGCACGACCGTCGGTATTTTGAGCCCTTCCAGGGCCCGGTTGATCGCAGGAACGGCGACCCTTTGCGCTGCTTCCGGATTGTTGCGCAGCCACGGCTCATCGAGCTGAACGACATCTGCGCCGGCCGCCTCAAGCGCACGCATCTCCTCGTTGACGGCCACGGCGAAGTCCATGACCAGCTCGTCCTCATCCTTGTAGAACTCGTTCTGGACCTGCTGTGCCATTGTGAAGGGACCGGGCAGCGTGATCTTTGCCTTGTGGTTCGTATTGCGGCGCAGGATCTCCATGTCGCGGACTTCGACCGGGCCCGGACGCTTGATCCTGCCAACGACCCGCGGCACTAGAATCGTATAGTTCTGCCGGTGGACACTGGCGGGGTTGTCGTTGTCGATGCCCAAAAGCGCGGTGGCAAACCGATTGGAATAACTTTCGCGGCGTATCTCGCCGTCGGTAATGATGTCGATGCCGGCGCGTTCCATGTCGCGGATGGCGAGGATGGTGGCGTCATCCTGCGCCTGCTCGAGATAAGGCTCCGGAACGCGCCACATTTCACGCAGTCTCACTCGCGGCACGATATGCTCGCGCAGCATTTCCCGGTCGACGAGCCAATCGGGCTGCGGGTAACTTCCCACGACGGTTGTCGGCAGCAATGTGTCAGGCATTGAACATTCCATTATCGCTTGAAGTGGATTGCGAAGTCTCGCAAGCGCGCTGCGTTACGTCCGTTTTGAAGGCGAAGGCCCCGGATGGGGTCCGGGGCCTCTTTGCCGTCAGATTTTCGGTGTCTTGCCTTCATAGCTGATGAGCTTGCCGATTGGCTTGTAGCTCTTGCCGTCAAAGCGGAACATCTGCATCGACTCAATGGGGAACTGGTCGCCCTTGCTCGTATTCAGCGTGATGCCGGGATAGAGAAGGCCGAGTTTAACGTCGTGCAGGTTTCGCGCCGACGCGAGCAGGGCCTCACGAGTCGGCTTTTTCATGTTTTCGAGTACTTTCACCATCGCATCGGCGATGACGTAACCCATGACTTCGAGCGAGTCGTTCTTGTTGAACGACGGCTTGAACTTCGCATAGTCCTCAAGGTACTTCTTCACACCCGGGTCGTTCGCGAATTCTGGAGAGCCAACCGGTTTGACGAACTGGCCGGTAAGCACGCCAACCGATTTGTCGAGTCCCGCCGCCTTCAGCGTGGTGGTCGACGAACCGGCATAGGTCACGAACGTCAACGGCTTCCAGCCCGTATCGTGAGCGAAGCGGATGGATTGAGCGACAATTCGCCCCGCTATCCGATGAACAGGGTTTTGGCGCCGGCCGCCTTGGTTGGTCAATTGCGTATCGACCGTCGGGTCGGTGGTGGCGCAGGACTGAGAGGCGACAAGCTTGATTTTCGTTCCTTCGATGGCTTTTTTAAATCCGTCGAGGAAGTTCAGGCCAAAGTCCGTGTTGATGTAGAGAACGCCGACCTTGGCATTTGGCTTGTACTCTTCGAGATATTTCGCGTAGATCGCCGCTTCCGTGGTGAAAGATGGCACCAGCATGGTGCCCACGGGCTCTTCTCTTCATCGCCCCATTGGTAGATGCCCGAGTAAATGAAGATGCTCGGGATATGTTTCTGCGCGAGATAAGGTCTGATCGCCTGGTTTTGCGGCGTGCCGACCTCGCCGACGAAGGCGAATACACCCATCTGCTCTACCATTCGACGGGCATTGGTCACCGTGCGCGGCGGCTCGTTGGCGTCATCCTGAATGATGAAGTCGACCTTGCGCGTCTTGCCGTCGATCTTCAGCGCCGCCTTGTCGGATTCGAATTTCGCTTCATGCCGAGCGCTTCGTGGCCGACGACGGCCACCGGTCCCGACATCGGCGCCTGCGTGCCGAGCTTGATCGATGTGTCGGTAATTCCCTGTTCGGCCGCAACCGCGGGCGCGGCTGCGAACGCCAGGAAGGATGCCGCGAGAAGCGACGCGGTTCCGCCGGTCTTCAGAACACTGCTCATTGTTACTTCCTCCCTATAGGTTCGTTGCTTTTTGTTGACGCAGAGTTACCCGCTGCGCGCCCGGCATACGTTTCCAGGCACTCAGAAGACGAATGAATGATTTCACAAGGCCGACAATTCCGTCTTTCGCGACCAGCATCATCGCGATCAGGACGAATGCGTAGATAATGCCGGCGCCGGCAAGACTGATGTTAGACGACCAGTCCGGCAGGAAGATCACGAATAGCGCGCCGATGAAAGCACCGCCGATGCTGGTAATGCCGCCGACGATCGCGCCGACCAGGAAGTCGAACGACTTCGTCATCTGGAACGATTCCGGGCTGACGAAGCCGTTGACGATCGCAAACAGCGCGCCGCCGAATCCCGCAAAAGCCGCGCTGACGGTAAAGGCCATCAGGCGGGTCGTCGCGAGATTGATGCCAACGGCCTCGGCGATCAGATCGTTGTCGCGGCTTGCCTGGAGCGCCCGCCCGATATTGCCGCTAAGCAGACGGCGCGCCACCAGCACGCAGAACACCGCCCCGATCAAGCAAATATAATAGAGGTAATTGTCCTGGCTGATGTCCAGCCCCAGAGGCACCAAGGGCTTGTTAAAGCTGATGCCCATGGCGCCTTTGGTGATCGGTTCGAGCCGCAGTGCAATCGGTGGCGTGATCACCGCGAGGCCGAAAGTGATGAAGGCGAGCGGCAGGCCCTGCCAACGCAAAGCCGGAAGCGACCAGAAGCCCATGATTGCGGCGACGCTCCGGCCTAGCCGGATGCAGGAATCGTTGAGCCAGAGCGCGTGGTCATGATCCCCGTGGTGTAGGCCCCCAGCGCAAAGAATACGCCGTGCGCGACCGAAATCTGTCCATTGAACCCCATCAATATATTCAGGCCGAGGATTGCGATCCCGTAGGTCAACGCGACGCTGACTTCGTAAACGACAAAGCTCTGAAAAAAGAACGGCACGAGCAAAAAGACAACGCCGAGCGTGATCAGCCCGATTTGTTCTCTATGGTTTCGAGCTTTCGACCGCTCATGCCCGGATAACCGCGGTGCGTCCGAAGAACCCTTGCGGCCGCACCAGAAGAACCGCTGCCATGACGACGAAGGGAACACCGACCTTCAGTTCGGCGCCGACGAACGGAATGAAAGTCGCCGCGAGCCACTCGGCAACGCCAATCACCAAGCCTCCGACGATCGCACCTATCGGGCTGTCCCAGCCACCTAGCGTTGCCGCAGCCAGCGAATAGATCAGCACAGACACCATCATAGGCGGCGTCAGATAAAGACTGGGGCAATTAGAACCGCGGCCACAAACCCGAACACCGTCGCTAAACCCCAGCCGAGGGTCAGCATGGTATCAACCTCGATGCCGACGAGCGGGCTCTTGTCGCGCTCGGCGGCCGAGGCCCGCAACGCGAGCCCAATGCGCGTGAAACGGAACAGCGCCGTCAGCCCAAGCGCGAGCAAGCAGACCGTCAACAGAATCCCGATATTATTGGCGCTGATGCGGACGCCGCTGACGGTCCAGGTGGTGTCAGGAAACAAACGCGGGAACGAGTAAGTATCGGTTCCCCAGAGCAGAAGCGAAACGGCTTCGAATCCAATGAACAAACCGATGCAGAGGTTGACGATGGTGCTCTCTTTCGCCGTCAGCGCCGGTCGAATGATGAACCGGAATACGACGGCTCCGATCAGGAAGCTCACGACCACGCCAAGCGCAAGACTGATCGCAAACGGAACGCCCCACTGACAGAGCTGCCAGACCACATACGCGCAAAAGGTCGCCATCTCGCCCTGGGCGAAATTGACGATGCGCGTCGCGCGATAGACCAATACGAGCGCAAGCGCCAGCGAAGCGTATATGCCGCCGGCGCCGATGCCTTCTACGATCTGCTGCAGAAACAGTTGCACAATCAGTGCCCCAGATAGGCGTGTTGTATTTCTTCATTCATGCTAAGATCGTCGGCGCTGCCGTGCAGTCCGATGCGGCCGTTTTCGAGCACATAGGCATAGTGCGCGATGTGCAGCGTCAGATGGCATTCTGCTCGACCAGCAGGATCGTCATGCTGTCTTCTTCGTTCAGGCGCGCGAGCAGCGCGAACACCTCGTGCGTGATGGTCGGGGCAAGGCCGAGCGACGGCTCGTCGCACATCAGTATCCGCGGGCGCGCCATCAGGGCGCGCGCGATAGCCAGCATCTGCTGTTCGCCGCCGCTCAGGCTGCCGGCAAGCTGACCGCGGCGTTCGGATAGGCGCGGGAAAGCCTCGTACCAGCGGCCGATGTCCTTGCGTATTTGCGCCTGCGGCTGGCTGTATCCGCCGAGCAGCAGGTTCTCCTCGACGGTGAAATCGACGAATGTGCCTCGTCCCTGCGGCACATGCGCGATGCGCTGCGTTCCGCGCGGCTGACCCACGATTCCGGCAGGCATGACGGTCCGTAGAGAATACTCCGCAGAATGCGTTCAACCGCCTTGCCGGCGCCGTTCGGGGCCTACAATGCGACAACCGAACCCTGCGGTACGCTGAAATCGATGTCCCGAAGGATGTTGATGGGGCCGTTTCCCGAGGAAACGTTGCTCCTTGAGCATTTCATGCGCCTCTCAAGAGATCGGCAACAAGACGCTCGGATTTTCCTTGATCGCGACGGGCGGGCCCTCCGCGAGCTTGCGGCCGAGGTGAAGGACGATCAGCCGTTCGCAGATCTCCATCACCAGGCCCATATTGTGCTCGACGAGAAGTACCGTCAGGCGGACATTCTTCGCCCGTTCAAGGTCCTTCATCTCGCTTCGCCTGATCGATTTCAAGGCCGCCGTATTCCTTGCGCAGCAGCGATAATTTAGGTTTCGTGGCGAGCGCGCGGGCGATCTCAACATGCTTGAGCGTGCCGAAGGGAAGATTGCCGGCCTTCTCATCGGCGAACTCTTCATCGATATCCCCGCATCCCGGCAGACCGGTGTCAGCGTTTCCTCTTCGCCATCGAAACTCCAATCGGACGAAGCAGTCGATGAAGCGGTGATGATTAAGATGGTGAGTGCCGAGCAGCACGTTGTCGAGAACCGACATGCCCAGATAGAGGCCGACATTCTGGAAGGTCCGCGCGATGCCGAGCGACACGATCTTGCGCGCCGGTAGTTCGTCGATCCGCTGTCCCGCAAATACGATCTCGCCAGAAACCAGTGAGTTGACGCCGGTGATGCAATTGAAAAGCGTCGTCTTGCCCGCGCCGTTCGGACCGATCAGGCCGCAGATTTCACCCTCGGTTACCCAGCAGGACACGTCGTCGAGCGCCTGAACGCCGCCGAACCGGACCGACACCGATCTCACATCCAAGAGCTGATCGCTTCGGCCGCAACTCATGGAATATCTCATTGCTTGAGCGCAGCCGTATGCATGGGTGTGGCCCCGTGCACGTCGAACTCACATGAGATCGGCTCCGCTCTGAACTCTCTTGTTAGCGTTTCCCGTTCGTACGTTTTTCATCTTTAAAAAAATATATTCCCGATCAACCGGGCTGTCTAGTCAACGCTTGCGCTGAGCGCCTCCCGATTCCTGCAGAGCACTTCGACAGTTGTCATGTAATGACGCTCGAGCAGGGTGGTCGCCTGACGGATGTCACGCGCCAACGCCGCGCGCATGATCGCGGTGTGTTCGCCTGCTACGTCACGCGTGAAGCGGGCAATTTTCTTCGGAGCCAACCCTTCCAGCGCGCGATAACGTTCCGTTTGCTCGAACAGGAGTGCCTGGAAACGCAGTAGCCACGGCGATCCGCAGGCTTCAAGCAGCGACAGGTGGAACTGGCGGTGCAACAGCGCCCAGCCGCCGTCGACGACGTCGGCGCCCCGTTTGAACAACGGTGCCTGCGTCAAATTGCGGTGGCTCTCGACGATGTTTTGCTCCCACTTCTTGTCACCCTTGCGGATGGCCCACCGCAAGGCCTCGCACTCGACCAAAACTCTTGTTTTTGTAATGTCGATCAGCGCTTCCTCTGAAACGGGAGCGGCCTTGAACCCGCGCTGTTCGGTGAATTCGACGAGGCCCTCCGATACGAGCCGCGAGAGCGCCTCGCGCACCGCGCCAGGACTGACGCCATAGAATTCGGCAATGTCCGCAATCTTGAGTTTAGCGTTGGGCAAATAAGCGCCCCTGACGATGTCATTCTTCAGCGCCTTCACAACGCCGGCGGTCAAACTCTTGAATTCCCGGCTGGAGACCAGGGGTCGTGCAAGCAGTCGCGCACCTTTGCGCTTTGCCGCCACCAATTTGAGCAAGTTGTCCGCGCGTTGCGGTGCACTTATTGCCGCGCGTCGTCGCCGTCTCGGGGGCCCGCCCGTATTGCCCACTTTCATGTTCGGCGCCCCACCATCGTGCCCAACTCTGGCTCACGTCATTTTCAGTTACAGCAGGCTTGGTTACAGCAGCCTTCGCACGGCAAAAAATATTTTTTTTGACAGTGCCGGAATTGGTAGCCCATAATATTAAAAAATACCAGAGGAAACCCCGCATCCAAGCACTGCCGCAACCGCCATCGGCGTGAGCGACGCTCTCAAAGATCATTTTCGGCCGTCAGGCAATCGTTTGGACTAAAAAAGAGAGGCCGGCAATGTCAATTCCGCAAACCAATTTTTCTCCTCCCTTCAACATCACTCGCGCAAGCCATATGGTCTTCACGTCAAGCGATTTGGCGCGCAGCAAGGATTTCTATGTCGAGGTCATTGGCCTCCTGGTGACGGAGGAAGACGCCAATACTTTGTACCTGCGTGGCGTGGAAGAGGCCTGCCATCACAGCCTTACGCTGAAGAAGACCAAAGACAAGCCGGTTTGCGAACGCGTCGGCCTGCGCGTCTTCACGGACGAGGACCTCGACAAGGCCAAGGCGCATTTCGATCGCGTCGGCATTCCGGCAAAATGGGTGGAGGTGCCGCACCAGGGACGCACGCTGCATGTGAACGATGTCGCTGGGACGCCGCTTGAACTGTGCGCATCGATGGAAGTGCAGCCGCGCATGCACACCCTGATCAAGGATCACAAAGGCGCCGCCGGGCGGCGGATGGACCACTTCCAGATTCTGGTCCCCGATGTGCGCGAAACTGCTGCTTTCTACATGGATCTCGGCTTCCGCATTTCCGACTATATGGCCATCGCAGGTACCGACGAGATTGTTGCGACCTTCCTGCATCGCAAGGACAACCCGTGGGACGTCGTTTTCCTAACGCGCGAAGGGCCGCGCTTCCATCACTTCGGTTACGTCATCGAGGCGATGAGCGACATGATCCGCGCCTGCGACTGTGCCGGCAACACGGGTTTCGCGAACTCCATCGAGCATGGCCCGGCGCGCCACGGCGCTTCGCATTCCTACTACACTTATCTGCGTGACCCCGACGGCCATCGTTGCGAGCTTCTGCTGCCGGCGGTTCAACTGATCGACATCGAGGACGGACCCGTGCGCTACGACATCGCTCCCGGCTTCAGCGAAAATGCATGGGGCTATCCCGCGCCGCGAACCTGGGTCGAAGAGGCATCGCTGTTTCAAGGCGTGAAGCTGACGGCGCCGAAGGTCGCCGGCATGTTCTCCAACCAAACGGACACCGACGCGCAGAAGGCCCTGGATTCAGCGACTGCGTCGCATGTCGACGCGTAGCCGGCTCGCGCCGCGGCGACTGCAAATCGATCAGGACCGCACAAGGCGCCGCAAAAAAGCGACGTCGTGAGCGGCAATTGGAAAATTGGGAAAACGGCAACGAGTACGGTGACCATGCTACGCATCGAGCCAGTCAAGCCAGATGAAATGAACGATCTGCAAAGGAAGATCGCGGACGAAATCGCAAAAGGTCCGCGCGGGCGGGTCGGCGAATTGATGCTGTTATGGTTGCACAGCCCGGTGCTCGCCGACCTGACACAAAAGCTGGGGGCCTATTTTCGCTCCGGCACCAGCCTGCCACCGCACATCATGGAGATGATCATTCTCCTGGTCGCGCATCATTGGGATTGCGAATACGAATGGGTCAATCACGAGCCGCTGGCGCGGGCGAAAGGTCTGAAACCGGAGATCATCGACGCAATCAGCCGCGGCGCCGTTCCGGTCTTCACCGATCCCTCCGAAAAGGCCGCGTACGATTTCACGACATCGATGCTGAAGAACCATCAGGCGTCGGATCAAGTCCTCGACGAGGTACAATCCGTGCTGGGAAAGAATGGGTTTATAGATATGTCCATCCTGATCGGCCATTACGTGCACGGTGCCATCGTGGGCAAGGGGGCGGGGCTGAGGCGTCCTCCCGGTACACCGGCGCCGTTTGTCACCGCGTGAGGCGGCTTGCCCGTCGCAGCCTCTCCGTCGCAAGGACGCGCGCGCCATGACTAATCTCGAGCGGCTTGCAATCGAGCAGGCCTGTATGAAACTGATGGTCGGTTACTGTGTCCATGCCGACCACGATCACGCCGATGAATTCGCGGCGTTGTTTGCCGAAGATGGCGCATGGGTGCAAGGCTCCGGCGCAGAGATCCGCGGGCGCGAAGCGTTGCGCAACTATATTATAAGCCGGCCTGGACGCACCATCACCCGCCACTTGATCACCAATGTTCTGATCGATGTCGTCAGCGCCAACGCCGCCACCGGGATCGCCTATGCCGTGGTCTTCCGCGACCGCAGCCACGACGGAAGCGGCAGCGCGCCGATGCGGCCGCCAGACGCGGTGATTGAATATCGGGACGAATTCAGACACACGGCCGAGGGCTGGAAAATCCAACGCCGCCGCACCGTTCCGGTTTTTCGCTCGTAGGCATCAAACCGGCCGGCGGATGAAGCAGTTCGCGTCGAAGGATAGCCATTGCGACTCAAACTCAACGTTGTCATCTGCAGTACGCGGCCGGGCCGCATCGGACCGATCATCGCGAACTGGTTTCACAATGTCGCACTCCAAACCGGTGAGTTTGACGTGGTGCTGGTCGATCTCGCCGCGTTCAAGCTGCCGGTCTATGACGAGCCGGTGCATCCCCGGCATCGCAATTACCAGCATGCGCATACAAAGGCCTGGTCGGAAAGTGTCGGGTCGGCCGACGCCTTTGTGTTCGTCACGCCCGAATATAATTACGGAGTGCCGCCTTCGCTGCTGAATGCGCTGAACTACATCTACGTGGAATGGAACTACAAGCCGGCCGCCTTTGTCAGCTATGGCGGAGTTTTCGGCGGCGGCCGGGCGGTACAAATGGCCAAGATGACGCTGAACACGCTGAAGATGGTGCCGATCTTCGAAGCTGTGGTGATTCCCTTCTTCTCCAAGCAAATCGAAGTGGAGCGTTTCATCCCCAACGAGATTCAGGCCGACGCCGCCAAGGGCCTGCTCAAGGAACTGTGTCGGTGGGCGCAAGCGCTCAAGCCGCTGCGGCAAACCTTATAAAGCGCGGCGCTGGCCCGGCGTGCGATAGAAATTTCGATCGCGACGCGATGTTGCGGCGGCAAGACACGGTGGCGCTCAAGCCGACGCGGCGGCAGCGGCGTCTTCCAGGATCATGTCGGCGCCCTTTTCGGCGATCATCACGACCGCCGCGTTGGTATTGCCGGACACAAGTGTCGGCATGATCGAGGCGTCGACAACGCGCAGGCGCTCGAAGCCGCGTAGGCGCAGGCGCGTATCGACCACCGCCCCCGGATCATTCCCCATGCGGCAGGTGCTTGTCGGGTGATAGACCGTGGTGCCGGCACCGCGCGCGAAGGCGAGCAAATCGGCGTCGCTGACGCAATGTGGTCCCGGCTCCCGCTCCTCGGCGATATAGCGGCGGATGGCCGGCTGCTCCATGATCCGGCGCAAAAACTTGAGCCCGTCGACCACGGTGTCGCAGTCAAGCCGGCTCGTCAGGTAGTGCGGCCGGATCGCCGGCGGCACGCTTGGATCGTTCGACTTGATGTGCACGAAGCCGCGGCTCTCGGGCCGCAACTGGCAAACGGACGTCATGAAATCCGGGAAAGTTATGCAGGGTGGCGCCGGCGGCGTCCGCGCTGAATATCAGGAAATGGATCTGGACGTCGGGTGTTGCCAATTCCGGCCGCGTACGCAGAAAAGCACCGGCATAACCTGCGCCGATGGTCAATAGGCCCTTACGCGAAAGGATATAGCGCAAGCCGGCGCCATAACGATGGCGCCAATGGTTGATCACGTCGTTCATGGTGATCGGCTCGGTGCAGCGGTACTGAATACGGACCTGAAGGTGGTCCTGCAGATCGGCGCCGACATTTGGCACGTCGGCAATCACCGCGATTCCGTGCGAACGCAGCAGTTCCGCCGGGCCAATGCCGGAAAGCTGCAGAAGCTGCGGCGAATTGAAGGCGCCGCCGGCGACGATGACCTCAGCATTGGCGTACGCGGTATGTAACGCGTTGCCTTGGCGATATTCAACGCCAACGGCACGCCGGCCGGAAAACAGTAGCCGCGTGGCGAGGGCATCCGTGGCGACCTTGAGATTAGGCCTTCGCCGCGCCGGGCGTAGATAGCCAACTGCGGTCGACCAGCGGCGGCCGTTCTTGGCGGTTAGTTGGAAATAGCCGGCACCTTCCTGAGTCTCGCCGTTGAAATCGTCGTTTCGTCGGTAGCCGGCTTGGGAAGCCGCCGAGATAAAGGCTTCGCACAAAGGGTGCGGCTCGCTCACGTCGGAGACCGCAAGCGGTCCGCCTGCGCCGTGCAGTGCATCGGCACCGCGCTGCTGGTCCTCGGCGCGTCGAAAATAGGGCAGCACATCGGCAAAATCCCAGCCGGTATTGCCAAGCTGCCGCCAAAGGTCGAAATCCTCATGCTGGCCCCGCACATAGAGCAGGCCGTTGATCGAGCTCGATCCGCCCAGCACCTTGCCGCGCGGCTGGATGATACGACGGCCGTTGAGTTCGGGCTCTGGCTCGCTGGTATAGCGCCAGTTCACCTTGGCGTGGTCGAGCAGCTTGCCGAAGCCGAGCGGAATATGAATCCAGATATTGCGGTCGGGCCCGCCTGCCTCCAAGAGCAGTACGCGATGACGGCCCGAGGCGGTGAGGCGGTTGGCCAGCACACAACCTGCGGAGCCCGCACCGACGATAACGTAGTCGAAGCTTTCGGCTGTCATGGCCTGCCTTTGCGATTGCGCGCCGTTCAATAATCTTACAGTACAAAACCGACAAGGCGGTAGGCTGGCTTAGGCTGGCATAGCGGATCGAGAAGGATGCGGTGGGACGGTGGGGAGGAAGCCCGTCAATTCCACGCAACCGTCTGCCGGTTCATTCTTTCTTTTCAGGCTGACGCCGCGACGCATCATTTTGTTTGCGCGGTGAGTAATGCGAACGACGCCGGGTCGACCTGAATCGATGACCCCCTGGCACAAGCGCGCCGTCTTGATAAGGAAGTGGCCGCAGGCACGTTTACTGTCGCGCCCGACGTCTCTCTCTATTCTCATTATTCTCATTTTCCGCGCCGGCTTGCGATGACGCCGACTGCGACTGCGGCCGATGCCAGCACGGCCACCGCCACATAGGCGAGCCATCCGCTCCAGTCACTGCCGTGTGCGACCGCGAAATCGAGCAGGAACGGGAGCGGAAACAGAAAAAAGACGATCGTGCCGAGGACGGTGCTGAATCGGTCCATGAGCTGACTACTTCCAAAACTGCTTGCTCGCGATCCTCGCCCCTTCCGCCATCGCCGCGAGCTTGGCGAACACGACGTCGGGATCGACCGCTGCCTGGCCGACCCAGGTGCCGAAGCCGCAATCGGAACCGGCGATGACGTTTTCAGCGCCGACCAGTCTGGCATAGTGCGCAATGCGCTGCGCGATCAGTTCGGGATGTTCGATGAAATTCGATTTCGAACTCGATTACGCCGGGAATGAGCACCTTGCCGTCCGGCAGCTTGACCTTCTCGAACATCGTCCATTCGTGTGCGTGGCGCGGGTTGGCCGCCTCGAACGAAATCGCGACCGGTTTTGCCGCAAACACGATGTCGATCACGTCGGCAAAGGGTACGTCGCGGTGGTGCGGGCCTTCGTAGTTGCCCCAGCACATGTGCAGCCGGAGTTGCTCGGCCGGGATGTTGGCGACGGCGTGGTTGAGCGCCTCCACGTGAAGCTGCGCCCGTTTGCGGAATTCGGGCAGGCTCAAGTTCGCATATTGAATGTGCCGGCCCATGCCGAGATCGGGGCAGTCAATCTGCAGCACGAATCCGGCCTTGGCGACGATCTCGTATTCGTGCCGCATGGCGTCCGCGATGGCGTAAATATAGGTCTCGAAATCCTTGTAATAGTCATTGCGGAAAAACAGCGAGACCACGCCGGGCGAGGCCGCGCTCATGAACCCGCCGGCCGCCTTCACCTGCGTAAGCGCCGCTTTCAGATTGTCGGCATCGGCCTGGGGCGACTGCGCATCGCGCACGCTGATGGCTGAGTTGCAGGCGGGCGTCTTGCGCCGCGAGCGGCCGGGATCGCCGAACACGCGCTTTTCCAGCCGGGGAAAATCGGCAAGGTCCTGATAGACAAAGGTGTTGCCGGTGCCGCCAAAGCCGTCGAGGCGGTCCTTGATATAGGTGGCGTAAGACGGCTTCGACATTTCGCCGTCGTTGATGAGATCGACACCGGCGTCGGCCTGTTTCTGCACGATCTCGGCCACCGCCGCCTTGATCCGGGCTGCCAGCGCTGCCGGTTCCACCGGCACGCCTTCCTCCTTGGCGTACATCATGCGGATGAGGTCGTCCGGCCGCGGCAGGCTGCCCGTGTGTGTCGTGAGAAAACGTTCCCGGCTGCGTTGCATTGATCTTCCTCCCCAACTTGACTACCCGGCCTGCTACGTTAACGAAACGCGCCCCACTGACCTAGTCGCGAATGGATCATTTGACTAAGCTCGCGGCGAGCGCCGGCTTTTGTGATGCAGCGTTGAGGTTTTGCCAATTTGCAAAAAGGAATAAGTGCCTCGTCGGGCTTTATCGCCAAGCATGGCTTGTGGACGGACGAACAGCAACGGCTGGCGCGCGACCTTCCAAAACGCATCGAGCAAGACAAGATCAAGCTGATCCGCATTGCCTGGGCCGATCCGCACGGCGTCTCGCGCGCCAAGACGGTGACGGCGCCGGCGTTCCTCGGTGCGCTCGAAAGCGGCTACAACATCAACGTCGCTACCACCACGCTCGATGCTTCCGGTGCGCGCACGTTTTCCTCCTTCACGCGCGGCGGCGGCATGGACCTCGACGAGATGACGGGCTCGCCGAACCTGATCGCCGTGCCGGACCCGGCGACCTTTCGCGTCTTGCCGTGGGCATCCGACATTGGTTGGGTGCTGTGCGACGAGTATTTCGTCTCCGGCGTCCCATTCCATTTTTCGCCGCGGCACCTGCTGCGCAAACAATTACGCCGGCTCGAGGAACGGGGACTCGACTGCCTGATCGGGCTCGAGATCGAATGGTATCTGCTGCGCGTGACCGGCGAACAATTGTCGGCTGACAATATCGGTGAGCCCGGCCGGCGCGGGGTGCCGATTGCCACGGCGCCGATCGAGCCCGGCTTTTCGTTTCACTCGGAAAGCAATTTCGATCTGATGCAGGCGCCGCTGTCCCTGCTTGCGGATACTTACGAGCGCCTCGGACTGTCGCTGCGCTCGCTGGAGAACGAATGGGGCCCGGGCCAGGTCGAATGCACCTTCGCGCCGTGCCGCGCGTTGGAAGCCGCGGATAACATGCTGCTGTTTCGCACTGCGACGCGGCAGGTCGCGCGCCGCATGGGGTACTTTGCCACCTTCATGGCCCGGCCTGCGATCAAGGGGTATTATTCGAGCGGCTGGCATCTGCATCAGTCGCTCGTCGAGAAAGCGACCAACCGCAACGCCTTCATGCCGACAGACGAGGGCGAGGTGCTGTCGCCGCTCGGCATGCATTATCTCGGCGGGTTGTTGAAACACGCGGTGGCGAGCACGGTGTTCGCGGTGCCGACGGTCAACGGCTATCGCCGCTTCCGGCCGAACTCGCTGGCGCCCGACCGGCTCGCCTGGGGCATCGACCACCGCGGCACCCTGTTGCGCGTGCTCGGGGCCGCGGACGACCCGGCGACCCGTATCGAAAATCGTATCGGCGAGCCGTCGGCCAATCCCTATCTCTACATCGCCTCGCAGATTGTCACCGGGCTCGCCGGAGTCGATGCTGCGCTCGATCCAGGGCCGCCCGACACTGACCCCTACGTCACCGCGCACGATATGTTGCCAACGAGCCTTGCCGCCGCGCTTGACGCACTCGAAAGCGAGCCGCTCTACGGCCAAGATTTGGGTGCGGTGTTCATGGACTACTACCTGAAACTGAAACGTACCGAGCTCGGCCGCTTCACGGCGTTCTGCGAAGCCAAGGGCATCGCGCCGGGCGAAGAGCCGACCGAATGGGAACAGAACGAATATTTCGACTTTTTCTGATTCAGAGCCCTTTTGATCGGGTCCTGACTGGAGGCGAAGGATGACGTCACTCGAGCGAATGCAGGTATCCGGGCGCAACCATCAGCCGCTCTACGACTGGGACGAGGTCGTTCAGGAGGACCGCGTCCACCGTCTGATTTATATCGACCCGGCGGTTTTTGAGGCCGAGATGCGCCACATCTTCGGTGGCACCTGGGTCTACCTCGCGCACGAAAGCCAGATTCCCAACGACAACGACTACATTACCGGCAAGCTCGGCCTGCGCCCGCTCATCATCACGCGCGACAATAATGGCGAGCTGCGGGCGCTCTACAATCGCTGCACGCACCGCGGCACCACATTGTGCCGCTGGGACAAAGGCAATTCACGCTCGTTCCAGTGTCCCTATCACGGCTGGAATTTTCTCAACTCCGGCAAGCTGCGCGGCGTACCGTGGCCGGACGGCTATGGCGTCGATATGCGCGACGAGAAGTTCAATCTTGCGCAAGTGCCGCGCGTTGCGTCCTACCGTGGCTTCATCTTTGGCACGCTCAACCTCGAGGCGCCCGAACTTGCCGACTGGCTCGGCCCGATCAAAAAGCCGATGGACGAATGGATTGACCGCAATCCGGGCGGCAAGATCGTGGTATGCGAAGCCAACCGGATGAAGTTCAAGGGCAACTGGAAGCTTGCCTACGACAATTCGGGCGATGGTTATCACGTCGTATTTTCGCATCGCTCGCTGCTCGACACCGAGGCGCGCTTCAACGAGGGCGGTAATGTCGGCATGTCGTATTACAAAACGCAGCCGGACGACCAGCCGATGTACATCCAGTACATGGGCAACGGCCACCACTTCAAGGACAAGCGGCCCAATCTTGCCAAGCGTAACGGCGGCCTGTGGGCGATCGAGTCGCTGCATCCGGGTATGGAGCACGTCGAGGAGAAGCTACGCGGCATGCTCGGTGACCGCGCCGAACTCGGTGCTCGACCTTGCCGGCTCCGAGCCCGTCAACATCAACATCTTTCCGAACCTATCGTTGCTCGGCAATCATATCCAGGTGTTCGAACCGGTCTCGTTCGAGGAAACCAACGCGGTCTGGTACGGCACGCGCATCGAAGACGTCGACGGCACGCTCGGTGAGGATGTGCTCGACGACGTCAACGCGCTGCGCATGCGCACGCAAGAAGGCTTTCCGAATTTCGGCGAAGTCGATGACGTTACCAATTTCGAGCAGATCCAGCGCGGGCTCGCCTGCATCGAGGACGAATGGATCTACATGAACCGCGGGATGGGGATTCCCAATCGCATCAAGACCATGCCTGATGGCACGATCGTCGGACCGGCGACCGATGAGCTGTTCATGCGCGAGTACATCAAGGAGTGGAAGCGCTTGATGAAGGCCGAGCCGAAGCTCTCGATCAAACGGGAGCCGTGAGCATGAACACCGCGACACTCCGCGATCCGCATCGCACATCTTATTATGTGACCAACGCGCGCTACGGTGCACTGATCAAGGATTTTGCCGATTGGCAGCGCGACGAACTGATTGTCGATGACGCTGCCGAGCGCGACCTTTTCGTCCAAATCGTTTACCGCGAGGCGCGGCTGCTCGACCGTCTGCAATACGACGAGTGGCTTTCCTGTTTTACGCCCGAGTTGATCTACTGGGTTCCGGGCACGCCGCATGGCGGAGATCCGCGCCGCGAGATCGCCGTCATGTTCGACGACCGCCGCCGCCTGGAGGATCGCATCTTCCGGCTGCGCTCGGATTTTGCCTGGTCGCAGGCGCCGCCGTCGCGGACCTCCCGGCTCGTCTCAAATGTCGAGGTTTTCGCGACCGGACGGGAAGGCGTGCGCATGGTGCGTGCGAATTTTCTGATCAGCGAGTTCTGGGACAAGGAAATCCGCAGCCTCGCCGGTTGGTTCGGCTACCAGATGGTCCTGCAGGAGGGAGGCTGGGTCATCGCGGTCAAACAGATCAACCTGCTCGAATGCGACCAAAGCCTGCGCAATCTCAGCGTCGTGTTGTGAATCGCCGTAACACGCTGATTTTTCTATGAATTCGCCTTTGTCCGCGGGTTCGGCGCGGCTGACTTTGATTGACAGGCGGGACAGGCGTGCTTATGAACCTCGCAACCGAACTCCAGAGACCGCCATGAAAGTCCGTAACTCATTGAAATCCCTGCGAACCCGGCACCGGAACAACCGGCTGGTGCGCCGCAAGGGCCGCCTCTACGTGATCAACAAGACCAACCGCCGCTTCAAGGCCCGCCAGGGCTAAGCCCGGGCGTCCGCGGCCCTGCGCTTTTAGCAGGGGCCCATTCCGCCGCCACATATTGGTCTTATCGGGCTGAGACATTAGTCTTCAGTCATGCGCATTCGATTCCTCACTGCTGCGGTCGCCGCCTTCGTGGCGGCGGGGTTGACCGTGCCTGCGTTGGCGCAGAAAGCGCCCGACGGCAAATGGGTCGAGCCGCCCAAGAAGCTGCCGCATGTGCGGCTCGACGACCGCGCGCACAATCTCGATTTCCTGTTCGGTGCATTGAAGGCCGCGCCGGATGACGAGACCGCCAAGGCGGTGTCGCAGCGCATCTGGGCGCTGTGGATGATCTCGCGTAGCGATACCGCCAACCTTCTGATGGCGCGTGTGCAGAAGGCGATCGAGCAAAAGGATCTCGATCTCGCGATCACGCTGCTCGACGCCATCGTCAAGATCAAGCCGGACTTTATCGAAGCCTGGAACCGGCGCGCGACCATCTATTACACGAAGAAGGACTATGGCCGTTCGCTCGCCGACATCCGCGAAGTGCTCAAGCTCGAGCCGCGTCATTTCGGCGCGCTAACGGGCTTGGGACTGATCTTGCAGGACATCGGCGACGACAAGCAGGCGCTGGAAGTTTTCCGCCGCGCGCTCGCGGTCTATCCCAGGCTCGAGCGCATCCCCGACGTGGTCAAGACCTTGCAAGAAAAGGTCGAAGGGCGCGACATCTAACCTTCGCTTTCGCTTGCTGCGCGCACAAAGGCCCTCAATCTCAACCTAAGTTACGTGTGCCGCTAGATAGCGGTGTCCGGAATCTCCTCGGGGAATTTGCGGGCCGCGCGACCTCTCGGCTGGCGGATGGGCCCGTCCACCGTCTCCAGCAGCTCGTAATAAAGCGACTTGAACGACAGGAAGACGACGCCCTCGGATCGCATGCGCGCGATCGCCGCCTCGACTTTGCGAGCAGAAGAAAAGATCAACTCCTCCACGACGAAGACCGTGTAGCCGAGCTCCAGGAGGCCGAGGCATGATTGCAGAACGCAGACATCCGTCTCGCAACCGGCGATGATGACTTGCGTCTTTTCCAGACCAGCCAGATGCCGCTTGATCGGTTCGTCCTTGCACAGATCAAACGAGTCTTTTCCGAAGATCGGTTGGCCGGCGGGCAAACGCTTTTTGATGGCCCTGGGCAGGGGGCCTTTGTCCTCGACCGGCCGCTCAACCGTGACCACAAGCGGAATGTCGTAGTAGTCGGCAAGCGCGGCAAAGTTGGCGATATTGGTCTTGAGCCTGGCGCGGCGGTGTTTGCCCAGGCACGACAGGAAAAACGGCTGCACGTCGATGATCACGGCGCAGCAATGATCGGGAACAATGCGTTTTGGCGCTCTCATGCGGTCCCTGTTATGCGGTCGTGGTCCTTTCCGCAAATGATAACACAGCGGGCGCCGCCGGGCCTGAGCCTGCGTCGCGAGGCCGCAAACCGCACCGCGCCGATGAAAAGTTGCAAATCGGCGGATAGCAATGCAGCATCGGCCGCACAAGATGTCTAGGCATGTCGACCGAGACGGAATCTCGGCGCAAGAACAACGAGCCCGATGAAAAAGAATACGACCTACGTCCTCGGCATCAACGCCTATGATCACGACGTTAGCGTTTGTCTGCTGCGCGATGGCGAGATCGTCTATGCCATCGAAAAAGAGCGCATTACGCGCCAAAAACACGCGGGCGGCTTTTTCGCGGACGCCGTCGATTATTGCCTGCGCGCCGAGGGCATTGTGCTCGACGACGTCGATCTGATCGTGCGCAATTGTTACGTTCTGCCGGTCGAAGACTTGGAAGTGCGCCTGCTCTACGAAGGCGATATGAGCGCGCATGAACGCGAGGCCGTCACTAAGAGCCCGCTCTTCCTGCCGAAATCGAACAAGGTGATGACTGTGTCGCATCATCTGGCGCATGCCTACAGCGCCTTTGCCGCCTGTCCGTTCGATGAGGGTGCGGTGATGATTGTCGACGGCGTCGGCAGTTACGCCGCGGACGTCAAGGAAACGGGCCAACTGACTGAAGGGGTCAATCCGCTCGCGCGCGAGTCCGAAAGCTATTACCGCTTCAAGGGCTCCGAACTCGAAACGCTGAAAAAAGTGTGGCTGCAGCCGCGCCGCGGCTTTCTCAGCGACGAGTTCTTTCAAATGGACGGGCTCGGCGCGCTTTACAGCCGCGTCTCGAGCTACATCTTCGCCGATTGGAACAAGTGCGGGGAGGTGATGGGTCTTGCGCCTTATGGCCGACCGGACAGCTTCCGCCGCTTGATCGAGCTGAAGGATGGGGAACTCGTCGTCCCCCCATGGGACGTAAGCTTCGACCAGCCCTGGGTGCCGGAAGGCGACGACAAGTGGGAAGCAGGCTCGTCGATGCGCCATTGGGAGGATATGGCCTGGCGGGTGCAGCACGATACCGAGGAGGTTCTGCTGACACGGGCGCGCTGGCTGCGCGAGACGACTGGTGCCAAGAACCTCTGCATCGCCGGTGGTGTCGGATTGAACTGCGTCGCCAACGGGCGGATCGTGCGCGAAGCGGGCTTCGACAATGTCTGGATTCAACCCGCCGCCGGCGACAACGGCATCGCCATCGGTTGCGCCCTTTACGGCCACATCGCCGTGCAGAAGAAGTCGCGCAGCTTTGTGATGAAACAGGCCACGCTCGGCATCGACTACGATGACGACGCGGTGGGTAAAGCGGGCAACCCGCTGCTGCTCAACCGCAAGACCTTCAACGGCTCGGGCGACAGCATCTGCCGCGAATCCGCAAAGTTATTGTCAGAGGGCAACGTGTTCGGCTGGTTTCAGGGCCGCTCGGAATTTGGGCCGCGCGCGCTCGGCAATCGCAGCATTCTCGGCGACCCGCGCAGGCCCGAGATGAAAGACAAGCTGAACAGGCGGGTGAAGTTTCGGCAGGCCTTCCGGCCCTTCGCGCCGATCGTGCCTTATGAAAAGGCCAAGGACATCTTCGTCGGCGAGGATGAATCGCCCTTCATGTTGCGTGCGAAGCAGGTGCGGCCGGAATGGAGAGAGCGCATCCCGGCCATCGTTCACGTCGACGGCACCGCCCGCGTGCAAACGGTGCGGCAGGAACAGAACCCGCGCATGCACGAGCTGCTCACGGAATTCGAGAAGCTCACCGGCGTTCCGGTCCTGGTGAATACGTCCTTTAACATCAAGGGCGAACCCATCGTCGAGACACCCCAGGATGCCATGAACTGCTTCGTCTATACGGGCATCGAATATCTGGCCATTCATGACACGCTGGTGAG
The DNA here is from genome assembly GCA_963840065.1 of uncultured Alphaproteobacteria bacterium. GTDB lineage: Bacteria > Pseudomonadota > Alphaproteobacteria > Rhizobiales > Xanthobacteraceae > Pseudolabrys. Next base: position 69,655 of record CAWIXF010000008.1, on the reverse strand, counting down.
CAAGAATGTTCTCCACAGGCTGTTATCGCCATTTATCAAGATCTATTACGAGGCGCGCGCCCGGGCTCAGGACGAAAACGACTAAAAAGGGACGATTTTCGCTGCCGGGAGAGGGGCTTAGGGGGCGATATTATGTCGCAGGCCGAATATCCCCTTCCACCGCGACTATTGTTTGTCACGGGTTTCGAGTAAGCTTCAGTCATTAGGTGGCCTAAGACCACAGCAACATCCGAGGGCAGAACTCGATGAAAAAAATCATTCTTGCGACGCTGATGGCTCTGATTTTCGGCTTGTTCAGTATGCCGTCGCTGAAGGCTGCCAGTGTGAATGGATCGGCTCTCACCTCGGCAATAAAAAGCGCCACGCCCCTTCAACAGGCGCAATATTGGAGGCGCCGTCGGCGCCGGCGCCGCCGTCGCAGGTGCGGCCTTGTCCATCGTGGCCGTTCCCGCACGATACGGGATTGCTGGTGGGTTTGGTGGTAGTCGGCGGTTCATTGGCGCTACTGCCAACGCTAACCTGAGTTCCTTACTTTTCGCGGCTTAATGCGAGCGGCTGTGCTTTGGGGCCGTGGTCGCCTTCGAGCGGCAGCGCGAAGCAACGATAATATGAAGCAAGCGGCACGCGCCTGCTGATCGCGCAGGCGTGGAAGATCGCCAGATCGGCCGGCCGGCGGTACCGCATGTAAGGCGCAATAACGATGCGCGCACTGTCGGACAGTGCGCCGTAGCGATCAATGCTGCCCTTGAAATCGGGTGCGACCGCCAAGATCGCGTGGCGCAAGGAATCGCCGGCAATGAAATTATCGGGCATCTGATCGAACGGACCGTCGAAGTCGTTGTTCGCTGTGACATTGGCGTCGTTGACGCCGATCAGGATCTTGCGGTTGCGATGGTCGTCCCGATAGACGGCGAACGCCGTGCGCTTGCCGATCAGGATGCGGCCGCCGCCGACCTTGGCCGGCACAAATTTATCGGCGGGCGCGATCGTCTCGTCGAGAACGTAGAGAAAGATTTTCAGCTTTGCATTGAACAGCAGAAAGAAGCGTAGGCCCGACTCATCGAACACCGGGCCGATGAATTGCTCGTCCGGAGAGAGCGCCTGCGGCGGCGGGCGAACCTTCGAAAGATCGTTGAGGGCAAACACCACGCTCTTGTTCTTGTAGCTCACGCGGTAAGCCAGCGGTTCGACCTTTTCGACCGTCACGCCCTGCGCGGCACTTAAGATCAATTCGCGATCTTGCCCATCGGCGAGCCAGTCCGGCTGATCGGTGTAATAGGAAAATCGCACCTTGCCCTGGTCGCGCAGACGGGCATCGATCTTGATATTTCCGGCGTAGCGCACGCCGCCGTGAATAAACCAGAAGTAGTAGTGGTTCTCGGTCGGATACACCTTGACTCGCGCCGGCAAGCTGTCGAGCACATAGGCAAAGACCGCGATGGGATCGTCGACGGCCAATACGGACTTGGCTGTGACGCCGTCGATATAGGCTTCGTTGGTGTGCAGTCGCGGCACGTTAGCATTCTGCGCGGTCGCGCTTGCCGTGGCGGCGGCCAATGCCAAGCAGCCGTAGAGGGTGATCGGAACGAGCCGCATGGCGCCTCCGCACTTTGTCGCGATCTAGTCGCCCACGTCCTGTGCGCCGACATAGGTAATGCGCAGCATGTTGGTCGCGCCGGGCGTACCGAAGGGCACGCCGGCGACAACGATCACGCGCTGGCCGCCCCTGGAAAAACCTTCCTTGAAGGCAATGCGGCAGGCACGGTCGACCATGTCGTCCTGGTCGCGCGCGTCCTCCGTCACCACGCAATGCACGCCCCAGACGACCGCGAGGCGCCGTCCGGTCGCGATATTGGGCGACAGGGCCACGATCGGCGGGCGCGGCCGCTCGCGCGCCACGCGCAGCGCCGTCGAGCCGGACGAGGTCCAGCAGATGATAGCCGCCATATCGAGCGTTTCGGCGATCTCGCGGGCGGCGTCGGCGATGGCGTCGGCGCCGGTTGCCTCCGGCGGTGAGCGCTGCGCGTCGATGATGCTGCGGTAGACCTCTTCGCTTTCCACTTCCTCGGCAATGCGGTTCATGGTCGCCACCGCTTCCAGAGGATATTTGCCGGCGGCGGACTCTGCCGACAGCATCACCGCATCGGCGCCTTCGAAGATGGCGGTGGCGACGTCGGAAACTTCCGCGCGCGTCGGCACCGGCGAACTGATCATCGATTCCAGCATTTGGGTCGCCACCACCACCGGCTTGCCGGTGGCGCGGCCAAGCCGCGTCATTTGCTTCTGCACGCCGGGTACTTTCTCCAGCGGCATTTCCACGCCGAGATCGCCGCGCGCCACCATCAGCGCGTCGGCGATATCGATGATTTCGGACAGGCGAGCGACCGCCTGCGGCTTTTCGATCTTGGCCATCAGCGCGGCGCGTCCGCGCGTGAGCTTCTTGGCCTCGGCGATGTCTTCCGGCCGCTGGATGAAGGAGAGCGCGATCCAGTCGATACCGGTAGCAAGCGCCGCTTCCAGATCGGAAACGTCCTTCTGGGTGAGCGCGGAGAACGGCACCGTCGTATCCGGCAGGCTGACGCCTTTGCGATCCGACAGTTTGCCGCCGACCTCGACGCGCGTAACGATGCGTTTCGGCCCGGCTTCGGTGATGACAAGCTGCACCTTGCCGTCGTCGATCAGCAGCATGTGGCCGGGCTCGACCGCCGTGAAGATTTCCGGATGCGGCAGATAGGCGCGCGTCGCGTCGCCCGGCGCCGGGTCGGAATCGAGCGTGAAGGGTGCACCGTTCGCCACGGTTGCCGCGCCGCCACTGAAGGTGCCGAGCCGCAACTTCGGTCCTTGCAAGTCGACCAACACCCCGATGGGCCGGCCCCTGTCGTGTTCGATCTTGCGGATCATCGCCACCAGCTCGCGCATGCGCTGCTGGCTGGTGTGGCTCATGTTGATGCGGAAGACGTCGACGCCGGCATCGAACAACTGGGAAATGGTGCCGGCGTCGGACGAAGCCGGTCCGAGCGTGGCGACAATTTTGGTGCGGCGCAGCCGTCTCATGGCTTGTCGGCTTTCTTGCCGTTCGGTGTTTGGGGTGCTTTCAGAGCGGGGCGGGAGCGCGTTGGCGCTTGCCGTGGCGTTTTTGTCGACGATTTCTGTTCTGCGGTGTCGGTTAGTTGCACCGTCCAGGAGCGTTGTTCGCTGGTGTCGACCTCGAAAAAGCCGGTGCGGTCGAAGCCGCGCGCGAGGCAGTTGTCGGTGCCGCGGATGGTGAACTCTTTTTCGCGCGAGCACATATAAGCGTGTCCGGACCATTCGCCGCCGCGGTCGTAATCGACCGCGTAAATGTAATAATAGCGCGCAACCAGCGCGCCGCGCAGCAGCGTTTCACAGGTGCGCGGCGACACGTTCCACCAGCCCTCCGTGGTCCAGCCTTCAGCGTCCTTGTAGCCCAAGGCCACGCCCACCCGGCTGCCGGTGTTGTTGCAGAGTCGAAAATCGGCGCGGGCGGTTTGCGCCGAAATCGCCAGGAAGACCGTCGCCGCGGTCACGGTGACAATCGACGAAAAGCGCGATGTGGTCGGAAGCAAGCGGGTCACGATTCCGAGTCAATCTTTCGTGTCGCGCGTTTGTCGCGTGATCGGTCAAGCCCTGTCAACGACGATAGCCCGGAAGTCGTTCACATTCGTGAAGGTCGGGCCGGGCGCCAGCAGGTCGCCGAGAGCCTCGAAAAATGCGGTGGAATCGTTGTCAGCAAGAAAGGCGGCAGGATCGAGGCCGCGGGCTTCGGCCCGTGCCACGGTTTCGCTGTCGATGAGGGCGCCGGCGGGATCGCTCGCCAAGCCCGCGCCGCCGTCGGTTCCATCGGTGTCGGCGGCAAGCGCCGCGACGTTCGCCATCCCGGCAAGCGCAATCGCCAGCGCCAGCGCATATTCTTGGTTCGGGCCGCCGCGGCCTTTCCCGCCGATCGTCACCGTCAACTCGCCGCCCGACAAGATCACCGCGCGTTTGCCTTGTGCACGCAGATCGCGCGCGAGCGCTGCGTGGGCTAATGCCACCTCGCGCGCCTCGCCCTCGACGTCGGCGCCTAACGAGACGCAATCGTAGCCGGCCGCGCGCACCGTTGCTTCGGCGGCCCGCAAGGCGTCGGCCGGCCGCGCCGCCAGCATGAATTCAGTCCGCGCAAAAACGGGATCGCCCGGCTTTGGCGATTCATTGACGACGTCGGCGAGCGCGCGCGTCACCGTCTCCGGAACGACGAGCTTGTATTTGGCGACGAGGGTGCGCGCATCGGCAAGCGTGGTCGGATCGGGCACGGTCGGGCCGGAGCCGATGGCGGAGGGGTCGTCGCCCGGCACATCGGAAATGGCAAGGGTGACGACCTTGGCCGGATAGGCGCGTTGCGCCAACCGTCCGCCTTTGATGCGCGAAAGGTGTTTGCGCACGCAGTTGATCTCGCCGATATTGGCGCCGGAGCGCAGCAGCGCGCGCGTCACCGCCTGTTTGTCTTCGAATGACACGCCGTGCACGGGCGCAATCCAGTTGGCAGAGGCCCCGCCCGACATCAGCACCAGCACCAGATCGTCAGCGCCCGCGCAGTCGGCCAACGAGAGCGCGCGCTCGGCCGCTTTCAGGCCGGCCGCATCGGGAACGGGATGGCCCGCTTCGATCATCTCCACCACCCGCGTCGGTCGGCCATAGCCGTGGCGGGCGACCGCGAGGCCGCTCATTCGATCGCGCGCAAATACCGGGTCGCCCAGATAATGGGTCTCGGCAAGCTCGGTCATGGAGCCGGCAGCCTTGCCGGCCGCCAGCACGATCAGGCGCCCTTTCGGTGTTTTCGGCAGCAGCGGTGGCAGGCACGTCGACGGATGCGCTGCGGCTACCGCACTGCGGAAAAGACCCGTGAGAAATTGACGCAAATTTGTGATCATGCGCAACGTTCCGCTGCCAAACCCATCGGATTTCTGCTTACAATAGTTGGCACTCGAACTATTCCAATTCGTATCCACGGCAGTCTATTCTTGCTCCGCGGATGCGTTACCCTCCGCCGCAGACGTGCGGCCGGCAGGCAAGAACAAAAACGCGGATCCGGCGCGCGGATAATATCCAGCTCTCGAGGGAGAGGAACACATGTCGACGAAATTCACGATCAATGGCAAAGCGAGGATTGTCGAGGCCGAGCCCGATACGCCTTTGCTCTGGGTGGTGCGCGAGCACCTGAAACTCACCGGTACCAAATTCGGCTGCGGCGCCGGCCTCTGCGGCGCGTGCACGGTTCACGTCGACGGCAAGGCGGTGCGATCCTGCCAGACCGCGCTGTCCGATGTTGCCGGCAAGAAGGTGACCACCATCGAAGGGCTTTCGCCCAACGCGTCTCATCCCTTGCAGAAGGCTTGGATCGCCGAGCAGGTGCCGCAGTGCGGTTACTGCCAGTCCGGCCAGATCATGCAGGCGGCCGCGCTGCTCAAGGAAAACCCGAAACCGACGCGCGGAGAAATCGTCGCCGCCATGGACGGCAACATCTGCCGTTGCGGTACCTACAGCCAGATCGTTGCGGCGATCGAAAGCGTGATCAAGGGGTAAGTCATGACCAAGCATTTTAAAGCGCTTTCCTTTTCGCGTCGCGGCTTCCTCGTCGGCACCGGCGCCACCGCCGTCGCTGTCACCTTCGGTGCGCCCGACGGCATTCTCACGGCTAACGCGGCTAGCCGCATCGGAATCGGTGGCTGGGTCAACATCGCAGCGAATGGCACCGTCACCATCGTCAATCCGGCTTCGGAGATGGGTCAGGGCGTGAAAACCGCGCTGCCGCTGATTTTCGCCGAGGATTTCGATGCCGATTGGAGCAAGGTGCGCGTGGCGCAGGCGCCCGCCAACGCCAAGCTTTATGGCAATCCGAAGTTTCACGGCCAGCAACAGACGGTCGGCAGCTTTTCCGTCACCGGCTACTACGAGACGCTGCGGCTGGCTGGCGCGCAGGCCCGTCAGGTGCTGCTCGCCAATGCGGCCAAGGCATGGAAGGTGCCGGTCGGCGAATTGACCACCGAGCCCGGCATGGTCGTCCACGCCAAGTCGAAGCGCAAGATTGGCTATGGCGAATTGGCCAAAACCGCGAAAGTGCCCGATCCACTGCCCAAAGTGAGCAAGGCCGATCTCAAGCCGAATTCCCAGTTCCGCCTGATCGGCAAGGACATGGGTCGTGTCGACGTACCCTCCAAGGTCAACGGCACGGCACAATACGGCATCGACGTGCAACTGCCGGCCATGCTGTTCGGCGCGATCCGCTATCCGGACGTGCAGCACGAGAAACCGGAGCACATCGACGATTCGGCCGCCAAGAAGATCAAAGGCGTCGTCAAGATCGTGCCGCTGCCGGTCGGCGTCGGCGTGCTTGCCAAGACGGTCGAGGCCGCCTTGCGCGCCAAGGATGCGCTCAAGGTCACCTGGTCAAAGGCGACGCCCGCGCAATCCTACACGCACGACCAAGTCCTCAACGACTATCGCGCGATAGCGGCCGACTGGTCGAAGACCGGCGTCGAGATGGTCAAGAAAGGCGATGCCGATACGGCCATCAAGGGCGCGGCCAGGGTGCTTGCTGCCGACTATTTCTCCGAGCACGTCTCGCATGTGTGCATGGAGCCGCTCAACGCCACCGTCTGGATCACCGGCGACAAGGTGCAGGTCTGGTGCGGCAATCAGGCGCCGACGGTCATGCAGATCATGGCGTCGATCGGGGCCGGCACAAAGCCCGACAAGGTCACCGTGCATACCCAGCTCCTCGGCGGCGGCTTCGGCCGCCGTTCGGACGGTGACGACGTGTTGCACGCGTCCATGCTGGCAAAGGCGGCCGATGGCCGTCCGGTCAAGCTGATCTGGAACTCGCGGCGACGACATGATGAATGACAAGTTCCGCCCGCTGACGGCGCAACGGGTCGAGGTCGGCCTCGATGCCAAGGGCGAGATCGTCGGCTGGCGTCACCGCATCGTCAACGAGACCTACCTCGGCCGCGTCCTGCCGCCGCCGGTCTTCAAGCAGATCGGGATGCACGACTTGGTTTCCGGCGGTGGCGGGGAGATGAGCTATGCCGTCGACCATCATCGGGTGGAGTGGGTGCGGGCCGCCCGCGGCGTCGACGTCGGCGCCTGGCGCGGCATCGCCGCCGGCTACACCAAGTTCGCGATCGAAACGCTGATCGACGAACTGGCGGCCAACAAGACCATGGACCCGATGGTTTATCGGTTGTCCCTGCTCAAGAACCAGCCGCGTGCAGCCGCGGTGGTCAAGACCGTCGCCGACATGGCGAAGTGGTTTGACAAGCGGCCCGACGAACGGGCCATCGGGCTTGCTTATTCCGATGCCTTGCAAAGCCATACTGCCGCGGTCGTGGAAATCTCGATCGACGACAAGAGCGGCGCGATCAAGGTCCACCATGTGTGGGCCGCGGTCGACGCCGGTCTGGCGGTGCAGCCGAAGAACGTCGTGGCGCAGATGCGTAGCGCCATGACCTTCGGGCTTGGCGCTGCGCTGCGCGAGCAGATCCACATCAAGGACGGCGTCGTACAGGAGCGCAATTTCGACTCCTATCAGGTGCTGCGTCAGTCGGACGTGCCGCCGATGGACGTCAAGGTGATCTCCAACAGCCACGAGCCGACCGGGATCGGCGAGGCCGGCGTCCCCGTAATCGCGCCGGCGATCGCCAACGCCGTCGCCAACCTCACCGGCAAGCGGCTGCGCCATTTGCCGATGACGCCGGAGCGCGTCAAGCAGGCGCTCGGCTGAGCGGTCGTTCGTAACGAAAACCCGCCGCGTCCCGAGGGACGTGGCGGGTTCTTTTGTCGGTGGCAATGCCCGGTTCCGGTGACTATCTTTAGAAGATACTGCCCATAGGACTTGACGCCATGGATCCCAAGACCCGCACCGAGCTCGAAGCCGCCGTCTACCGGCGCCTGGTCGATCACCTGCGCTTGCGCACCGACGTGCAGAACATCGACATGATGAATCTCGCCGGCTTTTGCCGCAACTGCCTGTCGAATTGGATGAAGGACGCCGCCGACGACATCGGCGTGCCGATGACCAAGGACGAAAGCCGCGCCATCGTCTATGGCGAGCCGTATGACGAATGGCGCAAGAAACACCAGAAAGAAGCCTCCGCGGGCCAAAAGGCGGCTTTCGAAAAGTCCAGACCGCAGCATTAGTTTTGTGAACAGGTGTGAATGTCGGGGGCTTCGCGTTGACGCGCGGGCCTTCGCGTCCGAATTCTCCGTATGACAGTGGCGAGAGCCCGCCCGACGTTCATGAGGAGTATGCGATGCCTGCCACCGCCGCGGCCAACGAAGAAAAACCCGCTACCCGCTTCGCCAAGGATCAGCTCAAAGCCATTATCGAGCGTATCGAACGGCTCGAGGAAGAAAAGAAGGCGACCTCCGACGACATCCGCGACGTCTATGCCGAGGCCAAGGGCAACGGCTTCGACATCAAGGCGTTGCGCTCCATCGTCCGTTTGCGCAAGCTCGACACCGACGAGCGCCGCGAGCAGCAGGAAGTGCTCGAGACCTACATGCACGCGCTGGGAATGCTGCAGTAGGGCGTGCGCTACTCGTTTCGGTCGAAATTGACGGGGACGGCACAAGGGCTGTCGGCCCACCTTAGCTCTGAACGAGGCGCTGGTCGGCCCGTTGAACGTGGGCACGCCGGTGTCGTATGGTTTTAGGTGGCCTGAAAAATAGACTCTCGACTCCGCTGTCACGATACGGACTGATCGTCGGAAATTTCGAATGGCAACAATTGCATTTTATGTTTTTCTGGCCGGAGCGGCCGGCATCGTATTCGGCATGGTTTTGCAAATGCTGGGGAGCCTGTTTTTCTCGCATTTCAAAAATCACGATTTGAAAGAATTGGCCGGACTTGCCGGCTTACGCCTGTCGGCCGTTTTTGCGATTGCGGTGGGATTGATCTTCAGTAGCAGCCATACGCATTACGTGGAGGCAAAGACTGATTTGCTGAACGAAGCAAGGCTCATCGGCACAATGTATGTTTTGTCGTCGGATGGGCCTGAATTTTCCAATTCTCGAGAAATTCGATCAAAACTTTTAGGCTACACGCGTATATTGGCCGAAAATTTGGACGAACCTCAGACAGCGGACCAAGCCGCCGAAAAAACCAATAAATTGCTGCTAGAGATTTGCAAGCTCGCGGCAACAGATGACCTCAGTAAAAGTGCTGGCACGATCTGGCTGCGGAGCGAGCTCGAGAAGAGCTGCAGTCAGCTTATCGGACTCCGAGGCAAAAAACGCGTCTGGATGTTGACAAGCAATGTGGAAATTCCATTCTGGATTTTCTTTTTCATATCGTTTGGATTCCTGGCCTTCCTTTTCGGCGTGTTCGAGCGAAATCCGCTGAACCGGCTGTTTGTGGCTCTCTTCTATTTCGGAACAGGAGCCACCGCGATCCTGATTTTCTGGATGGCCGATCCCTACCATGGACCCAGTAGAATTGATTCGGCGCCGCTAAAGCAGTTGGTCACCAAAATGCATTCGATAGGCCAAAACTGACAGGTCGGCCCGTTCGCTAAGGCGAAAAAGCAGGCGCGGTATCGTAGGCAGGGAAGCCGGTAGCGCGAACGCGCTTACCGTAACGACGCTGTCGTCTGCGTCGTAAAGGTGGAGGTGGCGAGGAAGACGACGGCGTGGCCCGAGAACTGGTCGGTGACCATGCCGAAGGACGGGTCGGCAGAGAACGTCGCCACCAGCGCGTGCCGTGGCTTCTCCATCAGCGCGGTGAGCCAGGTCGGATCGATTTTGCTCAGGCGGCTCGCGGTCAGGAACTCCGTGACGTTCGGCGTCAGCATGGCCGCGCGCAGCCAGGGGCTGTCGGTGCGCCGCCCGCCGATGCTCATGCCCGGCGGCTTGACCGCGACCGTGGTGTTGGAACTGCTCGGCAGCACGGTCGCTTCCCGCGGCAGCCGCGGCACGCTGCGACCCATCGGGCGCACGTGCGCAACAGGTGCAGGCGCTGACTCGCCCGCGTAAGAGAGCACCTTGCCGCCGGTTGCGACGGAAGCAAGCTCAAACGGCGACTGCGCGTTGCCGGCGCCCGTCGCAATGATCGGATCGCCCCAGATATTGCGCTTCACCGGCGCGCTCGCCACTGAGGCGGTAGTGAACGCTTGTTCGGCGACTTTCGGCTCGGTGCGGAACGCCGGCTTGGCGGAAGGCGGCGTGGCGGCCGCCACCACGATCGGCGCCGCCGGACGCGCGGTCGGCATCGGCACTTGGGCTGCCGGCGGCAATTGGGCTGTCCGTAAGAAGGCAGAGGTGGCAACCGGCTTCGGCTTGGGCAACACGCTTGCTACGACCAGCGGTGCGCGTGCCTGCTTGGGAACTGCGGCCGGCGTCTGTGTCTCGACATTCTCATTGTTGACGCGCTTGCGGCCGAAGCCGAACAGGCGGGCGAGCAGCGTCGGCTTGGTCTGGCGTATGTTCATCGCCAGCGCTTGTTGCTCTTCGCTGTCCGAAATCGCGCCGGCCTGGCGTGCGGCTTCCAGCGAGCGCTCATTCGGCGCATGGCCGCGCTGCTCGACATCTGCCAGGGCGAGCGCGTAGTTGCGCAACGGCTTGCCGTCGGCGGGAATATGCACCGTGCGCCCGTCGGGAAAAATCTTGACCAGTTGCTGGCGCGGAATGCTCGGCCAGTGGCGGATGCTGGCGGTGTCCATGTGCACGAAGGGCGAACCGGATGTGGGATAGAAGCCGACGCCGCCGCGTTGCAGTCGCAAGCCGATCGCGCGGATCTCGGCGAGCGGCACGCCGGGAATGAAGAAGTCGATCGCTTTGCCGTTGATGTGCTGGCTGAACCGCGCAACGCCGCTTGAGCGCCGGCGTAGCATCGCGTTTGTTCCCGGCGCGCGATAACCGCAGATGATGTCGATCGGCTGGGTGGCGCCGACCTCGCGATAGACCTCCCACAACAGGTCGAACAGATGGGGGTCCATCTTCGTTTCTTTTTGCTTGCGCCAATCGCGCATGAACCAATCGAGCTTCTTCAACGCGGCCTCGTCGTAGCGGCCGTTGTGCTTGAAGGTGATGGTGATGTTTTCGCCGGTATGGGCGTGATGGAAGGAGAGGGTGCGGGTATCGCCTTCGGCAATGGCGTTTTGCAGCGAGTTGCTGGCGCCGAGCAGGATCAGGCCGGCCATGCCCGCTCTGGCGCTACCCCGCGCCAAAGCCGTGACGAGATTGAACTCGCGCGTGCGGTCAACCAGCACTGCTTGATTCCGTGAAAATCGCCGTCCCACCGTCGCCGCTTCGCCCCAGTGGCCGCCCCGACGACGGCCTGCAGTCTCCACCGTGTTCGGTTAACGCGCCCTTAGCGGCCGTCCCCCGCAACAGGTAACCTTCCCGTCCAACATAGCCGAAAATGAGGCCATTTGTCGCTGCAACACCGGGATTTTACGCAGATTTGTGCCCATTTGAAACAGTAACGGCCGGGGCCCGTGCCCCGGCCGTTAATCTTGTCGGGCGGGCTGCGCCTTAGCGGAAAATTTCGTCGAAGATGCGTAGCGGGTTGAAATCGGGGGGATTGTAGGCCTCCTGTCGCTCGACACGCCGCAACAGGTCATTGTTACTCGTCCCGATGCGCAGGTGGCGCCTGGGCGCGGGCGGCGGTGCCGCGGCCGCCATGCGCGGCGGGCGGCCGTGCAGGATGTCGTCGGTGCGGCCATCCAGGCCGTAGACGTCGTCGCGCAGTTGCAACTTGCCGGCGCTATCGACAAAGGCGGTCTGGTAGGTGAGGTGGACGCGCGGCTGGTTGGCGAGCCTGAAGACGCGTTCGTCGTCACCGAACATCGCCTGGATCTCGCGCGCGTCGGGGCTTTTGCGTTTCAGGGCATAGTGCAAGATCAGCTCGCCGAACTTGGTCGGGTTTTCCACCCGCATGCAACCGTGGCTGAAGGCGCGCTTGCTGGACTTGAACAGGCGCTTCTGCGGGGTGTCGTGCAGATAGACCTGGAACCTGTTCGGGAAATTGAACTTGATCTGGCCGAGCGCGTTGGCGGCACCGGGCGGCTGAACAACCATGATGTTGCCGTTGCTGCCACGTTTCACCTCCAGCCCCATGCGCTCGAAGATATAGGGGTCGCTCTCGTAGCGCGGCAGCAGTTCGTTCTGAATGATCGACTGCGGCACGTGCCAGGACGGATTGACGATCACGCTGTCCATGGTGGCGCTGGCAAGCGGCGTCGGCGTCGCCGGTTTGCCGGCGACGATTTTGGTCCGCCACACCACGCGATTGCGGTGCATGAGCTTGAGCGTGTAGTCGGGAATGTTGACCATCACGTAAGTCGTGCCGAGTTCGCGTGGCATCCAGCGCCAGCGCTCCATATTGATCACGATGCGGTCGACGACGTCGCTTGATGCGCCCGTTGCCGACCCGTTGAGCATGCCGAGCGTCTTCGGGCCGACAATGCCGCTCGGATTGATGCCGTGTTCGGCCTGCAGTTTCTGCACGGCGCGCACCAGCGTCTTGTCGTAGGTCGTGGACCTGCCCTTCAATCCCATGCGCGCGCGCAACAGAGGTACGCGGTCGTCGTCCTTGCCGGGAAGGATGCCGCCGCCGCCGGGGATTTGAATGTGGCTGTCGCTCTTGTGCGCGCGCAGCTCGGCGAGCTTGCTCTTGAGCGCGCGGAAGTCACGGTCGGGCGGGTTGAAGCTTTCGATCGCCGCATCGACATCGTTCGCTTGCGCGACTGTCTTGAGAATATCGGCCGGCGCCGGTGTGTGGTCGCCGTAGTCGACCTGCCCGTAGAACTCGGGACGGCGTGATGCGTCCGTCCGACAGATGGCGCGCAAAAGTGAGCAGCGAGCCGGTGAGCGCGAGGTCGCTCGCGGCCAAGGTTTCCGGCTTGCCGGCAGGAAAATCGGGTACGCGATAGCTGGCCGGATCGAGCCCATCGGCAGCGGCATCGTCGAGCCGCGCGATTGCGGTCTTGGCGCGAGCAGTAAGGTCGCCATCATGCGTCCACAACGGCGCGTAACCGCGGGCGCTGTAGAAGGTTTCGATCGCCTTGCGATCCGCCGTCCTTGAGACGGCGCGCCCAAAGTGTTTGCCGGTAATCAGCTCTTGCAGCTTGGCGGCGACCTGTGCGTCGGCTTCGCTGAGCGCCGGATCGATTGTGGCGGTTTTCTCGGTGCCGGCCTGGGTATCCGACTTTTGCGCGGCCCCTTCGGACTTGTTTGCCGGCTCGGCCGATGCGGCCTTCGGCGCATTCGCAAAGTCCGGTGCGGACCGCGGCATCGGCACCTCGGCGTTGCGCGCCGTGCGCTTCTCATTCATCGGCGGCATCGGCACGCCGGCAGCGGCACTCGGCGCTGCTGCATGCGCCGGCGGTTTCGCCGGCAGCGGCACATCGCTTGCGGTATTGGTCGCAGTTTTCGTCGCAGATCTGCTCTTTGCCGGTGCTTCCGACACGGCGGCCGTCTCTTTGCGTTCGGTCTTTTTATCTGCGGGCAATGGCTTCGTGCTTGCAGACTTCGGTGCCGGCGCGACCTCTTTGCTTGAGACTTTCAGCGCCGGTGTCGAATTTCGCGCGGCGCTTTGCCCGTTCACCGGTGGCGGCGGCTCGACAGCAACGTTTGGGATTGGCGCGATGACAGTTGGCGCCGGAGCGGCTGTATCGTTGCTCTTGTCAGCCGGTTTGTCGTTGAACGATTGCGGGATCGGAACGACGACCTGCTCTTGCGCGGTCGCATCGATCGGCGCCGCGACAACAACTGCCAGCAGCGCGCCCGCGAACAACCGGCCGGCCTTATTCTTGCTCATATCATTCAACTCCAAACGCAACGCGCATCGCTACATGCGCGCGTTGACAACGCGCCGTGCAAGGCTTCCGAATGGCTTATGTATTATGCGCTTGGCGGCGCGCGCGCACCGATGAATCGGCGTCGTTTACCGTTTACTTCTCATCACGGCTAATGCGCTGCGCGAATGGTTAAGGCGCAAGCTATTCCGCGCCGGTGTTTTCGTTAACACCGCTGGCATCATCGTCGAGGCCGAGGCTTTCGAGCTTGCGGTAAAGCGTCGAGCGACCGATGCGCAGGCGCCGTGCCACTTCCGACATCTGCCCACGGTAATGCGAGATGGCAAAACGGATCACCTCACGTTCGATCTCGTCGAGCGGGCGGGCTTCACCTTTTCCGTCGGTAAGCCGCAAGGACGGCATGGTTAATTCGTTACCGTGGAACGCTTCGTACTCATCGGGCAATGCCGCGGCCATGGCGGGCGCATGTTCGATGATCGTCTCGCCCATTTCGCCTGCCACCGGGGCGGTCAAATGCGGGAACTCGCGCACGCCGATCTCGTCCCCGTCGGCAAGCACCACCGCGCGGAAGATGGCATTTTCGAGCTGGCGCACATTGCCCGGCCAGGGATGAGCCGCAAGCCGCGTGAGCGCCTCTCCGGAAAAGCTGCGCGGGCGCTTGCCTTCCTCGGCTGCGATCCGCGTGAGGAAGTATCGTGCCAGCACGCCGATATCCTCCGGCCGCCTGCGCAACGGTGGCACCGAAACCGGAAACACATGCAGGCGATAGAACAGGTCCTCGCGAAAGCGCCCGGCTTTCACGTCGGCGATCAGGTCACGGTTGGTGGCGGAAACAATGCGCACGTCGACCTTCACGGCCTTGCGGCCGCCGACCGGCTCCACTTCGCCTTCCTGCAATGCGCGCAACAGCTTCACCTGCGCCGCCAGAGGCAATTCGCCGATCTCGTCGAGAAAGAGCGTACCGCCGTCGGCTTCGACGAATTTACCGGTGTGCTTCTCGGTTGCGCCGGTGAAAGCGCCGCGCTCGTGCCCGAACAGAATCGATTCGACCAGGTTCTCCGGCAGCGCGCCGCAGTTGACGGCGACGAACGGCTTGGCGCGCCGCGCGCCGCTCCCGTGGACCGCACGCGCGAGCAATTCCTTGCCGGTGCCCGACTCGCCTTCGATCAGGACCGGGATGGCGGAGGCGGCGGCTTTTTCCGCGGCGCGTAAGACCGGCTGCATGGCGGGCGAGCGCGTGACGACGTCGGCCAGCGTGAGCATGCCTTCACGCGCACGTTTGAGCTTCTTTACCTCGCTTGCCAGCGCGCGCGCGGCGATCGCGTTTTGCAGCGAGACCTGCAGGCGCTCGGCGCCCGCGGGCTTGACGACGAAGTCGGCTGCGCCCGCGCGCATCGCCGACACCACATTGTCAATGCCGCCATGCGCGGTCTGCACGATCACCGGCGTGTCGAGACCGGCTTCGCGCATGCGTGCCAGCACACCGAGGCCATCGAGATCCGGCATGACGAGGTCGAGCACTACGCAGTCGATGGAGGCCGCGTTGGGCCCGGTCAGCAGGGCCGCCGCCGCGTCACCGCCCTCGGCGGTGAGCGAGTGGTAGCCGAAGCGGGCAACCATGGCTTCGAGAAGCCGCCGCTGTACGGGATCGTCGTCGACGATGAGCACGGTTTCTGACATGGACCTTTCGCCCCCTCTCGCACCTTGTACCGAATTGGGGCAATGTGACCGCCGCCGCTTAATGGGCTGTTAAACCTGCCGCCGAAACAACGGCCGCACGTAGAGGCGTTTTCCTGCCGCCGCTGCTTGTGAGAAAATCGCGGCACGCCATCGCATCGCCATGAGCGGCGACATAAATGATCTCTTAACCTGCCTCCGTTGCCTCCAACGACAAGGACCGACCTGCCATGGCCAAAAGCGCTGCCCGCCCGAAACGCAAGAAATCCGCCGGGCTCGGCGTGCTGCCGGAATGGAATCTGACCGACCTTTATCCCGGCCTGGACAGCCCGGAAGTCGAGCGTGACCTGACGGAAGGCGATGCCGAATGCGCCGCGTTCGAGCAGGACTTCAAGGGCCGCCTGGCCGAGATGGCAGCGGGGGGCGGGGCGCAGCTTGCCGAGGCGGTCCGGCGCTACGAGGCGCTGGAAGACAAACTTGGCCGGCTCATTTCCTATGCCTCGCTCGTCTACGCCGGCGACAACACCGATCCGAAACGCGCCAAGTTCTATGGCGACGTTCAGGAACGCATCACCACGTCCTCGATTCATCTGCTGTTCTTTACCCTCGAGCTCAACCGCGTCGACGACGCAGTCCTGGACGCGGCGATGCACGATCCCGCGCTCGGGCACTACCGGCCGTGGATCGAAGACGTGCGCATGGAAAAGCCGTTCCAGCTCGAGGACCGCGTCGAGCAGCTTTTCCACGAAAAATCGGTAACCGGGCATGGCGCCTGGAACAGGCAGTTCGATGAAACGATCGCCTCGCTGCGCTTCATCATTGGCGGCAAGAAGGTGTCGATCGAGCCGGCGCTCAATCTGATGGTCGATGCCGACGGCAAAAAGCGTAAAGCGGCGGCGGAAGCGCTCGCCAAGACTTTCAAGGACAACCTGCGCCCGTTCGCGCTCATCACCAACACGCTCGCCAAGGACAAGGAAATTTCCGATCGCTGGCGTGGCTTCGAAGACGTTGCCGACGCGCGTCATTTGGCCAACCGCGTCGAGCGCGAAGTGGTCGAGGCGATGGTAGCGGCCGTGCGCGCGGCCTATCCGAAATTGTCGCACCGCTACTATGCATTGAAAGCGAAATGGTTCGGCAAGAAGCGGCTGCCGCACTGGGACCGCAACGCGCCGCTGCCGAAGGTTGCGCAGCGCACGATCTCCTGGGCCGACGCGCGCGCGACCGTGCTCACGGCCTACGGCGCTTTCTCGCCGAGGATGGCGGAGGTCGCCGACCAGTTCTTCGAGAAGCGCTGGATAGACGCACCTGTACGTCCGGGCAAACAGCCGGGCGCCTTTTCGCATCCGACGGTGCCGTCGGCGCACCCTTACGTGATGCTCAACTACATGGGCAAGCCGCGCGACGTCATGGTGCTGGCGCACGAACTCGGTCACGGCGTGCACCAGGTGCTGGCCGCGCCCAACGGACCGCTGATGGCGCCGACGCCGCTGACGCTGGCCGAAACCGCGAGCGTGTTCGGCGAGATGCTCACCTTCCGCAAGCTGCTCGCCAACACTAAGGACAAGAAGCAGCGCAAGGCCATGCTCGCCGCCAAGGTCGAGGACATGATCAACACGGTTGTGCGGCAGATCGCGTTCTACACCTTCGAGCGCAAGGTGCACCTGGAGCGCCGCAACGGCGAGCTCACCGCCGACCAGATCTGCGACCTGTGGATGTCGGTGCAGGCGGAAAGTTTAGGCCCCGCGATCGAACTGAAGCCGGGCTATGAGACGTTCTGGGCCTACATCCCGCACTTCGTCCATTCGCCGTTCTACGTCTACGCTTATGCGTTCGGGGACTGCCTGGTGAACTCGCTCTATGCGGTTTACGAGCAGTCGGCCTCGGGCTTTGCCGAGCGTTACCTTGAAATGCTGTCCGCCGGCGGCACCAAGCACCACTCCGAGTTGCTGGCGCCATTCGGGCTCGATGCGCGCGATCCCAAGTTCTGGGACGGGGGCTTGAGGGTGATCGCTACTCTGATCGAGGAGTTGGAGACGCTGGGCTAGGGGACGGCCACGTCTTATCTTTCATACGGTCCGGCATTAGATAGCGCCGGTGAGCCCAAAAATGCCCCCCACCGACTCCGAAAAAAACCGCTTCTCCGCCCGCGCCCGCCGCTACGCCAATGTTGGCACACGGGTCGGCGGCGTGGCGGCGCGCATGGCGACCTCGCGCGCGCTCGGCCGCGCGCAGGATCGCGGCGGCAATGCGCTCGCGCTCGCCGCAGCGCTTGGCGGCCTGAAAGGGCCGATCATGAAGGTGGCGCAACTGCTCGCCACCATCCCCGACGCGCTGCCGCCGGAATACGCCAACGAGCTGATCAAGCTGCAAAGCCAGGCGCCGCCCATGGGCTGGGCCTTCGTCAAGCGCCGCATGCAGGCGGAGCTGGGCGCGGGCTGGGAAAAGAAGTTCGCAAGCTTCGAGCACCACCCGGCAGCGGCCGCTTCCCTCGGCCAGGTGCACAAGGCGCGCGCCCTCGACGGGTCGGAATTGGCCTGCAAGCTGCAGTATCCCGACATGCAGTCGGCGGTCGAAGCGGACTTGAGCCAGCTGCAATTGCTGTTCTCGATCCGAAAGCGTTTCGATCCGGCGATCGACACCACCGAAATCGCGGTCGAGATCGCCGACCGCCTGCGCGAGGAGCTCGATTACGTGCGCGAGGCCAAGCACGTCAATCTTTATCGCGCGATGCTCGCCGGGCAGGACGCCATCCGCGTGCCGAAAGTCCGGCCGGAGCTATCCACCGGCCGTTTGCTTACGCTCGACTGGCTCGACGGCTCCAAGATGCTCTCGCACAAGGACGACGCACTCGAGATCCGCAACCGGCTCGCCAAAGCGATGTTCACCGCCTGGTGGCTGCCGTTCTCGCGCTTTGGCGTCATCCATGGCGATCCGCATCTCGGCAACTATTCGGTCTTCAACAACGGGGAGGGCGAGCCGGCCGGCATCAACCTGCTCGACTACGGCTGCATCCGCATTTTCCCGAAAAGTTTTGTCGGCGGCGTGGTCGATCTTTATCGCGGCCTGCTCACCGGCGACGACGCGCTCGTGGTGCATGCCTATGAGACCTGGGGGTTCAAGCGGCTCAACCGCGAGATCATCGACGTTCTCAACATCTGGGCGCGCTTCATTTACGGCCCGCTGCTCGACGACCGCATGCGCACCATTGCCGACGGGGTAAAGCCCGGCGATTACGGCCGCAAGGAAGCCTTCCGCGTCCACCGCGCGCTCAAGGAACTTGGGCCGGTCACGGTGCCGCGCGAATTTGTCTTCATGGACCGCGCCGCCGTCGGCCTTGGCGCCGTCTTTTTGCATCTCGCCGCCGAGCTGAATTTCTACGAGTTGTTCAACGCGGCGATCGAGAATTTCTCGGCCGCGGAGGTGGCCGCGCGGCAGGCGGCCGCGCTGGCGGTCGCCGGGTTGGAGCCGTCCCCGGCTGCATAGTCGCGCCCGGCGTCCGCTCGCCCCGGCGAAGGCTGAGGCCCGGAATCCACAAACAAAATTGTATGCGCCCAAGAGGGCTAGATTTCCGCTTTCGCCGGAGCGGACGGAATGCGCTCCGCCGTTGCCCTTGGCAGACAATTGCGCTACCTCTTCGGCGGCCCGCCTGACCAGTTTTTCCGGAGACTTTCGTATGGCCGAACACGGCACCGTCGAATACGCCACCGCTGACGGCAACGACTATCCCACGCACGAGGCCAGCTATGAGCGCTTCGTGTTTTTCACCTTTGTCGGCATCATCGAGGTGATCAATATCTTGTTCGGCTTGACCATCGGCGGCGTCCATGGCCATTGGCTCCTGGCATTCTTTGCTTTCGTCGTCGGCGTGATTGGTGCGACGGTGTCGGCCTTCGGCGGTTCCAAGACGCCGAGCTACGTCGCTTTTGTGCTTTGCTTCCTGACCTTCGTCTACACCGGCCTCGCCTGAAAGTTACGCCGGACTCCTGAGAGGCGCGAATGCGTATTGCCGTAGCGCGTGAATCGGACGCCAACGAGCCGCGCGTCGCCGCCACCCCGGAAACCGTCAAGAAACTGATCTCGTTCGGCGCCGAGGTTGCGGTCGCACGTGGCGCCGGCATTGCCTCCGGCATTCCCGACGCCGATTTCGAAGCCGCCGGCGCAACGATCGGCGAAGCCGTCACCAAGGACGCCGACGTGGTGCTGAAAGTGCGCCGGCCGGCGGTGGGGGAGCTTGCCGACTACAAGAAGGGCGCGCTGGTCCTCGCCATCATGGACCCTTACGGCAACGAGGCCGAACTGAAGAAGATGGCCGATGCCGGCCTGGTTGCCTTCGCCATGGAATTGATGCCGCGCATCACGCGCGCGCAGTCGATGGACGTGCTCTCGAGCCAGGCCAACTTGGCCGGCTATCGCGCGGTGATCGACGCGGCGGAAGAATATGGCCGCGCGCTGCCGATGATGATGACGGCAGCCGGCACCGTTCCGGCGGCGAAAGTGTTCATCATGGGCGTCGGTGTCGCCGGTCTGCAGGCAATCGCCACCGCGCGCCGCCTCGGCGCCGTCGTGACCGCGACGGACGTGCGTCCTGCGACGAAAGAACAGGTGGAAAGCCTGGGCGCCAAGTTCATCGCGGTCGAGGACGAGGAATTCAAGAACGCGCAGACGGCCGGCGGCTACGCCAAGGAAATGTCGAAAGAGTATCAGGCCAAGCAAGCGACGCTCACCGCCGAGCACATCAAGAAGCAGGACATCGTCATCACCACCGCGCTGATCCCCGGGCGTCCGGCACCAAGGCTGATCAGCAAGGAGATGGTGGAATCGATGCGGCCGGGCTCGGTGATCGTCGATCTTGCGGTCGAGCGCGGCGGCAATGTCGAAGGCGCACGGCCGGGCGAAGTGGCGCAGGTCGGCCCCGCCAAGATCGTCGGCTATCTCAACGTGCCGGGCAGGTTGGCTGCCTCGGCCTCCGCGCTCTATGCCAAGAACCTGCTGACGTTCCTCGAAACAATGGTCGACAAGAACGAGAAGAAGCTCGCGGTCAATTGGGACGACGAGCTGATCAAGGCGACGATGCTCACCCGCGACGGCGCCGTGGTGCACCCGAATTTCCAGCCGAAAACCGCCGCCTGACGGAGACTTGTCCATGTCCGAAGTCGCAAGCGCAGTCGATCCCTTCGTGTTCCGGCTGTCGATTTTCGTGCTGGCGGTGTTCGTTGGCTATTACGTGGTCTGGTCGGTGACGCCGGCGTTGCACACGCCGTTGATGTCGGTGACCAACGCCATCTCCTCGGTGATCGTGGTCGGCGCGCTGCTCGCGGTCGGTGTCGGCCTGGCGGCCAATGACGACGGCCCGTTCTGGGCGCGCGCGCTCGGCTTCGTCGCGCTCGTCTTCGCCTCGGTCAATATTTTCGGTGGTTTCCTGGTCACCCAGCGCATGCTGGCGATGTACCAGAAGAAAAAGAAGTGAGCGCGATGGGGGCAAATCGTTTGCGGTCGGGCTGGGGAGTGGGGTCATGAGCGCCAACCTCGTCGCGCTGCTTTATCTCGTCGCCGGCGTCCTCTTCATCCTGGCGCTGCGCGGGCTGTCGAGCCCGGATTCCAGCCGGCGCGGCAATCAGTTCGGCATGATCGGCATGGCGATCGCGGTCGCGACCACGCTCGCCGCGCATCCGCCGACCGATGGGTTGTCGTGGGCGCTCGTCGTGGGCGGCATCGCGCTTGGCGGCGGCGTCGGCGCGGTGATCGCGCGCCGCGTGCCGATGACATCCATGCCGGAGCTGGTTGCCGCCTTCCACTCGCTGGTCGGCATGGCGGCGGTGCTGGTGGCGGCGGGCGCCTTCTACGCCCCGGCGGCTTTCGACATCGGCTCGGAAGGTCACATCCACGCGCAGAGCCTGATCGAGATGTCACTCGGCGTTGCCATCGGCGCCATCACTTTCACCGGCTCGGTCATCGCCTTTCTCAAGCTATCCGGCCGCATGAGCGGCAGGCCGATCATCCTGCCCGCCCGCCATGTTATCAATCTCATCCTGGCGCTCGCGCTGGTCTTCTTCATCTACGGCTTCTTCGTCTCGCAATCGCCACTTGATTTCTGGCTGATCGTCGCGCTGTCACTGGCGCTCGGCATCCTGATCATCATTCCGATCGGCGGCGCCGACATGCCGGTCGTCATCTCGATGCTGAACTCCTACTCGGGATGGGCGGCCGCCGGCATCGGCTTCACGCTCGGCAACACCGCGCTGATCATCACCGGCGCGCTGGTCGGTTCCTCGGGCGCGATCCTGTCCTACATCATGTGCAAAGGCATGAACCGCAACTTCTTCGCGGTCATCCTCGGCGGTTTCGGCGGCGAGGTGGCGGGCCCGGCCGGTGGCGCCGAGCAGCGGCCGGTCAAACTCGGTTCGGCCGACGACGCGGCTTTCATCCTGAAGAACTCGTCCAAGGTCATCATCGTGCCGGGCTACGGCATGGCGGTGGCGCAGGCCCAGCATGCGCTGCGCGAGATGGCCGACAAGCTCAAGGCCGAAGGCGTCGAGGTCAAATACGCCATCCACCCGGTCGCCGGCCGTATGCCCGGCCACATGAACGTGCTGCTTGCCGAGGCAAATGTCCCCTATGACGAAGTCTTCGAACTGGAAGACATCAATTCCGAGTTCGCCCAGACCGATGTCGCCTTCGTCATCGGCGCCAACGATGTGACCAACCCGGCCGCCGAAGAAGACCCGTCCTCGCCGATCTACGGCATGCCGGTGCTGCAGGTGTGGAAGGCGGGCACGGTGATGTTCATCAAGCGCAGCCTCGCCTCAGGCTACGCCGGCATCGACAATCCGTTGTTCTATCGTGACAACACCATGATGTTGTTAGGAGACGCCAAGAAAATGACGGAGAGCATCGTCAAAGCGATGTAAACTGCTGTCTGCGTAAGTGATTCGCTGCAATTGCGAGGAAACGCACGATGGCCAAGAAGCGAAAACGTGGAAGCTCCGACCGTCTCTTGATTGCCCTGAGCCAGCCCCACGAAGTCCGGTACTGGTCGAAGAAATTCAAGGTCACGCCCGCCAAGCTGAAGGCGGCGGTGAAAGTCGTGGGGCGCTCGGCCAGGAAGGTCGGCGCCTATATCAAGTTGCACAAGCTTCGTCCCCGCGACCGCGCCTTGATCGCGACCAAGCAGGACTATGAAGTCCGCTACTGGTCGAAGAAGTTCAAGGTCACGCCGGCCAGACTGAAGGCGGCGGTGAAGGCGGCGGGGCACTCGTCCAAGAAGGTCGGTGCCTACCTCGCCGCTACGAAAAAGAAGAAAAAGAAGAAGAAAAAACTCTAAGCGGGTCTCACGGTCGTCGGCAGCGGTCGATGCGACAGGCGGCCTATAACGCCGGCTCGGTCGGTAGCGGCAGTGCGCACTGTACACGGATTCCTTCAGGCGCGTAGTCGATCCGGCTGCGTGCCTGAATCTGCCCGGGCAGCACGAAATCGATGAGCCGCGAGCCGAAGCCCTGCCGTTGCGGTGGTTTCACCGTCGGCCCGCCGCTCTCGACCCAGGAAAATTCCAGGATCCGGCGCGCGGCCTCGACGGTCACCGACCAAGTCACATCCACTCTGCCGCCACAGACGGACAAGGCGCCGAACTTGGCTGCATTGGTGGTCAGTTCGTGCAGGGCCATGCCCAGCGCCATGGCAACCCGCGAGGACGTGATCGCGACTTCGGGCCCGTCGGTGTGAATGCGGGTCTCGCTGATGTCCTCGAACGGGTCGAGTTCGCTGCGCACGATATCGGCGAAAGACAGCGTCTTGCCGTCCTCGGCCAGCAGCACGTGGGTCTTGGCGAGCGCACCGATGCGCCCGATCATTGCTTCCGTGAAATCCTCGATCGTTTCGGCCGAACGCGCCGTCGAACCCATGATCGCCTGCACCGTGGCGAGCGTGTTTCTCACGCGGTGGTGCAGTTCGCGCACGAGAAGCGCCTGCTGCTCCTCCGCGCGCTTGCGCTCAGTGATGTCGACCAGCAAGTTGACCGCGCCTATTAGGCACCCCTGCTGGTCGTAAAGCGGCGTCGGATAGGGAAGGATCGGCACCCGTGTGCCGTCAGGACGTTCACAGGCCACTTCTATGCCGCGCACGACCCTATTTTCGGCAATCGCAATGGCCATGGGGCATTCCTCGTGCGCCATCGGCCTTCCGTCCGGCCAGAAAAGTTTCCACGAGCCGCACCATTGGTTCGTGCCGAGCCGCGGCTGGCAGCTCCATAGTTCCACGGCGGCGTCGTTGAAATAGGTCAGCCGCCCGGCGGCATCGGTGGTGTAGACGGCGGCGGGCAGGGCATCAAGCAATTCGCGGAACCGGCGTTCGCGCTCGGGTCGCGCATCCGCACTGCGCGCACCGTCCTCGGTCGGCGCCTCATTGTCCTGTGCGACCGCAGACGTGCCCCGCGCGGCCAGGACCTGTCCAAACTCGCTCTCGAGGAACCCGATCAGTCGATCCATTGCTCAGCCCGGCCGCCCCTTCATGTGCTTTGCGGTCGTCGCCAGTAAATCCCCGCCATGAGGCCAAACGCGCGCCAGAACAATTGGTTTCATATTCGACGCAAATTTTTCGTCTTTCGGCCGTATTTTACCTTAACGATTTCAGTGACTTTCGATGAGGTCGCGCCGTCCTGCCACAAAGTTCGTGAGTCAAAGCGCCTGCACCATCACATAGGCGTCGACCAGGCCGAGCCGCGGATGCTCGAAGACGGCCGGCAAGGTCCCAACGATCTTGAAGCCAAGGGATTGCCAGAGCCTTACCGCCCGCTCGTTGGAGGCGATTACGAAGTTGAACTGCATGGCGCGGAATCCGCGCCGGCGGGCCTCATCCAGCGAATGCAAGCACATGCTGCGCGCCACGCCCCGGCCCATGGCATCGGGGGCAACGACATAGCCGCAATTGGCCACGTGAGCCCCGCCGCCGCGGTTATTGGCGCGCATGTAATAGGTCCCCAGCACGCGCCCGTCCTGTTCGGCGACGAACACCGTGTGACCAGGCGTGTGCCAATAGGCCAGCGCCTCGGCGCGGTTGATGTCGCGCGGGATCGGATAGGTCTCACCGGCCCGGAAGGTCGGCTCCAGCACGGCCCAGATGGCGATGTCATCGTCCGGCTCGGCTTTGCGGATTAGCATGGCGTTCACCTAGCCCATCGCCGGGGCGCGATAAAGCGCGGCATGGCCGCAAAGCCTTTGCAACAATGTGAAGCGGGGCGGGCGGATATCCACTTTGGGGAAAAATTGAGTTCGAAAGGATCTGAATTTGGATAGTCTGTCGGTGATCGTTATGGCAGGTGCCGCGCACGAGATCTTCTTCAAAATCAGTCGAACATTTTTAGTGTGGAGGTGATGATGTTAGTGAACCGAAGAACAGCAACGGCAGGCTTGCTGGGCCTTCTTGGTGGAAGCTCGGTCAGCACGTTGGCCAAAGCTGCTTGGGGCGAGCTGAACCTCGGAGAAGGTCTGGAAGAGTTCTGGCTCGCGACCGATGCCTATATTTACGGTTATCCGCTTGTCACGATGGAAATGACCCGGCGGGTCCTCACCAATGTCGCGCGCCCCGAGGGCACCAAGGCCCCGATGGGCCAACTCATCAAGCTGCGCGAATATCCGAATGCCTCGTTTCGCGACGTGACTGCACCGAACGCGGATACGCTCTATACGACGTCGTTTCTCGACGTCGGCAAGGAGCCGTGGGTGCTGAGCCTCCCCGACATGAAGGACCGCTATGCGCTGTTTCCGATGCTCGACGGTTGGACCACGGTTTTCCAGGTGCCGGGCAAGCGTACCACCGGCACAAAAGCACAAACCTATGTGATTACCGGCCCCGGCTGGAAAGGGGCCCTTCCCAAGGGCATGAAGCAATACAAGTCGCCCACGAGCATCGTCTGGCTGCTCGGCCGCATCTACTGCACGGGCACGCCGGAAGACTACAAGGCGGTCCACGAATTGCAGGACCAGGTCAAGCTCGTGCCGCTGAGCGCCTACGGCAAGCCGTACACGCCGCCCGAAGGCAAGGTCGATCCGTCGATCGACATGAAGACCGCCGTACGCGAACAAGTGAACCGGATGGACGCGAAGGAGTTTTTCACGCTTCTTGCGCAACTGATGAAAGACAATCCGCCGGCTGCGGCGGATGCACCGGCCCTCAAGCGGTACGCTCGGATCGGGCTTGTGCCCGGTCAGGACTTTGACGCCAGTAAGCTCAGGGCGGACTTTATCGCGCGCATTCCGAAAGCCGGTTTCGACCGCATCATGCTGCAGTTCAAGGTCAACAAGGATGTGGAGGACATCAACGGCTGGGGCTTCACGACGAAGACCGGCATTTACGGCACCGACTATCTGATGCGCGGACTCGTTACCGCCATCGGTCTGGGTGCCAACCGTCCGCAGGACGCGGTCTATCCGACGTCGGAGAAGGACGCGAATGGACACGCCTACGACGGCTCGAACAAATACGTCGTGCACTTTCCGAAGGGGAAGTTGCCGCCCGTGCACGGGTTCTGGTCGATCACGATGTACAATGACCAGTACTTCTTCGTCAGCAATCCGATCAATCGCTACGCGATCAGCCCGCGCCAAAATCTCAAGAAAAACCCAGACGGGTCAACCGACATCTACATCCAGAAGGACTCGCCGGGGCCCGACAAGGAATCAAACTGGCTTCCGGCTCCGGCAGGCAAGTTCTATTTGATGTTGCGCATGTACTGGCCGGACGAGCGCAAGCCGTCCATCATCAACGGGACCTGGACTCCGCCGCCCGCCAAGAAAGTGTCGTAATCGGCCCAGCCGTCCGCGGTCGACGATTGTAATGTAAGACCCGTGTGCGGGATCGTACGTCCGCGATTGACGGACGTCGGTCCCGCGCCAATTGTTAGCCGTTTTGAGGGAAAAGCCGAGGTGGCGCTCGGCGAATTTTACCTGCGTGCGCGGATAACTACTCCGCCGCCTCTGCCGCCGGCGCTTGCGCGAGCTTCGGGTCGAGCGCGCAGGCGTCTTCCCAACTGATCACGTTGAGCGACTTGACGAACTTGCCGACGCCGTCGGTCTGCGCGCAGAGCTGGCCAAGCTCGATGATCTCTTCGTCGCTGAAGTGCGTCTGCAAATCGCGATAGACCTCGTCCTTGTCGATGGCGTGCTCGCCCTGTTTGAACAGCTCGGCATAGTGCAGCGCCGCCTTTTCGCGCGCGCTTAGCTTGTCGCTTGCCATGTAAGCGTTGAGCACGTCGTCGATCATGGCCTCGGTCAGGCCTTCGTCTTTGGCGACGTTGGAGCGCACGGTCGAGCAATAGCCGCACTGGTGCGCGACCGAGATCTTGATGCGGCACATTTCCTTCAGTTTGTGCGGCAGCACGCCTTCATAGAGCACCTTGTTCCAGCACTCGACCCAGGCAAGCCCGACCTTGCTGCGCGTCATGATCTGGACCACGCGGGGATCGGGCGCGCCGGTCTTCTTGGCGCTTTCGATCATGGCGTCGATCTGCGGTGTCTTCTCGCTGTCCTCGATATAGCGTAGGCGCGGCATGGTGTTTTCTCCCCAATTGTTGAGCGAAGGCTACGACCGGCGGGTGAGAGCGACAAGACTCCGCCCGCTCACACTTGTGTTATGAGAGTGCACCATGATGGCCCTGAAATGGATTCTCATAATCGGCGCGCTCGGCTATGGCGGCCTACTGGTGCTGATGACCGTCTTTCAACGCAATCTGATGTATTTCCCGGATGAGCGGCGGCATCCGCCGGCGCAAGCTGGGCTGCCGCAGGCGGAAGAGGTTACGCTCACCTCTTCAGATGGTGAAAAGCTCGTCGCCTGGCACGTCGCGCCGCGCGGCGACAAACAAGTGATCATCTACTTCCAGGGCAATGCCGGCGCCTCCGATCTGCGGGTCGGCCGTTTTCACTGGATGATCGAGGACGGCACCGGGCTCTTGGCGCTGAGCTATCGCGGCTATGGCGGCTCCTCAGGTCGCCCAAGCGAGCAAGGTTTCATTCGCGATGCGTTGGCGGCATACGACTTCGCCGCCAAGCGCTACGATCCCTCGCGCATCGTCCTGTTCGGCGAGTCGCTCGGCACCGCGGTTGCGATCGCACTTGCCGCCGAGCGAAAAGTAAGCGGCCTCATTCTCGATGCGCCGTTCACATCGGCCGCCGATGTCGGCGCCGCCGCCTATCCCTTCGTGCCGGTGCGCTGGCTGATCAAGGACCCGTGGCGCTCCGACCGGCGCATCGTCAAAATCCACGCGCCGATCCTGGTCATCCATGGCGAACGCGACCGCGTGGTGCCGATTGACTTCGGCGAGCGCCTGTTCGCGCTCGCGGGCGAGCCCAAGCACATCGCGCGCTTTGCGGACGGCGACCACGTCAACCTCGACGATCACGGCGCGGTGCCGGTAATCCGCAAATTCCTGGCAGACCTGCAATAAGTCGGTGCGTCGTGGACAAGACCGACGCCCGACGCATATCATCTCGCGAATGCGTTTGAGGGGGTCCAAATGTTTCCGCTGCTCGTGCGCGGTTTCGCCGTAGCGCTCGTCTTTACCGGGCAGGCGCTCGCCGCCGAGCCAGTTCGTCGGATCGCCATCTACGTCCAGCCTTATTATGAATCTGCTCACACCCCCGGCGGGCAACCGCGCGTGGCGGTCGGTCAGCAATTCAGCTCGCAGCTTGCCTCTAACAGACGCGAGGACATTCTCGCCGTGCGCGACCGCATACTGGCTGCGCCGCGCGTGGTCACGCCCATGACCATGATGGTGCTCGCCGTCCGCCTCTATGATGTCGGCGAGCGCGACGAGGCGGTGTTCTGGTTCTACGCCGCTAAGGACCGCTATCTGGTGATGGCCGACGTGCTCGACGTGAAGACGCGTGGGCTCGCCCAGGTCGAACAGGCGATCGGCGCTTTCGCCACGCTCGCAGGCCCTGCGATCAATGGCTACGCCTTCTGCGATTTCGCCAAACAGCGAGCCCTGCACGCCAAGGCGGTGGCCTGGGTCGAGGCCAATCCGTATGACGTCATGTTCATGGACCGCATTCCGGCGCGGCCGGGCGATCGCGCGGCCAACCACAAAAAGGGAGTAGCGAAAGCCAAGGAGCGCGCCGCCAAGGAGCAAGCCTATTTCGCCAACTCCAAGAACCGCGACGCTTTCTCCGCTACGCGCAAACGCACCGAGGCCGACGCCCGGTTCTGCTGGAATTAACATTTCAAGAAACGTCCAAGGAGATCGCCATGTTGTTCGGACCCTGCGCCGTTGACGCCGGCGCCACCTTTCTGCCCGCGGCGGGGTCGCTTTGCGGCGGCGGCGCGGGCTTCGTCTCGGCGATCGTCGGCGCCATGGCGGCGGCCGGCAAGACGGCGCCGGCCAAGACCTTGCGCGGCGAGGTGCCGGTGGTCGACAGCGTGTCGGTGCGCATCGTCACCGACAACATCGTCATCCAGTTTGTACCGAACGAGACGCGCGATGGCCTCACCATCGAGCGCAAAAGCGGCAATACGCATCCCGACAGACCGCCCAGCACGATGCTCAACGGCGAATGGGGCCTGGCGCTGCAAGCCGAATCCAAACGCGGCGACGAGACGCGCCACGTCATGATCGACTTCGGTTACACGCCGGACGTCCTGCTCAACAACATGGCGATCCTCAATGTCGATCCGGCGCTGACCGATGCCATCGTTCTCAGTCACGGCCATTACGATCATTTCGGCGGCATGGTCGGCTTCCTTCAAGCGCACGGTTCCGCGCTGAAAAAGACGCTGCCCTTTTATGTCGGTGGTGAGGACTGCTTCTGCTGGCGGCGCAATCCCGGCGGCAATTTTGGCGCGCTCGACCGCAAGGCGATTATGGACGCCGATCTGTCGCTGATGCTGGCGGCGGAGCCGGCGATCGTCGCCGACCACGCCTTCACGACCGGGCGCATCGGGCAGGTCTCGTTCGAGACGCCGTTGCTGCCGACCACCGAGATCGTCGGCATTTTCGACGGTTTCGGTTGCTATCCGGAAAAGATGCCGGCGGCCAAGGCCACCGGCCAGTACATACCCGACGATTTCGACCACGAGCTCGCCACCGTCTACAACGTCAAGGACAAGGGGCTGGTGGTGCTCACGTCTTGCAGTCATCGCGGCGTCATCAACACCGTGCGCCAGGCGATGGCGGCGTCAGGCGTTTCCAAGGTGCACGCCGTGCTCGGCGGTTTCCACATCGTGCCGCCGCTCGACGACGCTTACATCAACAAGACCATCGCCGAGTTCAAGGACATCGATCCGACCTATCTGATCGTCGGGCACTGCACCGGCGATCGCTTCTACGACCTCGCGCGGCAGGCGCTCGGCGACAAGGTGATTCATTCCGCGGTGGGGACGCGGTTTGTTTTTGCGGCCTAGCGCGAGGGACCTCAATTCGCGTGGCCGAAGTGGCGTATCCGGGCGGGCATCTGCCTGGCTTGCTTAGCGCCGAAAACTTCGCAAAGATGTGCCTGGACGTTGTGGCTCACACTGCGGGCGTTTTTGGGGGAATCGCGAGTTGGCTTCGCACATCAATCCCGCGGCGCCGCATACGCTGCCGGCATTTATCACCGCGCCCGGAGAAACCGACACATTTTTGGTCGCGATGGCGATCTTCTTGGTCGTCGCGGTGCTAGGCGTCGGCGTTCTGTTCCTGCATCTGCATACGTTGCCCGAACGGATGGCGCACAAGTCCCAGAAGCTGCAATTTGAACTCGTTGCCGTGCTTGGGCTGCTCGCCTTGTTCACGCATATCCATCTGTTCTGGGTCGCCGGCCTGATTCTCGCGATGATCGATTTGCCGGACTGGGGCACGCCGCTGCATCGAATTGCCGGCGCCACCGAGAAAATCGCCGATCAGTCCTCGGTCAGCGTAGAAGAATTTCTAAGCGTTGAGGAAATTTCGAGCACAGACGCTCAAGCCGAGCGCGGCGAGTAGCCCATGCTCGAACTTCTTCTCTGCTCGCTGCTCACGATCCTGCCCGACTATCTTTATCGCCGTCACTGGCAGGGCAAGCGGATCGGCAAGGACATCAACCTGTTCACGGTCTGGTTTGAACTGCGATGGGGCATCGTCAGTTGCCTCATGCTGACGGTCGGGCTCATCACGGTGATCTTTTACAACCATCCGTCCACCAGCAACGTGATCTCTTTCTTCAGAACCGTGCCGATCGTTCCTGAGATAAACGGGCGTGTTTCCGAAATTTACGTTCGGGGGAGCGAACGTGTCGAGAAGGGCGCTCAGATTTTTCGGCTGGACAGTTCGAAGCAGGAGGCCGCCGTCGAGACCGCGCGACGGCGCATCACCGAGATCGACGCGGCCATGGTTGTGGCGCGGGAAGAACTTGCCGCTGCCAACGGTCAGCTGCAGCAGGCCAAATCGTCCTATCAGCAATCGCTCGACGAGTTGCAGACAAAGGAAGAGTTGAACCGCCGCAATGCCGACATCGTCGCGCGCCGCGAGATCGAACGGTTGCAAAACGTCGTAAATGGCCGCAAGGGTAGCGTCGATGCGGCAACGGCGGGCAAACAAGCCGCCGAGGCCAAGCTCTCGTCGCTGTTGCCGGCACAGAAAGCAAGTGCCGAGGCGGCGCTGGCCGAAGCCAAGGTCGCGCTGAGCAAGACTGTCGTTCGCGCCGGCGTTGCCGGACGGGTCGAACAGTTCGCGCTTCAGGTCGGCGACGTCGTCAATCCGCTGGCGCGTCCGGCCGGCATCCTTATTCCGGAAGGTGCAGGCCGGACCGGCCTGCAAGCCGGCTTTGCGCAGATCGAGGCGCAGGTGCTCAAGGTTGGTATGATCGGCGAGGTCGCGTGCGCCTCCAAGCCATGGACGATCATTCCAATGGTTGTGACGGGCGTGCAAGATTACATCGCCTCGGGTCAGTTCCGCGGCGGCGAGCAACTGCTCGATTTTCAGCAGACGGCGCGTCCGGGGACGATCCTCGTCCGGCTCGAACCCCTTTACGACGGGGGGCTTGACGGCGTAACGCCGGGAAGCAGCTGCATCGCGACCGTCTACACCGACAATCACGACCTGTTGGCGTCCGGAAAGGTCGGCCTGTTCCGGAGCATTGCCCTGCATGTGGTCGATACGGTCGGCATCGTGCACGCCATGCTGCTTCGCATTCAGGCGCTGTTGCTGCCGATTCAGACGCTGGTATTCAGCGGACACTGATGATTGCGCGCAGCGCTCGGCGGGAGATGCGCGCGGACGCCGACGACGCCCACCGCTTTTTCGTGATGGCGCGTCGGAATTTGCCCCGGATCGTCCACATTTCCGGCCCGGTTCGGACCAACTAACGCCCACACCGTTTACTCGACTTAAGCCTCTGCGGGCGCGCCGCAGCGGCGCGCCCATGTCGTCCACTCGAGTGGAGGTTGGCATGAGTATGGTGCTTGCTGACGAACGCGACAATCCAGACAGCCTTGTGTACTACGCGCCACCGCGCTACCGCCGCGATGCTGCGGATGCCGGCATCGGGCCGGTCTTGGAACGCCTGAGCCGGGGCGAGCGCGAGACGATTATCAGTCCGCCATTGTTGCCCGAACTTTCCAACGACGAACATCTGTCCGCGCCTGATCTTTTACCTCTGGCGTTCGATCCGTTTTCACTGATCGGCAAGGCGGTCACGCTGGTCGCTTGCGTTGCCGCGTTGACCGCGCCGGGCATTTATTATTTTGCGACTGGCGGCGAGTTGCACATTTCGGGGCATGGCATTTCCACGCGCGCGCCGAAAAATCACCTGACCGGACAGCCGGCAGCCACGCCGGAGCTCAAGCCCGTCGCTGTCAAGACGATCGCCATTGTGCCCGCACGGGATGAGCCTGCCGCCGATAAGGAGGACCGGCAGCCGGTCACCGAAATTGCAAAGGATGAGGTTGCCGAAGAAACAGTGGAGCCGGTGGCGGAGGCAACGATGCTGTCGGGGACCGAAAGCGCCTTTCCGTCGCCGCTTGAATTATGGCTGATGTATCCGGGCGAGGCGGAGCCGGCTGCCACGGACGACAATGCGACAACCGGGTCGGCGGAACCTGCCGAGGTCAATTCGCCGCCGCAGCAGACCGAACCGCCGCGGCACGCACGGCGGTCACACGCGCACGCGGCGACCGCGCAGGGCTCGCGAGAGACGGCTGCGTCCGCGCAAAGCAAAGCGACGCGGATAATTCAGCCCAATCCGTTTCAAGCCGCTTTGCGGGCGATCTTCACGCCAGGCAGACGGCCGCCCCAAAACAATAGCGCGGGCTTTTAATCGCCCGCGCCATCAAAACTTTGTTGTTGCGGATGTTCCGCAGGATCAGCCGAAGCGGCGTGCACCACCGCCGCCAGCGCCGCCACGGGCCGCGCCTGCGGCTCCGGGAGCCGGACGGGGCTTGGACGGAAGCAGGCCCTCGCGCTGCATCTTCTTGCGCGCGAGCTTGCGGGCCCGGCGGATCGCTTCCGCCTTTTCCCGCGCCTTCTTTTCCGAGGGTTTTTCGTAATGGCCGCGAAGCTTCATCTCGCGGAAAATGCCCTCACGCTGCATCTTCTTCTTGAGCGCCTTGAGGGCCTGGTCGACATTGTTGTCGCGAACGAGAACTTGCACTGCGGCTCCTTTATTGTTGCGAAAACGGGTTTTGCCCGAAGGCCCCGCAATGGCGCGGGCCATCGAGTTGGGCGGCTCTAGCAGAAAAGCGGTTTGGTGTCTATCGGAAGCGGCCAAACGCGCGTCCGCACCCCGGTATATGGGTGTGAACCGGGCAGGGCGCTAGCGGGTCGGAAAAACCCTGGTCACATGCCCCATTTTGCGGCGGGGCCGCGCCTCGCCCTTGTCGTAGACGTGCAATTTGGCGCCCGGAGCGGTGAGCCAGCGGCCGGCGTCTTCGATCTCGGGCCCGATCAGGTTGATCATTTCGGCGCGGCGGGCAATCCGCTTAGGTCTGGCGAGCGGCCAGCCGGCCACGGCGCGCATGTGCTGCTCGAATTGCGAGGTGCTGGCGCCGTCGATAGTCCAGTGGCCGGAATTGTGCACCCGCGGCGCGACCTCGTTGACCAGCACTGTGTGGCCTTTGCCCTTGCGCACCACGAACATCTCCACTCCCAGCACGCCGACATAGTCGAAGGCGCGCGCGATGCGGGTGGCGATGCGGCGCGCTTCGCCCGCCACCGCCTGCGACACCCGCGCCGGCACCCGGGAAATCTTCAGAATATGATCGCGGTGCTCGTTTTCGGTCACTTCGAAGCATTCGACATGGCCGTCGCGCGAGCGCGCGGCCACCACCGAGATTTCCCGCTCGAACTTGACAAAGCCCTCCAGAATGCAAGGCGCGCTCTGTACGGACCGCCATGCCGCCATCGGCTCGGTGCCGCGCGCGATCTTGGCCTGGCCCTTGCCGTCATAGCCGAGCTGGCGGGTCTTCAGCACCGCCGGCAGACCGATCTTCTCCACAGCGTTGTGGAGCTGCATCGCGCTGTGCACGGCGGCATAGGGGGCGGTTGCGATCTTCAACTCGCTGATGAAGTTTTTCTCGATCAGGCGGTCCTGCGTGATTTCCAAAACCTGTGGGTCGGGCAGAACCGGCTTGCGCTTTGACAGGAAGGCCGCGGTCTTGGCCGGCACGTTCTCGAATTCGTAGGTGATGACGTCGACTGCGGCGGCGAAACGGGCGAGTTCCTTTTCGTCTTCATAGCCTGCGCAGGTGTGCGCCTGCGCGACATGAAAGGCGCAGGATTCGCGGTCGGGCGAATAGATATGGCAGCGCAGGCCGAGCGGCGCTGCGGCCAGCGCCAACATGCGCGCAAGCTGGCCGCCGCCGAGAATGCCGATGGTGTCGCCCGTTTTCAGCAATCCATACTCCGTTCATCCCCGTACTTGGGTCCAGTCTTCGGCTGGTCCGAGCACAGGCTCCAGCGGGAATCCAGAGCCAAATTCTCCGAATTGGAAATTTCTTTCGCTGGCGCCCCGCTTTCGTGGGGACGAACGGAAAAGGGCATGCTCAATCTTTCGGCTTCTTCGCAACCGATGCGGTCTGCTTGGCGCGCCAGGCGTCGAGCCGCTTGGCGATCTTGGGATCGGAAAGTGCTAGCACGCTCGCCGCCAGGAGGGCTGCGTTGATCGCGCCCGGCCTGCCGATGGCCAAGGTGCCGACCGGCACGCCGCCCGGCATTTGCATGATCGACAACAGCGAATCCTTGCCTTCCAGCGCATGCGTATTCATCGGCACGCCGAACACCGGCAGCGGCGTTATCGCTGCGGTCATGCCGGGCAAGTGGGCGGCCCCGCCGGCGCCGGCGATGATCACCTTGAAGCCGTTGGCACGAGCATTGGCGGCAAAATCGTAGAGCCGCTTGGGAGTGCGGTGGGCCGAGACGATTTTTGCTTCAAAGGGGATTTTGAGCGCGGCCAGCGTATCGGCCGCGTGCTTCATGGTCGCCCAGTCGGACTGGCTCCCCATGATGATGGCGACCGGTTTTACCGCCATTTTTCGTGCCTTCCCTGCCCAAATGCCGAAGGAAAGCGGCGGATTATAGGTTGAGGCTCTTCCCTGGCAAGCGAAAGCGTTATCTTGGGAGCAGATTCGCGGAGGACAACGGACGTGAATCATCATTGGACCGTGGTGTCGCCGGCTGCTGGCCAAGAGGGCCAAAAGGGTTCTGAGAGCCCGCACGAGTTGCGTGCCGAGCGCGACCGCCTGCGCGAAGAACTGATTTGGGCGAAATGCAAGATTTCCGAGCTGGAAAAACGCGCCGACGTCGATCCCCTGCTCGACGTCTTTAACCGGCGCGGCTTCGAGCGCGAATTG
Organism: uncultured Alphaproteobacteria bacterium; assembly: GCA_963840065.1. Taxonomy (GTDB): domain Bacteria; phylum Pseudomonadota; class Alphaproteobacteria; order Rhizobiales; family Xanthobacteraceae; genus Pseudolabrys. The sequence continues at coordinate 34,379 of CAWIXF010000008.1, read as the reverse complement.
AAGCGTTCGATCGCCTATGTCGAGCGCTATGGCCCGAAGGCGGCGCTGATCTACATCGATCTCGACGGCTTCAAGGCGGTCAACGACACACATGGCCACCGTGCCGGCGACGCCGTGCTCAAGGCGGTGGCACGCCTGCTGGCGAGCAAGGTGCGCGCCTCCGACGTGGTGGCGCGGCTCGGCGGCGATGAGTTTGCCGTGGTGCTATGGAACGCCGGGATGGAAATGGCCGCAGCCAAGGCGCGCGATCTCGAAGAGCAGATCGAGGAGATGCGCGTTCCCTACGGTCCCGAAGTGCTTTCGGTCGGCGCCAGCGCCGGCGTCGTGGAACTCAGGGCCGGGCAGAATCCCACCTATGTACTCGATACCGCCGACAAGGCCATGTATGCGCGCAAGTCGGAACGCAAGTCGGAACACAAGTCGGAACACAAGGCGCAGCGCCCACCGTCCCTACCGGCGCGGGCCCGGGGTTGAGTCATGCGATGATGTCCGGCGTGAGCTGATCTTCGATTGCGCGAATGCGGTCGCGCAAAACGAGCTTTCGCTTTTTCAGGCGTTGGACCTGGATGAGGTCGGAGCCGGGAGAGGCCGCCAGGGCGAAAATCGCGGCATCGAGGTCGCGGTGTTCCTGTTGCAGGCGCGCCAACTGCTCCCGCAACTCGCGTTCTTCTTCTTTTGTCATCGCTACCGCTGGTTCGCTTTGCGCCGGTCATAGCGTACCGGCAAAAGCACAAGAATTATTGCGTTTTCCACAAGACCGTTCAAGGCTGGCAAAAAAGCCGCCGATCATAGGCCTTGGTGCCGGCTTGTTGCAGCGCGAAGCCGAATGTGATGGTCGCCCTTGCCGAGGCTCTGCGCTAGACTTAGGTAGTCTTAAGAGCCATCGATTGAGGAGACATTTTTCATGTCGATGCAATCTCATCTCGCGGAGCTTGAAATGAAGCATCAGGCACTCGAGCAGGAAATCAACGATTGCCTGACCCATCCCGCGGTCGATGATCTGAAAATCGTGGAACTCAAGCGTAAAAAGTTGCTGGTGAAGGACGAGATCGAACGGTTGCGCAAGAACGGTAGCGTCAGCATCCACTGATCTCGCCGCCAATGCCGGGTTTGGATCGCCGGTCTGGTCGCAGGCCGGCGGCTCAGGCTACATTTTCCTTATGCCGCTTCCTTATGCCGCCGTAACGCCATAATGTTCTGGCCTGGTTGAACCCGGGCGGATAAGGTCGAGGGGCCATGAAGATACTTCCCGCTGTTCTGTGCGCAGCTGTTGCAGCATGGGTTTTGGCCGCTCCCGCGGCGCAGGCCTTTACTTTCGAGAAAAATGCGAGCGGCGACAGCTTGGTCGATGGTTTGGCCGCCGGAGCGCGGCCCTATACCGATCCGGGCGACAAGCTTGAGCCCAACGCCAACCGCTTCGATGGCGATGGCGATGGCACGACGGTCTACCGGCAAGGCAACACGACGCTGCACTTCGGCAACCAGCGCAGCTTCAACGATCGGTTCAATTCCGACGATCTTTTCAATCCGCTGCGCCGCTGAGCGGGGTGGACGCCTTCTCGTCGACACCACCTACCGACTCGAGCCGTTCGTTCCGCGCGCAAGCGGGGAACCGGAATCGAATGGCATTTTGGACGAGGCCGGCAGGCGGCGCTTACTTTTGCCGCTTACTTGGCCGGCGTCACCGTCGTGCGCTTGCGTTCGTGCTTGGTGAAGGTCACGCCCATCGCGCTGACCGTCAGATTTTCCTGCTCGTCGATCGCGCGGGTCATGCCGTTCTTGACGTCGGCGACGGTGCGGGTGTCGTTCGTCATCGTCAATTGCTTGAAGACCTTTTCGACGGCGTCGGATGGCACGTTGCCGGCGCCGGACCGCTTGAGCAGATCGAGCGTCCAGGCTTTCAACGCGTCGCGGTCGTAGGCGTGGGTGCGCACGAACTGCACGTCGCCGCTCGTGGCATCGGCCTTTTCGATGCGCGTGTCGATGTTGACCTGGATCGGGGTGCCGCCGAGCGGCGAGCGTTGATTTTCCGTGTCGTGCTTGACCTCACCGGGCTTCAGGCCGGTCTCGTGCCATTGCGCCAGGATGCCGACCTCACCGAGGAAAAATTTCGCCGCCTGTTGACCGTCCACCGCCAGAAAGCCGCTCATGATCCGGTTGACCACCTCGGCCGCTTTTGGCTTGTCCTTTAGCTTGTCGGTCAGCCGCGCGATCGCTGCACGGAAGGCGGCCTTCACTTCGTCGAGGTTTTCGATGCTGACCGGTTTGCCGCGTTTGTCCGTCGTGCCCTTCACGGTGATTCCCCGCATGACGGTCATTGTGGAACGCAACATATCGGCGCGCACGGAATTGCCGTCGACAACGATCTCGCGCGGCACGTAGGTGACATGAAAGCCGGCGTCGGTTTTTGTGTCGTAGGTGATTTCGACGATCTGTCGCGTATGGAGCCGTTCCGTACCCTTATCCTTGACGGTCTCGGACACCGTGTCGGACGTCACGATCCAGCGGCTGCCGATCGGCGGCGCGAAGGGACGTTCGCTCCATTCGGCCGCGCGCGCCGGCGACAGGCACAGCGTCGCCATCGCGGCGAGGAACGCGCCGCACAGGACGGCCCGTGAAATTGGACGACGATAATGCAAGGACATTTTCAGGGCCTATGAGGTCTTGCGGCCACGGAAATATTGAAACGAGCCGACGTTCCGCGGCTTGGTGGGAGGCGAGGCTTGCTCGGACATGACGCTGCGGCTTTCAGGCGGGAACGGCAGGGCTTGGTCGCGCCGGCGGCACAACAGGATCAGCCCGCCGGGGCATGCAAACTACACTGCCTTCATCATCTTGCGCAGCCTGATTTTTCACGTTGTTCGTTACGCCGCCTGTGCGCCTTACTCCGGCTTTACATTGCCGCAGTCGGCGCCGAGCCAACGGCCGTGCATGTCGCGCGTCATCGTCATGCTACCGGAGCCGCTGTTCACTTTCATGGTCATGGTGCCGCTCACCTCCTCGCGGCTGACGGCCTGCAAACGGTAGCTGCCGTCGGCGCGGGGGTCTTTGCATTGCAGCCGCATCTCCATGACCTCGGCGGTGTTGGATACCAACGTGTCCTTGCACGCGCCGTCCAGTTCGTCGTTGAACTTAATACCGCGCTTTAGCGTCTCTTTGGTGACGCACTTCTTGGTGACCCGCTGTTTGTCGACGTGTTTCATGCCCTCTGCCATGGCGGAATCGATCCGGCGACGCACGCCGGACGACAGATGCTCGAGCACCTCGGCCGGTAGCAGCGACGAGGTCGCGCCCTTGGTCTTTCCGGTCGAGGTCATCTCCCACAGGCCGGTCTTGACGTCGAGCCCGATTGAGGCCGCCTGCGCGGCCGAAGCGGCGAGGCCGGCGGCAAAGGCGGCAATGGTGATGCGGATCGCTGCCATGGCTTCGTCTCCCCCTGGGTCCGGGCCTGCCGAACCAAGCCGAACGGATACGGCGATGTTTAGATCCTGCCCCGGGCCGAATTATAGGCGGCGCATGTTGCGTCTGTCATCCCGCGCGCGGCGGCGCGGAGGAGCGTCTTGCGTGCAATCGTCTTAGAAGTCCTTCGCCATCTCCCGCAATTTGAACTTCTGGAACTTGCCGGTCGACGTCTTCGGAATGTCCGCGAACACCACGAAGCGCGGGACCTTGTAGCCGGCGAGATTCTTCTTGCACCATTGCTTCAACTCATCGCTCGAGGCTTCAGCGCCCGGCTTGAGCTCGACGAAGGCGCACGGGGTCTCGCCCCATTTCGCGTCCGCCTTGGCCACCACCGCGGCGGCGGCGACCGCCGGGTGCTTGTAGAGCGCGTCCTCGACTTCGATGGATGAAATGTTTTCTCCGCCGGAAATGATGATGTCCTTGGAGCGGTCCTTGAGCTGGATATAGCCGTCGGGATGCATGACGCCGAGATCGCCGGTATGGAACCAGCCGCCGGCGAAGGCTTTCTCGGTCGCCGCTTTGTTCTTGAGATAGCCTTTCATCACCACGTTGCCGCGCATCATGACTTCGCCGAGCGTTGCGCCGTCGCGCATGACAGGCGCCATCGTTTCCGGGTCGCGCACGTCGAGCGCTTCCAGCGCGCTATAGCGCACGCCTTGGCGTGCCTTCTTCGCCGCCTGGTCTGCGGGCGCAAGCGCGTCCCATTCGGCGTGCCAGTCATTGACCACCGCAGGGCCGTAGCATTCGGTCAGGCCATAGAGATGCGTGACGTTGAAGCCCGCCTCCTTCATGCCCGCGAGCACGGCTTCCGGCGGCGGTGCCGCGGCCGTGAAAAATTCGACCACATGGGGCAGGGGCTTCTTCTCGTTCGCCGGTGCATTGAGCAATGTCGCCATCACGATCGGCGCGCCGCACAGATGCGTCACTTTGTGCGTCGCGATGGCGTCGTACATGGCGGTGGCGCGCACCGCGCGCAGGCAGACATGCGTGCCGGCCACCACCGAGATTGACCAGGGAAAACACCAGCCGTTGCAATGGAACATCGGTAGCGTCCACAGATAGACCGGGTGCTTGGCCATCGAACAGGTTACGACATTGCCGACGGCAAGCAGGTGCGCGCCGCGGTGATGATAGACCACGCCCTTGGGATCGCCGGTCGTGCCGCTCGTGTAATTGAGCGAAATCGCGTCCCATTCGTCATCCGGCATCCGCCAGGCGTAATCGGGCGTTCCCTGCGCGATGAAGTCCTCGTATTCGATGTCGCTTAAACGCTCGCCCGGATTGGCGCATTCGGGGTCGTCGTAATCGACGACCAGCGGCTTCACCTTGGCGAGCGAGAGGGCCTCCTTCATCACCGGGGCAAATTCGCGGTCGATGATGACGATTTTGGCCTCGGCATGGTCGAGCGAAAAGGCGATGATGCGCGCATCGAGCCGGGTGTTGAGCGTGTTAAGCACCCCTTGCGTCATCGGCACACCGTAATGGGCCTCAAGCATCGCCGGCGTGTTGGCGAGCATCACCGAGACCGTGTCGCCGCGCGTGATGCCGTGCGCAGCCAGCGCGGAGGCAAGCCGCCGGCAGCGCGCATAGAACTCCGCGTAGGTGCGCTTGAGCGGCCCGTGGATGACGGCCGTGTGGCCGGGAAAGACGGTCGCCGCGCGCTCGAGAAATCCGAGCGGCGTCAGCGGTTGGAAATTGGCCGCATTGCGGTCGAGATCGGTGTCGTAAGACGTGGTGGTGGGCGTTTTCGCCATTGGGTCGTTTCCTCTCGGAAAGAAAACGTTAGCGACCAAACTCTGACTTGTCATCGCCGGGCTTGGCCCGGCGATCCCGACTAGTGACGGATGGCCGTGCATTCCTAGGCGTGATGGCCGGGGCACGCCCGGCCATGACGGCTTTTCGTTAACCCCACAGCATGCCCGTCACGCCGCTCCGCAACAGCTCGATCGAGATCAGAAACATCACGATCAGGATGATCCGGTAGAACATCTCCTGCGAGATGCGCCGCACCAGCCAGAAGCCGAGCTGGTTGGTGGCAAGCGCGAGCGGCACCAGCACCAAGGTGGTGCCGAGCCCCTTGGTCGAGAACTGGCCGAGCGCAAAGTAAGGGATCACCTTGAGCCAGTTCATGATGGCGAAGAACAACGCGCTGGTGCCGACGTAGGTCATCTTCGGAAGCCGCAGCGACAGCACGTACATCTGATAGGGCGGCCCGCCGGCCTGGCAAAGCGTGGTGGTGAAGCCGGACAAGATGCCCCAGAGCAGGCCCGCGATCCTGTTCGGCGGCTTGGCTTCCTGCGCCGCCAACCAGGCGCTGGTCCAGCTATAGACGACGAAGGCGATGGTGATGAGGCCGATGAAGGCGCGCACGGCGGCGTTCGAGATGTGCGCCGCCATCGCCCAGGCGATGCCGATGCCGATGATACCGCCGGGGATGACGGTCGCCAGCACCTTGCCGTTCCAGTCCTTGCGGTAGACCCAGACGGCGGTGGCGTCCTGCAGGATCATGATCGGCAGCATGATGGCGGCGGCTTCGAGCGGCGGCATCACCAGCGCCAGCATGGGCGTCGCCATCTGCCCGACGCCGGCAAAGCCGCCCTTCGACAGCCCGAGCGCCACCACGGCGGGGATGGCGAGCGCGTAGAAAAGGGGGTCGGTGATGATATTCACGGATTTCTTCCTTACCTCTCCCCTTTGGGGAGAGGTCGGCGAGCAGCGAAGCTGCGAGCCGGGTGAGGGGGAATCACGCTCTAGTCGTTGGCCTGCCCCCCTCACCCGACCTCGCTTCGCTCGGTCGACCTCTCCCCGACGGGGAGAGGTGAAGAAGAGACTGCGGCGGCGCTCTGACTACGCAATCGCCCGGAGCCGCGCCAGCCTTGTTTGCGCAGCTCTGGCGTTCCACAATCGCCCGCAAAGAGCAAAAACGTGGAGGAATCCGCCATGGACGCCCGCGCAAGCCGCTATCACGACGTCTACGCGCGCTGGCAGCGCGACCCGGAAGGCTTCTGGGGCGAGGCCGCCAAGGAGATCGACTGGTTCGAGGAGCCGAAAAAGGTCTTCGACCCGGAGGCGGGCATCTATGGCCGCTGGTTCGCCGGCGCGATGTGCAACACTTGCTTCAACGCGCTCGACCGCCACGTCCTGTCCGGCCGCAATAACCAGACGGCGCTGATCTACGATTCGCCCGTCACCGGGCAGAAGCAGACCTTTACTTACGGCCGGCTGTTGTCCGAGGTGCAGCTGCTCGGCGCCATGCTGCGCGACTTCGGCGTGAAAAAAGGCGACCGCGTCATTCTCTACATGCCGATGGTGCCCGAGGCCGTGATCGGCATGTTGGCCTGCGCGCGCATCGGCGCCATTCATTCGGTGGTGTTCGGCGGCTTCGCGGCAAAAGAGCTCGCCACCCGCATCGACGACGCCAAACCGAAGGTCATTCTTTCGGCGAGCTGCGGCATCGAGGGCAGCAGAGTCATCCCGTACAAGCCGCTGCTCGACCACGCCATCGCGCTCGCCGAACACAAAGTTCCGACCTGCCTCATCCTGCAACGCCCGCAATGCGAGGCGACTATGGTGCAGGGGCGCGACCACGACTGGCGCAAGACCTGGGAGCACGCGGTCGAATACGCCAAGACGTCGGAGTGCGTGCCGGTTGCGGCCACCGATCCGCTCTACGTCCTTTACACCTCGGGCACGACCGGCGTGCCGAAGGGCGTCGTGCGCGACAATGGCGGCCACATGGTCGCGCTCAAATGGTCGATGCAGAACCTCTACGGCATCAATCCGGGTGAGGTGTGGTGGTCCGCCTCCGACGTCGGCTGGGTGGTTGGCCATTCCTACATCGTCTACGCGCCGCTCTTTCACGGCTGCACCACCATTCTGTTCGAGGGCAAGCCGGTCGGCACGCCCGACGCCGGCACCTTCTGGCGCGTGATCGCCGACCACAAAGCCGTGGCGCTGTTCACCGCGCCCACCGCCTTCCGCGCCATCAAGAAGGAAGATCCCAAAGGCACGCTTATCGCCAAGCACGATTTGTCAAAATTCCGCACGCTCTTCCTCGCCGGCGAGCGTGCCGACCCACCGACCATCGAATGGGCCGAGGAGATGCTGAATGTGCCGGTGCTCGATCACTGGTGGCAGACCGAAACCGGGTGGTGCATCGCCGGCAATCCGGTGGGACTGGGCGCGCTGCCGGTAAAATATGGCTCCTCCACCGTGCCGATGCCGGGCTATCAGGTCGACGTCGTCGACGAAGGCTGCCATCCGGTCGCCGCCAACAAGACCGGCTCGATTGTGGTCAAGCTGCCGCTGCCGCCGGGGTGCTTCCCGACGCTGTGGCAACAGGACGAGCGCTTCAAGGAGAGCTACCTCGTTGATTTCCCCGGCTACTACAAGACGGCTGACGCCGGCTACAAGGATGACGACGGCTATCTGTTCGTCATGGGCCGCACCGACGACATCATCAATGTCGCGGGACACAGGCTTAGCACCGGCGGCATGGAGGAGGTGCTGGCCGCGCACCCGGACGTTGCCGAATGCGCGGTGCTCGGCATCAAGGATGCGCTCAAGGGCGAAGTGCCCTGCGGCTTCATCGTGCTGAAAGCCGGCGTCAACCGCCCGCCGGAGGAGATCGAGAAGGAGATCGTGGCGCTAGTGCGCGAGCGCATCGGCCCGGTGGCCGCCTTCAAGATCGCAATCACGGTGGCGCGGCTGCCGAAGACGCGCTCAGGCAAGATCCTGCGCGGCACCATCAAGAAGATCGCCGACGGCGATGAATGGCAGATGCCGGCGACGATCGACGATCCGGTGATTTTGGACGAGATCGGAGATGCTCTGAAGGGGCATGGGGTGGGGGGATAAGCCTCACGCCGCCTTCCGCTTGGTCTTCTTGCCTGGCGGCGGCAGCAGCACATCGGCCGGCACGCCAAAGCGCGCGCGCAGGCGCTGCACCATGGTCATGCTCAGCCCCTTTTTGCCGCGCAGCACTTCGCTGACGCGGCTGGCGGTGCCGAGGATCGGTACCATATCGGCGCGCGAGAGCCCGTGCTGATCCATGATATAACGGATAATCTCGGCGGTGCTCGGCGTGCGCAGTGGCCACTTGCGTTCTTCATAAGCCGCGATCAGCCGTGCCTGCGCTTCTAGCCTTGCCGCATCGGCGCGATTGTCCGACGCCATCAGCCGGTCGATCAGTTTGCGCGCGCGGGCGAGCTCCGCGTCGTTGTCGATCACAATCAGAGTTGCGTCCATCACACCGTTTCCGCATCGATCTTGTCATATTCGGCATGCGTGCCGAAAAAACGGATCACCAGCACGCGAGCCCGATAGTTGATGGCGGTGACCAGCCGGAAGTCATTGCCCTTGATGTTGAACACCACGCGGCTGCCCTTGAGGATGCTTGCCTTTGGATGCGAGCGCTTGACATCTTCCGGCGTCCGCCATTGCGCCTGGCCCGCAATCGCCAACCAGACGCCATATTGCGAGCGTGCCGCCTTGACCGCCTTGTGCCCGGTCCGCGCGGTGAAGTATCGCTCCACGAGCCCGGTGCCGATCACGATCATTGTCGCCGTATAGCATGGAATTCCAAAAAATGGAAACAAATATAGTTGAGGGAATGCCCCGGCGATGATGTTTCGGCCTAGATTGCCGGTGAGAGGCTGACGCACCTCGCTCCGGCCGCCAGCTCTGCACCTTCCGACAATTACGCTACGTCCTTGAAGCGGCAACGCCGTAAACATCACCCTATCAATGCCCGCAGAATGCGCGCATAGTGAAACGATGGATATTCAAAGCAAGCCAGCCAACTCTGCCGACAACCTGCTGACTTATTCCTTCTGGGGGCTGGGCCTGCTGATTTCGGGCGGAATCGTCCTCGCCTACATGATCTGGTGATGACGCTTAAACGGCGCGCGGCCCGCACTTTGGGTGTGTCTACGCCAGCCCGTTTGCAACAAGGTCCATCGCAATGGCGCGCACAGAACGCGTGACGCTGAGGTTTGAGCATCCCTTTTCGCTCAAGGGCCGCCGCCGGCTTTTGGCGCCCGGCCGGTACGAAGTGGTGACCGACGAGGAGCTGATCGGCGAATTGCTGGTTCCGGTTTACCGGCGGGTTTCGACCTTGATCTTCCTGCCGCCGCAGGCGCACCGGCCGTCGTCAATCGAAATGGCTGACGTCGACCCGGCGGATCTGGCGGCGGCGCATGCGCGCGATCAGGCCATGTCCTCTGCGGCGCTTTCCGCCGCGAAGCAGCACGCGCCATGAGCGGAGGTTTCGACCGCAGTGATTTCTCGGTGGTGGTGAAGCACCGCGCGCCCATGCCGAGACCCTGGCGCTGGGAAATCTACCGGGCCGGACGGCAAAGTCCGGTCGCGCACTCGCGGAAGTATTTCGATCTGCGCCGCGCGGCGGAACTGGAGGGCAAGGCGGCGCTCGATCAGTTACTGGAGAAAATGAAATTCTAAACGGCTAACGCGGCAGATTTGCCGCAATCACCATGATCGCCAGCATCACCGGCACCACGACTGGCGGCACGAGCCACGAACCCATGGTGAGTTCTGTATCATAAGATGAAGAATGAACAGATGACGAAAGCCCGGCGCGCGGCCGGGCTTTCGTTTTTAAACGCGAGCGCAGCTTACTTTTGCTGCTGCTGGCCGGGCTTTTCATTGCCGGACTTCTGGCCGCCTTGATTCTGCTGCGGATTGCCCTGGGTCTGCTGCGGATTTGAAGCAGGATCGGCGGGCTTCTGCTGTTCGGATGATGCTGTCGGAGTATTGGTCATCGTATTGGTATCCTTTTAAAAGGGATCAAATACAAACAAGGTACACACTACAGCTGTATACGTGGGCCGCGATAACAAGAAGCTGCGGCGGCAATCGATCAGTATATTTTCGAGCGATGCCTTATTTCAATTGACGTTCGCGCGCGGCGTTGCGCCGGTGTCTGCGCGCAAGCTGTATTGAGGCAAAGTTCCACGCGACGGCTTTTGTTTTCGTGGAGTTCCAATTGCGATGAACTTTACGAGATATTTTTCAATAACGACTTCGATGGCCGGGGACAAGCCCGGCCATCATGTTTCGTTTTAGGTTGCCGCCGGTGAGCTAGTCATCACTCCGGCAGCCAAGTCTCGATCTGCTGCGCACAATCCACGCCGAGCGAAAACCGGCACGCGATGTTGCCACGCGAGTTGGCGGAGGTCGTGTCGGTCACCGCCGCGCCGTCAGTGGTGGCGCGGGGCGCAGCGCCAGTGGTGGCGGCGTCGTGACGGGCCGCGCCGTCGGTCGCGGCCGCGCGATTTTGCGCTGCCAGCGGCGACGGCTGCGGCAGCGGCGTCCGCCCGGCGGTGGCCGCCGTCGCCAAAGCCGCCGCCAGAAAAGCGGCTGAAAGAATTGTTGTTATGCGTGTCTTCATGGGTATGCCTCTTGCTATCCGTCGCTCGAGGAACGCAGATAAGGATCGATTGCGGCGGACAAGGGCGCGCCTGCTCACATTAATTTGTACTGGCCGTGCAAACGGTTAAGGGAATATGGCCGGCGTCGTCCGGCCCTGCCGGCGCGGCATCGTTTCCTGCTGACAAACGCCCGCGCCGGGGTAAAAATCCCTTCCAAGGGCACGTTCGAAGGCTAAGTCGCGGCCGGAATGAGCATTGCGCAGATCTGGCAGGACCGCCTTCCTCGAATACATGTTTGCCATGCATAACCGTTACGCCATTGGCGTTCTCATCGTTGTCGTCATCATCCTGATCCTGGCCTTCGTCCGCTTCTAGGGCCGGGCGGGGTCTCGCGCGTGCCGCTAAAGAACGGGGCGATGGCGCGTGTCTATGTCGCGTGCCTGGATCACGGCCACGGCACCCAAGGCCACAGCACCCAAGGCCACAGCGTGTCGGAGGCAAGCACCAGCACGGCAATGCCGGTGCATGAGGCGAGGATGAGCCAGCGGTTCAGCACGCCCAGCACCAAGGTCGGCAGCACCAGCACGACGAGGAAGATGTGCGCCAGAATCACGCCGAGCAGCTCGAAGCCGTCGCGATGACTGTCTTCCACGCGCCACCATTGCACGACGGCGCCGATCCAGAACAAAGTGCCGAGCGCGCCGGCCGCCAGTGCGAAGATGCGCAGCGCGCTCCAGGGCGAGGTCGCGGAGGTCATGGTCGTCCCAATTGCCAGAGGCGCACGATAGCAGCAAAATCGGACGCTCAACACGGCCGGAGTGTTTCATGCCTCGCTTCATCTGCACCGCCTGCGGCACGCAATATCCCGACAGCGCGCAAGCGCCGGCGCAATGCATCATCTGCGAGGAAGAACGCCAGTACGTTCCGGCGCGGCGGCAGAGCTGGACGACGCTTGACGCGTTGCGCGTCACCCACGCCAACAGCTTCCGCGAATACGAGGACGGCCTCATCGGCATCGGCACGCAGCCGCAATTCGCCATCGGCCAGCGCGCGCTGCTGCTGCGCACGGGCGGCGGCAATGTGCTGTGGGACTGCATCTCGCTGCTGGATGACGCCACGGTGACGCTGATCAAGAGCCTCGGCGGCCTGAAAGCGATCGCGATCTCGCACCCGCATTTCTACACCACGATGGTGGAATGGGCGCGCGCCTTCGATTGCCCGATTTACCTGCACGCCTCCGACGCGCTGTGGGTGATGCAGCCGGATGCGGCGATCCGGCATTGGGAGGGCGAGGCGCTTCCCTTATGGGACGGCGTGACGCTCGTGCGCTGCGGCGGTCATTTCGAAGGCGGCACGGTGTTGCATTGGCAGGGCGGAGCCGGCGGGCACGGTGTGGTGTGCGCGGGCGACATCCTCACCGTCTGCACCGACCGCAAGTGGCTCTCCTTCATGCGCAGCTATCCGAATTTCATTCCGCTGTCGGCGCGCGAAGTCGCGCACATCGGCGATGCGCTGAAGGGCTTTTCGTTCGACAAGATCTACGGCCATTACTTCGACCGCGTCATCGCGAGCGACGCCAAGCAGGTGCTGGAGAAATCCGTCGCGCGTTATATCGACGCGATCGAGGGGAAGAGGGGGTATTGAGGCTTACTGCCCCTCGTTGCCGCCTTGCTCGCTTTTGCCGCCAAGCTCCTTGAGCTTGGCGAACACGGCGGAGACGTCGAGATCGCTGCCGCCTGGCTTCTTCTCGGCGGCTTCCGCCGCAGCGGCGGCGGCTTCCGCCTCCTTGCGCGCGGTGGTTTCGGCGGCCGGCAAAAGCGTCGCACCCGTGTCGGCGGCGACCGGCTTTTCCTTGTTGGCGCGCTGCACTTCGAGGTCGAGGTCGATCTGCGTGGCGAGACCGAGCGTGACCGGGTCCATCGGCGTCAGGTTGGTCGAATTCCAGTGCGTGCGGTCGCGGATCGCCGCAATGGTCGATTTGGTGGTGCCGACCAGCCGCATGATCGCGCTGTCCTTCAACTCGGGATGATTGCGCACCAGCCACAGGATTGCGTTCGGGCGGTCCTGCCGGCGCGAAACGGGAGTGTAGCGCGGACCCTTCTTGCCACCGCGGCGCTCGGGCGAGGTGACGGCAACTTTCTGGTCGGCGAGCTTGAGCTTGATGTCCTGGTTCTTCTCGGCTTCCGTGATCTGGTCGCGGGTCAGTTGCCCGGTCAGGATCGGGTCGAGTCCCTTGATGCCTTGCGCGGCGTCGCCGTCGGCGATCGCTTTGATTTCCAGCGGGTGCAGCTTGCAGAACTCGGCGATCTGGTCGAAGGTCAGCGCCGTATTGTCCAACAGCCAGACGGCGGTCGCCTTCGGCATTAAGGGTGCTGCGGTCGCCATGGGCAAATCTCCTCCTAGCTTCGCCCGCCCGTCCGGACGAAGCATTAGATCATCTGCGATGATCGAAAGTGGCCGGAATATAGGGGCAGACCCTGGTTCCCGCAACCGTGCGGCTTGACAGGGTGGGCCGGCGCACCCCAAGTGCGGGGAATGGCGGCAACGTCAAGAACGCAAGAAAAGCGCGCTGAATTGAGGATTAGGATGGCTGCAAACCCCGAAAAGCCCCCTCTCAAGGTGCTGCTATGCTCGCCGCGCGGCTTCTGTGCCGGGGTGGTGCGCGCCATCGAATCAGTGGAGCGGGCGCTGGCGATCTACGGGGCCCCGGTCTATGTCCGCCACGAAATCGTGCACAACCGCTATGTGGTCGAGAGCCTCAAGGCCAAGGGCGCCATCTTCGTCGAAGAGCTCGCCGAAATTCCCGAAAATACAGATGCGCCGGTGATCTTCTCGGCGCACGGCGTGCCGCGCTCGATTCCAGAAGAGGCGGCCGGGCGTAACCTGCTGGCGCTCGACGCCACCTGTCCGCTGGTGACCAAGGTCCATCGCGAGGCCGAAATTCATTTCAGGCGCGGCCGCGAGATCGTGCTGATCGGCCATGCCGGGCATCCGGAAGTGGTCGGCACCATGGGACAGTTGCCGGCCGGCGCCATCACCCTGGTGCAGACCATCGAAAACGTCGACGCCTTCGTTCCGCGCGACGAAAGCAGAACTCGCTTATGTGACGCAGACAACTTTGTCGGTGGAGGACACCGCCGCCATGGTCGAAGCGCTCAAGCGCCGCTTTCCGAACATCGTCGGCCCGCACAAGGAAGACATCTGCTACGCCACCACCAACCGGCAGGCGGCGGTGAAGATCGTTGCGCCCGTCGTCGATGCCGTGATCGTGGTCGGCGCGCCGAATTCGTCCAATTCGCAGCGGCTGAAGGAAGTGGCCGAGCGCGCCGGTTGCCCGAGCGCCACCCTCGTGCAGCGCGGGGCCGATATCGACTGGAGCATGTTCGCGAACGTCAACAAGATCGCCATCACCGCCGGCGCCTCCGCCCCCGAAGTGCTGGTCGAGGAAGTGCTCGGCGCCTTCGCCGACCGCTACACCTTGGACATCGAAACCGTTTCCGCCGCAGAAGAGCGGATGTTCTTCCCGCTGCCGCGCCCCTTGCGCGAGGAGCAGGCGGCGGAGTGACGCTGAATGGCCGTCTATACCGACGTCACGGCTGAAGACCTCAACGAATTTCTGGCCGGCTACGACCTCGGCGCCTTGCTCTCCTACAAGGGCATCGCCGAAGGCGTGGAGAACTCGAATTTCCTCGTTCATACCGACGCCGGCAATTTCATTCTCACGCTGTATGAAAAGCGCGTCGCCGAAAAAGATCTGCCGTTCTTTCTCGCGCTCATGGAACATTTGGCTGCGCGTGGGATCACCTGTCCGCAGCCGGTGAAGAACAAGAAGGGCGGCATGCTCGGCCGTCTTGCCGGCCGGCCGGCGGCGATGGTCACCTTTCTCGACGGCCTGTGGATCCGCCGCCCGAGTGCCGCGCATTGCGCCGCCGTCGGCGAGGCGCTGGCGCGGCTGCATCTCGCCGGCGCCGATTTCAAGCCGATCCGCGCCAATGCTTTGGGAATCGAAAGCTGGCGGCCACTCTACGAGCACGCCAAATCGTGCGGCGACAGCGTCCGCCCCGGATTGTGCGCCGAGATCGCGGCCGAACTCGACACGCTCGATCAATGCTGGCCGCGAAATCTTCCCCAGGGCGTGATCCATGCCGATCTCTTTCCCGACAATGTGTTTTTTCTCGGCGACAGATTATCGGGTCTGATCGACTTCTATTTCGCCTGCACCGATACGCTCGCATTCGACATTGCGATCTGCCTCAACGCCTGGTGTTTCGAGGCCGATCACGCCTTCAACGTCACCAAGGGGCGCACGCTGCTCAACGCCTATGCCAAGATGCGTCCGCTGTCGGACGAAGAACGCGCTGCGCTGCCGGTGCTGGCACGCGGCGCGGCGATGCGCTTTTTGCTGACGCGGCTGGTCGATTGGCTGGCGGTGCCCGACGGCGCCCTGGTCAAGCCGAAGGACCCGCTCGAATATTACCGCAAGCTGCGCTTCCACCAGTCGGTGAAGACAGTCGAGGACTACGGATTGCACTGATGAGCGAGCGGCGCGTGACCATTCATACCGATGGCGCCTGCTCGGGAAATCCGGGACCGGGCGGCTGGGGCGCAATCCTCACTTTCGGCGACCGCGAAAAGGAATTGAAAGGCGGCGAAGCGCACACCACCAACAACCGCATGGAACTAATGGCGGCGATTTCCGCGCTGGAAGCGCTCAAGCGGCCTTGCACGGTCGATCTGCACACCGACAGCGAGTATCTCAAGAACGGCATAACGTCATGGATCAACGGCTGGAAGCGCAATGGCTGGCGCACGGCCGACAAGAAGCCGGTCAAGAACGTCGATCTGTGGCAGCGGCTGGACGAGGCACTGCAAGCGCATCAGGTGCATTGGCACTGGGTGAAGGGCCACGCCGGTCATGCCATGAACGAGCGTGCCGACGCGCTGGCGCGCGAAGGGCTGATCGCAGCGCGCGCCGGCGCCAAGGGCGCGATGAAAGTGAAGTAAAAAAGTCATGGCCGGGCTTGTCCCGGCCATCTCGCTTAGGCTGGCGCAGCGCTCTCGCAATCGGGGTCACACAGGAAGTCGGGCTTGCCCGACTTCCGCAACTATATTGCCGCAAGTCGCGTTTGCCCGACTGCCGCAAGTCGGTTTCAGCCGACTTGCGGTGACAAGCCCGGTGACGACAAAAAGGATAGGCTAAATCTGCTTCAGCAGCGCGTCACCGTTGGTGAGCTCGCACTTTCCCGGCGCCTCTTCGATATTGATCGCCTTCACCACGCCGTCGTCGACCAGCATGGAAAAGCGCTTGACCCGCGTGCCGAGGCCGGCGGCGGACCCGTCGAAAGCAAGGTCGGTACCCTTGGCAAATTCGCCGTTGCCGTCGGCGAGGAAGTCGATCTTGTCGCCGGCGCCGGTCGCCTTCTTCCAGGCTTCCATGACGAATACGTCATTGACGCCGGTCACCGCGATGGTGTCGACGCCCTTGCCCTTGAATGCGTCGACATTGTTCAGGAAGCTCGGCATGTGCAGGTTCGAGCAAGTCGGCGTGAAGGCGCCGGGCACGCCGAACAGCGCGACTTTCTTGCCCTTGAAGACGTCGTCGGTCGTTTTGGGCTTGGGCCCTTCCGCGGTCATGACGCGGAACGTGGCACTGGGCATTTTGTCGCCAACCTTGATGGGCATGGGTTGTCCTCTCGCGCTTGCGGATTGTGTGGGGCGCAAAATAGCGCAAGCCACGGATTAGTCGAGACGGGTCTTGATCTCGTAGGCCTGCTCGCCTTCGACGACGGTGAAGGTCAAGTCGAAATGGCCTTTCGGATCGACCCCGGGCGGCAGGCCGTCGAGCTCGAAGCCGAATTGGCGGTGGCCCTCCTCTCCGCCAGGCGCGGGTTTGGGGATGGGCAATGCCCACTCCGGTGTCGGCCCTTCCACGAAGATCGCGACCGGCTTGCCGGGAGGGGTCTTGAGGTCGATCATGATCAAAGGCTTGGCGGCCTTGTTGACGCGATGCACGCTCAGGCCGAGTTGCTCGGCAGGCACGGGTTTCGGCACGCGCGCTTCGGCCGCGGAAAGATCTGCGTCTTGCGCGCTCGAACCCGGCGTCAGCGTCAGTTCGGCATTGCCTTGCGCCGGTACGCACAATTTTTCGCAGATCGCATAGTCGAGCTTGACGGAAAGCTTGACCGGCGTGCCGGCCTGCCTCGGCGTCACGCGCAGCGGAAAGGTGACGTTGTTCGTGTAGACGAGGGAATTTCCCAAATCGTCGGAAATCAAGTGCGGCGCCGGATAGGATACGGACACCGCGGCCACATTCTCGGAGTGCGAAAAATCGAAACGGGGCGGCACGCCGGAATCGCCGGGATAGCGCCAGTAGGTATGCCAGCCCGGCTCCAACTTGATCTCGATACCGGCGCGCAAAGTCGAATCATCCGGCTTGTTGGTGCCGGCGATCAGACGAAATGCCGCATGATTGTCCTGGCTCCACGCCGACGCATCGGCGGCCGGCGCGACGCGTGCAAACAGTGTCACAATGCCAATTGTGGCAACGGCGGTGGTAAGCATTCCACGCATGCTTGTCATGTCGGCCGATTTAAACGTTAACGGCATGGCCTGCTACTGAATTCATTGTGAGCAGGCGTTGACCAAGATCGCGGCAGGACAGCGATCTTGGCGGCGATTTCGCCACAATTTCCCCCTTGAATAGTAAGAATGAGTGGTCGAACTTTCCGCTGCAAGTCTCGTTGCAAAGTCGGAACGATGCGATAACCTTGTCTTATGAAGCTTTCTCATCATTCAGCCGAAACGGGTTCCGCGCGCGGCTATCTCGACGGTCAGATGCTGATCGCGATGCCGGCGATGAACGATGAGCAATTCGCGCGAACGCTAATCTACGTCTGCGCGCATTCGAGCGAGGGTGCCATGGGCATCGTGGTCAATCAGCCCGCCGCCAACATCAAGTTTCCCGATCTGCTCGTGCAGCTCGAAGTGATCCCCGCCAGCGAGCGCATCGAATTGCCGACCCGAGCCGAGGGGGTCAAGGTGCTCAAGGGCGGCCCCGTCGAAACCGGGCGCGGCTTCGTTCTGCACTCGGCCGACTATTTCATCGAGAACTCGACGCTGCCGATCGATGATGGCATCTGCCTCACCGCCACCCTCGACATTCTCAAGGCGATTGCTTGCGGCAACGGGCCGGCGAGCGCCATTCTCGCGCTCGGTTATGCCGGCTGGGCGCCGGGACAACTCGAACACGAGATCCAGGAAAACGGCTGGCTGCATTGCGAGGCCAATTCCGAACTGATCTTCGGTAGCGATATCGACACAAAATATGAAAAGGCGCTGCGCAAGATCGGCATCGATCTCGGCATGCTGTCGAGCGAAGCCGGCCACGCTTGACGCTTCGCACTTTTCCGTTTGCCGGCGCGACCCGCAGGAATTTATTTCGGCTTTGGCGTCGTCGGGCCAATGCAGGAATCGGAGTGGAGCGACGTCTGCTGACGATACGAAGCGGACCTCAAGATCCGGTACTGTGATTTCAGCGAACCTACAATCGAACGCCGCGAAATTAAGCCGAGCGGGCGCCTTGTCGGCTTTTTTTCGTCCGCTCGGCCGGAGCAGTCTACGCTTGGCGTTCCTCCCTACGCAACTCGCCGAGCGTCACCGACTGCTCCTTACTTGCAGGCGATCGTGGACCGACGCGCGATCGCGCTTGTAAGCGATCTTTTTCTCTTTCTTTCGAGCCCCGCTAAAGTTCGTCGTCACCGACTACGTTGTGCGTCGGCGATTTCGATAACCAGCTTCGCATTACCGCGAACTTTCTTCGAAATTAATGTTTCGTAACGCATCTCGTAATATCCCCCGCCTCGGAGTTTGAGCAAACGACAACGGCCTGCCAACGCGGTTGATACAAAGTGTTGCGAAACGTCGCTTTCCCGCTTCGACGGTCTCGACGGGTCGGCACAAAATTTTGTCATGAAATGGAGTGGACGGACCGCGGCACGCGAACGAACGATAGCCTACCGCGCCGTTTCCATATGCGCGTGCGTGAGCAGGCCGCTGGCGGCCTGCGCGCTCATCGGTTCGCCGAAAGCAAAGCCTTGCGCGTATTCGCAGCCGAGGTGGTAGAGCTCGACCGC
Source organism: uncultured Alphaproteobacteria bacterium (assembly GCA_963840065.1). Taxonomy (GTDB): domain Bacteria; phylum Pseudomonadota; class Alphaproteobacteria; order Rhizobiales; family Xanthobacteraceae; genus Pseudolabrys. Next base: position 15,397 of record CAWIXF010000008.1, on the reverse strand, counting down.
ATCGGAATCGGTTTCCGCGCCTTCCGCCACCACTTCCATGCCGAGATCGTGCGCGAGCGAGATGATCGAGCGCAGGATCACCGGCCGCGTGCCACGCGCGGTGGTGCGCACGAACGACTGGTCGATCTTGATGGTGTCGAAGGGAAACCGTTGCAGATAGGCAAGCGACGAGTGGCCGGTGCCGAAATCGTCGAGCGATAGCCCCGCGCCTAGCTCCTTGATGCGTGTGAGCATTTGGGCAGCGTGTTCCGGGTTTTCCATCACCAGCAACTCGGTCACTTCGAGCTTGAAGGTGCCGCGTACCAGCGTCGAGCGCGCCAGCACGCTGCGCAGATCCTGGATCAAGTCGTGACGCAGCAACTGGCGCGATGAGACATTGACGGACGCGAAAATCGGCTCGCGCCCGCGGTTGGCGGCCTGCCAAGTGGCGAGCTGGCGGGCGGTGCGCTCGAGCATGAACAGACCGAGGTCGACGATCAGCCCAATTTCCTCGGCGATGGAAATGAACTCGATCGGCGACAAGCGACCGAGCTTGGGATGGTCCCAGCGCGCCAGCGCCTCGAAACCGGCGATGACCCGATCCTCCAGCCGCACGATGGGCTGATAGAGAACCTTGATTTCCTCACGCTCAATGGCGCGCCGTAATTCCAATTCTATGGTGAGGCGGTCGGTCTTGCGCGAGCGCATGGCCGGCTTGAACACTTCGATGCGGTCGCCGCCGATGCGCTTGGCGTGATACATCGCAAGCTCGGCGTCTTTCAGAATCTCTTCGGTACGATGTTGCTGATTCTCGGCGAGCGCCAGTCCGACCGAGGCGGTGATGAAGATCTCCCGGTCGTTGAATGCGATCGGTGCGCGCAAGGCACGACGCAACGTCTCGGTGAGAGCGACGATCCGTGCAGGTTCGCGCTCGGAAATCAGAATGACGGCGAACTGATCGCCGGCGAGCCGCGCCAGCGTGTCCTGCTGCTTTAAGAGGCGCGTCAGCCGGCGCGCGATCGTGAGCAGGATGGAATCTCCGGCTGCCATGCCGACGGAATCGTTGACCTGCTTGAAGCGGTCGAGATCGATCACCAGCACGGAAGGGCGGATCTGCGGGTCGGACCGCGAGTAGGCGAACGCCGCCTCCATGCGGTCTAGAAATAACTCGCGGTTGGGAAGCCCGGTGAGATTATCGTGCACGGCATCGAACAACAGCCGCTCTTCCGACTTCTTGATTTCGGAGACGTCGGTGAGCGTGCCGACGAGTCGCACCACTTCGCCGTCGGAACCGACTACCGGGCGCGCCTTCAACGTGAACCAGATGTAGTGACCGTCGGCCGCGCGCAGCCGGAAATCTTGAGTCAGGCGTCCGCGCCGCTGCTCGACGACGCCGTCGAGCGAAGCCCTGAAACGATCACGGTCAAGCGGGTGCAGCACATCGAGCCAGTCGGCGGCCGCGCCTTCCAGCGTGCCGCGCTTGAGGCCGAGAATGTGCTCGGTTTCCGGGCTGGTGAACACCTTGTCGGCGGACACGTCCCAGTCCCAGATCATGTCGCCGGCGCCGGTCAAGGCGAGAGCCCGTCTTTCGACGTCCGACACGATGCCGTGGGTGATGCCGCCGGCAAAGGCATGCTGCATGACGGTGAAGCCGATCAGCATGACGATCAGCACCAGGCCGCCGAGCAGCGCCGGGCCGATGATGTCGTTGGTGACGGCACCGGTAACCGCAAGGCCGGCGCCGAGCGTCCACACCACCAATAACAGCCAGGTCGGAATGAGCAGCACCGCGCGGTCGTAACCGTGCGTCGACAGATAAATCACCAGGCCGAGTCCGAACACCGCAATGGCGGCAAGAGAGATGCGTGCGACCCCGGAAGCGACCGAAGGGTCATAGACAGCGACCGCGATTAGCGCGGCCAGGGCCGCGAGCCAGGCTATGGTGATGTGGGCGTAGCGCACATGCCAGCGCGACAGATTGAGATAGGCAAACAGGAAGACCAGAAGCGTTGCTGCCAGGATTGCCTCGCCGCAGGCGCGCCAGATGCGCTCGACGCCGGCCGACATGTCGAACACCTTGCCCCAGAAGCCGAAGTCGATGCCGATATAGATGAGCACCGCCCAGCCGAGAGCGGCGGCGGCGGGAAACATGACCTGGCCCTTCACCACGAACAGGATGGTGAGGAACAGCGCCAACAGGCCGGCGATGCCGATGACGATGCCGTAATAGAGCGTGAAGGAGTTGACCTTGTCCTTATAAGCGTCCGGCTCCCACAAATAGATCTGCGGCAGATTATCGGTGCGCAACTCGGCGACAAAGGTAATGACCGTGCCGGGGTCGAGCGTGACGCGGAAGACGTCTGCGGTGGTGTTTTCTTGCCGCAACGGGCGGTCACCCGAGCTTGGTGTGATGGCGACCAGCCGCGACAGACCGAGGTCGGGCCAGAACAGGCCGGAGCCGACCATGCGGTAATGCGGCACGACGATCAGCCGGTCGAACTGCTGATCGGAATTATTGGTGAGCGCAAAAACCGCCCAATTGGTGTCGCCTTCGCGCGCACGCACCTCAATGCGGCGGATGATGCCGTCGGAGCCCGGCGCGGTGGAGACCTGGATGCGATCGGTTTCGGTTTTCTTCAACTCGGTGGCGGCGGTGAGGTCGATGGCCGGGACATCGAGCCGCACGCTGACCGCTTCGACAGCGCGCGCCGGCGCCGCCTGCAGCAACATTGCAAGCATAATGCCCGCCACGCAACGCGACGCGATCGAACCGAAATGTCCGGCACGCTTCCCGAAGTATCGCAGCCGGTGGCAATCTGCAGTCAAAACGTCCCTGCTCAGGTTACAGCCGGATATTGCTTAGGCCGACCAATGTGCCGATTTCACGGCCTTCGGCCGCTAGAATATCAGTTGGGCGATCAAATGGTTAGTACGATTTTTCCAATATGCACGCTGCTTTCCATGAGCGCATGCGCTTTGTCGGCCTCGCGCAAGGGGTACGTCTTGTAGATGAGCGGCTTGACTTTGCCGGCCTTGATCAGCGGCAACGCTTTTTGCTCCACGGCGCGGGCGATCGCGCCCTTGTCCGGCACCGAGCGCGAGCGCAGGGTTGAACCGGTGTGGTGCAGGCGCTTGAGCATGAGGCGGCGGAAATCGACCGTCGCCTTATAGCTGCCCTGGAAGGCGATCTGCACGATGCGACCCTCGACCTTGGCCGCCTCGTAGTTGCGGCCGACATAGTCGCCGCCGACGATGTCGAGGATCAGATCGGCGCCGTCGGCCTCCTTGGTGACGGCGACGAAATCCTGCGTCTTGTAGTTGATCGCGATGTCGGCGCCGAGCTTGCGGCAGGCCTCGCATTTGTCGTCCGAGCCGGCAGTGGTGATGACGCGCGCTCCGAACGCCTTGGCAAGCTGGATCGCGGTGGTGCCGATGCCGGAGGTGCCGCCGTGCACCAACACGGTTTCGCCTGCTTTCAGCGCGCCTCGCTCGAAGGTGTTGTGCCAGACGGTGAAGAAGGTTTCGGGGATGGCGGCCGCTTCCACCATCGGCAATCCGCCAATGGGTAATGCGTGGCTTTCATGCGCGAGTGCGTATTCGGCGTAGCCGCCGCCGATCACGAGCGCCATCACCTTGTCGCCGATCTTCCAGCGTTTCGTGTTGGGTCCGAGCGCCGCCACTTCGCCGGCAATTTCGAGGCCGGGAATATCCGGCGCGCCGGCCGGCGGCGGATAGTTGCCTTGGCGTTGCATGACGTCGGGACGGTTGACGCCGGCGGCTACCACTTTCACCAAAATCTCGCCGTCGCCGGGTTTTGGGACTGGACGTTCCTCCGGCACCAGCATCTCCGGTCCGCCGGGCGCTTTGATGCCGATAACGGTCATGGTGGTGGGGAGTGCAGTCATTGCGTCCTCGTGCGTCGTGGTGGAGACGCGATTGTTTAGGCGGGGGCCGGCGATGTGACAACCCAGCCTTGGATCGCTAGATTTTGCCCGCCCTCGTTCCGGGACTGGATTGTTGAGCAGGGAGGCGCGATATGGCGGTGTTCGAAGACGACGATAAACCGAAGAAAAAGATCACGCACGAAATCGGGCAGGATCTGACCTTGCTGTCGGTCGAGGAGCTCGCCGCGCGCGTTCAACTGCTGCACGACGAAATACAGCGGCTGGAAGCCGACATGTCACAAAAGCGCGCCTCGCGCACGGCGGCCGACCAGGTATTCAAGCGGTAGATTGTTATGCTCGAACAACGTTAGCAAAAAATCCCGCAATCGCCGCAATTGGGTAAGCAGTCGTTAAGCTTTCTCGTTCATTACTGTTCGCGTCCATCTTCATGGACATTGAGTGGCTCCTGTCCACTCTGTTTGACGCCTCCCTGTTATCACCTTGAGCCGCCGGCAACGGCGGCTCCTTTTTTTCTGTCCCATTTCGGGGCAGGTCGGTCCGGCGTTGCGCGCTGCGTAGCGCCTACGCACCCGCAGCAACTATGTCGCAACTATCCGCGGTCCACGCACTGGACAGGATGGGGCCGATCTTGCCATGCTTACCCAATCGTTTACGGGGGCGGGTCGTCGTCCGCTTGTAGCGTTGTAGTGTGTGTGAGGGCGTAGCGTCATGGCCGACAAATCCAACTTGAGCGAAGACCAACCGGTGTCGTTCGGCGAGCGGCTCGCCAACAGCCAGGCCTTTGCCGATGTGTTCCACGAAGGAATGGCGCTGGTGGAAGAGACGGCGACGTATCTCGACGGTCCCGGCCGGCAGGAGTCCAAAACGCTCGTGCGTGCTGCCGCGCTTGCCTACGCCACCGAAAGCATGCGGCTGACCACGAAGCTCATGCAGCTTGCTTCCTGGCTGCTCCTGCATCGCGCCGTCAAGGAAGGCGAGATGTCGCTCGCGCAAGCCAACAAGGAAAAGGCCAAGGTCAAGCTCGCGACCTCCGATCGGCACGATCCTAATAATGTCGCGCTGTTGCCGGAGGCGCTGCAGCTCTTGATCGAGCGTTCGCAAGAGTTGCAAAGCAAGGTGCGCCGGCTCGATGCCACCATTCACAATTCGTCCGCCACCGACCGCGTCAACCCGGTCAATCCGGTCGAGCGTCAACTCGGCTTGTTGAAGGCGGCCTTCGGTGCCGAAAGCGTCTAGGCGCCGTCCCAGCCGAAAAACAAAAACCCCGGCATGTCCGGGGTTTTTTTATTGCCGAAGATGGCGGCGCCTTACTTCTTGTCTTCCTTCAGAAAGCCGGAGAACTTCTTCTGGAAGCGCGAGACGCGGCCGCCGCGGTCCATCAGCTGTTGCTGGCCGCCGGTCCAGGCCGGGTGCGACTTCGGGTCGATGTCGAGATGCATGACATCGCCTTCCTTGCCCCAGGTGGAGCGGGTGGTGAATTCGGACCCGTCGGTCATCTTCACCGTGATGGCGTGATAATCGGGGTAAATCTCGGATTTCATAGCCTTATCCGTCTTGTTCCGTGGCGCTTGACGTGCCGCAATTTGCATTGGATTGGGCGGCTCTATACAGGAGGCGGGCAGGGGCGGCAAGCCGGCGGCGGTCAGCGCGCGAAGCGAGGGCCCAACGCCTGCCCGTAGTGGAAATCGCTGTGATGGAACGTCAAGAATTCCGGGCTACCGCCTCCCTTGCTGCCGTTTTCTCCGTCAGGCTTCTCGGTCTGTTCATGGTCTACCCGGTGTTCGCGGCCTATGCCCGCGGCCTCACCGGAGCCAACCCCTATTTGATCGGGGAGGCGCTCGGCATTTACGGCCTCACGCAAGGGCTGCTGCAAATTCCCTTTGGCCTGTTGTCCGACCGCGTCGGGCGCAAGGTGATGATCGTTATCGGGCTCTTGTTGTTCGCGATCGGCAGCGCGGTGGCGGCGACGTCGACCTCGATCGGCGGCGTCATCCTGGGCCGCGCCTTGCAAGGCGCCGGCGCCGTCGGCTCGGTGATCCTGGCGCTGGTGGCGGACCTGACGGCGGAGGAAAACCGCACCAAGGCCATGGCCTTTATCGGCATTTCTATCGGCGCTTCCTTCATGGTGGCGCTGGTCTCCGGCCCGATCATCTCGCGATTCATCGGCGTCGACGGCATCTTCTGGCTGATGGTGGGACTTGCACTGGTCGGCATTGCCATCACCGGATTCGTGGTGCCGAGCCCGCGGCGCCTGCGCGTTCACCGCGACGCCGAGACGGTTCCAGCGATGATCGGCTCGGTGTTGCGGCACAAAGAATTGCTGCGGCTCGACCTCGGCATTTTCTCGCTGCACGCGATGCTGACGGCGAGCTTCCTGGTGGTGCCCGGCCTGTTGCGGGGCACGCTCGATCTCGCGGTCCACAATGATTGGCTGGTCTATCTGCCGGTGCTGGTCGTCTCGGTATTCGTGATGGTGCCGGCGATCATCGTCGCCGAGAAATATCGCCGCATGAAGGGCGTGTTCGTCGCATCCGTGGCGGCACTCGCCGTCAGCCAGGCAATGCTCTATCTCGACTCCGGCAATCTCTATGTGCTGCTGGCGGCGCTCGTCATCTTCTTCTCGGCCTTCAACATCATGGAAGCGAGCCTGCCGTCGCTCATCACCAAGTCGGCGCCGCCCGACGCCAAAGGCACGGCGATGGGCCTTTACTCGAGCGCGCAGTTTCTCGGCATTTTCGTCGGCGGCATTGTCGGCGGCTGGGCGCATTTGCACGGCGGCGTCACCGGCGTGTTTGCGCTGACGGCTGTGCTGGCGCTGCTATGGCTGTTGGCGGCGGCGACCATGGCGCAGCCGAGCTATCTCACCACGCGCCTGGTGCCGATTGGCGACGGCAAGGCGGGCGACGCGGCAAGCCTTGCCGCGCGTTTGCGTCAGTTGCCCGGCGTCGCCGAGGCGGTGGTGATCGCGGAAGAAAAGCTCGCTTACCTGAAAGTCGATTCCAAAGCGTTCGACGCGGCCAAGGCCGAGGCGCTTGTCGGCGGGGCATAACGCGCCGCACGCTTTCTGAAATTTGTTGTTCTTCGGACGCTATTTTGCCGCGCGAACAGCCGAACTTTGTCCCGCCGCTGCCGGAATTCGGCCATCGGACCTCCCACAGGCCGCCACAACTCGCGCAAACGATGCATTCGTGTGGCGATTGGGTAAGGAGGGATTCATGCGGCAATCCGCTATTGCTTCCGCGTGGCTTGCATCCATTCTCGCTTGTGTCTGGACCGGCGCTGTCATGGCAGCGCCGGTTTCCGTTTCCGGACCGGTGACGCACGACAACCTCGCGATCTATTTCATTCACGGCCGCTCGCAGCCGGGCCCGGTGCCGCTGACGCTGGAAGAGGCGCTGGCGGCCGGCACGGTGCAGGTGCGCGAGACCAGCAACGTCAACGCGCTCGCGATCGAGAATACCGGCGACAAACCGGTCTTCATCCAGGCTGGCGATATCGTCAAAGGCGGTAAGCAGGACCGCACCTTGACCGTGAGCCTGCTGCTGCCGCCGAAATCGGGGCGGGTGCCGATTGCGTCCTTCTGCGTCGAGCATGGGCGCTGGTCGAAACGGGCGCGGGAAGACGCGAGCAAATTTACGACGGCGTCATCCGTGGTGCCGTCGCGAGAAATGAAGCTCGCCATGCTGGCGCCGGTCGCGACGACCGGTTCGGCGCCTTCGCCCATGGCCGAAACCAGCCTGCGGCAGAGAAAGGTCTGGGACGGCGTTCGCGTTGCGCAACAGCGGTTGAGCCGCAGCACCGGGGCCGATGTGCGCGCGGCGGCCTCTCAATCGAGCCTGCAGCTTTCGTTGGAGAACGAAAAATTGGCGGCGGCGCGCGCGGCCTATGTCAAGGCGTTGAAAGACACCGCACGCGACGACGACATCGTCGGCTTCGTCTTCACCGTCAACGGCAAGCTCAACAGCGGCGATACCTACATGTCGAACGCGCTGTTCCGGAAGATGTGGCCGAAGCTGCTGGCCGCCAGCGCGACCGAAGCGATCGGCCGCCTGAATGAGACGGGCAGCGATGGGCCGTCGGCCGAGGATGTCGGTGCGTTTCTGGCGGCGCTTAAAGAGGGCGAGACAAAAGAACGGCCGCTCGACTTCGGCATGCGCCGGGTGCTGCACGAGGCCGACCGCGGCTATCTGGTCGAGGCGGTCTACCACGACGACTTTGTGCACCGGAGCTATCTCGCCAGGTAGCAATTTGTCCAAGCCGGCGGGGCGGCGCGCTGAAGGCTGCCACGTCGTGCGGTGCTCACAAACATCGCATCCGAATCTCCTCGGATGACAAGCCGGGGGCGGTGCCGCTATTTCTGATGGCCTGGAAGATAAACGATCACGCGAAGAGACGGGACAAGGGGCGATGACTTGTTATCTTGAGCCGACCATGGAGCAGGGTCGGGCTTTCATGACGCGCGGGATTGCGGGCAGCGTCGTGATGCTCAATTTGCTGAAGTTTCGCGCGATCGCGGACTATTCGCGGACGCCCGCGCTCGCGCCCGCCGAGCCCATCAGCGGCGCCGCCGCATTCCAACGCTATGTCGATCACACTTTGCCTTTTCTGAAGGAAAGCGGCGGAGAGCTTTTGTTTGTCGGCAAGGGCGGGCCTTTTCTGATCGGTCCCGCGGACGAATGCTGGGACATGGCGATGCTGGTGCGGCAAGCGAGCCCGGACTCGTTCGTCGCCTTCAATTCAAACGCGGCGTATCTGGCCGGGCTCGGCCATCGCGTCGCGGCGCTGGAGGATTCCCGGCTGTTGCCGCTGGTGGAAGGCGGACGAGATTAGGCCAAGCACCATCGCCCCTGTTCTTTGTTCGGCGCGGGGACGCCGTCTTCGTTTGCCGCCCGCCCCGAAAAGAACCGAGGGCGCGCGGGACGCCAAGGGTCCAAGGCGCACTTCAGTCCACGTAAGTTACGCAAACCAAAATGCTCGGACCCGCGGACCTCGCCACCTCGCGGCAGCGAGGCGTGTCGAAGTCCGTAATGCCGCAAGTCCGCCAAACCCAAGGCGTCCCGCGCGCGGTGTTTGTAGGTTTGCTCCGCAGTGCCCCCGGTGGGAGCTACGCAACATTTTCGGCCTTTGAATTTGCTTGGGTTTCTGCCGAAATTGTCAAACCGGGCATCAAGGTTTGACAATCGGCGTTCTCGCTTTGTGTGAGCTTGGCCATGCCCGAGCGGGCGGCGCGGCCCCTATCGTAGGCGATGATATAACGCTGCACCTCCTCCAACGTCTTATGGCCGCTGATCGCCATGATCTCGGGCGCGGTGCAGCCGGCCTCCGCCAGCCGCCGGCAGGCCGCCTTGCGCAAGCCGTGCACCGAGCATCCAGCGGGTAGTCCGACCTCCCGGCACATGGCGAGAAACCAATTGCTAAAGTGCGACTCCGAAAACGGGCCGCCGCGCTCGGTCACCAAGATCGTCAGGTGGTGTTTCGGCGTCATGGCAATGACCGCCCCGAGATCGGGATGCACGGGAATTTCCACCGCCTGCCCGGTCTTGCGTTGGGTTAGATAGATCACGCCCTGGCGAATGTGCTGGCGGCCGAGCCGGATGATATCGCCGCGCCTCTGCCCGGTGTTAAGCGCAATTTCGAAAGCGAGCCGCGCCCGCGTTCCGACTGCATGCGAATTGCGGAAGGCTGCAATGTCGTCCTCGGTCCAAGTGTAATAGCCGTCCGTTTTGATGCGCCGGCCTTTGATGTCGAGCATCGGATTGTCGGGGCGCAAGCCGATGGCCGTACAATAGGCCATGAAGCCCCGCATGGCCTTGACGAAATGATTGGCCATGAAGGGCGTGTGCGTGGCCATCATCGACTCGATATGACGACGCTCCAACTTGGCGATGCGCTTGTCACCGTGCTCTTGCGAGAAGCGGTCGAGGATGCTGCGGCGACTACGTTGGGTCGAAAGTGCCAAGGCGGTGAAAGGGCCGTAACTCTTGTAACTCGCCACGGCAGCGGCGACGGTGCCGGGCGCGAAGCGATCATGGCCGGGCGCAGACGGGACTTGATCGAGCGCCCGTTGATAGGCGTCCATGAATGCTTCCGAGCCGGGCAAACCGGGCAGCGGCACGCGCTTAAAGCCGGGTCGGCGGAAATAGAAGCGCGCCCTGTCGTGGCGGTCCTTAAAGCTTTGTACAAAACGCAATTTGATCTTCGCCATAGTCCTCAATCCCACTCGTTGCGCTCATCAGCGTTGCCGCCGGCTGCCGCCGGCTTGCCGGCGATGATGATGATCTTGCCGTCCTTGTCGACCTCGACTCGCGCGACCTCTAGCCCAGCCTCGCGCGCCGCTTGCACGGCGGTCTTTACGTCGCGCTTTTTGAACGTACAAGGACCGTGACCCATGGTCGACACTCACAAACTTGCCGCCGGTTTTCCGCCCAAAATGCCCTGTCGCGCAGGGCGAAAGGTTTACGGGCGGGCCGCCGCCCGTCAGGAGGTCCGCGCGTCAAACCTCATGCGTCCCAAAAATCTCCGAGATCGATACGTGCGCGAGCAGCGCGTTGCCGCAGTAGCGCTGCACATTGGGTGGCGCTAACCGCAATTATGCTGCTGGCATTCGGGTATTGAGAGGCAATCTCGCTTAGCGTCCCAATTCCAATTTTTGGCGGAGGACCTTTTTTCTTTGGTCGCGCACCGGGCCAATCGATCACCGCGAATAAGATGTCCGCATATGCCGTTTTGCCAGCCGCCAACTGCGCGCTAGTTTCGGCTACGCGATTCCAGCGTTGCCCAAATAATTGAAGAGTGTACAGGGCGAGTCTTGCGGAGCGGTCCCGCGACATGTCGTAGCGCTCCGTGAGCTCGTTTGCGATGATGAGTGCTAGCGCTCCGGTCGGAGAATAGCCGCGCTCGTTCGCGATTGCCTCTGGCAAATCAAGATTGGGCACCAATGGGACCTGATCCCGGCGACGAAGGGCATTGTATTGCTCAACCTCAAGGCCAGCCAACTTGCAGAAATCGGCGCGGCCGAGCATCTGAATACCCATCGGCAATCTCCGTTGTGGTCAATATGACCATATCGAGTTAGTGAGGCGTGGTCAAGTTGACAATTTTTGTCGAGCGGCCGGCTCTGGCCGCCCCTTTATGATCACGCCGAGCCTTTTCCATTTCTTTCGGGCACAGCATGGTGAGCGCCATCGCGCGTTCGCCCTTGGTAAGATCGCAGGAAGCGGAAGACGGCGCGGGCCGCGTCCATGCGGTCCATCGAAAAACCTCCGCGTTTCGCGGCGGTTTGCGCGTCACGGCTGGCGACCCTGTCTGCATGGCGGCCGGGAGAAAGTGCGCATTAATGAGCACTTTCCCAAGACCAAGCCGCTGAGATTTTCATTGTCGGGCGCAGCAGCCTGCAACGCGGCCTAACCGCCTTGAATGTTGCGCTTGCCCCATGCGACCAGCGCAGCCGGATCATCCTTCGGCATCGGCTCGATCAAGCGTGTGCCATTGAACTCTGCCGCGAAGGCATCAGCGGTCGCCGCATCGGCAAAGCACCACCGGACATGATCGCGGCCGTTGCTGTCGCGCCTCCCGCGACCATGGTGGCTCTTGATGCCGCGCGCGGCATGGAAGGCGTACATCGCGTCCAGCCGTCTGCCGAGACCGCCCAGCGGCACGATGATCTCGACCATGTGCGGGAAATTCCGTTCGACTGATTTGGGCCTTGAGCGTCCTTTGTAGCGTGCCATAGGACATTGGAAGCCCGCCGGATTAGCTTTGCAAAGCAGAAAATGCCAAGCATGCCCGTCCTGCACCGCTTTGCGGGTGTGCAGGCAATGTCGGCTGTTGGACTAGAAGCGGACAAAGGTTGGCACCGACGCTGAATTGTTCGGTCGCGATTGACCCAACTGCGACATTATTGCGAATGCCCTTCCGCGCAAAATATCAGTCTACTAAGGGGTTAGTTCGCTGATCAAAGATACGGCGTAGTCTTTTTGCCTCTTTTGTATGAAATCAAGCAACGGGCCACTGGGGGATCTCCCTCGTGGTCGTGCCCGCCCATACCGACCACAACTAAAACGGGATCATTTATGTTTATCCGATCAATCGCTACCGGAATAGCCTTCGTTATAATCCTCTCCGCAACTGCGCGGGCCGAGGTGTCGCGGTCGACCCTCGATTCGATCTCGATCCCCGACAAGGTCGAGACGCCAATCGGCACGCTGGAGTTCTTCGATGGTGTGCCGAAGGGCAAAACCGTTGAGATGGTTTACGACAATCTCGACCGGATGCGCGGGCTCGCGGTGTTTCTCCACAATATCGGCGCCGTGTCGATTAACAGCGTCCTGGACGGACTTGCAAAGGAAGGCGCCAATGCGACGAACAAGGTCGCGATCTTCGCACAGTTGATGGATTCGGCGACCCTCGTGGTGACCGCCAACACCTCGACGCTCTACGCCTATTCAGGCACCGACCTGGCAAAGGACGGGCCGACGGTTATAGAAGTGCCGCCGGGTATGCTGGGCTTTCTCGACGATTCCTGGCAGCGCTTCGTCGGCAACATCGGCATCACCGGGCCCGACAGAGGCAAGGGCGGCAAGTATCTGGTGCTGCCCCCGGGCTATTCGGGCAACGTGCCCGACGGCTACTTCCTGCTTAAGCCCTCGACCAATAGAAACTTCCTGTTCCTGCGCGGCTCGATCAAGAACGGCCTGAAGCCTGCCGTTGAGAACATCAAGTCAGGGCTCAAGATCTACCCGCTCAAGGACGCCGCCAACCCGGCGCCGACTGAATTTGTCGACATGTCTGGGAAAGCCTTCAACACCGTCTTCCCCAACGACATGGGCTATTTCGAGATCCTCGACGCTATCATCCAGCAAGAGCCCATCGATGCGATCGGGCCTGAAATGCGCGGTGAGATTGCTTCGATCGGTATCGTCAAGGGCCAGAAGTTCGAACCTGACGACCGGATGAAGAAGCGGTTGACCGAAGCGGGCACGATCGGCAACGCAACCGCGCGCGTTATCACCGCCTACCCGCGCATCGACGGTGTCCAGATCTATCCCGACAGTTCGTGGACCGTGGCCTTCGCCAACAAGAACACGACCTTCGAGGCGGATGGGGCCATGGGCCTGGCCGCGCGGGTTCTGTTCTACTTCAACGCTGGCGGCGTCACGCCGGCCATGGCGATAACGAAAGCGGGTGCCGGGTCCGACTATGCGCTGGCGTATCTTGATGCCGCCAAGAAGCCCCTCGACGGCTCCAAGACCTACAAGCTGCATTTGCCGAAGGACGTGCCGGTGAACGATTTCTGGGCCGTCACGCTGTACGATACCCAGACCCGCTCGCAGCTCCAGACCGGCCAGAGCGTTCCCGACGGTCGGCAGCCAGACCAAGGGAATCGAGAAAAACGCCGATGGTTCATACGACCTGTATTTCGCGCCGAAAGCGCCGAAAGGCAAAGAAGGCAACTGGCTCCAGACGGTTCCGGGCAAAAGCTGGTTCACGATCCTGCGGATGTACGGGCCGCTTGAGCCATGGATCAACAAGACCTGGCGTCCCGGAGAAATCGAGCTGGCTCGTTAATGGTCGCATCGGGGCGGTAGGCCCAGTGCTTACCGCTCCGATACGAAAAAAAATGTCGCCAATTGGCACCTAGCCGACAAACCAACCGTGCCGCGTTTTGTCGCCTATTGGATTATGAACGGGCAACGGTCCGCGTTGGGGCTAGAGCACTCGAATGGCTTGATCGGTGCGCAAAACGGCGGCAACACCTACCGAGCAGCGTTCTACTTGGGGATTGTCGGCCTATTGAGTTTTCACGTTTCACACTAGCAAGATTGGGTAACATCCAAATGAGTGTAACATCCTTCATATCTCGACTGATCGTGGCCACTGCCGCAATCGGGTTAACTCTACCCGCGCAAGTGGCTCAGGCCGCCGAGCCGGCCAAACCGGAGGCGGTAGCTGAACGCGCCTACCTCTACGGCCTGCAACAGGCGATTTATTACGGCCAGCGTTGGACCTACACCCAGAACGATGTCAAGAACAATATCGTTTATTCCGGCCTGAACCAGTTTGCTTGGGTGCGCAAACAGATCACCCCCGATTATCCGGTGGTTACGCCGAACGCGACCACCCTTTATGGCGCCGGCTTTCTTGACCTGCGCGCAGGACCAGTCGTCATCGAAGTGCCGGAGATCACTGACCGCTATTTCAGTGTCCAGGTCATGGATCAGTACGGCATTTTTCGGATGATCGTCGGCTCGCCGTTCAATGGCACAAAGGCACGCAAATACATCTTGGTGCCGCCGGGCTTTGCCGGCAATGTCCCAGCTGATTTCCCGACCACCGATATCATCCAGTGGCCGTCACTGACTGCGTATGGCATTGCGCGGATGGCGGTCGAGACCGGAACCGATGCCGAGATCAAGAAGATTAACGGTTATCAGGATCAATTGACCATGACGCCGTTGGCCGACTGGCTGGCCAATGGCCACAAGGGCATCCCTCAGGCCGACAGAAAGATAGTGCCGGGCGATTTTCCCATCCCCGACGGTTTGCCCAAATATCAGTTCGGTCAGGTCGACAAACAGACTGCCGAGCAATACTTCACCCTGCTCAGCGTTATCCTGAACGATCCGACCATGCCGACGATCGCGGATTCGATCGTCGAGGCCGAAATGCTCGATCAACTGAAAATATTCAACATTGGGAAGGGCCTTTCCTTCGATTGGGCGAAGCTGGCACCCGATCTGAAAACGGCTTTGGAAACCGGCTTCAAGTCCGGCTTCGAAAGCGTTCGCAAGACGCTGAAGACGAACCTGATCAATATGAACGGCTGGGGGGTCGTGCGCAATGACGGAGGTTTTGAAACGCACTGGATGGACCGCGCAATCATCGCCGATGCAGCATGGGGCGCGCCAGATAAGAACATCTCGCATGGTGGCGCATTCCTGTTCACCGATTCCGATGGCAAGCCGTTCAACGGCAAAAACAAATACACACTGACCTTCGACATGAACGATCTGCCGCCGGTCACCCAGTTCTGGTCGGTCCCGATCTATAGTGCCGAAGGCTATTTCGTTGCCAATGAGATCAACCGCTACACCGTCAACAGCTTCATGCTGGCGGCCGGTGATCTGGTGGCCAAGGACGGCAAGCTGGTGATTTATATCCAGCACGAAAAACCCTCTGATCCGGATCAGGCCAAGAACTGGCTCCCGGCTCCGGCCGACGGGTTCCGCTTCACCTCGCGCTATTACGGGCCTTACGCTCCACTTGTAAACGGCACTTACAAAATGCCCAGAGTGGTGAAAACGCAGTAGCTACGTTTTCGGGCTAGGGCCAAGAGTTCGATGGCTCCGAAACAAAGGGACCGAGCACCCAACGCAGGGCGAGATAGTAGGCTAACGCATGGAGTTGCAGCCGAACTTCATTCTGCGCCATGCCCTTGCAGTGCAGCCGGGCGACACCGCTCAAAAAACAAAGCCCCGGCCAATGCGCCGGGGCTTTTCGTTGCGTCACTCGAT
>CAWIXF010000007.1:0-97573 GCA_963840065.1 uncultured Alphaproteobacteria bacterium | reverse complement strand
ACCGGTTGGCGCACCTTAGATGCACATCAAAGGAGACTTTACTATGAAAGGCAAAACCTTCCTTGTAGCGCTGTTCCTCTTCGTCGCGCTGTTTGTGATGCCAAACGTCGGCGCGCCGGCGCAGGCCCAGACATACACAATGAAAATTGCATGCGACACACTGAATGACGTGCAGAACGAATGGGTGAAGCTTCTTGGCGAGCGCATCGCTAAGCGCTCAGGGGGACGTATAAAGACCGAGATATTTCCGGGCGGGCAGCTGGGTAGTACACAGCGCATTATCGACGGCATCCAGCTGGGCACGATCGAAGCCTACGTTGTTCCCGCTGCAAACTTCGTAAGCGTCGATCCTCGGTTCCAGGTCTTGGCCGCACCTGGATGGTTCAAAAATGTCGATCACGCGTTTCGAACGATCAACGACCCGCGGTTTCGGAACGCCTTTTTCCTGTCTAGGCGAAAGCAAGGGTATCAAGGGAATTAGTCTGTTTATTTACGGCCCGGATAGTTACGCTTTCAAAACGCCGTTGCGTTGCATGGCGGACTTGAAGGGCAAGAAGGTGCGCGTCGCCGCGTCAAAGGCGCAGGAGGAGGCGCAGACAGTCTTCGGGCCACGGGCGTCTCGATCCGATTTGCCGACACTCTTCCGGCGTTGCAGCGCGGTTCCGTCGATGCCGTTCGATTGCCAATCAACCTATTCAGCACATTAAAGTACTACGATGTTGTAAATTACGTAACCCAGGCGCAAGGAGCGATTTTTGTTTCCTTCGGCGTCGTCAGTAGGGCGTGGTTCGACAAACTTCCTTCAGTTTTGCAGGAAATTGTTACGCAAGAAAGGGCTGACCTCGACAAGCGAGATGTCAGACTGGTGGAAGCTCACCTTGCAAAGCAGCGAAGGCATGGCGCAAAATCGGCGGTGAGGTGATCCGCTTTGCCCCTGCCGAGCAGGCTGCTTTTCTGATGAAAATGTGACTGTTGGCGACGAGGTCTTCGCTGGACGACCCGAAGTATTGGAGATGTATAAGCTGCTGCTGGTTGTCGCAAATTCGAACGAGCAGTAGCGGGTTCCTTTATCCGCTAAGACCGTCCACCAGGTTATGTCGAGGTGTCGCAGATGACTGATGAACAAATGATGATGAATTTGTCTTCTCCGCACAGGGCTTTGGCAAACCATCGGATTTGGTCGCGTGCCCGCCCTCTTAAATGTGCAATTCCTAATTGGCTTCAACGGTCCAAAGCTATTCGGTGGCGGAATATCAGCGCAGCGATCGATTGCACGGCGAATTCTGGATGTTGCCCGAAAATTCAAATTTGCTATCGCTTTTACGCGGCATGTCTATGCACCGGACGGCAGCGACCGTGGAATCTTTAATCTGAGAACGGAACCTCGATTCCCTAACCATGGATAGTGCCTCAACTGAGATCGTCGATACGCCGGCGCCGAATCGGGCGAAATGTATGTGTCAGCATTATCCTTCGGCGTTTTTTGCCACCGATCTGGCAGGTTGGTTATCGACGCGCGGTCTCGATACGCTAATCATCAGTGGTTGCACCGGAGTTGGTTGCATTCGTGCAAGCGTGGTTGACGCTATAGGGCACGGCTTCCGACCGATCGTTGTCGTCGATTGTGTCGGCGACAGGGCGCTAGCGCCACACCGTGCAAATTGTTCGATATGGAGCAGAAGTACGCGGATTTAATGACTTTTCGGGAAGTATGTGAAGCTGGCGACGCTTGGATTACGGAACTACCATAGCGGATTGGAGCGTCCGGCCAATAGTCAATGGTCGATGCAGAGCTTTCCCTGATCACATCGAGGGTGATCGAATTTTCCGGCACCGCTAGGGAACAATGAGTTTTTCTAGTCCAAAGGCCGCCAGTCCGTGAGTCCCACTGACCGATCCTGTTCATTTGCGCCTTCTGCTCGGTGGATGTTCTTCTCATTCTGCTTTTGATTTCTCCCACGTTAATTCGGAGATTTATTTTTTCGGCTCCCATCAACTGAGCCGAAGAGATCATGAGCTTCTTTATCGTCGGCTTCATATTCGTTGGAATGGTCCTGGTCACTTGGAAAAACGCTGATCTTAGGATCGATATTTTTGTGCGCGTATTGCCGCGGTGGGCACAGAGATGGCTCGATGTCTTACAGCATGGATCTATTTTGTCTTTTTCAGTGTCGTTATTTATTCGTCCTTTCATGTGACATGGGCATTGATCAGATGGGAGGCGGAATGTCGTTGCTCAATTGCAATGGCCATCACTCATCGTACCGTCTTCATCAGCTTTGGCCTTCTTTGCTCGCCACGCTTTGGGGAGGAATGGTTCGCGGAAGGAAGCAAAGGAATCGCGGCGCGAGTTACCGATAACGACGGAGATCAGAGAAATATCCTAACTCGATCGAGCTTTAGCGTGGTGGCTTTGATGGCACAGAAAGGGCAACGCTGATGGTCTGGACGATGACTATTTTGCCGCTCGCGCTGCTCTTGCTAGGGCTGCCGGTATTTCTTGTGCTGCTTGCCAGCGCAATCATTGTACTTTTCGCGTATACCAACGTTCCTATCACAATAGTACATCAGACCATCTTCGCTTCTCTCGACAAACTCCTCCCTCTTGGCAGTTCCATTTTTCATCTTCGCGGGCGAACTGATGTGGAGGAGTGGCATGTCGAATTCAATTGTTCAGTGGGTCCTGGCGGCTATCGATCGACTGCCAGGAAGTATGGCGCTGACGACGGTGGGAGGATGCACGGTATTCGGCGCCATCCGGTTCTCCGCGGCGACGGTTGCGGCAATCGGGCGTCTCGTTTATCCGACGCTTCTTGAAAGGGCTACAAAAAGCGATTTGCAGCAGGGCTAGTTACGGCTTCCGGTGCGATCGCTTTGATCATCCCGCGTCGACGGCCATGATCTTCTATGGCGCATCGGCTGAACAGTCGATCGTGTCTTTGTTCGCCGCCGGCGTCATCTCGGGCCTGTTGATTGTGTTTTTGCTGGCGGGTACGATTTTTATGCTTGGCGCAATGGCATTCACGAGGCGACGGTTCTTCGACCGAAAGGAATTTTTGAAGGCGTGTGATAGAGGTCGTTATGGGCTCTGGGAATGCCAGCCATTTATATTAGGCGGAAATTTATGCCGGGATATTCACCCCAACCCGCAGGCGGCAGTGTCGCCGAGCGTCTATGCCATCTTTGTTACGCAGTTCATTTAGCCACGAACTAACCTTCGCGAGATCTCTGGGCGATCGTTCAGAGTCAGTTTTTCTATCTTCTCAGATACTAATGATGTCGCAATGGCGGGTCTTTACTCCTGGCTTTTGACGATCAGTGGGATCAGGCCGCAGCTACGATGGGCTTTATTCAAGTTTTGCAAGTCCCGCCTTGGATGGTGCTTATTGTGGTGAACATTTTTCTATCGTGCTCGGCTGTTTGATCGATCCGGCTCTGCGTACTTGTTTTAACACCGCTGCTTGTGCAACTGCGATGAAGCTATCGGCGTCGATTTGATCCATTTTGGAATATCATGACAGTCAATCTCGAGCATCGAAATGTTTACCCCCCCGTTCGGATTGATATCTTCGTGACGCAAGCGAGACTTCAGATGTCCCCCTCGCTGATATCTATCGCACAGCATTATTCATTCTTTTTGATTAATCTGGTAGGTTTGGTGATAGTTACCTATGTTCCGATAATATCACTTGGTCCGGTCGCGTACCTCCGATAATTTGCGCAGCGTGGTATTGATGCGGCGGATGTCGTGAATGTTTTGAGGGCTCATGGACCTGCCGCTCCCGGCTACAAAGGCCCCTGTCAATCCGTCCGAAACGGCGCCGACAGCTCCTGTAGCCAAGTAGCGAATATCGCTACCGGTTGCGCTGTGCCCTCACGGCGCAACCGGGTGAACAGCCCCGTCACGGTCATCGCCGCCATACGCTCTGCGAGTTCGGCTCGCTACAGGACAGCTGCGATCCGCAGCCACTTCGCATTCCCCCCACCTTTCGCTATGCCGCGCTTCACTAATTCTTGGCATCGGTAGAACACTCATCCGCCTTTTTGCAGAGGTCAATTTTAACCAGATCACGCTGTGAACCGTTTCGAGCATTCATAGCGACGGATGTCTGTTTATGGTGGTGGTTTCAACCGGTCGCCGCAACGCATTGGCTAAATCGCTCTGCTGGTGACTGGAAGTTGAGCGTTTTCCTGGGCCGCTCGTTGAGCTGGCGCGCCACCTTGTTCAGCTCGGCCTGGGAGTACGCCGCGAGATCAAGACCCTTGGGGAAGTACCGGCGCAGCAGGCGATTGGTGTTTTCGCTTGAGCCGCGCTGCCAGGGGCTTTGCGGGTCGCAGAAGTAGACGTCGATATCAGTTTCCATGCTGAACGCTTATGATCGGTAAGTTCTTGCCCGATCCCAGGTCAGGATCTGTAGAGCTCGTCGGGCAGCTTCCTTGCCTGCCGGATCAGTGCGTCGACCACGGTTTGCGTTTCCCTGTTCGAAACCTTGGCGAGCATCACATAACGCGAGTGGCGTTCGACCAACGTGACGATGTAGCTGTTCTTCGATCTACAGAGCAGGTCGCCCTCCCAGTGGCCCGGCACGGCCTGATCCTCGACTGACGCTGGTCGCTCGCTGATCGAGACAGCATCCGGGATGCGGCCACGTTGACCTGCCTTCGCTGTTGCGTGCCGCGAGCGCCGGATTGATGATGGGACCGACTAGGTCCCGCGTCCGCTCTAGATGCGTGTTTCAAGCCATCTGAAGCAACTTTGTCGTAACTGAGTTGTACCTATGCGTGCCCAAGTTCGACCACTGACCTGGGTACTTCAGGCTTCACCCTACGCTGCTCGCTTGATGCACCCCCAGAAAAGTGGTCCGACCTGAACTATGTCTTTTGACATGAAGGAGGACCGAGATGCCGAGGAAGAAGCACAAGCCTGAAGAGATCGTCGCAAAGTTGCGACAAGCCGATGTCCTGATATCGCAGGGTCAGGATATTGCTGATGTCATCCGCCAGATCGGCGTGAGCGAGGTTACCTATTATCGGTGGCGGCAAGAGTACGGCGGGCTTAAGACCGAGCAGGTCAAGCGCCTGAAGGAGCTCGAGACGGAAAATACTCGCTTGCGCAAGGCAGTCTCCGATCTGACGCTGGACAAGCTCATCCTGCAGGAGGCCGCCCGGGGAAACTTCTAAGCCCTGCGCGCCGCCGCGCCTGTATCGAGCAGATCATAGAAGTCATGCATGTCTCCGAGCGCCGCGCTTGTGCGGCGCTCGGGCAGCACCGCTCGACACAGCGCAAGGTCCCGCGGGGCCGTAATGACGAAGAACGGCTCACCGCCGATATTGTTGCTCTGGCTCGCCAATACGGCCGCTACGGCTATCGCAAGATCGCCGGGCTGCTGGAGCAGGCAGGTTGGATTGTGAACGACAAACGGGTCGAGCGGATCTGGCGGCGCGAGGGGCTGAAGGTCCCCCATAAACAACCTAAGCGCGGCCGGCTCTGGCTGGCGGACGGGTCGTGCATCCGGCTGCGGCCCGAGCACCGCAATCACGTCTGGTCCTACGACTTCGTCGAAGACCGCACCTACGATGGGCGAAAGTATCGAATGCTCAATGTGGTCGATGAGTTCACCCACGAATGCCTGGCGATCCGGGTCGCCCGCAAGCTCAGGGCCGTCGATGTGATCGATGTGCTGTCTGACCTCTTCATCCTACGTGGCGTGCCAGGCCACGTCCGATCCGACAATGGGCCGGAGTTTGTGGCCAAGGCTGTGCAGGAGTGGATCGCGGCAGTCGGTGCAAAGACCGCCTACATCACACCAGGTAGCCCCTGGGAGAATGGCTACGTCGAGAGTTTTAATGCCCGCCTGCGTGATGAACTGCTCGATGGTGAAATCTTCTACACGCTGCGGGAGGCCCAAATCATCATCGAAAGTTGGCGGCGCCACTTCAACGCAATCAGGCCGCATGAATCGCTGGGCTACAAGCCACCAGCACCGGAAGTCTTCGTACCCGCCTTCGCCGCGTGGCCGGCTACGCAACGTCGACCGGCTGCGCCGGCCACGCTGGCGCAACGGCCAACTCTAAACTAACATTCCACCTGGACCACTCAGTGGGGGCCGATCAGCTCCGATGAGCTGGCGAACCTGGTCGAGATTGACGAACAGACTTTCGTTGAGAAGCTCGTCACGCATGCGACCGTTGAAGGATTCGATATAGCCGTTCTGCATCGGTCTTCCCGGCGCGATGTAATGCCACTCCACCCGATGCTCCTTTGCCCAGCTCAGGATCGCATTCGAAGTGAACTCGGTGCCGTTGTCAGAGACGATTATCTGAGGCTTGCCACGCGCATCGATGAGCGCCGTGAGTTCGCGTGCAACCCGTGTGCCCGAGATCGAGGTGTCAGGGATCGCCGCCAGGCATTCGCGCGTCACGTCATCAACAATATTGAGAATGCGAAAGCGACGGCCCAGGGCGAACTGATCATGGACGAAGTCGAGCGACCAGCGCGCGTTGACTTTCGCCTCGACCAGGATCGGAGTGCGTGTGCCGATGGCTCTGCGCCGAGCCTTGCGCTTGTGGACTGTCAGCCTTTCCTCGCGGTAGAGCCTATAGATGCGGTTGACGCCTGACGGCTCGCCCTGTTCCCGCAGCAGGATGAACAGCCGCCGGTACCCAAACCGGCGGCGCTGATTGGCCAGCTCGCGTAGGCGGCAACGTAGCTCGGTGTCGGGCGGCCGACGGGAGCGATAGCGGATCATCTTGTGATCGGCGGATACGAGGGTGCAGGCCCGGCGCTCGCTCATCTGCAGGACGTTACGCAGGTGAGCGACAGCCTCACGCTTGGCGGCGGGCCCTACTATTTTTTTGTCAGAAGTTCCTTCAGCGCCGCCTGGTCGAGCATCGACTCTGCCAGCAGCTTCTTCAGCTTGCGGTTCTCGTCTTCCAGCGACCGCAGACGCTTGGCGTCCGACACGTCCATGCCGCCGTACTTGGCCTTCCAGTTGTACAGCGTGGCTTCCGAGATGCCGTGCTTGCGTGCCAGATCGGCCGTCTTTGCCCCGGCCTCGTGTTCTCAAAAGCAACCGACGCGAGGTCTGCGACCAAATGCCGCCAATAAATGGCCAGATTAGATTGCCCATCTGCCGTCGGAGCGCGTGAAATGCAGGTGGCAGTCGGCACTCCTGTGTTACGAGAAGGGTGGAAAGAACGCGCATTCACGCAGTTCGATATTCATCTGGAGAATCCCGGCTTAATCCAACTTGCCGCCTTACGGACATCGGAAACAGGGAGAGGGGCCATGAAGAAAATCGCCAAAACATTCGCCATCTCAACTATCGTCGTCGCGCTTGCTGGCGCCAATGTAACTCTGACCGCGTCGCCCGCTGAAGCGGGATCCAAGTCAAAGTCAAACAGCAGCAGCTCCAGCAGCAGCTCCAGCAGCAGCTCCTGGTAGCAACTCCAGTAGTCGCTCCAGTAGCAGCTCCAAAGGCAACAGCAATGGCAGCACCAAGGGCGTCTCTGGTCTGGACTTGGGCAGTGGCCGGTAACTAATTAATTTGGTGCGCCGAGTTTGGTGTAGCTTCAACAAATCGTAAAACTGAGCAGCTCATCCCGGCAGCACGCGCAAGATGGCCTGCGACTATCCCACCGGCTGGCTATCGAGCCAGCGCGCCCCTATCTCTGATCAGGCGCACAGTCTCAAGCTTGAACTCCCGCGTAAACTTCCGCCTCGCCATGACCCACCTCCGGTCCCATTGTCACACCAAACTGGGTGTCTTCGGAACCGGGTGCAGGCCAGATGAAGCGCCAGATGATGAACCGCATCGGGGAATTGTCCAGTATCATCAACGATTTAGACCACACGATGATCCAGACCCAATTATCGAATTGCCAGATGAAGGACACGAAATATCGAGAATTGATTTCAATCGAAATATGTGTTTTGACCCTTCTGATTTTGAAATTGTGATCGCTTGAAAATAGTTACCGAGCGAAACAGCACTTAGATTTAAATTCCATGGCTGCCTGAGGCAATCCTCAGCTTTTATTGGGGTTCGTACAGCGCACAGGTCCGATAATGGCATTTATCGGAGGCTAGCCGAGCGCCAGACCAAGAGCGAGCAATGCCCCTGGATTAGAGGCACTCAGCGCCGTCAGGATGGACTTGCTAGCTCGACCAATTCAATCAGGACGTTCCCCGTTGATTTTGGGTCGATGAACGCAATACGGGAATTCGCATGACCGATCCGTGGCTGCTCGTCGATTAGTTTCAACCCTTTTTGCTTTAATTCCCTCAGGGCGTCCTCAATGTTTTCTACCTCGAGACAAATGTGAAACAGTCCCTCTCCATGTTCAGCGATCCAGCGTGCGGTATCTGTATTATTACCATCTGATTGCAGGAGCTCGATATAAGTCTGCCCAATTGGATACATGGCCAATCGGGTGTTGTATTGCGGCAAATATTCTTCATATTCGAGTTTCAAACCTAGCTTGCCTTCATATATTTCGCGAGATTCCGTTATGCTCTTAACGGCAATAGCGATGTGTTCGATTCGCTTGATTTTCATGGTGTGCTCCCGCCTGTTCTCGTAAGGCTACAGAAAATATGTCGATTTGGAAATTGATTGTTCCCAAGGACGAGCGTCGAAACGATCGATAGGGCGCACAAAGGGACGCTAGTGAAAACGCCACTTTGACAGCGCCTGGATGGCCGGTCACGCTAGAGTTTTTGAAAATTCGTTGGTCTATAATTTTGCTAAAGGGGGAGGATCGTGCTGGGACGGATTTAGCAAAGAAATCGACCACTATGGACAATTCTAGCTCTCAGCTGTGAAATATCGTCCGTCTTCTTGATCTGAAAAGTTGCTTTTCATGGCACATGACACACGATTTGCGGACTGGACAAAGATCGAAAAAGACAGCCACTCCGTCATCGCGGCGACTGCAATCGACAGGGCTAACCGACTCGAGTCGCGGCTGCACGCTTTCGTCGAAATCCGGCGCCCGAATGCAGAGCCCTCCCGCGATGGGCTGCTTGCTCTTATTCCGTATGCTGCCAAAGACATTTTTGTCGCACCAGGTCATCGCCCGAAATGTGGTCTGGCGGAATTCCTGGACTTCGGTTTGAGTGGCTATGCCGATGTCCTGCGACGTCTCGACGATTCCGGGGCATGCCGTGTCGGCTTTACGGCGATGACTGAGCTGGCCTACGAGCCTTCCGGATTTAATGCCGTTTCAGCTTACCCGCGCAATCCGTGGAACCTGGATTTCATCCCGGGCGGATCATCGTCAGGATCGGCTGTCGCCGTGGCGAGTGGTGCTGTCGTTATTGCGCTCGGTTCGGATACTGGTGGGTCAATACGCATCCCTGCGCACTGCTGTGGCGTGACCGGCTGGAAGCCGACCTGGGGAGCTGTTAGCGCTGCCGGTGCGTTGCCGCTAGCCCCGTTTCTCGACACCGTCGGCCTGCTGGCGCGAAATGCGACTGAGCTCGCTGCCGCAGCGACCGTACTGTCGGCAGACGCACAGCCACGAGCCACGGTTGAGCGAATTGTTTTCTTTGGCGATGCATTGGATGAATCGGAACCCGCGATCCGTCGGGCCTGCCTTGATGGAATCGAATCCATGCGAGCCTGTGATATTGCGGCATCCCGCGTGGATGCGTTATCCGCGATCGCGGCGATTGATCGCTACGCTTTAATTGTCATGCAGGGTGAAGCAGCAAGGACTCACGGTCGCCAACTTGACCATGTTGCGATTAGTCCAGTTCTGCGCAGGCGATTAGCGAAAGGTTTAACGATCAACGATGCTGAACTGTCCGCAAGCCGCGCCGCGCGACTGCAACTAGCCAAGGAGTTTGAGGACACGGTACTGGGCAAGGCCGATGCGGCGATCTTGCCGGTGATGCCAATTCGCACACCGCCATATTCCGAGGTTGATCCCAGATCGCCGTCCTTCAGTGGTCGTCGTCTCTACGAGCTCAGTCGATATTGCCGTTTCGTCAATATGCTCGGATTCCCGGCCGTTGCAATTCCGGTGGGATTTGACGACCGCGGGTTGCCGATCGCCATGCAGGTGATCGGGCGGCCGGGACGCGATGGCGATCTCATCACGCTTGCCGCGCGGGTGCAGGGAAGCACCGATTGGCACGCACGTGTTCCCACCGCCGTCCGCGATCTGATCGACATACAGGAAGGACTGCTTGCATGACAGAAACGGTCGCTTCGACTGCACTAGCGCATTTGCGGGTTCTCGATCTCACTCGCGCACGGGCAGGCCCGACCTGCTGCCGCGTCCTCGCCGATTTTGGCGCCGACGTGCTCAAGGTCGAAGCGCCGCCGGGAGTTGATCCGAACGAGGGGATGAGTGGCCCGCGTCATGGCTATGACATGTTCAACCTTCATCGCAACAAGCGGTCGCTGACCCTTAATCTCAAGGAGGCAGATGGGCGCGCCATTTTTATGCGGCTCGTCGAGAAGGCCGACGTGGTGGTCGAAAATTTTCGTCCGGACGTCAAAGATCGGCTGGGCATCGGTTATGACGAGCTGCGGGCGGTCAATCCGCGCATAGTCCTGGCCTCGATTTCGGGTTTTGGCCAAACGGGTCCCTACCAATTACGGGCAGGGTTTGATCAGATCGCGCAGGGTATGGGAGGGCTGATGTGGGTCACCGGCGTTCCAGGCGAGGGACCGATGCGTGCCGGAATCGCAGTTGCGGATTCGTCGGCCGGACTTTACGCAACGATTGGAATCCTCATCGCGCTCACCGAGCGCGAGCGCTCGGGTGTCGGGCAATGGGTCCAAACCTCGCTATTGCAATCGCAAATTGCCATGATGGATTTTCAAGCTGCGCGCTATCTGGTCGAAGGCGAGGTGCCTGGACAAGCCGGTAATGAGCACCCCTATTCGACGCCAATGGGCGTGCTGAACACGGCCGATGGCTATATCAACATCGGTGTTGGGGGAGATGGCCAATGGCGTGCGCTATGCAAGGCTTTGGAACGTCCAGATCTTGCTACCAGCCCAGATTATGTGTCGGTGGCCAACCGATTTCGTAACCGACCCAAGCTGATGGATCTGCTCAAGTCGATTTTTAGAACGCGCACGTCCGCGGAGTGGCTCAAACGGCTGGAAGCCGTCGGCGTGCCGGCTGGGCCGATCTACAAGATGGACGAAGTGTTTTCTGATCCACAAGTCCAGCATCTGGAGATTGCAGTGCCATGCCGTCATCCCACGCGCGGAGACATCCGTATCGTGGGAGAGCCAGTAGAATTGTCGCGTACGCCGGCGAGCATAGTTTCGATGACTCCCGAACCCGGGGAGCATACAGAGAAGGTTCTGCGCGAGTTGGGTTTTGGGGACGCTGAAATCCAGCAGCTGCGGAACGCCAAGGTGGTTTGAAGGGTAACCATGAGCAACGTGTTGGTAACCGGGTCGAACGGATTTCTCGGCGCCAAGGTGGTGGCGCGTCTGCTGAAAGCGGGCCATTATGTAATT
Organism: uncultured Alphaproteobacteria bacterium; assembly: GCA_963840065.1. Lineage (GTDB taxonomy): Bacteria > Pseudomonadota > Alphaproteobacteria > Rhizobiales > Xanthobacteraceae > Pseudolabrys. Next base: position 86,087 of record CAWIXF010000007.1, on the reverse strand, counting down.
GGGCTCGATCTCGCGCCGGCTCGCGATGGGCCCCAACGGCACGTGATCGACGACCTCTCAGACCGACATCATCTGCAAGAGCTGCTACGCGCTGAACACGTGACGCACGTCCTTCATTGCGGCGGCGTATCGGGACCGATGGTCCTTGTCGATGAGCCGGCACGCGTGATGGACATAAATGTTGTTGGGAGTCTCAACCTGCTTCAAGCGTCGCTGAATAGTGGCGTGAAGACGTTTATCTATTGTTCATCAGTGTCTGCCGTCGGCGATTTCTATGAGCGGGATCCTATCGGAGACGATTATCCGCTACGGCCAAGCAGCGCCTATGGCTGTTCAAAAGCGGCAATGGACATGGTGCTGCGCGGCTTATGGACGCGCATTCCGCTCGATCTTTGTTCGCTTCGCTTCACGAGCATCTACGGACCGGAGCGCCGCACCAGTTTCGTCGTTGATGATATTGTGGCTGCGACGCTACGGGACGAGTTGGCGTTGGTCGAGGCTGCGACCGATTGGCCGTATATCTATATTGACGACGCCGCGGATGCGGCAGTGGCGGCCTGTTTCTCTGAGGGGCGACGGCAGCTATTTTATTTCATCGCCTTCCCTGAGCAGGTGACTCTCGAAGCATTAGCTGTTGCGGCCGAGCAAGCAAGCGGGAAACCGTCGCGACTTACCATTAAAGATATGCACTGGCGCGCAGCGCGCGGCCCGCTCGACGTTACCCCGGCCCAACGCGACTTCGGTTTTGTCGCAAAAGTCGATCACCGTGAGGGGATTCGCAGGATGGTTGAAGCAGATCGAGCAGCGCGGTCATGACGATCATCTTTTTTTCTTGTGCTGCGATAATCCAATAGTCATAGTCGCTCTAAATTGCCCGGGGCAGCAGTGCTATCAACGGCACGCGGACGGGTTGGGATATAGCTTTTATCGAAGCCATCATTGCGAGGATAACCATGCCGCACCTGACGACTGACGACGGGGTCAGACTTTATTACGAAGAGGTCGGCAACGGTATCCCGATCGTATTCGTGCATGAATTTGCCGGCGACTTCCGTTCCTATGAAATGCAGCTGCGCTATTTTGGGCAACGGTACCGTTGTATCGCCTATAATGCACGCGGCTATCCGCCCTCTGATGTGCCCAAAGATGGCGATCGCTTTTCGCAGGAACGCGCGCGCGATGACATCCGAGCAGTGCTCGATGCACTCAAAATCGATAAGGCGCATATAGTCGGCTTGTCGATGGGTGGATTTGCGACTTTGCATTTCGGCTTTACGTATCCTGACCGCGCACGATCACTTATCGTCGCGGGATGCGGCTATGGTGCGGCCCCCGACAAACGGAAGCAATTTGCTGAGGAGACTGAGGCGGCTGCCAAGCAGTTTGAACAGCAGGGCATGGCTAAAGCGGCGGAAGGCTATGCGCTAGGCCCGACGCGCGTCCAGTTTCAGAATAAGGACCCACGGGGTTGGAAAGAGTTCGTCGATCAGCTGAGTGAGCATTCAACGGAAGGGGCGGCGCTAACCATGCGCGGTGTGCAAAGACGGCGCCCGTCCCTATTTGATCTCGTTGAGAAGATGAAGACCATTACGGCGCCGACCCTGGTTATGACAGGTGATGAGGACTGGCCATGCCTGGAACCCAGTCTGCTAATGAAACGGACGATCCCAACGGCTGCGCTCGTCGTCATGCCGAACGCCGGCCACACGATCAATCTTGAGGACCCCGCCGCATTTAACCAACATCTTGCTGAGTTTTTTCATGCCGTCGATGTCGGCGCCTGGCGCAAACGCGATCCGCGCGCGATGGTGGCGGCCATTCTCGGCAGATAAATTCGACGCGCGGTTTCAGGTCGCCGTATAGCCGCCATCGACGAGCATGTCGGCGCCGGTCATGAAACTCGCTGCGTCACTGGCGAGAAACAAAGCGGCCTGGGCGATTTCTTCGGGCTGACCCAGCCGGTTCAGCAGATGTTTGGGGCCAGCCAGGCGGCGCGCTGTTTCCATGTCGCCGAAACGCAGTACCAGGCGCGGCGTTTCGACCGCACCTGGCGACAAAGAATTAACGCGAATATTTTGCGCGGCGTGATCGACCGCCATTGCTTTCGTAAGCTGAATCACCGCTCCTTTCGATGCGCAATAGGCCGCGCGTGCGGGCGCCCCAACCCGGCCCAGTTGCGACGCGATATGGATGATGCTGCCGCCACCCGCCGCGATCATCGCGGGTAGGACGGCGCGACTCATCAGATAGGCGCCCATGACATTGACCGCAAAGACGCGGCTCCAGTCGGCCGGCGAAATATCCAGTACGCTTCCGTTCGGATCGTTGTTGGCTGCGGCGTTGACCAGCACATGGATCGCGCCGAACGCCGATCGCGCCGCTCTAGCCGCTGCTTGGACATCGGGTTCCTGACTGACGTCGCATTGCCTTGCCAGCGCCCTGCCGTCGGCGCTCGTGATGATCTGCGCGGTTTCCTCCGCCCCGCTGCGATCGATGTCGAGGCACATGACTGCTGCGCCGGCCGAGGCGAAGGCCCTGGCGGTGGCGCGCCCAATCCCGCTACCGGCCCCGCTTATGATCGCGGCCTTGCCGATGAGGTTCACGCTGTTCATGGCGACACCGCGACCTGCGGTTTGCCCGCAGCATCGCGGCCGAGATAGGCTTGCTGCACGCGCTCATCTTGCTTCAGCGTGCTGCACGGGCCGGATGCGATAATCGAGCCGGTCTGCAATACATAACCTCTGCTTGCCGTTTCGAGCGCATATCGGGCATTCTGCTCAACGAGAAGGACGCTGGTGCCCGTCGCATTGATGGAGATAATCGTGTGAAAAATATCCTGAACAATGAGTGGCGCCAACCCGAGGGACGGCTCGTCGAGGCAGAGCAGGCGTGGTTCGGACATCATCGCGCGACCAAGCACCAGCATTTGCTGCTCACCGCCGCTGAGAGTGCCGGCATTCTGAGCGGCGCGAGCGCTCAGCCTCGGAAACATCGTAAACATTCGATCGATCAGAGATCGAATTTTCGCACCGTCTTTGCGGAATTTGAATCCGCCAAGTTCAAGGTTCTCCCGGACAGTCAGGAATGGGAAGACATGGCGGCCTTCAGGAACGAGGGCGATTCCGAGCATGGTGCGCTCATAAGAAGGCAGGCGCGTAATGTCGCGCCCGGCAAACCGGATCGTGCCCGCGCGCGGAAGCAAAGCCCCCGCGATTGCGCGCAATGTCGTGGTTTTTCCCGCTCCGTTGGCGCCGATCAGGGTGACAATCTCGCCTTCATTCACGCTGATCGTGATGTCGCGGCAGGCGGGAACCTGGCCGTAAGCCAGTTCGAGCCTTTCGGTGGCGAGCAGCTCTGTCACTGGAGTTCGCCCCCTAGATACGCCGCAATCACGCCCGAATCGGCCTGAACCTCGGCTGGCACACCCTCGAACAGATACTGTCCGTAATCCATGACGAGGATCCTGTCGGCGACCTTCATGACGAGGTCCATATTATGCTCGACCATGACGACGGTCATGCCGCGCTGCCGGAGCTCGGCGATGCGCGCCAGCAGGGCCTCGACCTCGGCGGCATTCAACCCGGCCGCCGGTTCATCGATCATCAGCAAGCGCGGCGCCGTAGCGAGTGCCCGGGCGATTTCGAGCATGCGTTGCTCGCCATAAGCCAGCGAGCTCGCTGTCACCTGTGCGCGATGTTTTAGACCCACGAAGGCCAAGAGCTCCATCGCCTCGGTATGGCATCGGGCTTGGTCGCGGCGAAATGCCGCTCCGTGGAGGATGTACTGCCAGAGCGGGATATCGTGGTGGGTGTGAAATCCCGCGATCACGTTTTCAAGCACCGACAGTTGCTTGAACAGCCTGATTTTTTGAAACGTGCGTGCCAGCCCGTAACGGACGCGCCGTTGTGCCGGCATGCCGATCAGATCGACGCCGGCAAATGCCATCGTACCGGCATCCGGCTGGTAGAGGCCGCTCATCAGGTTGAGCAGCGTCGATTTTCCGGCGCCGTTAGGTCCGATGACGGCGAACACGACGCCTGCGGGTATGCTCAAAGAGATATCACTCACGGCTTGCACGCCGCCGAAACTCTTTTGCAACCCTTCGGCCCGGAACAGTATGTTGCCATCGGCGCCAGGCGCTCGTGACTCCATTGCGGCTGATGCGGCCGATGTCATGTCTTGGGCCTGGCTGGCGTGGTGGCCAGACGTCGGCGCACGCGCCCAGCGACGAGGCGAGCGGCTTGCACCATACCACCCGGCATGAATAGCACGACGAGCGTCACCGAAATCCCGTACACGATCAGCCGCAAGTCTCCGATGCCCCGTAGCAACTCGGGCAGTATCGTCAGCAGGATCGCGCCCAGTGCGGGGCCGATAAGGGTTCCCATGCCGCCGACGATGACCATTGCCAAGATGGTGAACGATTCGGTGATGAAAAAGGCATCCGGAACCAGGGTGCCGACGAAGCTGGCATAAAAGCAGCCGGCGGCGCCGGCAACCGCGGAACTAATGGCAAAGGCAAATACCTTCCATTTCGGACAATTGATACCCAGAGAGGTCGCCGACACCTCGTCTTCACGGATCGCGGTCAAGGTTTCGCCGACTGGAGAGCGAACCAACTGGTCGAGCAATATATAGGTGAGCAGCGCGAAGCCGGCGGTCAGATAGAAAAGGTTACCGAGATCGGTGAACTCGATCGCCGGCATGCTGGGGATCGTCAGCGGCGGCGGCGGTGCGATGGCATAGATGCCGAGCGGACCCTGAGTAAGACTGATCCAGTTGAGCAGGACCTGGTATGTAATGACGGCAAAGCCAAGCGAGGCGATGGCAAGATAATGTCCGCGCAAACGGACTGCGAAGATCGACAGCAGCATACCGGCAAGTCCGGCGAGCAATACGCCGCACATAAAAGCAACCCAGAATGGCACGCCGAGCCGCGTAATCAGCAATGTCGAGGCGTAGGCGCCAATGCCGTAGAACGCGGATTGGCCGAGATTGAGCTGACCGGCGTAACCGAGGACAAAATCAAGGCCGATCGCTAGTAACACGTTGATGGCGCAAACAATCAGGTTCGTCTGCCAGTAGGAATCCGTTAGAATCATCGGCAACAGGCCGATCGCGATCGCCACCATCACCAGCCAAAAACGTCGCGATGTGAGAATGGCGCTTGCCACCGAAGTTTGAGCGCTCGCAAGGCTAGACATTTTCTTCGCGCCGCTCTGCGATCAAACCGGTCGGTCGCACCGCAAGCGTTAGCAGCAGCAGCGCGAAGACGACGATGTCGATCAATCCCGGATCGAGAAATTGCGTTGTATAGCTTTCGATCAATCCAACGATCAGACCCGCGATAATCGTTCCCTCGACGTTGCCAAAGCCGCCGATGATGACGATTGCGAAAGCTTTGACGATGACCGACGTGCCTGCAAACGGCGTAAGGACCAGCACCGGCCCCAGCATTGCTCCGCTCATTCCCGCCAGCGCCGATGCGATAACGAAAGTCAACATGATCACGTAGTTGGGATTGATACCCATAAGTCCCGCGGTTTCGCGATCCTGCGAGACCGCGCGCAGCGCTTTACCGAGAAAGGTGAACTTCATGAAAGCGTAAAGTATTCCGATAGTGATCGTGGACATCACGATGATCAGTACACTCTGTACCGTAAAAAACAGCCCGGCGAAGCGGATCACGTGATTGCTGTAGGGCGTATCGAAAGCGTATGGGATCGGCCCGAGCAATACCAACATGGCATTCTGCAGCATGATCGAGACGCCAATGGTCGCGATCAAGGGCAGCAGTTCGCTTCCGCGTTCGCGCAATGGGGCAAAGATCGTGGCATTCAACAGCCATCCCAGCATTCCCCCAACCACGAGCGCAGCGGCGATCCCGACGAAATAATTGCCGCTGAGCAGATGGGTGACAAAATAGGCGGTGAAAGCCCCCAATGTGACAAAGTCCGCGTGGGCAAAATTGATCTGAACCAGCACGCCATAAATGAGGGTAAGCCCCAACGCGACCAGCACGTAGAGGCTCCCCACAACGATGCCGTTTATCCCCTGTTGGAGGATGACGGTCAGCATGTCCGGTGGACTAATTCCACTTCAATGCTTTCCAGGACAAATCAGGCATTGTCTCCATGTAATGGACGGTATCCATCTTGGTATTCTGATTGGTCTTGTCGAAGGCGACGCTGCCGGTCACGCCGGAGAAGTCTTTCGTCGCAGCCAAGCCGTCGCGAATGGACTTGGCATCCTTGCCGCCACGTCGCACGACGTCCGCGATCAGCATGACCTGGTCGTAAGCGTGGGCATTGATGTGCGTGGGGTCCTGGTTGTATTTGGCCTTGAAGGCCTGGATGAAATTGCGCACGACGGGGCGTTGATCGGTTGGGTCGAACTGCACGATACGGACATAGCCGAGCGCCGCCTTGCCGGCTTTTTTCTCGAAGCCGAAGGGAAGCCAGATCGTGCCGAGCTGAATTGAGTGACCGCCGCCACCCTTCACGACACCAGCTTGTGCAAGGGCTTGCGTAATCTTCAAACCCTGACCTTCGAGCGTGTATGTCGGAATCACGTCAATCTTGCCTAGACCGGCGACGCGGGTTGCGATTGACGTGAAGTCGTTCACGTCGCGCCCGAAGCCGATATCGGCCAAAATCTTTCCGCCGAGCTTCGTGAATGTTTCCGCGAAGACTTTCGCGTTGCCGATACCGGCATTCGTGTTCTCGTGCAGCACGACTGCGGTGCGTGCGTTGAGGCGCTTGTAGGCGTTGGTAGCGATGTCTATGCCCTGCATCACCTCGTTCGGCATGATCCGGAAGGTCCAGGGATTGCCGGGCTCAGTTACCTTGATCGAGGAGGAGCCGGCATTGAGAAGCGGGATCTTGGCCTGCGCCATGACCGGCATGATCGCGAGCGTTGCGTCAGAGCATTCTTCGCCGATGGCAACGTCGGGCTTGAACTGCTCGACTAGGCGTTTGGCTGCCTGCGTTGCGGGCAGGGGGCTACAGGCAGAGTCTTCAAATTGAACTTCAAACTTGTATCCGTTCACTCCGGACTTGTTGAGTTGCTCGACTGCGAGCTCGGCGCCCTGTTTGTCTTGCACGCCGAAGTAGGAGCCGGGACCGGATATTGGAAATAGGCCGCCAATCTTGATGACCTTATCGGCGGCGAACCCCGTTGTTGCCGAAACTGCAAGCAGGCCAGCCATTAGGGCGGTCGGTATTAGGAATGCGCGGAATGATCGTTTCATCATGGTGCCCTCCAATGTGTGTTGGGGTATTAGAGCGAATTTTCTGCAGCGTTGGCAATGGGCATCGTTGCATTCGCAGCCTCGTGATCGGCCATCAGATCTCGGCAGCGCCACGATTGGTGGGAGGGGCCTTCTGAAAACGACGATCTCGGTGCGGCGCAACATCGTCTTTTCGGCGTCCCGGCCTTCGAGAAGCTTAGAAGATCATGGTTTTTCCATTGCGATTGCGTGTTGTCGAAAGCGAATGTGGGCAACTGCTATGTTCGACCCAGTTTTGCGCGATGTCACCGATCGACTGTCATTTGCGCAGCGGATGCCGTAATTGTCGAGGGCATTGACAACTGCCTCGCGCGACGAGCCGGCGTCGAAAATATTGTTTCCGACGATGATCATGTCATTCGGTTCATCCGGCTGATTCATTGCAAAATCGAGACCCAGATCGTCTGTGGCACCTCGTCGCAGTTTGTAGATTTGCATTCTTCAAAGTGCGTCGGCTCCATGGAGAATTTACAAATGTGACGGAAGGATTAGGCCCGTGTCGATTTTCGACACGCGCAGTGAGCAAGTGAGCGTGATGGGTGATACTGACGAAATCTTTTGGCGAGGAGTTAGTGACCCTCTTCCGAAGGCGATCACGGCAGAGGTGAAGGCACTGGCGCACCGAACCTGTGAATGTCGAGCTGGAAATGAGTCAATGCCACCTTTCTGGAGCGCTGCCTCGGCACGTAGCAGTGGCGATCAATAAAGAGTCTGCCAAGTATGATAACGCCGACAGACTATGTGAACATTTAAAAGTCTGCAGACGGTGTTTCACCCCTTGACTGCAACGAGATCGATCTCGACTTTGCAACCGGGCACCAGCAAGCCGGTGACGCCAACGGTGGTACGCGGAGGCGGCGAGGGGAAGAACTCCTTCCACACTTGGTCGAAGTAAAAAAAGTCGTTGAGGTCGGTCAAAAAGACTTGCGCCTTGACGACGTTGTCGAGATCGGCTCCCGCCGCCCGGAAGGTCTTTCTCAGGTTCTCTAGAACGTAACGGGTCTGCCTTTGGATGTCGGACCCATAGTAAGGAAAGGCTGTCTCCACCCGGGCTTCCGGCGCGACGCCGGTGCGGTAGTCCGAGGCGATCTGGCCTGCGGCATAGACGTGATCGCCCACCACGACGCCTTGGCAGTAATGCGCCAGCGGTGTCGGAGCGCCGCTGTCGCCAATTACGGTACGCTTGACGCCCGACTTGACTGCAACGAGATCGATCTCGACTTTGCAACCGGGCACCAGCAAGCCGGTGACGCCAACGGTGGTACGCGGAGGCGGCGAGGGGAAGAACTCCTTCCACACTTGGTCGAAGTAAAAAAAGTCGTTGAGGTCGGTCAAAAAGACTTGCGCCTTGACGACGTTGTCGAGATCGGCTCCCGCCGCCCGGAAGGTCTTTCTCAGGTTCTCTAGAACGTAACGGGTCTGCCTTTGGATGTCGGACCCATAGTAAGGAAAGGCTGTCTCCACCCGGGCTTCCGGCGCGACGCCGGTGCGGTAGTCCGAGGCGATCTGGCCTGCGGCATAGACGTGATCGCCCACCACGACGCCTTGGCAGTAATGCGCCAGCGGTGTCGGAGCGCCGCTGTCGCCAATTACGGTACGCTTGACGCCCGACTTGACTGCAACGAGATCGATCTCGACTTTGCAACCGGGCACCAGCAAGCCGGTGACGCCAACGGTGGTACGCGGAGGCGGCGAGGGGAAGAACTCCTTCCACACTTGGTCGAAGTAAAAAAAGTCGTTGAGGTCGGTCAAAAAGACTTGCGCCTTGACGACGTTGTCGAGATCGGCTCCCGCCGCCCGGAAGGTCTTTCTCAGGTTCTCTAGAACGTAACGGGTCTGCCTTTGGATGTCGGACCCATAGTAAGGAAAGGCTGTCTCCACCCGGGCTTCCGGCGCGACGCCGGTGCGGTAGTCCGAGGCGATCTGGCCTGCGGCATAGACGTGATCGCCCACCACGACGCCTTGGCAGTAATGCGCCAGCGGTGTCGGAGCGCCGCTGTCGCCAATTATTTGATGTACCATCGGGGGCCTCACGCGCGTCTTTGATTATTCCGATCGGTACTCCATAAACCCATAAATGATCAAGGTAGAAGGTGATATTGCGTCGCTAGTGCTTGCGCATTTCTGCTTTTGGGGGCCTTGGAACTACATGTTGTCCGGCATTGGGCAAACCGGAGCGAGGTGAATGTGGTTTGCGCTCGCCCGAGAGGGTCAACGTTTGACATCCGATAACGGTATTTATCGGAAGTTGAGACATAAGCGGAATCTTGAGCGAGTGCCACGCGCATTGGCCGCTTTCGGAGACAAATGGTCGCTGCTCGAACTCATGCTTTCTGGTCTTGAAATCCCTCGTAATCTCGCTGGCTCGGTCGCAACGGGACTCGACACCATCGCAAATTCGCCTACGGTCGAGTAGACGCAGAATTTCAATTGAGTTGGACATGGCGGACTTAAGCCAAGGGGATTTAGTAGCACTGCGCAGCGCCGTTCATGCGCTTGAACATCCCGGACTAGCCGCGCGTCTTGCCGATATCATCGGTAAGCCGATCGAAATCCTTGGAAGTGCGATGCCGGCTCCGGCCACCAATGTGATCACGAAAGCCGTCTCCAAAGCATTAGAGATGGCGCTTCAGGTAGCCCTGTTGTCTTTGCAGCGCTCACCTCACGCAGGATCGCAGCTCTTGCACAAAGCTTTAGCAACGGCGTCTGGCGCTGCTGGCGGCGCTTTTGGTTTGCCAACACTCCCAATCGAGCTGCCTGTTTCGACAATCATCATGCTCAGATCTATCGCGGACATTGCGCGAAGCGAGGGCGAAGATCTTTCCGATCCGGAAACGGCACTCTCGTGCGTGGAAGTCTTTGCCCTGGGCGGACGGACTGGGTCGGACGATGCCTCTGAAAGCGGATATTTTGCCTTGCGTGGCTTGCTTGCCAAAAGCGTGACTGAAGCCGCGCGTTATATCGCTAACCACGGTATCATTGATGGAAGCGCCCCTGTGCTGGTGCGCTTTATCGCTCAAGTGGCCTCTCGCTTTGGAGTAGTTGTAACGGAAAAGGTTGCGGCTCAGTCGATGCCGGTGATCGGCGCGTTGGGTGGCGCCGCGGTAAATTACATATTTATCGAACATTTTCAGGCTGTAGCTCTGGGCCATTTTACCGTTCGTCGGCTCGAACGAGCTTACGGTAAAGAACTTATCCAGACAGAATATGAGCGTCTTGCCAAAAACAAAGAAACTGGTGAGCGTAAGTCCAGCTAGAGGTCCCGGCGATAAGCGGAGACTGCACTTATGGACCGGTATGCCAGCAGGGCGCGGACTCATAAGCACGAAGCCAAGTCTCTATAGATACAAGCTTGATGAAGGCAAGATAGTTGGCTGCGAGCTCGTCGTGGCGGGTGGCGATACGGCGACAGTGCTTGATCTTGATGAAGTACCGCTCGACCAAGTTTCGCGCACGGTAGAGATTATGGACTGAAGCAGATTGCCTCTTTACGGTTTCGTTTGGGCGGGATATTTGCTCACGCCCCTTGCTCGCTAGCGAGCGCCCTGATCCAATCCGCGTCATACGGCCACGTGGCTTATTCGAGAGGTGCGGTCTGACGGGGGCCCATTTATCGTCCGTGAATTCATACCGCATGGACCAGAAGCGGACATCAGGCTCAGGCGAATCTATCGGCTATGCGTGTCCTGCCACACTCGATATAAATGCTTCTTCAACGTGGAGAGCGATGATGGCGAGCGGTACTGTGAAGTGGTTCAATCCGACCAAAGGCTATGGTTTTATTCAACCGGATGGTGGCAGCGGCAAGGACGTGTTCGTTCATATTTCGGCGGTCGAACGCGCCGGTCTCAGCACCCTCAATGAGGGTCAGAAGGTCGATTACGAAATAATCTCTGATCGAGGCAAAGAATCCGCCGGCAACCTCAAGGTCAAGTGAGACCGCACGTATAACCAAAAGCCCGCGTACAAAACACCTGATCGGATTTCGGAGAGACTGCCGCACTGGCGGTCTTTCTTTTTGTGTAGTTTTCTGCGGTGCGTCGGTCGCTAGTGGCACGTCGTGTCATTCGCTGCATTGCGACAGTAAGGTCGCTACGCATCCATAGCTGGACAAGGATGTGCCAAACGTTCGGCTCATTCAGCGAACTGGAAGCATCAGTTCACGCAAGGTCCTTGGCGAGTTTCACCACCACTACATGCGGGGTTAGGTTTTCGGTACACACAGGTATGTTGGACCCTGGTATTGTGGACCTCTGCTCTGCTATTTATCCTAAATGACACGCGCCCGAAGCCAACCAACCGGACACTCGGTCAATCCGGAATACGCTTACCAGGTCACGGTGCGGGCAAAGGCCGTCGGCGGCGAAAACCTGGATGCGGTGTTTCTGTTTCACGTGCAGATCGACCAACTGCAGCACAGCCGGTTGATCCGTAAGGATGACGAATGGTTCCAGGTCTTCCATTTTGCCGACTTGCGATATGCGCGGAGTTTTCAGGCGATATTCGGCGGCGTGTTAAGCGACCATCTTCGCCCTTGAGCGCGAAGCCGATATTGAAGCGAATGGCCTTTACTTCCGCTTTTGATGCCGAGCTCCAACAATAGAGCAGCGCCGATGGGTACGACTATAGATATTAATCTTTGGAGGCCCGCGGAGTAGGCAACATCTTTGCTGATGCTGGTTGGTGGGAATCTCTATAGCATACAGGAACTAATTTTTTGGCAGGAGGTTCAGGTGAGTAATCGAAAAGCTGAGCTAGTCAAACTGGTAAAGCCGAGTGAAGCCGGGCCTGAGGTCGAACACATCTATGACGAAATCTGCCGTCTGCGGGATCCGCGGTGGCTCGGACCGTTGCTCGGCTTCTTTGCCATCTCACCGCCGCTGCTGAAGGCCTGGTGGGAGTTACAGAAGCAACTTGAACTGTTAAAGGGCCGCGTGCCTCGCGACTTAATGAACAAAATCGCCATGGTCTGCGCGGTGGCTACGGACTGTCCACGTTGTATCAATTTCCATAAGACCGACCTGATCGACCGTTTGCAGATGGATGCCGAAGAGGTTGAAAAGCTCAATCACTTCGAGAATTCCGATCTGCCGGAGACCGAGAAGGCGGTATATCGGGTGGCCCGTAAGCTCACGATCAACGAGCCAATGACAGACGACGAGTTCGAAGCCTTGCGTGATGCCGGCTACGACGACCTTGCCATCGTGGAGATTGTCTCGGTAGCGCTAATGGAAGGCGGCTTTGCTCGGCATGCACACGTTTTCGCCCGTTTCGAAGACGGGATGAACTGGCCCGCTGCTCACACGCCGTCCGCGGATTATCGCAAGGTCGTAAACAAGTAGGAGCCGTCATGAACATTCGGCCAAGAGGCGCACAAGGATCAGATCGCATCGACAACGCTCGTGGTCGCACGGTGGTCGCGCTCAAGGCGAGACCGGTTGACGTTGAGATCGACATCAACCGGACAGCGATCATCGTCGTTGACATGCAAAACGCCTATGCGTCGAAGGGCGGCATGCTCGATATCGGAACCGGAATTGACGAGGCTCGTATCGGATCTGTCATTGAAGCAAACAAGAAACTGCTGCCCGCAGCCCGGGGGGCAGGCGTCAAGGTGATTTACCTACAGTTTGGCTACAAGCCCGATTTGAGCAATGCAGGCGGTCCGCAATCGCCGAACATCCGCAAGCAGATGTTATTCAAGTTGATGAAGGAGCGTCCGGAGGTCCGTGACAAGCTCATTATCGAGGGGACCTGGGGCTGGGAGATCGTCGACGATCTGAAACCCGTAACCGGCGACTACGTCGTGCAGAAGCCCCGCTATAGCGGATTCGCAAGCACCAACCTCGAATCACTGCTCCACGGTCTCGATGTCCAACACCTGATCTTTACCGGCGTCGCGACCAACGTCTGCGTCGAAAGCACCGCCCGAGATGCTTACTTCAGGGAGTTCTGGCCGATCTTGGTTGAAGACGCTATGGACCATACTGGCCCTGACTTTGTGCGACAGGCCACATTGTACAATTTCGAATCCAAGTTGGGCTGGGTGACAAAAACAGAGGATGTCCTTCGAATTCTGCAAAGCAACGCTATGTGAGTGACTTGCCCCCTTTGAATTGGTCCGCCCTGAGGTATGTTTTCACAGACGTGGGACTGACCCTGAGTTTGGTCCGGTTGTCTTGCGACCTTTCGGGCTGATTTGGACTTGCTGGACTTGCCCCGAACGCTGGACCGCCGCGGTGACAGATTTCCCGTCTTAGGAAGCCATCGGCCGGCTGGGGTCAAAACAGGCCAGTACCCTTGAGGTGGGCTGCTGCGCTTCACGCCTGCGCGCGGCGAACCAGCCGGCGCAGCGGGGTACTCCAGACTTTGTTGTAGAGCGCCTCGCGCGCGAGGGTGACGGGCGGTCTGAAGATGTCGTCGCGCATGGCGGGGTCTCCTGGAGGCGCGGCAACCGTCCTGCGCGCCGCATGCTCGTCACGCGCGCTCCTGTAATGTGTAGGGGGTCGGCGGCGTAGAAATCGGTTTGCTGTTACCCCGGTGTTACCCTGGGGCCGGAATTGGCCAAGACCCACCCCCAAGCAGCTTGGCTTAAGTCATTGAAAACACGTGGCGACCCGGGCTGGATTCGAACCAGCGACCCTCAGCTTAGAAGGCGTTCAGGCGCTGTTACGGCGACGATTGATCGGAACGACGACCCGCTCGTCACGTGCCAGCCGCGGAAAGCTCTGCCTGATCGTGTCGGACACGTAATTGGGCGCAAGATGCGCATAGTGCTTCTCGGTCATGCGGGTGTCGGCGTGGCCGAGCTGGCGGGCGACCACCGCCATCGGCACCGCCCGCATCGCCAGCAACGATCCGTGGGTGTGACGCAGTACATGGAAGCCGACGTTCGGCACGATACCCGCCCGCGCGCAGGTCTCGCGCATCGGGCGCACTTGCTCGGCCCGCTTCCAGGCCCGCCCGTCGTCGCGGCGCAACAGGGGTTCTCCCGGCTGTCGGCCTGCGACCAGACGGTCGACGAAGGCGCTTGCTTCCTTGGTGAGGGTGACGTGGCGCACTTTGCCGCCCTTGGCAATGCGCACGCTCAGGGTGCCGACGTCGGCGTTGTAGTCGGCGACCGTGAATCGACAGAGCTCGCCGTAGCGGCAACCGGTAAGCAGTGCCAGATAGACGAGATCGCGGAAGGCGCCGGCGCTGGCATGGAGTAGTCGTGCCAACTCGTCGTTGCTGAGATAGCGGACGAGGGGGGCTTCCACTGCACGGAATGGCTTGACCCGGCGCCAGGCATCGTCGTTAGGGACAAGACCGTTGCGCCACGCGACGTTGAGCGCCGCCTTGAGATAGCTGAGCGCACGGTTAGCGCTGGCGCGTCGACGTCGCACGTCCTCCGGGTTTCTCGGATCGTAGGGGGCAAACCTGGCGGGCTCGCCCTTGCGCGAGCGCAAGAAGCGCGCGCGTTCGGCGATGCCGCGGTGCCAATCGCGCAGGCGCTGCGGTGTGAGCTTGGTAACCGGCAGCTTGCCGAGCGGAGGCAGGATGTTACGCCTCATGATGCTCTCGGTGTTATCGATCGATTTGCCGCCGCGACGGCAATAGTCGTCGAGATAGTCGGCGACCGCGCGTGCGACGGTATAGGGCCCGTCGGTCACCGGGCCGTCGCCGGCGGCTACACGCTGCTCCTGTGTGCACCAGCGCCGTGCTGCACGCTGTGCCTGCGCGAAGTCGAGGATAGTCGTGCCGTTGGCGTCCTGCAGATCGTCGGCGAGACCGAGCTTAGCTTCGCGATAGCTTGCTTGGTCATTGCGCCGGCGCGCGATCCAGGAACCGCCGGTTGCGCGCCTTCGGTAGCCGAGATGCAGACCCTGTTCGATCATGCGCCAGTACGGCTTAGGAGCAATCGTGAGACGCAAACGTGCGCTGCGCGTGGCAAGCGACGCTTCGCGAACGGTGCGGGGCATGGTCCCTCTTCGAAATTTTTGCCTACTTTTTGCCTATTATCCGTGGACGAATTGATCCGGACGCCTCCGCACAGACTAAACGAAAACCCTTATGAAATATAGCTTTTCTCGTGTTCGCAACCGTTCGCCGTCGTTCGAAATACAGACTCTCAAGGCTGAAACACGGGTTCGATTCCCGTAGGGAGCGCCAAAGCCCACTTGCATCATTGCGATCGTTCGGCTTTTTCAGAGGTAAAGCGGTCGCCGAGCGATCGATTCAAATATATTTCTTGATGAATCTTGCGTATGGCCCAATCGGGCTATTTGAAATGGCCATTCGCATCAACCGTTGCCAAGACGTACGTGCCTGTGCACATCCAAATATATCAACGCGACTGCCAAACATGCTGTCGGTCTTATTAAAGTGCGCCGATTGCGTCTTGTGGAGATGGTCTCTGTAAAACGCGTGAGCGCTTGCCGTTGCCAGATACAGTTTGTTCGGTGTAATCGCGAACGGGCGAAGTTTTGTGGCCGAATTGATGAAGTATTTTGACGCACCCGTGGCGACGCCCGGCCACATTTGATTGAAGATATCGTCGAGAATAGCGACGCCGCGCTCGACAAGAACGGATTCGGCCAACAGAAGATCGTTATATGTACATTCTTCGGTATGGCCGCCATCTATTGACACAAACCGACATGGTCCGGTTGTGGCAATGAGTTTATCTGGCTTAACGTCCAGTGAAGACGCCTGAATAACTTCTATAGCGCTGTCGCCCGTCCAGTCGCGAACGTTCCTCAAAAATATGTCGAGATCGCCAAAACCCGAATGGTCGGTATTTTTTTCTTGGTCGCCAAAGACGTCTATTGCAAAGCACTTTTCGCCCGGCATTGCGGTTAGCTTTAAAATGATAAATAGACGTCCCATGTGCACCCCAATCTCGCCGACCGCGCCGTGTATTCCGCTGCGGGCTTGGAGCGTTGAAATTTCTGCAATAAACGATGCGCTATACTGGTTCAGCCAACCGTGTACTTTCTCACCGTTGGCCAGATAATCATTGAGTCGATTTATCATTTTTACGCGACAAGTAAGAATGAAAAAGCTGTATCCATGTGCTTCAAAAAAACCTTACTTGTTCCGTGGCCTTCTCTCAAGGGCAAGTGTGATAGTCGCGAGATTGGAACATCGCCGCCGTGAGGGGTGGCGTGAAACGTCAAGTCACGCGCGGGCTATCACTCGAACTTGTCGATGTCTGAGAAGTCTCGATGGGTGAAGACGAAATGGAACGTCATGTTTTGGCACCAAATTGCGCCGATGTGCTTTCTCGTGGGCGAAGATTATGGAAGGCCTGTCTTCCCATAGAACGTTTTGCGGTGACGCCTTTCAATAAGATCGTTTCGCTTCGTGACGACCGCGGGCATGTCGGAACACGTTGAAGGCGTTGCGTGTAGCGCAAGCGCTGTTGCGCGGCTGCATTGTCGAGACCTCCGCCGGCGCCGAAGCCGTGACCGCAGCCGACAGTTGTCTGGCCGGGATCGCGGCTGTGCCATCCCCGGCACAAAACGCCCAGAATTTCATAGCCTTGTGCTATGTGGCTACTCACCCCCTTGTTATTTTTGCAGTTTTTGCAACTCTTGGAAACGCTGCATATCAGTGCCGGGCGCCACCATGCTTTTCACAACTTCTGAAGCTGCCGCCTACCTCCGTCTCAAGGAACGCAAGATCTACGAGATGGTGGCCGAGGGCTCGGTGCCGTGCACCAAGGTCACCGGACGGTGGCTTTTCCCCAAGGCCGAACTCGATCAATGGCTTGCGGCCAGTGTCGTGCACCCGAACGGGATGGCGCGTCCCGAACCGGCGCCGATTGTCTCTGGCAGCCACGATCCGCTGCTGGAATGGGCCCTGCGTGAAAGCCGTTCGGGGCTTGCGACCTTGGCGGTCGGCAGCGAGGCCGGTTTCAATCGCTTCATTGCCGGCGAAACGGTCGCCGCGGCCATTCATCTGCACGCGCTGGAGGATGCGGAAGCCGACACCAATGTGGTTACGCTTCGGAGTCGCAGCGACCTGCAGGATGCCGTGTTGATCGCGTTTTGCCGGCGCGAGCAGGGCTTCCTGGTGGCGCCAGGCAATCCGCTCAAGATTGAGTCGATCGAAGACGTCGCCACCAAGAACGCGCGCATGGCGCTGCGGCCGGAGGGTGCGGGTGCCCAGCTCTTGCTGCTCGCGCTGTTGCACCGGACGCAGCTTGCACTCGAGAAACTCAACGCCGCCAAACCGATGTGCCCGACCGGTCCTGACATCGCGCAGGCGGTCCGTGCCGGCCGTGCCGATGTCGGCATTGCCACACGCGGCGTCGCCAATGCGGCCGGCCTCGCTTTCGTGCCGATCGTCTGGGAACATTTCGATCTGGTGATGCGGCAGCGCGATTATTTCCATGCGCCCTTGCAGAAACTCGTCCGCTTTCTGCGCACGGACGAGCTGATCGCCCGCGCACTGGAATTGGGCGGTTACGACCTCGACGAGGCCGGCCAGGTGCGGTTTGTGATTTGACGGTCGGCGCTGTAAAAGCGGCGCCAAGACCGAAACCGAGAACGAGACCAAGAACGAGACCAAAAACGAGATCATGAACGACACCGCGGAAATCTGGCCGAGTGAGCTGCGCCTGCACAAGGACCGCAAGACGCTGACCGTCACCTTCGACGGCGGCGCGCACTTCGATCTGCCGGCCGAATATCTGCGCGTGAAAAGCCCGAGCGCGGAAGTGCAGGGCCATTCGGCGGAGGAGCGCAAGACGGTTCCCGGCAAGCGCGACGTCGGCATCATCCAGGTACTGCCGATCGGCAATTACGCGGTGCGGCTGGTGTTTGACGACCTGCACGACACCGGAATTTTCGGCTGGACTTATCTGTACGATCTCGGCCGTAACTACGAGCGCTACTGGCAGGATTATGTAGACGAGTTGGCGTCGAAGAATCTCACGCGTGAACCGCCGAAGCGGTCGTGATCCTCAACGCGTACTCCTCCGCTGCCGCAGGCCGGCATAAAAGCCCACCGCCATCATGCCGTAGAGCAGCCAATCGAGCGTGCTGCTGATCGTATCGGGTAACACAAAGGCGGCGATGCCGAAGCAGAGCGAGGCCATCAGTATCAGTTGGCGCCAGGGAATTTTGTAGGCCTGCCGGCGCGCCTGTTTCCATTGACGCAATTCTTCATCGAATTGCCTGGCAACCGGATGATCCGGCGGCGGCAAGCTGCTCGCGGCAGGCTGCTCGACAATAGCCCGCGGAGCCGGCGTGATTTCCCGCACACTTTCCTGTACGCGAGCCATGTTTTGCGACGGCACCGCGTTGCGGCGGCCGAACACTCTTTGCGCAGTCATCGTCCTGCCTGATGTTTGCAAGGCGATTTTCGGTCAAGTCCGTTAGCGAGGGTTTAACGGCGCGTCCGCGGTGCGGTGTTCAAAAACCGGCCGACCCGGAAAAATGGTGGGCGGTGTAGGGATCGAACCTACGACCCCACCCGTGTGAAGGGTGTGCTCTCCCGCTGAGCTAACCGCCCGGCCGTCTAGGCCGGGCGATATAAGGAGTGCGTCGGAGGGGTGTCAAGCAACGCATGATCCCGAAAAGTGGACGCCGGTTTTCGGATCAGATCATGTGCAAACGAAGGGGCCCGCGCGGGGCCCCTTTGCGTCAGTTCGGCTTGTCTTCGTGCGGCAGCCGCGAGGCGGCGGTCTGCAGCGCGCGGATGCGGTCGGCAAGATTGCCGCCGTTGGCCGGCACATCGGCGAGCTTGGCTCCGCCGTTCTTGTCGCCATTCTTGACCTTTTCCGGCTTGCGGTCGCGCACGGTCTCGGCCGCGAGGATGGCGTCGATCGGGGAATCGGGACCTTCGAGCGCCGAGGCGAGGCGGGCAACTTCCGCCGCCACGTCGTTGATGCGCTCGCGCAGCAGCGAGTTCTCGACGCGCTCGGACTGCCAGGCTTCCTCGGTTTCGCGCTTCACGTTGGCGAGCTCGCGGTTGAGCCGGTCACGTTCGTCGCGGGCGCGTTCGTATTCGGCCTGGAGCTGAGCCTTTTCCGCCTTGTAGCGTTCGGTCGACGAGTTGGAGCGGTCGTCGATTTCGGCGATGGCGGCACGCAGATCGCTTTCCGACTTGTGGGCCATTTCGTTCTGCGCGCGCAGCTGCCGGATTTCGATTTCGGCCTCGGTCAACAACCGTGATGCCTCGCCGAGGCGGCCTTCGAACTCCGCGGCGCGCTTGCCGAGAATTTCCGCTTCCGTGCTCTGCGCAGCGAGTTGCTGCTCGAGCTCGCCGACCCGGTGGCCGAGGTTCTCGACCTTGCCACGCTCTTCGTCGAGATGCTGGGTGGCAACTTTCAGTTCGGCGCGCTCGGCTTCGCGGCGGTCCTCCGCCTCCTTGACGTCGTTGCCCGCGGAAGTCAGCCGGTCCTTCAGCGCTTCGACCTGGGTCTTGAGCGCTACGATCTCGACCTTCTGGGCTTCGGAATAGCTCGACTGTTCGCCGAGTTCTCCCGAGGCTTTGGCAAGCTCGGCTTCCTTGTCGGACAGCGCGCGGTGAGCCTCGTGCATGGCGCCGGTCTTGGCGGCAATTTCTTCTTCGGTCGCGCGCAACTGGTCGCGCAATGCCTTGTCGCGCGCTTCCAGGGCGAAAATAGTGGCGGACTTCTCGCCGAGCTCGACCTTGAGCTTGTTGATGGCGTCGCCCTTCTTGCCGATCTCGGCAAGCTGGCTGGTGGTCTTGTTCTTGAGCTGCTCGACGCTCATTTCGAGGCGCCGTGTCGACATCGCGAATTCAGCGCGCAACTGATCCTTGTCGGCTTGAATTTCCGCCATCGACAAAGGCGTTGCAGCTTCCAGCCGCTGCATCGTCAGGCGCACGGCGCGGCCATGGACGAGGGGGATAACGACGAGGCCAACCAAGGCCGCGACGAGAAACCCGATCCCGAAATACATGATCGGTTCGATCATTAATCGACGCCTCCAACTCACCCTGCCCGCGGTAACCCCAAAAAAACCATGACACGGGGGGCCAAACAGTTCCAGCGCAAGCCAACATTAACCTAAACCCCCCGCACGCGCCACGCGCGCGGAGGCCATTACGCTCATTCGCTAACGTTAAGGTCGATGGCGGCTCAGAACGGGTTCCAGGTCGCCCGCGGGGTGAATTTGAGATAGCCGATATTGGCGCCCAGCCGGAAACCGACGCCGGAGCGGATCGGGACCACCACGATATTGTTCGCGGTCAGCGCGGTCATGCCGAAACCGCCGATGAAATAGGCCGATCCGTCGATGCCGGCGAAGCGCTGATAGATCGCGTCGGTGGCCGGCAGGTTGTAGATGAGCATCATGGTGCGGGCGCCTTCGCCGCCGGTATCGAAGCCGACCGAGGGGCCCTCCCAGAACACCCGCCGGTCGCCGGCATTGCGGGTATAGAGCTTGCCGTCGCCGTAACGCAGGCCGACCACGAAAGCGCCCGAGCCTTCCTGGCCGAGCACATAGCCGTTGGGCTCGCCCCATTGGCTGAAGGCCTTTTCCACCACCGTCGCCAGCCCGCGCGAGACCGAGCCGAAGAACTGGTGGCCGGCCCGGACGACTTCGTCGGCGGAGAAGGTATCGCGGTGCTGCTGTGGCGGCGGCGGACCGCGGTCTTGACCGCGATCCTGGGCGGAGGCCATGCCGGCGCCAATAACAATGAGACAGAGCGCGAGAGCCGCAAGGCGCAGAGTGGCGCGCATCGGATGCTCCATGTTGAAGGTTTAAAGCCCCACTTAACGGGTTGCTCACGCGCACGGCGGTATTGTGGCGGCAACGCGTCCGAATCACTCAAAATCTCGGCGAGAACTATGACTTCAGCACGGCAGCAACGGAAGCCGCGTCTGGCCGTAGCGGTCCTGATTTGGTTCGGCGTCGCAGGAGCGACGCTCGCGCAGGCGGTCGAGAAGCCGATCCTGGTCAATCCCGATACCGGGCTTGCCATCAGCGGCTTCGATCCGGTCGCTTATTTCACCGACGGCAAGCCTGTGTTCGGCCGTCCCGATCTCGAATTGCGCGTCGAAGGCGTGGTTTGGCGCTTCCGCAATACAGGCGACAAAGCGGCATTTGCCGATCACCCGGAGGTCTACACGCCGCGCTTCGGCGGTTACGATCCTGTCGCGGCGGCAAATGGCAAGTCGGTGCCGGGCCACCCGCTGTTCTGGGCAATCAGCGGTGAGCGCCTCTACTTGTTTTATAGCGCTGAATCACGTGAGACGTTTCTGGCAGATCCCGCGCGCATCATCGCGAGTGCGACACGCAAATGGCCGGAGGTTGCGCGCACGGTTGCGCGCTAGCGCATGATCCCGAAAAGTGGGAACCGGTTTTCGGAAAGGATCATGCGCAAGAAAGCTGAGGCGCCGTCTTCCGGTCAAACGTCCAGCGACGACGCCTTGAGCGGATCGCCCCAGGCGACGAAGGCCGGTATCCGGAAATTGCGCTCGGCATGGCCGTACGTCAGTGCACTGCCGTCCGGTTTTGTCACGATGCCGCCGGCTGCCGCAACGACGGCGTGACCGGCCGCGACATCCCATTCGCATGTCGTGGCCAGCCGCGGATAGATATCGGCCGTGCCGTCGGCGACCTGACAGAATTTGATGGCCGAGCCGCTCGGCAAGCGTTCGACCGGCTTGAGACCTTCGAGAAACGTCTCCGTGTCCGCATCGAGATGTGAGCGGCTCACCACCGCGACGCCGACATCGGGCCAGCGCCGCGTGCGGATCGCCGTCGGCTGGTCGGCGCCATCCGCCGTGAGCCGCAATCGCTCGGCCTTGCCGCCGACGATGCCGCGCCAGACGAGGCCGCGCTTGGGCGCCGCCACGATGCCGAGCACCGGCGCGCCGCGGGTTACGATGCCGAGGTTGACGGTAAACTCATCACGGCCGGCAATAAATTCGCGTGTGCCGTCGAGCGGGTCGACGACGAAGAAACTGCCGTCGAGTTTGGGCGGCGCCTCTGTGCTAGCCTTCTCCTCGGACAACACGGGAATGGCAGGCGCAAGCCGGGCGAGGCCTTCGAGAATCGCCGCTTCGGAAGCAAGATCGGCGGCTGTGACAGGCGACTGATCGGGCTTGAGGTGTTGACCCGCCGCGGGCGCGATTTCGAGGATCAGCGCGCAGGCACGCGCGACAATTCGCGTCAGCTCTTCGAGCATCGGAGCTGCCTGGTTGGGCAGAATGTCAATCGCCGACGTCAAATCCGATTCCTTTCCTTTACTTTGAAACCTTGGCCGTCTTGGCGATGCGGTGTATCACGCCCAACATCCGCGCGAAAATTGATTTGCCGGTATGGCACACTTGCACGCTCAAGCGGAGATCCGTCCATGTCCGGCTCGTCCATCGAAGCGCTCGACCTCGCCGCCTTGCTGTGCTCGCGCGTCTGTCACGACCTGATCAGTCCGGTCGGCGCGATCGTCAACGGGCTCGAGGTGATGGAGGAAGGCAAGGACGAGGCGACCAAGACTTTCGCGCTCGATCTGATCAAGAAAAGTGCCACGACGGCGTCCGCCAAGCTGCAGTTCTGCCGTATCGCCTTCGGGGCGGCCGGGTCGGCCGGCGCACAGATCGATCTCGGCGATGCCGAGACCATCTCGCGCGGGTTTTTCGAGGACGACAAGACCAAACTTGCCTGGAATCTGCCGCGCGCACTTCTTGGCAAAAACCGGGTCAAGTTACTGCTCAACATGCTCCTGATCGCGGGGCAATCCATTCCCCGCGGCGGCCAGATCACCGTCGATCCGATCGGCGAGGGCGATGCGATGGGTTTCAAAGTCACCATAACCGGCACGAATGCCAAGATATCGCCCGCAGCGGCGCTATTGACCGGCGAGACTGGCAGTGAGGCGCTCGATGCCCATCGCATCCAGCCGTTTTATGCCTCGCTGCTCGCCAAAGATTGCGGGGTCAAAACCGCCGTCGTGATGGAAGGCGAAGCGGTTGTTGTCTCTGCCCAATAGGCGGGCACGGCCGGACCGTGGCGGTTAACGAGTGGTTAATGCCGCGCATTCCGTTACCAATTTGCAACCAAAATTAAACCCTTCGTCGACACACTAGGGCCGCTCCTGAGCGCGAGCGGCTGACGGGTGAAAAACCCGTGACGAAGGCGTTTTTCCAATGGACGACCTGCTGCGGGAATTTGTTACCGAGACGAATGAGAGTCTCGACGTGGTCGACAACGAGCTCGTGCGCTTTGAGCAGGAGCCGAACAACGCCAAGATTCTCGGCAACGTCTTCCGCCTCGTTCACACCATCAAGGGCACTTGTGGTTTTATCGGACTGCCGCGCCTGGAGGCGCTCGCCCACGCAGCCGAAACGCTGATGGGCAAATTTCGCGACGGCGCGCCAGCGTCCAGCGAAGCCGTCACGCTGATCCTTGCCACCATCGATCGCATCAAGGCGATCCTCAACGGACTTGAACGCGACCAGCGCGAGCCGCAAGGCGACGACGCGGATCTAATCGGCGCACTCGAACGTATGGTCGGGCCGGTTCAAGACGGACCGCAACACGCCGTCGGCACACTTGTCTCACAAACGCTCGAACGGCCGCTACGGCTGGGCGAAGTGCCGCTCGACGAGCTCGAACGCGCGTTCCGCGAGACCGAGGTCGAAGCTCCTGCCAGGCCCGCGGCCGCGCCGCGCGAGGCCGCGCCCCAAGAGGACGAGGGCGGGCGCGCTGCCAACCAGTCGATCCGTGTCGCGGTCGATACGCTCGAGCAATTGATGACCATGGTCTCCGAGCTTGTGCTCACGCGCAATCAGCTCCTGGAGATCGTGCGCCGCTACGAGGAATCCGAGTTCAAGTCGCCGCTGCAGCGCCTGTCCAACGTCACCGCCGAATTGCAGGAAGGCGTGATGAAGACCCGCATGCAGCCGATCGGTAATGCCTGGCAGAAGCTGCCGCGTATCGTGCGCGATCTGTCCAACGAGCTCGGCAAACAGATCGACCTGGAAATGCAGGGCGCCGACACCGAGCTCGACCGCCAGGTGCTCGATCTGATCAAGGATCCGCTCACCCACATGGTGCGCAATTCGGCCGACCACGGGCTGGAGACGGCGGACGAACGGCGTGCCGCCGGCAAGCCGGAGCGCGGCCGCATCAGGCTGTCGGCCTATCACGAGGGCAGCCACATTATCATTCAGGTCGCCGACGACGGCCGCGGTCTCAACACCGGGCGGATCAGGGCGAAAGCCATCGCCCAGGGGCTTGTGAGCGAAGCCGAAATCGACAAGCTCACCGAAGCGCAGATCCATAAATTCATTTTCGTTCCGGGCTTTTCGACCGCGGCCAAGGTCACCAGCGTGTCGGGCCGCGGGGTCGGCATGGACGTCGTGCGCAACAATATCGATCAAATCGGCGGCGCCATCGACGTGCGATCGGTGGCCGGCGCGGGCTTGAATTTCACCATCAAGATTCCGCTGACGCTTGCGATCGTCGCGGCGTTGATCGTCGAAGCCGGCGGTGAACGCTTCGCCATTCCGCAACTCTCCGTGGTCGAGCTGGTGCGCACGCGCAATAGCGGCGATCACCGCATCGAGAAAATCAAGGACACGACCGTGCTTCGCCTGCGCGACAAGCTGTTGCCGGTGGCGCATCTCGATTGTCTGCTCGGCGATAAAGATAAATGCGACGTCGCCAACGGCTTCGTCGTCGTGACCCAGGTCGGCAGCCAGACCTTCGGCATCGTTGTCGACGCCGTCTTCCACACCGAGGAAATTGTCGTGAAGCCGCTGTCGAGCAAGCTGCGCCACATCGCGATGTTTTCGGGCAATACGATCCTGGGCGACGGCTCGGTGATCATGATCGTCGACCCGAGCGGTCTAGCACAGGCCTTCGGCAGCACCGTCACCTCGCAGATGGTGGCGGCAGGTGAAGCCGAGGTCAGCCATACAAACGATGACGAACAAACAACGTCGTTGCTGGTGTTCCGGGCAGGCTCTGCCGAACCCAAGGCCGTGCCGCTCGCTTTGATCACGCGGCTCGAGGAAATCGACGCGCACAAGATCGAACTGTCGAACGGTCGTCACATGGTGCAGTACCGCGGTCAGTTGATGCCCTTGATCAGCCTGAGCGACAAGGTGCGCGTGCGCGACGAGGGCGCGCAGCCGCTGCTCGTGTTTTCCGACGGCAGCCGTTCCATGGCGTTGGTGGTCGATGAAATCGTCGATATCGTCGAGGATCATCTCGATATTCAAGTCGCCGGCGATACGCCCGGCGTGCTCGGGTCGGCCATCATCAAGGGTCAAGCGACCGAGATCGTCGACGTCGGCCATTTCCTGCCCCTCGCTTTCGAGGACTGGTTCCGCCGCAAGGAGGAACCGGCCGCGCGCCGTGCGCACGCGATCCTGCTGATCGACGATTCACCCTTCTTCCGCAACATGCTGGCGCCGGTGCTGCAGGCCGCCGGTTACGAGGTGACGGCGGTGGCGTCGGCGCGAGAGGCACTGGCGCTGCTGAAAGAGAGCCGCGCGTTCGACGTCGCGATCACCGACATCGAGATGCCGGAGATGGACGGGTTTGCCTTCGCCGAAGCCGTGCGCGCCGACGCACGCATCGCCGATCTGCCCGTCATTGCGCTCTCGTCCGTCGTGTCAGCGGAAGCGGTCGAGCGCGGGCGCCGCGCGGGTTTCCACGACTACGTCGCCAAGTTCGATCGCCAGGGGCTGATCGCCGCCATCAAGGAGCAGGCCGACGTTGGCCGGGCCGCGTGACAATCGCCATGAGCACAGACACGACGCAGAACCTGAATGAATTCGTCACCGCCATGATCGGCGGTCAGCTGTTCGGCCTGCCGATCCTGCGCGTGCAGGATGTCTTTCAACCCGACCGTTTGACCCGCGTGCCGCTGGCACCCCCGGAGATCGCCGGCGTGCTCAACTTGCGCGGCCGCATCGTCACGCTGGTCGATATGCGTACATGCCTCGGGCTCGAACCGCGCAATGAGGGCAAGCCGGCAATGGCGATAGGCGTGGAGCTGGACGGCGAGTCCTACGGGCTCCTGATCGATAGCATCGGCGAAGTGCTCAAGCTTGACGAAGCCGCCTGCGAGTCTAACCCGGTCAATCTCGATTCCAGGCTGGCGCGGGTATCGGCTGGGATTTTCCGCCTGGAAAGGCAACTGCTCGTGATCATCGACGTCGATCGCGTTCTCGACTGCGGCGGCGCGGCGATCGCGGCATAAGGATTTGGAAACCTGAACATGCAACGAATTTGGCATCTGAGCCAGAATAGCGAGGGCGTGCGATGAAAACGTGCTTGGTAGTCGACGATTCTAGCGTCATTCGCAAAGTGGCGCGGAGAATCCTGGAAGGTCTCGAGTTCGAAATCGTGGAGGCGGAGGATGGCGAGCAGGCGCTCGAAGCCTGTAAGCGGCAAATGCCCGAGGCCATCCTGCTCGATTGGAACATGCCGAAGGTGGACGGCTACGAATTCCTGCGCATGCTGCGTAAGTTGCCGGGTGGCGACGCGCCGAAGGTCGTATTCTGTACCACCGAGAACGACGTCGCGCATATCGCACGCGCGCTGCATGCCGGCGCCAACGAATACATCATGAAACCATTCGACAAGGAGATCGTCGAAGCCAAGTTTCAGGAAGTCGGGCTGATCTGACGCCGCCGGCTCGCCGGCAACAGGAATAAAGGCGCGCGCCCGATGAATATCGCCGTCGCTCCCAAGTCCACCGCCGATTTCAGCGGCCGCGTCCGCGTCATGATCGTGGATGACGCCGTGGTCGTGCGCGGCCTGTTTGCGCGCTGGGTGGCGGGCGAAGCCGACCTCGAGCTTGTCGCATCGCTGCGCACCGGCCGTGAGGCCGTCAATCAAGTGGAGCGTGCCAATCCCGATGTCGTCGTCCTCGACGTCGATATGCCGGAGATGGACGGCATTGCCGCGCTGCCGCTGCTGCTCGAAAAGAAGCGTGATCTCGTCGTCATCATGGCCTCGACGCTGACGCGCAGGAACGCCGAAATCTCCCTGCGCGCGCTGTCGCTCGGCGCCGCCGATTACATCCCCAAGCCGGAAAGCAACCGCGACATTACCGGATCGCCCGTCTTCCGCCGCGAGCTTCTGGAAAAAATCCGGGTCCTCGGCCAGCGCGCCAAAAGTTTGCGGGTCGTCAAGCGCCTGCCGGAACGTGCTGTGCCGCCGCTGCAGCCGGCTGCCAAGCCGCAGCAGGCGACTCCCGGTCTGGTGTTGCGGCCGATGCCGGTTACCCCGCCGCGCGTGCTTCTCATCGGTGCCTCCACCGGCGGCCCGCAGGCGCTCAATACCGTGGCCTCGCAGATCAGTAGCGTGATCGACGGCGCGCCGGTGCTGATCACCCAGCACATGCCGCCGACCTTCACCGCAATCATGGCCGAGCATCTTGCGCGTGTCGTCAAGCGGCCGGTGCACGAGGCGTGCGATGGCGAGACGATCAACGCCGGCACCATCTATATTGCCCCCGGCGGCAGACATATGAAGGTCGCCCGCCGCGGTGGCGCCGCCGTCATCGCGCTGGAAGACGGCCCGATGGTCAATTTCTGCAGGCCGGCCGTCGATCCGCTGTTTTCCTCCGCCGCCGCAGCGTGGGGCTGCAAGGCGATGGCGCTGGTGCTCACCGGCATGGGACACGACGGGCTCGAAGGCGCCAAGGCGATCGTCGCCGCCGGCGGCCACGTCATCGCGCAGGACGAGGCATCAAGCGTGGTCTGGGGTATGCCGGGCCAGGTCGCGCACGCCGGCCTCTGCTCTGCCGTGCTGCCGCTGAAAGAAATCCCGCGCGAGCTCAACCGCCTGTTCGCGGGAGCGCGCGCATGACGCCTGACGATTTCGGCTTCCTGCGCAAGCTGCTGAAAGAACGTTCCGGCCTCGTCTTGGCGCCGGAGAAGCAGTATCTCGCCGAGAGCAGGCTTCTGCCGCTCGCGCGCAAAAACGGCATGAGCACGCTGACAGAGCTGGTGCAACTGTTGAAAGCGCCGCAGGCAGAGAGCCTTACGGCCGACGTGGTCGATGCCATGACCACCAACGAGACCTTCTTCTTCCGCGACAAGCTGCCCTTCGAACATTTCCGCGACACCATCATGCCGGCGCTGATCGCCGCGCGCGGGCGCGACAGGACGATCCGCATCTGGTGTGCCGCCGCCTCGACCGGGCAGGAGCCCTATTCGCTGGCGATGGCGCTCAAGGGCATGGGCGCCGCCCTTGCCGGCATCAAGGTGCAGATTCTGGCGACCGATCTCTGCGGCGATGTGCTCGCGCGCGCGCGCGCCGGCATCTACAGCCAGTTCGAGGTGCAGCGCGGTCTGCCGATTCAGTTGCTGATGAAGTATTTCGCCCAGGTCGGCGAGCGCTGGCAGATCGCGCCCGAAATCCGCGGTATGGTGCAGTTCCGCCCGCTCAATTTGCTCGCCGACTTCTGCCCGCTCGGCACCTTCGACGTGGTGTACTGCCGCAACGTGCTGATCTATTTCGACCAACAGACCAAGATCGGCGTGCTTGAGCGCATCGCGAAGCAGATAGCGGACGACGGCTACCTGGTGCTGGGCGCGGCCGAAACGGTGGTGGGGTTGACCGAGAGCTTCAAGCCGCTCGCAGACAGGCGCGGGCTCTACGTGCCGAACGTCGCCGCGCGTTACGCGCAAGCCGCGCCGTCCGCCGCGAACAGGGTGTTGCAGTTCGCGGCCAAGGCGTGATCGCGCCCGCGCATCCTTGAGGCGTCACTCTCCAACCGTGCGTTGGTGGATGCCTATGCGGAGAAACAGGCGGGGAAATTGGGCGCGGACTCACAAGCCGGCAGCGTAATACCGATGTGAGTCCGCCGCCTCACGTCCGTTATGGGAGGGTGGTCTCAATAGGTCGACGCAACACTTTATCTTAGACGCATAAGATGGAGTGTGACGATGGATCAGAGATTTCGTCGTGGTTTTACCGCAGCGGAGAAGACGGAGTTATGGGATCGCTGGCAGCGGGGGGAGTCGCTCAAAGCGATTGGGCGAACGTTTGGCAAGCCGTCCTCATCTATTTATAATCAGGTTGCCCCGCACGGCGGGATTCGGCCTGCGTCACGGCGTCGCTCGCGGTTGGCGTTGACGCTTTCGGAACGCGAAGAGATCTCCAGAAGCATTGCAGCGCATCAATCTTGCCGATCGATGGCTCGGTTACTGGGCCGTTCGGTCTCGACGGTAAGTCGAGAGCTCAAGCGCAATTGCGGCTATGATCGCTACCGAGCCGCAGCAGCAGATGAACAGGCCTGGGCCCGAGCCCTTCGACCAAAACGTTGTAAGTTGGCGAACAACCCGCAGCTCCGGCAGGCGGTGGCGAGCAAGCTCAGATCAAACTGGTCGCCGGAGCAGATCGCCGGTTGGCTCAAGAGAGCCTATTCTGAAGATGAGCGTTGTCACGTGTCACACGAGACGATCTATCGCAGCCTGTTTGTTCAAGCCCGCGGCGTGCTAAAGAAAGAGCTGCTTGGCCACCTTCGATCGAAGCGGACGATACGTCGATCCAAGCGGATGGACCCGACTGGCGATAGGCGGGGGCAGATCAAGGATATCGTGTCAATCCGAGAGCGGCCGCCAGCGGTAGAAGATCGTGCGGTCCCTGGTCATTGGGAAGGCGATCTGCTGTCCGGCTCGAAGAACAGCTACATCGCCACCTTGGTCGAGCGTCACACGCGTTACGTGATGCTCACCAAGGTGACCAGTAAGGACACGCAGACGGTTGTCTCCGCACTCATCAAGCAAGCAAAAGCGCTCCCCAACGAGCTGTACAAGTCCTTGACCTGGGACCGGGGCAAGGAGCTTACCGATCATCGACGGTTTACGTTGGCGACCAATATCGAGGTCTATTTCTGCGATCCGCAAAGCCCGTGGCAGCGCGGGTCGAATGAGAACACCAACGGTCTGCTGAGACAGTACTTTCCAAAGGGAACCGATCTCTCGGTGTACTCGCAAGCCCATCTGAACAAGGTGGCGCGTCAGCTCAACGAGCGGCCGCGCGAGACCTTGCAATTCGAGACCCCAGCAGAGAGATTCAGTGCCTGTGTTGCTTCGACCGGTTGAGCCGGCAGAGCAACAACGGACAATCGTCGGTTTTGATTGACGACCACTTGTGCGCGAATGACCATAAGCGTCATTTGGTCAGCCTTCATGCTACCGTAGCGAAGCAGAAATTGAAATAATTGTGTAGAACTTTAGAAGTGGTTTTTTTTGACCAGACCTGTAGGGCGAATTCGTCAAGCGTGATGCATCAACGGCTCACCCAGGCGCCGGTGACTGAGAGACGCTTTGCGCTCCCGCCTAAGTACGGGAGCGTGAAATGGCGCGAGCGATACTCACAGAAGAGCTTATCCTGAAGGACCTCAAAACTTTAAGTCACGGAGGAAATCCAAGCGGTAACGCTATTCATGAATTTGTGTAAGCAATTACACGAGGAAGGCGCAGAAGATGGGCTGCGAGATTGGATAACCATCGCAGCGCCCGCACTGCCCGAGGCGGAGCGAAACGAAATTCTGGTACTGGTGATGTGCTCGCACCTATTTTTAGGCTCGCAAACGCCAGCACCGAGAATTTCAAGAGTGCCATCAAAAGTTCTTCATTAGTTGGAACGAAACACGGCAAGTATCGGGCTTCACCGCGCAGCGCGCTGCTCGGACGCGCCGATAAGGTGGTCGAGCAAAGGCGGGCTAGCCATGCGTGAGGAAGGCAGAAAATAGCTTCAAGGGTAAAGGTTCGAAAATGCCCATGCTGCGGAAGTTGCCCGAAGCATATAGAGCGCGCATCCAAAGTGCGGCAGTTGATAAGATGCGAGTTCATGGTGAAAAGGCCAGCGACGTCGCCCGCGGGGCATCAAAGAAGGCCTGTGGAAAGCACCAACCAGTGACGGCTCGATATTGGTCGTTGGTCGCGACCGCAATATCGAGGAACGATGTATTCCCTCATGGGGAGATATCGACGCCGCTCGCCTTCGTCGACGCGGTGATCGAAAAGCGACGCTGCATATAGCGGCGCGAAGGACGCGAATGGCGGTGTGGGCGGCGACCGCTCCCGGCATCGAATGCCATGGGGTGGTTCATCTGAAACGGCGAAAAGTCTCACTGCTTTTTTGCGTTTCAGCGAATGACGCAAGTGGCACTTAGCGGACACTCCAACGGTCCCAGTGTTTGTCCGCTTTCGAGGAACGGCGGCATGCGACCTGCTGGCCACATTGGCGCGCGAGAATGACCAGCGGCCAGCGTCCCGGATGCCGACGAATAAGCCAAACTACGCAGATACCTTTCGACCAAGTTGAACGATACCGCTAACCGGCCCGCAATCCGGCGCGCAGCAGGATTGCCGCAAGGCCGGTTCGAAAGCAGTCGTCCTGGTCGCGCAACGATCGCCTTTCTTTGCAACAACCAGTCGCCTTGAGCCGTGCCCGCATTGCGTAGGAGGCGGAAGCACCCGTCAGTCAGAAAAGGACGCGAAAATGGCCGCGAAAGCTTACATGTTGGGCGCCTGGATCTTCGTCGAAAACCCGGGGCGTGGCGCCAATGAGGACCTCAATCTCACCGTCGGCGGAACGATTCATTTGAATACCGAAGCGCTCAGGCTTCTTGGCGGAAAACTGCTGAACGTGAAAATCGAAGTGTATGACGCCGACAGTTTCTATGACGACAAGCTGAAGACGGACTCGAGCTTTCAGATTGGCGTTCACGACACCGGTTTTCAATGCTTTCACACCGGCGTCATCGTGCCCCACGGCATACTGAACGATTGCGAGTTCTGGAACGACGATACGGCGGAAATCTATGCGCTCGTGTCTGCAGGCGCGGGGACTGTCAAAACAAACGGCGCAAAATCGCAACAGGAAAACGTCACGATCTATCCTTAGGCGGCTCGTGCGTTCGGCAGCCAATGAAAGAGCCCCGGGCTTTTGCCCGGGGTGAAGTTGGCAGCGCCTCGCGCCCGAAAACGAAAGGGACGCCGAAGCGCGCCGTCATTGGGTCCCTGGCTTTTACGTGGGCCAATCGCCGGATTGCCTTTCTCCTTGTGTCGGTCTCGCCGTCTTCGCCATCGCCGAGAGTGTAAACCACCTTGAGAAAGTCCGGCATAAATGACGTTCGCCGGTAAGCTGAATGCGTCCGTTTTGCAATGATTTCGACAGCGGAATATCACCCATCCAAATATCGATCATGTCGCGTGAGGAGCTGGTGACGTAGCAATCCACATCCTTGCCGGGATCTTCGTAGCAGAGGTCCACTTCGTCGCCTTTGAAGATGAGCCACCAGTAACGAAAGTTCTTTTTCTTTATGTCCGTAAACTGGAAGCACAGCACAGTTTCCGCGTCCGGCAGCGCCGACTTGTTAATTCGGCGCTGGATATCGAACATCAGGAAGGAAACGTCGCGATCGTCCGGCCCCATCTCGTCCCGCGCCCATCGCATACCCCAGATCGCCAGCGCCTCAACCACCGCGGACAGCTCGCGCCCCGCCGCCGTGAGGTGATAAGCGTGGCCGCGCTGGCCGTTCAGACGGCGCTTGATAATCACGCCGCGCTCTTCCAACTCCTTCAAGCGCGTATTGAGAACCGTTGGAGAGATGCGGGGAAGGCCGCGCTGCAGAACATTAAACCTGCTGCTTCCGAGCAGCATCTCCCGCACGATCAGGATCGACCAGGGATCGCCGATGATCTCGGCCGATTTTGCAATCGGGCAGAACTGACCGTATTGGCGCATAGGGTGTCTCTCGCCTGTTGCCGCTGGCTGGTCAACTACGCATAGCGTAGTTGATTGCTCCGCATGGCGCAGTATCGAAAAGGGCCCTCGTGCGCCTATTCCATTCCGGCGGCTGGATCAGCCCACTGCGATGGAGATGTATATGATCGGCTTTCTGATACGCATGCTGGAATTGTTCGGTGTGGTCTTTCTGCGGTTCCGGCCCGTTCCGCGCATTTGGTGCGTGTGGCTTGTTGGCGTCAACATTGCGTGTCTCTACTTCATCACGCATATCGAGGCGCAGGTCGTCCTTGCGGTGACCGCGATCGCGGTTGTGGCGCAGACACTGATCTATCAACGCATCGGGTTCTCCCGCATTCTCGGGTCGACCCATGTTTTTTGGATTCCGATGTTCGTTTGGATGGGAACCCGGATCGACACCATCATGGGTGACCCGGCGCTAGCCAATTGGCTCCTCTTGCTGTTCGGCACGAATGTGGTTTCGCTTGTCGTAGACACAATCGACGCCGTTCGCTTCCTGCGCGGGGAACGGACGCCTCACTATCATTGGAATTTGGTACATTCGGCGTAATGCGCCGTCACGCACCCCGTTTCGCGAACAATCCGAACACTAAAAAACCCCGGGCTTTTGCCGGGGGTGAAGTTGGGGGAGAGAGCCCGTGAGGGCTCGACTGATACGCCACGCGGGAAGGCCGGGTCGCGTCGCAGACGCGCTGGCAACGAAATTCCGAAAACCTGTGGCCGTCCTGTCGGCAGCGCCTCGGCGCCGCCCTAAAACAAAACGGGGCGCCGAAGCGCCCCGTCGAAACTCTCTTTAGTGGCGCATCACCTTGATGCGCATTAGGCCGGGATGCGCTCTTCGACGTCGGCGGGCTCGCGCAAGACGTAGCCGCGGCCCCACACCGTTTCGATGTAGTTCTTGCCGCTGGAAGCGTTCGCCAGCTTCTTGCGCAGCTTGCAGATGAAGACGTCGATGATCTTCAGTTCAGGTTCGTCCATGCCGCCATAGAGATGATTGAGGAACATCTCCTTGGTGAGCGTGGTGCCCTTGCGCAAGCTGAGCAGCTCGAGCATCTGGTATTCCTTGCCGGTCAGGTGCACGCGCTGGCCGCCGACCTCCACCGTCTTGGTGTCGAGGTTGACCACCAGGTCGCCGGTGTTGATGACCGACTGGGCGTGGCCCTTCGACCGACGCACGATGGCGTGGATGCGGGCGATCAGCTCGTCCTTGTGGAACGGCTTGGTCATGTAGTCGTCGGCGCCGAAGCCGAGCCCCCGGACCTTGTCCTCGATGCCGGCGAGGCCGGACAGGATCAGGATCGGGGTCTTCACCTTCGACACCCGCAGGGACCGCAAAACCTCGAATCCCGACATGTCGGGCAGGTTCAGGTCGAGCAGGATGATGTCGTAATCGTAGAGCTTGCCGAGATCGACGCCTTCCTCACCGAGATCGGTGGTGTAGACGTTGAAGCTCTCGGATTTGAGCATCAGCTCGATGGATTGAGCGGTCGCGCTGTCGTCTTCGATCAATAAAACGCGCATGCCAGTCCCCTATCTCGCCGCAACCGGGCTTATTTGGGTCACGCCGCAGGGAGCGGCGAGTTTTGAAAAAACCACTGGGACAAACTGATTCGAAACTATCTCGGCATGGTTAACAAAACCTGATTCTCCCCCGCAAGCACGCCGTAGGCAGGCGCCCCCAAATCGGCATAAGATACTGCCAGAGAGTGGTTTTTTGGCCACGTTACCCTTCAAGTTCCAGTTTAGGAATCGGGCCTAACCGACTCTTGCGACTCGCCACTTTGTCCCGGCCGGGCGAATCAAATCGGCCGTGTCCCTTCTGGACGATGACCCAATGATTAACGACGCGGGTAAACACCGGGTTAAGATCGGAACTGTGGCGGTAAGCCTACCGGGGGGTTACTGCACACTGGTCATTTCGGGGCGTCCGGCGAAGCCCGCAGAGCGAAGGCGGAGGAGCCCCGAATCCATAACCCCGGTCTGTGATTATGGATTCCGGGCTCGCTCGCTGCGCTTGCGCCCCGGAATGACAGCGATGAAGGCTGATACCGCCACATGAAAGCCCTCGCCGAGCAGATCACCGATATCGACGGCGTCGAGATCTACGGCCGCGTGGTGGGCGTGCGCGGGCTGATGGTGGAGGTGGCGGGGCCGGTCTACGCCATGTCGGTCGGCGCGCGGCTGACGCTCGATACCGGGACGCCGGGCGGCATTCCCTGCGAGGTCGTGGGCTTTTCCGGCGGCCATGCGCTGGCCATGCCGTTTGCCGCGCTCGACGGCGTGCGCCGCGGCTGCCGGGCGGTGGTATCGACGTCGGCAGGCAATGTGCGCCCGGCCGAGGCCTGGCTCGGGCGCGTGCTCAACGCCATGGCCGACCCGATCGACGGGCTAGGGGCGCTGCCGGCGGGACCGGCGCCCTATCCCTTTCGCGCTTCGCCGCCGCCGGCGCATGCCCGTATGCGGGTGGGAGCGCCGCTCGATCTCGGCGTGCGTGCGCTCAATACCTTCCTGACCGTCTGCCGCGGCCAGCGCATGGGTATTTTCTCAGGTTCCGGTGTCGGCAAATCGGTGTTGCTGTCGATGCTGGCGCGCAACGTGAATGCCGACGTGTCGGTCATTGGCCTGGTCGGCGAACGCGGCCGCGAGGTGCAGGAGTTTCTGCAGGACGATTTGGGGCCGGCGGGCCTGGCGCGCTCGGTGGTCGTGGTGGCGACGTCGGACGAGCCGGCCTTGATGCGCCGGCAGGCAGCGTATCTGACTCTCGCCATCGCCGAATTCTTCCGCGATCTCGGCAAGGACGTGCTGGTGCTGATGGATTCGGTCACCCGCTTTGCCATGGCCCAGCGCGAAATCGGCCTGTCGGCCGGTGAACCACCGACCGCCAAGGGCTATACGCCGACCGTATTCACCGAATTGCCGCGGCTGCTCGAACGCGCCGGCCCCGGCACCGAGCAAGGCACCATTACCGGCATCTTCTCGGTGCTGGTCGATGGCGACGACCACAACGAGCCGGTCGCCGACGCCGTGCGCGGCATTCTCGACGGCCACATCGTGATGGAACGCGCAATTGCCGAGCGCGGCCGCTATCCGGCGATCAATATCCTGAAGTCGATCTCGCGCACCATGCCGCGCTCCGCCGACCCGGCCTATCTGCCGGTAATCTCCCGCGCGCGCCAAGTGATGGCGACCTATGCGGACATGGAAGAGCTGATCCGCCTCGGTGCTTATCGCGCCGGTTCCTCGGACGAGGTGGACGAAGCCATTGCCTTGCACAAGCCGCTCGAAGACTTCCTGCGCCAGGGTAAGGAAGAGTCAACGAGTATGGCGGAGGGCTATCAGCGGCTGGAGACAATCCTCGCAGGGTCTGAAACCGGCGCCGACTAACCGAAACCCCTCGCATTTTGCATGGCGCACGATCGTATCGGAAAGCCGGTTCCCGCCCGCGATCAAGTCGGGGGCAGGCCTTTTCGGAATCATGCGTTGGCAACAGAAAACTAACGTTATTGCCCCACAGTCGGCCTGTTGAACGGTCCGGGGCGTCTGGACGGGTCCAAAGGAATTGGACGCGTGGGCGCTGTTCGGGGCTTCGGGGAGTATCAAGTCGATGAAGTCACGCGAAACCCTCATCCGCCTGAAGAAGTTCCAGGTCGACGAGAAACGGCGCAAGGTCGCGCAGATCGAAGCGATGATCGCCGAGTTTGAGCGCATAGCTACCGATCTCGACCGCGAGATCAAGACCGAGCAGGACCGTGCCGGCATCCACGATCCCGGCCATTTCGCCTATCCGACCTATGCCAAGGCGGCGATGACGCGCCGCCAAAACCTCAAGCGCTCGGCCGATGAGCTCAAGGCTCAGCTCGACGACGCCCAGGCCATGCTGGGCGAAGCCTTCGAGGAACTGAAGAAGGTCGAGATGCTGGACGAGCGCGACAAGGCGCACGAGAAGGCGGAAATGAACGCGCGCGAACAGGCCGAACTCGACCGCATTGCGGCCATGCGCTTCTCCTCCGGCGGCGCGCCGGCGTAGATCTTTCGTCTCGTCACGAGAATAGCGCCGATTGGCGCGGGTTTCGCCCGCACATTCGGCACGCGTTGAGCAGCCCTTGCCCCTTTGTGCTGCGCTATACTGTGGTGCGGCGTTGCCGCGCCGAGGAGGGGGTATGCGCGTAGCTGTCTGGGTCATCGTCGCGGCGGCTGTTCTGGCCGCGCTGCCGGGCGTCGCGCGGGCCGGCGATGCGGCGGCGTTCTGGAAGGCCGTGCAGGCGCGCTGCGACGCCACCGCCGCCAAGCCCGCCAGCGAGACGGCCAAGCGCATCGCGAAAGCGGCAATCGACGAATTCACCCGCTTCGACGGCCATG
Source organism: uncultured Alphaproteobacteria bacterium (assembly GCA_963840065.1). Taxonomy (GTDB): domain Bacteria; phylum Pseudomonadota; class Alphaproteobacteria; order Rhizobiales; family Xanthobacteraceae; genus Pseudolabrys. The sequence goes on along the minus strand of CAWIXF010000007.1, from coordinate 48,737 downwards.
CGGTCGACCAGACCGGCCGCATGTTTCACTTCGGTCACACCGAGGCCGAACAGGGCGAGGAACACAGCGGCAACCGGCCGACCCGCTTTGGCGATCTCGCCTGGTGGCAGGTGATGAAGTATTGGCACGCGCTCTACGGCGACGACATCGGCGACAAGCTCGAGGCGCTCGGCTACGAGGACGCGTCCAACACCGCCGACGCAAACAAGGACGCGGGCCTGATCCGGGACGACGTGGGCCCCCTCCTGCGTGCGGTCGATGGCATCACCGATCCAAAGCAGCGCGAAATTCTGCGCGAAGCGATCCTGCGCGCCGTCGTCATCGACACGCCGTGGTCGGCGGCCTTCGTCAGCTATGTCGTCAAGCAGGCCGGTGTTCCGGCAAACGCCTTCCAGTTCGCCAACGCACACCGCGTCTATATCTACGACGCCTTCGCGGCGAGCGCCGGCGAGGCGAACAATGCGGCGCCCGATAAGCTTTATCGCGCCTGCCCGCTCTCGACCCGGCCGCGCGCCGGCGATCTGCTTTGTTTTCAGCGCGAGCCGGAACTGCGCGACGCGAGCGATGCAGCGGTGCGCGAGCGCATCCGCTCGGAACTCGGCGGGCCGGCCGCGGCGCGCACGGTACGGCGGACCCACTGCGACGTCGTGGCGCAGGTCGATGCCGGCGCGCGCAAGGTCTATGCTGTCGGCGGCAACATGTATCAGTCGATCACGGTGAACAAGCTCAATTTGCGCGACGACATGTCGTTTTCGGTTTCGCAGAAGGGCGACTGTGGGGGGCCTGGTCGCTGGACCTTGTCGGGGTCGTCAAAGGAGCGAGCGCGCCTCACCGAAAATTGCTCGCTCAACGACAAGAAATGGTTTGTGCTGCTGCAAATGAGATGAGACACGGGTCGCGCGGCGTCGGCCGGCGAGACGAGGCGGGGATGGCCAAAGAGCCTTCATTGTTTCCAGCACGCAAGCTTGTGGCCTCTGCTGTGGCCGCAGCGCTGCTGCCAGCCGCTGTGCTTTACCCGGTGGTTGCGCGTGCACAAGGAGCCTGTCCGAGCACATCCGACATTGCAGTGCTGCCGGCGCCGATGACGCCTTGGACGGGAATGCCGTTTCGCATTCTGTTCGTCTCGGAAAAGCCGCTGCAGGGTGAGCTTACGCTGACCGCGCCGGATGGCAGCGTGGCTGCGCGTTCCAAAGCGAGGCACGGGGGCCCGCCGTATTACTGGTACGCGGAAGCGAAGACGCCCGCGGCCGGCACCTGGCACGTCAAGCTTGCAGGCGACGGCGCGCCGGCGGGGTGCAACACGCTCACCTACAACATCGCGGTGCAGGCCGGCAAACCGCCGCGTCCGGGCGCAAAGGCGGGCAGCGTCTGGCCGATCCGCAACACATGGAACCGTCAGACGGAAAACCTCTATTCCGCCTGGATCGAAAAATTGTTCGACGCTCCCCTCGACGTCGACCTGTCGTGGCCGGCGCTACATGTCGGCTTGCGCGACCGTTCGCGCAATTTCCTGTTCGACTATCTCGGTCTTGGCGAAGACCAGATGAAGATGGTGATCCAGCCCGACTGCGCAGACTTGCCGTATTTCCTGCGCGCCTATTTCTCCTTCAAGCTCGGCTTGCCTTACGGCTTTTCGCTTTGCTCGCGCGGCAGCGGCGGCAAGGCGCCGTATTGCCCGAGCTGGAGGAGTATCCAGGGCAGCGCGACGAGCGGCTCGCTTGCGGGCGCGTTCGGGCAATATTTGCGCACGCTTTCCGATGGCGTGCATTCCGGCAACGGGCGCACCGCGCTTGCCGACAACAAGACCGATTATTACCCGGTGGCGCTGACGCAAAACTCGCTGCGTCCGGGCGTCACCTATGCCGACCCTTACGGCCACCTTTTGGTGCTGGTGCGCCGCGTGCCGCAGACGCCCGATGGCGCCGGCGTTTTCCTCGCCGTCGACGGACAACCCGACGGCACCGTCGGGCGCAAGCGTTTCTGGCGCGGCAATTTCCTGTTCGCGAAAAATCCCGCGCTTGGCGGGCCCGGCTTCAAGCGCTTCCGCCCGATCATGGTCGGCAAGAACGGCGCCTGGCACAAGCTCACCAATGCCGAGATCGAAAAGAATCCCGACTACGGCGATTTTTCCCTCGAACAGGGCAAGCTCAGCGTCGAGGGCTTCTACGACCGCATGAACGACGTGATGTCGCCCGAGCCGCTCGATCCGGTGCACGCGATGAAGGACGTGATCACCTCGCTCGACGAGCAGGTGCGGGTACGCGTCACCTCGGTCGAGAACGGGCGCAAGTACCAGAACGGCGGCCACGGCGAGATCGCCATGCCGAACGGCGCGGCGATCTTCGAGACCACCGGCCCCTGGGAGGATTTCTCTACGCCGGCGCGCGACCTGCGCCTGTTGATTGCGATGGACGTGGTGCGCGGCTTTCCCGACCAGGTCGCGCGCCGGCCCAACCGCTACGCCATGCCGGAGGACAAGACACCCGCACAGGTGAAGACCGAGCTGGACAAGGTGCTGGCCGATGAGCTGGTCACGCGCAAGTTCTCCTACAAGCGCAGTGACGGCTCCTCCTGGACACTCTCGCTCAAGGACGTTTTCGACCGCATGTCGGCTCTGGAGATGGCCTACAATCCGAACGATTGCGTCGAGTTGCGTTGGGGCGCGCCGCCAAAAAGCGCGGAAGCCGCAACCTGCCGACGGCATGCGCCCGCCGCGCAGCAGGCCAAGATGGCGCAGCAGTACCGCCCCTGGCTGCACGAGCGTCGCCGGCCGCCAAGGCCGTAGGCCCGCAAGCGAATTCCGCTTTGGCTTTGCCGCGAATTCCCGGACTGAAAGTGTGCAGCGCACCCGGGCGGGCGTCCTTTAGCGCGTCAGATGCCCAAAAAATCAACATAACTGGCTGAAATTAAAAGATAATTGGAATCGGCCCATTTGTGACGCCGGTCACATCGCAGGCGCGAGAAGGGGACTAATTATCGTTCAAACAAAGCACTGCTTGAGACAGACGGAGACGACAAATGTTTGCATATCCAACCCCCGCCAGCCGCAGCGCCATCGCGGCGCGTGTCGCCGAATTGAGCCGGCGGATGCGCAGCCGCCGCGAGTTGGTCACGATCGACGAGCGGCAGTTCAGCGACCTGCCATTCGGGCTCGACGAAGCGCGCGCCGAAGCCGCTCAATCGTACTGGCCAATCTGAGGCGCAACGCCCTTTGTCGATGGAAGCCGCGCCCGGCGGGCGCGGCTTTTGCGTTTCAAGACGCTGCTCGTCTGTAGAGCCGGCGTGGTAGCATTGCGCGCATGAACGACATCGTCTGGCGTGGGATGACGCGCACAGAGCTTGACGCCGCCTACAACAATGGTGCGGCGGTCAAGAACAGCGCGGACAAGCTTGCCGAATGGACCGAGCGCAGCAGCCGCATCCGGGCCGCGCGCCCCGAATTGCTCGACATTGCCTATGGGCCGCGGCCGCGCAACAGGGTCGACATCTTCCGGTGCGGCAAGACGCGGGCGCCACTGCTCGCTTACATCCACGGCGGCTACTGGCAACGCAATGCCAAGGAGTTTTACGCCTGCCTCGCAGAAGGGCCGCTCGCGCACGGCATCGACGTGGCGTTGATCGGTTATACGCTGGCGCCGGAGGCGAGCCTGACCGAGATCGTCGGCGAGGTGAGGGCGGGTTTACGTTTTCTGCGCGCACAGGGGCCGCAGTTGAGCGTTGGTGGCGGCAAGATCGTCGTGTCCGGCTGGTCGGCGGGCGGGCATTTGACCGCAATGAGCCTGGGCGATGCGGACGCCGGCCTCGCCATCAGCGGCATCTATGACATCGAACCGTGCCGGCTTAATTATCTCAACGAGAAGGCGCGCATCACACAAGAGGAGCAGGTGGCGCTGAGCCCGATCCGACAATTGCCGAAAAGTTCGCCGCCATTGATCGTGACGTACGGCACGGCGGAGTTGCCGGAGTTGCAGCGCCAGTCGCGCGACTATCACGCCGCGCGCAAGTCTGCCGGTCTGCCGTCGGAACTGCTGGCGCTCGGCGGCCACGATCATTTTTCGATTCTGGAAGAGTTGGCACGTCCGGACGGCGCGCTGACCGCTGCCGTCGCCCGGCTGGCGCGCGGATAAAGATTGCGGCGCTAGGCGGCGGCGACCGGGCGCTTGCGCAGATAGACGAACCAATAGACAGCGCCGACCATCAGGCTTCCGCCGACCAGATTGCCGATCGTTGCGATCGCGATGTTGTGCGCGGCCGCGCCAAGCGTCAGCGTGGAATAATCGGCCGGTGTCTGGCCGAGCGCCGTCCAAAAAGCGGGCGTGGCCCAGCTTTTAATCGCCAGTCCATAGGGCAGGAAATAGAGATTGGCGATCGAGTGCTCGAAGCCGGCAGCGACGAAGGCTGCGATCGGCGGCACGATCACCAGCACCTTGTCGGCCGCGCCGCGCGCGCCGAACGACATCCACACCGCAAGACAGACAAGAACGTTGCAGAGCACTGCGAGGAAGAAAAGTTGCACCGTCGGCAGCGCGGCCTTGGCGGAGGCGACGGCGAGCGCGGTCTTGCCGACCGCCGCATGGTCGAAGCCGTGCTGACCGGCAAGAAAGACCAGGAGCGCGGTGCCGATGGCGCCGACGATATTGCCGACATAGACCAGCGCCCAGGCGCGCAGCAATGCGGCGAGCGTGATGTGGCGTCCTGCATAGGCGACGACCATCAAGGCGTCGCCGGTGAAAAGTTCGGCGCCGCAGACGATCACCAGGATCAGCCCGAGGCTGAAAACGAGTCCGGCCAACAGCTTCGCAACGCCCCAGGGTAAATCGCCCGCGCCCGTCAGCGTGATGGTCATGAAGTTCGCGCCGAAAGCGATGAAGGCGCCGGCGAGCACGCCGAGGATCAACAGCGTGAGCGCATCGCGATGCGCCTTGACCATGCCGGCGGTCTGGCAGGCGAGCGCGATCTCCGGCGGCAACAATGCCTGCATTGGCTGCGGTTGCCGAGAAAGTTCAGCGGCGGCGCGCGGTTTTGCTTTGGCCATGCGGAGCGAACGCGGTTAGTGCTGATGGACGTAGGTGCCGGGCGCCGGGCAGAGCGGGCCCAGTCCTTGCGTCGGCGCGCCCATCGAAGGCGGCGCGACGCGTTGCGCGTCGCTGCGCTCGGCGAGCCAGTCGGCCCATTTGATCCACCACGATCCTTCCGTCCGCTGCGCGCGCGCGCGCCAGGTGGCGCTGTCGACGTAGCGGTCGCCGGGCGCGCGGGTGGCGACGTGATAGTGACGGCCGGCATGGCCGGGCTCAGACACGATGCCGGCATTGTGCCCGCCATTGGTGAGCACGAAAGTGAGCTCGCTGTCGGTGAACAGATGCAGCTTGTAGACCGAATTCCACGGCGCGATGTGGTCGGTCTCGGTGCCGACGGCAAACAGCGGCACGCGAATGTCCTTGAGTGCGATCACCTGGCCGTTCACCGCGTAGCGGCCGGCGGTCAGCCGGTTTTCAAGGAACAGCCCGCGCAGATATTGCGAGTGCATGCGATAGGGCAACCGCGTCTGGTCGGCGTTCCAGGCGGTCAGGTCGGTGGTCTGGTCGCGCTCGCCGAGCAGATATTCGCGCGCCATCTTCGACCAGACGAGGTCGTTGGAGCGCAGCGCGCTGAAGGCGGCCGCCATCTGGCGCGTGTCGAGCACGCCCTGGTCCCACATCATGTCTTCGAGGAAGGCGATCTGGCTCTCATCGACGAACAGCATCAATTCGCCGGCTTCGCTGAAATCGGTTTGCGCCGCCAGCAGCGTCGCCGACGCCAGCCGCTCGTCGCCGTCACGCGCCATGGTGGCGGCGGCAATTGCCAGCAGCGTGCCGCCGAGGCAATAGCCGGCGGCGTGCACCTTGCGGTCGGGCACGATCTTGTTGATGGCATCGAGCGCGTCCATCACGCCCTTGGTGCGGTAATCGTCGAATGCGATGCCGCGGTCGGCGCTGGTCGGATTGTGCCAAGAGACCATGAAGACGGTGAAGCCGCGCGAGACGAGATAGCGCACCAGCGAGCGCTCGGGCAGAAGATCGAGCACGTAGTACTTCATGATCCAGGCCGGCACGATCAGGACCGGCTCGGCGTAGACGTCGGGCGTCGCCGGCCGGTATTGGATGAGCTCCATCAATTCGTTGCGGTAGACGACTTCGCCCGGCGTCGAGGCGATATCCTCACCGACGCGGAAGCCGTCCTTCGCGCCGTCCGGGTCCATCGCCAACAAGCGATAAACGTCTTCCATGAAATTGCTGGCGCCGCGCGCGAGATTGCCGCCGTGCTCTTTCAGCGTGCGCTCGACGATTGCCGGGTTGAGCCAGGGGACGTTGGAGGGCGAGACCACGTCGAGCAATTGCCGCGCCATGAAAGCGACGCGGTCGGCGTTCTTTTCGCTCTCACCCCGCACCTGGCGCGTGGCGTTGCGCCACCATTCCTCCTGCGCGAGGAAAGCCTGCTGCCAGAAGAGATAAGGCGGCTTCTGCCAGGCCGGATCGGCAAAGCGCCGGTCGCCGGCGGCGGGCGGGAACGGCGGGGTTTGCGTCTGGCCGGTTGCTAAACCGGCAAGGCGGCTGGCGAAGACGACCGCCTGCAAGGCCAGCTCCATCTGGCGGCCGGGTGCGCGCGAGAGGTGGTAGAACCAGTCGGACCAGGCGGTGAATTGCGCGTGCGGCGAGACGCCTTGCGTGAAGCGGGCGGTCATGGCGCGGGCGACGTGATTGAGCGTCTCGAACGAGGGCAGATCGACGGCGCGCGTGGGCGGTGTTTCCGGTGACAGTTCGGTGGCGGCCTGAGTCGGCAGCTTGGTTACGGCCTGATTCATCGAGGGGCGCTCCAACGGGGTCCTTATGCCCCTGCGGGCAGGTCCGCGACATTGATCGCCACCAATAACAGGCGTGCGACCGGCGGCGTCACGGCAGCGTCATTCAACCGATAAAACCTTCACAAACGGCGAATACGGGGCGGGACGCCGGATTTGATCCCAATCAAGTGGGGCGCCGTCCATGGCATTACAATCTTACCCAGTTTGGAGGGTACGGCCATGATCTCATTGGCAGATTGCGTGGCAATGTGCGGTCTCGACGAAAACGAACTCGATGCCATCAGCGAGCATGAGCACATTCCGGAGATCGCCGCGACCGCGCTCGCCAGTTACCTGCTGCATCAGCCCAAGGGCGGCGAGGCGATCCGCTCGATGATTATCGACGACATCCACAAGGCGCTCGACGACGGGCAGGTCAAACACGCCGCAGAATTGTTCTCGGCCTTGCGTCATTTTCTCGCCGAGCATCCGGACGCCCGCGCTGGGTTGGATTCTTAGAACGAATTAATACGCTGCCGCCAGTTCCCGCGCGCCGGGCTTGGAGGCGTTACGGTCCATGTGCCGCTGGATCTCGGCGATGAGGCCGGCGACCACTTTGGTGCGGCGGGCGACCGGATTGCGCGCATAGCCGCGCGGCTGGAAGAAGTTCGCGGTCGGCACACGCTCGCGGAAGCTCTGCGGCATCATTACCATGTCGATGCCGTTGCCGTCGCCGGTCAGGTTCATCAGCTCGAGCTCGGCGGCTGTGAGCGGCTTGTCGTAGCGCTTCATGCGCGCGAACTGCAACGAGTTCGAGCAGCTTTTGAACCTGCAGGAGCGGACCGACGTCGATGTCGAGCACGGCGGCGTGGATGCCCCAGCCTTTTTCGGTTTTCTTGGCGATCTTATCGTATTCGCGCCAGCTATGCGGCAGGCTGCGGCAGTAGGCGATCATGCGCTTGAGTACAGCGAGCTTGCGGTCGAAATGCTGGCGGGCGGCACCGCTTAAGCTGCGCGCCTTGCCCTCGAGCACCGCCAGCATGCGAGTCCCATGTTCGGCGAACAGCGCCACCGTATTGGTGGAGAGCAACTGGTTGTAGCCCATCGCCGGTGAAATGGCGTGCTTGCCGGGGCCGGGCGGCTCGAGTCCCGCTTGCGTGTCGTAGGAGCCGCGGCCACCGGTCTCGAAGGCGTAGACGCCGACGATCTGTTCTTGCGTGAGGCCGGCCGCGCGCGCGGCCTGCGCATAGGCGCGTTTGAAGTCGGAGTCGTTGCGCGGCTGATCCGGCACGAAACCCCATTGCGCCTTGGCGGCGGCCAGGAAATCGGCGGCCACGGGAATTTCCGGTCTCGGTGGTTTCGGCGGCGGGGGAGGCGGCGGCAAGGGACTGACCGGCCGCCGCGGTCCGCTATAGACCGGCGGCTGCGCCAGCACATAGTCGGTCAGCGCGATCGTTTCGTGCTTGCGGCGCTTGGCGTTGCGAACTTTCCGCTTGTCGGAGACGGCGTCCCAATAGGTCTCGTGTTCGCGCAAGTATGCGCCGTGGATGCGCTCATACTCCGCGAGCTTTTGCTCATAGGCGGCGAGGGCACCGAGCGCGGCGCGGTCGCCTAGTGATTGCGCAAGAGCAGGGCAGGCCGCCGCGACCATTGCGATGGCGGCGGTCAAGCCGAAGAGGGGCGAGCGGCGCTGCATGGTGGCCCTCATGGGCCACGGCTTAATGGCCGTTGTGTGATTCGGCTATGCGGACATAGGCGGACCCATGCCGCCGGCGGCGAAAGACAAATCGACGCAAAGCTCCGGAAGCCGCTAATTGCAAATCACGATCCCTAGGTGCCCAACATCGTTTTCGGCTGGCGTGACTTCGTTCAGTGGCAGGATTTTGCATTCTTGGGACCGTCCTGCAGCCGCCGATCGCCGCAGGCGATCTGGCCGCCGCCGCCGTCTTGCTTCCGTGGCGCGGTGCGCGTCGCGGCCCGCTTGGCCTCGCGTTCGCAGTCGCCGGAATTGTTGCGCACATAGCCGCGCCGGCAGGCGACTGCCACGCAACGGTCGTCCTCGGCCTTGTAGCCCTTGCCGCAGACCAGCGGGCAGACGCGCGCCTTGTGCTGCTTGACGGCGTCGAGCGCACCAATCGAAGCGAGCTTGACGTCGAAGTTCGCCTTGGTGCGCTTGTTGAACTCCTGCATCGCGTGCACCGATTGCTCGGTCCACTGGCCGTCGAGCGCACCGGGGTCACAGCCGACGCGTTTGAGGTAGAGTTGCAACAGGCGGGCAACATCGCCGGGATCGATGACGGACGTGCTGTTTCGATTGGGTGCAACGGCCGGCGCCGCCGGCGCGGTGGCGACTATTGTCGTTTTTTGGGTTGGGAGCGCAGCGACTTTTTTCTGCTGCCTCGCCTTGACGATCTTGTCGCGGGCCGCGCGCGCGAGATTGGCATAGAAGCCAGTGCCGTGCACGGCCAGGAAAGAATCCCACGCCTCCAGCGTACCGATGCGCTCTGCGAACGCATAGTCGCGTGCGAGCGCGTTGCTTGATGAGACCACGGGTTTGGCAGCTGGCGGCGGAGCCTTCGGCTTTGGCACCAGCGCGACGGTGGAGCCGCCGAGCGAGCCGTAGACATAAGGCTCCTGCTTGTTGGCGGTTTCCTTCATTACCTCGTCGCGCACGCGCCCCAAGGCGAGGCGCAGATCGAGTCCCGGAACGGCAAGGTTGTCGAGCAAGGCTGTTGTAAAGGGGCTGTGGTCGCTGTCGCCGTCGGCGGCGGTCATGCCGGCCTTGGCCGCGAACGCAACCAGCGTATCGGTGGTCGTCACATCGACCTTGGCGAGACCGCGGCCGACCGAACGCGAAGCGATGGTGCGCACCATCTTCTGGGCAAAAGGATTATCGCGACAGGCGTCGAGGATCACCAGACGCAGCCGCTTCACCGGCTCCAGCATGCGCATGATGCGGTCGAGCGAGACCGTCTCGTCTTCGACGTCCACGTCACTGGCGAGCTGCGCGTCGACCGGGATCAGGTAGTTGACGCCGTCGAATTCGAGACCGTGGCCGGCATAGTAGACCACCGCGATGTCGGCATGCAGCGCGATGCGGGTGAAATGGCGCAGCGCGCGGCGCAGCTCGATGTTGGTGAGATCGCGCTTGCTCTCGACCACGTCGAAGCCCGCCTTCTTGAGCATGGCCGCGACCGAGGCCGCGTCCTTGGCCGGGTTGGGTAGCTGCGTGACTTTCTGGTAGGCGGAGTTGCCGATGACCAGAGCCACGCGCTTTTCGGCAAACGCGGCCTCTGCAGAAATCGCAAACAGGGCGGCAACCAGTGCCAATATCTTCAAGAAGCGCGGAAACATCGGGCCCCCCGAAAATCGAACCTAAAAACCTATTTTAACATAATGCAGGATGGGGCACCATAGCCGGGGGCGACGCTTGCTGATTGTAAAGCCACCTTTTCCCACGGTCATCGGGTGGTTTCTCGCGACCGGGTCCCTTTCACGGGCGACAGAAGCTGGGCTAAAATGCCCTCAGCAACCGCGCTGCGGTTGCCGGATTCGTACATGGTTGATCAGAGAAAATGAGCGAAGCGGACAAACCCATGAAATCAACATTCGCCGTAGGGTGCGTGCTCGCGTTGACCATGATGTGTCAAAGCGCCAGCGCCGGCACCACGTTGATCACGTCTAAAGAAGCGGCCCTGCCCCCAGTGGGCAGGACACTCCTTGCCAGTACGATGCGCGGGATCACGCGCGGCCCGACGCTCGTTATGCGGTCGCCGGAAGCGACCGTGACCTCGCCCTTCAACCTTCGATTCGAATTTCGGGCGCACGGCGGCAGCACGATCATGCCGGAGTCCTTTCACCTGATTTACATGAAGAAACCGAAGATCGACCTGACGTCGCGGGTCAGGCCTTTCGTCACCGCGACCGGCGTCGACGTGGTCGAGGCCGAGGCGCCTCCCGGACGGCACGTGATCGAAGCCGAAATTACCGACAGCGACGGTCGGGCGACCTCGGTGATTTTCGTCCTCAATGTGATCAAATAGCGCGCAGGTAATGCGGTGTCCTTATTGCGCTGAAGAAATTCAGGATGCCGCAATCGTGTGCCGCTATTGCGGCCGCGATGTCGGTCAATCGGCAGAATTGATCGAGGACGCGAAATCGCTTCGCGATGAGATCAAGGCGCTGCGCGCGGACATGGCGGAATTGCGCGCGCAAAGCGGGTTGAAGCAAGGCCGCGCGGTCTTGTCTGAGCGCCACGGGGGCGCACCGGCCAGGGCGGTTGCCGAAGAACTCGCGATCTACGGACTAGCGCCAATCGCACTTCTTTTATTGGCTCATTTCCTGATAGTTTTGCTCTGGGATCTCCCGACGATCAACCTCCGCATTGTTTCGATTTTGTTGCCGGTACCGTTTGGCTTTGCTTTGGTATGGCGCGAGCACCGAACGGTCACCCATGCGGTTGTGTTCGGCATCATCATTGGCGCCCTTGCAGTCGCGGGCATGCTGACGGCGGTGGCGCTTCACGATCATGTGCCGATATTGCCGGCGGATGCGCAGGAATTTAAAGAGGATCTACAGTATATCACCAGCGTCACGCTGGCCTTCATCACCGGCGGCTTGCTGGCAACGCTTCTGCGCAGCACGGCGCTGGCCAAGGCTTCAAATTATTCGAGCAGGCTGGCTCAAACGCTCGCCGGGCAGTTTGTGTCGTATCGGGAAGAAAGCCGCAAAAGCAAAGCGACCCGCAAGATGGCGATGCTCGAACGCGCGATCCTCATACAACGAATCATAACCGCCGTCATCGTGACCGCCACGACGGCCGGCTCGATCTATGCGGGGTTGAAGGGCGTGCTGTACTAGAGCGAGTTTGTTTTTGGCTAAACCAGCCACAGGCACGGCGTGCTCCCTCTCCCATTCGAACTCGGGTTTACCCGAGTTCGAACACTTTAAAGTGGCCGAAGTCGGAAACATCCGATTTCGGCGGGGGAGAGGGGTGGGGTGAGGGGAATTCGTGACTTTCGATTGGCTACAACCCCTCACCCGGATCGCAGCCGAACTCGAGTGTACCCGAGTTCGGCCATCAAATAATTTGGTTGAAGTCGGATATATCCGGCTTCAACTGCGATCCGACCTCTCCCTATGGGAGAGGTGAAGAGAGCGCGCGGGACAGCCCGATTCAAGCTGAAACAAAAACGCTTTAGCCGGGTGCGCCCGGCGCCTCAATTCCGTCGCGATAGCACTTCGCCGTTTTCGAAAACGATTTTCGGGCCACTCGCTGTCAAACACCACAAGCATTTCAAACGAAGCCGTGCCGATCGATTTTTTGGCTTTCGCCGGATTTTCGTCGTGGAAATTGATCACGCCGATGACCTTGCAGGTCGAGTTTGCCTTGTTGCAGTTGATTTTTTCGGAATTTGGCTCGAGCCGGAAAATACGTTGCGGCCAGGCTTTTATATAGGCTCTTTGCTCGTTGACGACCTGCTCGTTGCGCAATTTGCTGCCGTAGTAGTCGACATCGGCCGCATAGGACGCCTTTGTGAAACCGGTGACTTCGTTCACGTCTCCTTGCGAGCGTTGAATGTAGAGGTCGACAAAATCTCGCGCCTTCGTTTCCAGATTTCCCGGAATCTGCGGTGTGGCGCCCCTTGACGCAATCTTTGTATTTTCGGTTATGTCGTCGTTGCGTTTGGCGGCCCGCCCGCTGCGATCGTTTTCCAATGCTTTTTTGGCAACGTCGAGCGCTGTTTGTGCGCGCTGGACTTCTTTCACCTTTTGCATTTTTTTGAGCGAAGCACGCGCGAGATCGAGGTAAAACTTGGCCTGCGGCAAGCCATCGTAATTTGCGATGAACGAACCCCACGCCTCCGCGGTCCCGACTTGGGCTGCGCGATCGTAGTCGCGATCGACGGCCGATGTCTGCGTTGTCGGTGTTTCGACGGGATGGAAGGGCGCAAGCTCAACCCTTGCTGCCGTAAGAGACGATGCGACAAACGGCAATTGCCTTCCGCTCGTCGATCTCCTGACCTGATCGCCCACGTGGTCAAAAGCCGATCGGATGTCGATATCCGACGTCATCAAATTGTCGAGCAATGCGGCCGCAAACGGGCTGTGTTCGCCGATGCCTTCCCTGGTCGTCGTTCCTTCCTGCGCGGCGTAGACAATGATGGTTTGAGAAAGGCGCGGTCTGACGATGGCAAGCCCGTCGCTGAAGGGCCTGGTGGCGGCTTTCTTCTTGTCTGTCTGGACCGATCCGGTCCGGCAAGCGTCCAGGATCACCACGCGAAGACGTTTGGCGGGCTCGACCGCGGCGAGGATGCGTTCGAGCGGAAGGGTCTTGTCTCGAACGTCACGCTCCTTGGTCACCTGGGCGTCAACGGGAACCAGATAGTCGCTACCATTCAATTGAATGCCGTGACCGGAAAAGTAGACGACCGCGACATTGGCGTCGCGCGTTTTGTCGCCGAACTCGCGGACCACGCGTTCCAGGCCCCTGCCGTCCAGGTCGAGATACTCTTCGACGCTGTCGAAATGCGCTGTCCTGAACATCTCCGCGATGGCGTGCGCGTCAGGCCGCGGCTTTGCCAAGGAGGAGGCGTAGGTGTAGCTGGAATTTCCAATGACCAGCGCCACACGTTTTTCCGTCGCGGCGCCGGGGACCAGCAATTCCGCGCGAGCGGACGTGGCAAACAACAAAACAACAGACGCGAGAACCGCGCACAGCCCCATCTGACGCGACAACATATGCACCCCCCGTGCACAACTTTTCCCTGTATATCACGAAATGCGCTCGCGCGCTATATGAACCCGGAGTTTGCGTGCGGGGGCGTTTAGCGGATGGTCGAGCCCTCGCGGACCGTAAAGGCTACCGGCCCGCCGGCCTTGACCACGGTCGGGGCTTGGGCCGTCATGATGTCAGTGCCGAGGTTGAGCTCGCGTGCGGCAATGCCGATCACGGCGATCATCAGCGCGGCGGTGAGGCCGACCACCACGATCTTGAGTTGGGTGGTGCGGTCGGCCATCAGCCGAGGGTCGTTGGCGGGGTTTGCCACGCTCGGGACATGGCGGTAGGTCGAATTGCCGACTACGAGCGCGACGCGCGTTTCCGTGTGAGCCACTTCAAACATGAAGGCAGCGACAAACGCAACGTGCAAGGAAAGCCGGAACGCCATCACCCCGTGCCCCTCACAAGGGCGGCTTGCTACGAAGCTATCTTGGCGCCGCCCATCGTTACTTCAATGCCCAGCGCGCCGGCCGGTCCCGGCTTGCAGCGCGGGCGCCGGGTTGGGAGCTGCGGTCAGAGACGTTTGCGCCGGCGCCTCGATCGGGCCGACGCCATGCCGAGTGCGCCGAGGCCCGATACGAACATCCATGCGGCGGCGGGCAGCGGCGTCGTGACCAGATTGCCGACGTCGAATTCAAGATTGTCGATGCCGATATTGCCCCCGATCGTCGAGAACTGAATGTGGAAACCGTTGGCGCTAAACAGGCTCGTTGTATAATGCGCATGCGTGGCGCCGACCGGAATGTTCTGAGGTGAGGTCAGTTCAACAGTGTAGTCGCCATTCCAGATGCGAACTTGAGGCGTTCGATCGACGCCATCCCACGAGCCGAGATCGAATCCATAAAGCGTAATGCCGATGGCGCCGGTCGGAAGCACGCCGATATCGCCGTAGGCGCTACCCGAATAGGTCACGCCATGGAGATCGCTGAAATTGAGCGCCCAGACTCCCATGACGCCGTCGATGCCGGCGACGCTGCCCGGCGCTGAGGCGGTGCGCGCTTGCACGACCGAACCGCTCACGCTGTAATTGTCTCCAAAGCTCGTGCCGTTGCCGGTCGTGTACCAAAGATCGAGCGTAACCGCGCCGGCGGAACCGCTCGACACAAACAGGATCTGGATGGCGGCCGCGACGAGCGCGGCGCCATTGCGCAATCTGCCGAAGAACATTTTCGCCCCCAAAAAACGGCCGTCACGTCGACGGCCGGCACTCGGAACCTTGCAAAGAGTAAAGTTCCCCTGTCAAGTTTTTACGTGGAGATCGTGCGGGATTGGCGAGCAACGCAGGCGCGATGCGATTCTACGATGCAACCGTTCTGACGCGGGACGGTGGGCGTGCCCACCGCTGTTGCGATAAGTTGGTGTGAGCGACGAGGAAAAAAGAAACGCGCCGCGGACGCGGCGCGCAATATGGCAGGCAATGTCGGGAGATGACTTATCGGCTCACGATTATTCGCGCCGTCACCGGATGGTCGAGCCCTCGCGGACCGTAAAGGCCACCGGCCCGCCGGCCTTGATCACGGTCGGGGCTTGGGCCGTCATGATGTCAGTGCCGAGGTTGAGCTCGCGTGCGGCAATGCCGATCACGGCGATCATCAGCGCGGCGGTGAGGCCGACCACCACGATCTTGAGGTGGGTGGTGCGGTCGGCCGTATAAAGCGACCAGTTCATGGCACGTCCTCCAAGGTCATTCCGTTAGTCGGGCCGACCTCGCGATAGGTTCATCTCTTGTTCGGGGAATAACGTGGGGAAGGCGGTTCTTGTTCCCCAGGGGGCCTCACGAAGCCTTGAAGAGGCGGAACTCACGAGGACGTGAGCAAATAACCGGGCCTATTCCGCGTGGCCGTTCCGATTCCAGTCGGCGGCCTCGGCGAAGGCGGTACGCCGGGCCTGCGCGAGGAGGACTAGGGGCCGCGACTCATTCGCTACGCGAGAGCTGGTGCTCTTCGGCGGTGCGCTCAAACGTTTCCGCTATGCTTTTGATCCGGTAGGCCAACCGATTGTCGGCCTCGATCGGCAGCGTGCGCACAATCTTGTATTTGCCGCGCGCAGCGTTGTTGCCGAATGCGGGACTGTAATAGACGTCCTGACCAGTTGCGTATTTGTGCATGATGGGCTCGCTTTCTGTCGTTGAGCGAAGCAGCGGAGCGTGCTCACGAGGTATACAGCAAAACGCCCGGCTTGTTTGGCCGGGCGCCTGGTCGACCGAGCGTCGTGCGCTCAGGCGTTTTGCAGATTGCTGGCAGCCTGCTTGCCGCGTTCCGTCACCACGTCATAGGTCACGCGCTGGCCCTCGTTGAGGGTGCTCATGCCGGCGCGCTCGACCGCGCTGATGTGCACGAACACGTCGCGCGAGCCATCGGCCGGGGTGATGAAACCGAAGCCCTTCTGGTTGTTGAAGAACTTCACTGTACCTGTAGCCATGTCAGATTTCCTTGCGTTTAACGCTGCTTAAGTTGTGATGCGCCCGGGCGGTTGTCGTCCCGTGCGATCGAAACATCCGAGTTTTGGGGGGTGACTTGATAAGCGCCCGAAACTGGGCAGCGCAACAAGGCAAAACCGCAAACCTGGGTTTTCAACGCCGCTTACATAAGCGTTTCGCTGGATTCCGTCAATATCTTCAGGCGGCTTGGCTCTTGGCCTGCTTCGGCTTCCTCAGCGGATAGCGGTCGCTCTCGTAAAGCGTGCGGATGTCCTGATGGCCGAGCCGATTATCGTCGATCTGAATATAGGCGCCGAGCAGGAGCCCTTCAGGCAATTCCTCGATCGCGAAGCGAATAGCGTCGGCGGCTTTGTCGAAACGGCGATATTTGATCTTGCTCACGACCTTGCGGTTGCGTGAGGGAAACAGCTCCGCGGGCGCGCTATAATTGAATGTAGTCATGATCGTCTCCAATAGCTCCAATCCAAATTAATGCTGGCTTGCCAACACTATATGGGGATGCAGGGGACTGTTTTTTAGAGGCCGCCGCGGCATTTTGTTGCAAATTTGTGCTTTCGGACGCAGCAAAATGCTGCGAAACTTCAACAAAATCAGTGGTATTACTGGCCACCGCCGCAATGACCGTTTGGCGGCGCCTTTGAAGGCGGCGGCCGGCTTCGTTCAACGAGCCTCGTGAAAGGTTAACGCGCAATGTCGATTGTCGCAGGCGAGGCCAGGCACGGGCCCGGGTCCGAGCTCTTCCACTTCGTGATGATCAAGCCGACTCATTATGACGACGACGGCTATCCGATTCAGTGGCTGCGCTCGGCGATTCCTTCCAACACGCTCGCCTGTCTGAACGCGCTGGCGATGGACGCGCGCCGGCGGGAGGTGCTCGGCTCCGGCGTCGAAATCCGCCTGCATACTTACGATGAAACCAACCGCCGCGTGCGGCCCGACAAGATCATCAAGACGATCCGCCGCGAGGGCGGCCGCGCACTGATCGGCCTCGTCGGCGTGCAGTCGAACCAGTTTCCGCGCGCGGTCGACCTGGCGCGGCCGTTTCTCGATGCCGGGCTGGCGGTGTGCATCGGCGGCTTCCACGTCTCCGGCTGCATCGCCATGCTTCCGGAACTGCCGGACGACATCAAGGCAGCCCAAGCGATGGGCATTTCGTTCTTCGCTGGCGAAGCCGAGGAGTTCCGGCTCGACGGCGTGCTGCGCGACGCCTACGAGGGCAAGCTTCAGCCGCTCTACAACTACATGAACGACCTGCCGCAGCTTGCCGGCGAGCCGCCGCCGTTTCTGCCGAGCCAGCACGTTGTGCGCACGTCAGGCTCGTTGTCCTCGATCGACCTCGGCCGCGGCTGCCCCTACCAGTGTTCGTTCTGCACCATTATCAATGTGCAGGGACGCAAAAGCCGCATCCGCTCGGCCGACGATCTTGAGCACATCGTGCGCGAGAACTTCGCGCAGGGCATCAAGCGCTTTTTCATCACCGACGATAATTTCGCCCGCAACAAGGACTGGGAGCCGCTGTTCGACCGCATGATTCAAATGCGCGAAGGCGAAGGCATGAATATCGGCTTCACGATCCAGGTCGATACGCTCTGCCACAAGATCCCGCACTTTATCGAGAAAGCGACGCGCGCGGGCGTGCGGCGCGTGTTCATCGGACTGGAAAACATCAACCCGGACAATCTGATCGCCGCCAAGAAGCGGCAGAACAAGATCACCGAATATCGCGAGATGCTGCAGATGTGGCGCAACCACGGCGCCATCACTTACGCGGGCTACATCCTCGGCTTTCCCGCCGACACCAAAGAGTCGATTCTGCGCGACATCGAGATCATCAAGCGCGAACTGCCGATCGACATTCTCGAATTCTTCTTCCTGACGCCGCTGCCGGGCTCAGAGGACCACAAGGTTCTCTCGAGCAAAGGGATCTGGATGGATCCCGACATGAACAAATACGACCTCAACCACCGCGTCTCGCATCATTCCGGCGCGATGTCGGACGCCGACTGGGAGGAGGCCTATCGGGCGGCCTGGGCCGCGTTCTATACGCCCGAACACATCAACACGATCCTGCGCCGCACCTGCGCTGCGGAAAACCTCCGCCCCGGCACCACGCTGTCGACCATTCTCTGGTTTTATCTGATGATCCTGTTCGAGGGCGTGCATCCGCTCGAAGGCGGCGCGCTGCGGCTGAAATCGCGCCGCGACCGGCGCCGCGGCATGAAGCTGGAGAACCCGCTCGTCTTCTACCCGCGTTACTGGGGTGGCACGGCGATCAAGGCCTGGCGCTATCTCAAGGTCTACCGGCAATGTAAGGCGATGCTCGACGCCGCGTTGAAGGCGCCCGACCGGTGGACTTATTCCGATTTGGCGATTGCACCGCCCAAGGCCGACGAATTCGACGCGCTCGATCTTTATCATGCGACAACGGGCGGCGAGGCGGCTCTCAAGCGCAAACACCGCGACGACGCCATCCGCGCCAGGACGGGCCACGACGAGGCGCCGATCGTGCCCGAGGTGCCGGTGGAAGCGGCGGAGTAAGACGCGCTCCGCGAATAGAAAGACCGCCTTGCGGCGATCATTGTCCCCAAATACTGCCGCAAAGCGCCGTTCGGTCGCGCGTTCTCGCTTTGGCGATTGCATGCCGGCGGTCACACCGCCGCCTGGTCGGGTTCTTGAAAAAAATTCGGTCCGTATGTGGCTGCGAAGCGGCTCACCGCTGATTTACAGGCGATCGAAAAGGCTTAGTAAGCTTGGCCGCGGTCTTTGCGGCGAGACGATTGAGACTATTGGCCCCATAGACTTCGGACCGATGCAGGAACTAACCTTGTGGCTCGGTTGTTCCACTTCGCGGCCACCACAAGATATTGGAGGGTCTCGTGCGCTCGCATGTCGTTCACCTCATCAATCCCAAGACGGACTCGCTGACGACGCGCCCTCTTTATTTTAATCGGGCGCTCTACTCTCCCCTCGCGGGGCTTCTGGCGGTCGCTGCCGCAATCCCGCGCGATCGGTATGAGGTCGTTCTTACGGACGAAAACATAGAAGAAGTCGATTTCGATTTAGAGGCCGATCTGGTCGGCATTTCCGCGATGACGAGTTATGTCAATCGCGGCTATGAAATTGCCGACCGGTTCCGCGCAAAAGGCGTGCCCGTCATTATGGGGGGAGTTCACGCAAGCTTCATGCCGCAGGAGGCGCTCGAGCATTGCGATGCCGTTGTCATCGGCGAAGTCGAATTGGTGATCGACAAACTGCTTGACGATCTTAAGCACGGCAATCTTCGCGGAATTTATAGATCGGACAAATTACATCCGATGTCCGGCGTGCCGATGCCTCGGTACGATCTCCTGAAAAAGAACCGTTACGTCAACACCACGTTTGTTCAGACCTCCCGCGGCTGTCATCAAGGGTGCACGTTCTGTGCCGAGCCGCTTATGAACGGCCTCAAATTCCGCTACCGGCCGGTGGATGAAGTAATCCGCGAGATCGAGCTTTGCGGGTCACGCACAATTTCTATCAACGACGCGGACTTTTTCGGCACGCCCGAGCGTCCAAAGGAAGTCATGCGTGCGCTCATTGGGCGCAATATTCAATGGCAAGCGGGCGTGACCTCGAAGCTGGCGCAAGACGATCGCATGCTCGAACTCGCGGCCGCAAGCGGCTGCACGATGCTGAGCATCGGCTTTGAATTGATTTCGCGCGAGACGTTGAAAAGCGTACACAAGCACGTCAATCGTCCGGAACAGTTCGCCGCTCTTGTGGAAAAAATTCACTCCTACGGAATCATGGTTTTCGGACTGTTCATGTTCGGTTTCGACGGCGACGATGGTTCGGTGTTCGAAGACACCGTCAACTTCAATATCGCCGCCGACTATGACGCTTGCGCCTACTCGACCCTTACGCCCTATCCGGGCACGCTGACCTGGTATGAGATGAAGAAGGCGAACCGCATTCGGTCCTTCGACTGGACCATGTACGACCAGGCTCACGTCGTTTATCAACCGGCCCGGATGTCGGGAGATGAGCTGCGCGTCGGCGGCAAAGCCGCTTATCAATCATTTTATTCGGCGCCATCGATCGCTCGCCGGTTTCCGGTTCGGGGCGGGCGCCGCCGCGCGCAATGGACAATCTATAATGTCTTTATGCGCAAGGGCGCCCAAGCCGTGAGCATCGATTCGATTGCGCCCCCGACGAAACCGCCGCAAACCGGGCCCATGCCGCCGATTATGCCGGTCAAGCGCGAGTGGCGCGCGGCTATCCTTGAAGCGGCGAATGGACCGGGGTCCGAGGTGCCGACCGTGCCCGAGGTGCCGGTGGAAGCGGCGGAGTAGGGACGCCGGCTTCGACACGCGTCTCGTTATCCTTTGAATGCGAACTGAGGGGCTGCGGCAGCCAGCGATTGCGGGGTCGCGGCGTATTTATACTAATAATTGTAATAAAATAAATTACACTCTATAGTCGTATCTCCTCACGGGAGGCGGCGATGGCGAAGGGGTCTCGACGCAAGCGTCGGTACGCCGGGCGAAAGCTGGCGAGGGGCAAGAAGGCCGTGCGCAAAGCACGGACTCGCGCGGCCGTTACGCGCATCCTCAATTGCATCCCTTCACGAGAGACCGAGAAAGACTGGACCTACGAACATGCTCTGGCTGCCGGCGTCCTGCGGGCCGCACCGCTGCCACAATCCAAGGACCTACGGGAGCCGTGGTGGAACATCGGCGACTAAGGCGAAACCGGTTCCTGTGTCGGTTGGGCGTCGGCCGACTCGGTACTGCGTTGGCATTTTGTGAAAGCCGGGCGGTTGCGCACCTCCGAACGTTTGTCGCCGCGATTTATCTGGATGGCGTCGAAAGAGATGGATGAATTCACCACCCAGCCGACGACGTTTATCGAATTGGACGGTACCAGCCTTAAGAGCGCGCTCGACATCGCCCGCAATTACGGATCGGTTACCGATGATGTGCTGTCGTTCGAGCCGCCGACGCTTTATGCGGGCGAAGCACAAGCATTCTACGTGCTCGCAGCCGAGCGCAAGATTGCAAGGTATGTGAGTTCTCGGCCGCGACCTGACGACTTGGCGACGATGGCTCGCAACGCAAGGCCCGGTCCTGACGCGGCTCGATTGCGATAATACCTGGATGAACGCGAAGAGCACGGGCGGCGTGCTTGCGAGCTACGATCCGATGTCGGCGAGAGGTGGCCACGCCGTCGCTTTTGTCGGCTATGATCCCAAAATGTTCATCGTCCGCAATAGTTGGGGCACCGAACTGTGGGGTGACAAAGGTTTCGGATACGCCTCGAACGCATATGCTGCGGCGGCCTTCACGGAAGCCTACGGCGTAAGTGTCATCTGAAAAGCCGACCGTTCCTGTGGTCGGCGAAATTGACGTGGGGACGCCGAAAGCGATTGCCGCTTACGGCAAAGTGATAAAGAATCTGAGTTTATGAGAAACGCATTTTACGCGGACTTGCCGAAGCTGAAACCGAGCGCGCTGGCGGCGACTAGTGAGCGTTAGGTTGGCGGTCGTGATCGCTGTTTGCGGCGTCTAAATACTTCCCACCGTCTTCAGCCTCGCGCGCGGGTGAATCTCGCTCTGCGACAGGACCGGCGTCTGCGCGCGGAAGCGCTCGACGATGCCGCGCACGAAGGGGCGGATGCCAGCGGACGTGACCAGCACCGGCGCTTCGCCCTCGCGCGCCGCCGCCTCGAACTTCTCGCGCACCGAAGTGATGAACTCGGACAACTTGGACGGTTGCATGGCGAGCTGGCGCTCGTCGCCTTGGCCGACCATCGATTCCGCGAAAGCCTGCTCCCACTGCGCCGTGAGCGGGATCAGCGGCAGATAGCCGCCGGGGCTTGTGTGTTGCGCACAGATCTGGCGCGCCAGACGCGAGCGCACATGCTCGGCCAGCAGCATCGGATTGCGCGTGGCCGACACGCCTTCGGCGATGCCTTCCAGGATGGTGGCGAGATCGCGGATGGAAACGCGCTCGGCGAGCAGGGTCTGCAGCACGCGCTGGATGCCGGAAATCGTGATGAGCGCCGGCACCAGGTCCTTGACGATCTCGCTCTGCTCCTTGGGCAGGTCCTTGATGAGCTTCTGCACCTCGGCGTAGCCCAACAGCTCCGCCATGTTGGCCTTGAGCAGCTCGGTGAGGTGCGTCGAGAGAACGGTCGCGGCATCGACGACGGTCAGGCCCTTCATCGCCGCGTCTTCCTTCAGCGACGCATCGACCCAGGTTGCCGGCAAGCCAAATGTCGGCTCGGTAGTGTGCGTGCCCGGCAGGTTCACCTGACCGCCGGCCGGGTCCATGACCATGTACTGGTTGGCCCACAGTCTGCCGGTGCCGGCGTCCACTTCCTTGATCTTGATGCAATAGGTGTTGGCGTCGAGTTGCACGTTGTCGAGCAGCCGCACGGCCGGCATGACGAAGCCCATTTCGCTGGCGAGCGAGCGGCGCAGCGCCTTGATCTGCTCGGTGAGACGGTCGCCGCCTTCGGGTGAATTGACCAGCGGCAGCAGCGCATAGCCGAGCTCGACCTTGAGGTCGTCCATGCGCAGCGCCGTCGCGATCGGCTCCTCGGCGGCCTCGGTCTTGGCGGCGTCGTCCACCTTTTTGGCTTCGGTCGAGACGACGAGCTTTTGGCGCTTGTCGATGATGAAGGCGAGCGCGGTGGCACCACCGCCGAGCGCGAGGAAGGGGATCATCGGAATGCCGGGCAGCAGCGCCATTACCAACATCACGCCACCCGACATGCCGAGCGCCTTCGGATAGCCGGAAAGCTGGCCGAGCAGCGCCTTGTGCGCGGCGCCGGAAATTCCGGCTTTCGAGACCAGCAGGCCTGCGGCAGTCGAGACGATCAGCGCCGGGATTTGCGTCACGAGGCCGTCGCCGACGGTGAGGATCGTGTAGGAATGCGCGGCCTCGGCAAAGCTCAGGCCCTGTTGCGCGATGCCGATGATCATGCCGCCGATGACGTTGATGAACACGACCAGAAGGCCCGCCACGGCGTCGCCACGCACGAATTTGGAGGCGCCGTCCATGGCGCCGAAGAAGCCGCCTTCGTCCTCGAGTTCCTGGCGGCGGCGTCGCGCTTCGTTCTCGTCGATCATGCCGGCGGAGAGGTCGGCGTCGATCGCCATCTGCTTGCCCGGCATGGCGTCCAGGTGGAAGCGGGCGGCGACTTCCGCGATGCGGCCTGAGCCTTTGGTGATCACCACGAAATTCACGATCACCAGGATGATGAACACGATGATGCCGATGACGAAATTGCCGCTCATCACGAAGTTGCCGAAGGCCTGGATGACGTGGCCGGCGGCGTCGGTGCCTTCATGACCGCGGGACAGGATCAGGCGCGTGGAGGCGAGGTTGAGCGACAGCCGCAGCATGGTCGAGATCAGCAGCACGGTCGGGAAGGCGGAGAACTCGAGGGGCGCGTGAATAAACAGTGACGTCATCAGGATCAGCACCGAGAAAATGATCGAGATGGCGAGCGCAAAATCAAGCAGCAGCGGCGGCAGCGGCAGGATCAGTACCACCAAGATGGTGAGCACGCCGATGGCGAGCCCAATGTCGCCGCCGCGCACGAAGGCGCCGATCTCGCCCAAGCCGGGCAGCCGGATGGCGCTTGTGGACCTCGGAGCGTCGGTTGCGGCGGTGGTGTCGCTCATGCCTGCCGGTAAAGGGACGATGGCCGGGCAGCGGTACCCGAGTGGCGGTGCGTGGTGGGGGGCTACCCTTCCCCGGTAATATTTGCCGGGTTTATGGTTAGCGCGGGGTTAACACGCCGCCGTAGTACGAGGCGGTGCGGCTTCGGCTTTGATTTCGCCGGTAATATCTGGCCAATCGCAACCGGTTGGCGGCGTTCACCTGACATTCCAGGGCTGCGTCGAGCGGTCCCCTTCCAATCTGCGCAAATAAAGCCCAAAGGTTATACGGCGTTTATGCAGCAAACCGCCTAAACGCATCAGGGATCTCATAATGATGATAGTTTCGTGCCGCGCGGCACGCCAGGCGGCAACCTTGCTTGGCGGCGCCATCCTCGTGTTCGCACTCTTTGCCGCAGGTGCTGCAAACGCGCAGAGTTGCACCGACGAAAGTTCGGTGAAATCGGCACAAACCGGCAATGCCGCGGTCGCGCTGTCGTTTCGCAACGCCTCAAGCGAACGCCGGCGGCTTTACTGGCTGGACCAGAATGGCGAGCGCAAATTCTACGCTATTGTCGAGCCGCAACACATTTTCCAGCAGTCGAGCTATCCGGGATTTGCCTGGCTGATAACTGACGACGGGGAGAAATGCGTCTCCATCGTCACCGCCACCACCGAGGCACAGACGATCGATGTCGGCGACCCTTCGTCGGCGCAGTTGGCGCCGCCGGCGCCCGGCGAACAACAGCCGATAGCGCAAGTTCCGGCGGCTGCGGCCGCCGAACCGCCGCCGCCGGCTGACGCGGATCAGCCGCAGCAGGCCGCCGCCGCAGCCGATGATCTTCCGCAAGTCAGCCCGGTCGAGCAGTTCGATCTCAAAGGTGCGTTCCATATTGTCCCGGGCAACGAGCCTACGAAGGCGCTCAACAGCGAAGATAGCGGCGCCATCGAAGTGATGCGTGTGAAGCCGCAATGGGACAGCGGGCAATGGTCGTTCGTGCAAGTGCCGAACTCATCCTTCGTGCGCATCAAAAATAAATGGAAGGGCACCTATCTCGCCGACGTCCGTGGCCGAGTGCGTGCCGTTCGCGCTGGTGAGGACTCCGAGGAGTCGTATTGGAGTTTCGAGCCGGTGGACGGCACTGACTTCGTGCAATTGCGCAATCACGCGACCGACAAGTTTCTGTTGACGGTAGGCGGCGAAGCGGCCTTGGCCGCCGACCTTCCGCCCAAGCGCGAAAACCGCAGCTATTGGAAAGTCGTTTCAGCGTCGCAGGCGGATTCGCAACCGCAGCCGGTCGCGGCGATCGACAATGACTACACGGAGGCGCTGGCCGACTGCCGCGCGATCGGCGGTATCTGGACGGGTTCGTCATGCCGCGCGCAGCGCGAGGAAGTGCTTACCTGTCCGCGCGGCTGGCGCTGGTCGCGGCGGGCCGGTGAATGCCAATGGGCCGGACGCGGCGATTGCCCGCCCTGGCAAAGGCGCAACGGACGCTGCCTTACGCAACTGACTTGCCGGGGCGGCGTGGTACGCCAGTCCGGCCGTGGCCTGTCCTGCCATTGCCCGCCCGGCATGGCGGCGTGGGGCAATTATCCGCGTCTCAAGTGCGTCCCCTCGCTGGCGCGCATCGTGCCGCTGCTGTTGCAAGGCGCTATCAACGGTGGCAACCGGCAGGGAAATGGGAATAGGCCGGGCAAGTTCGGCGGCAAAAATCAGTTTGGCGGCGGCAAGGGTCAGGGAAACGGACCAAATCAAATTTCCGGCAACAAAGGTCCGTTCAACGGCAAGAACGGATCGCCGCAGCAAGGTGGAACGCAAAAAGGCAGCGGTAAGACGACGACCACGGTCATCGATCCGAAGACTGGCAACAAGACCGTGACGCAAACCGCTACGAATCCGAAGACCGGAATTGTCACGCAGGTTCAGGTCGTCCTCGACAAAAATGGAAGGCCTTTGTCGATCAAGGGCGCGAATACCCAGCAAACCGCCACGCCGCCGATCGTGAAAGTGGTGCGTCCTCAGATTGGCAAAAACGGCAAAGGCACCGTGCAGGCGGTTACGCCGAACAATGCTGCGACGCTGAAGGCGCAGCAGGACGCGATCGCCAAGGCGAACGCGCTCAAGGCGCAGCAGGACGCGCTCGCCAAGGCGAATGCGCTCAAGGCGCAGCAAGGCGCGGCCGCGAAAGCGAACGCGATCAAGGCGCAGCAGGAGGCCATTGCCAAGGCGAATGCGCTCAAGGCGCAGCAAGGCGCGGCCGCGAAAGCGAACGCGATCAAGGCGCAGCAGGAGGCTATTGCCAAGGCGAATGCGCTCAAGGCGCAACAAGGCGCGGCCGCGAAGGCGAACGCGATCAAGGCGCAGCAAGAGGCCATTGCCAAGGCGAACGCGCTCAAGGCGCAGCAGAACGCGATCGCAAAGGCGAATGCGCTCAAGGCGCAGCAGAATGCGATTGCCAAGGCGAACGCGCTCAAGGCGCAGCAGAACGCGATTGCCAAGGCGAACGCGCTCAAGGCGCAGCAGAACGCGATTGCCAAGGCGAACGAGCTCAAGGCGCAGCAGAACGCAGCCGCCAAGGCCAGGGCTGCAGCAACCGCGAAAGCTGCTCAGATCAAAGCCCAGCAGCAAGCAGCGGCCAGGGCCGCGCAGATCAGAGCTCAACAGGCCGCTGCCAATGCCAAAGCCGCGGCTCAAGCGGCGGCCAAGACCAAGGCGCCGCAGGCCGTGCAATGTCCGAAAGGCACGAGGCCGGTGAACGGACGTTGTCAGTGACGGAAGCGTTAGGCCGCCGCGCCTGACGGGATCGTCTCGGCTTCGGCCGTGAGCAGGTGGTGCAGCTCGCCGCAATCGGCGCAGCGCAGCTTGGACCGCGACTTGGCAAGCCAGGCCAGGGTCGATTCATCGGTGACCAGCACGTAGCTACCGGTGATCGGGCAGCGATAGCGCAAGCTGCCGCTCGGGCGCGCGTTGGCTTCGGCCGGCCGCAACAGGCTGCGCGCGTGGTCGTAAGCGGAGCTATGAATTGGGCTCCACGGAAGGTTTTCTAACGCCATGGTCTTGAACTCGCCTCTGTCTGACGCGCGCCATTAACGCCCGGGTAGCCGCGCAGGTTCCTGGACGGTGGCGATTTTTTACCGTTCCAGCGACGGAAATTAGCGTTCCAGCGGCGAAAAGGTGTGCCGGCCGTCACGACCGAGAGGTAACGGGATAATGGTTGTGACCGCAGACAGCGCCAACGGTCCGTAAAGGTGCGGGAAAAGGGCGCCGCCACGCGAGGGCTCCCATTTCAGGGCTGGGCCGAGTTGCTCGCCATCGACCACGATCAGCAAGAGGTCATCCTGGCCGGCGAAATGTCTGGCAGCGGTTTCTTCGGTCTGGCCGGCGGTCGAGAAATGAATGAAGCCGTCGCGCAGGTCGACCTCAGAGCCGCGGAAAACGCCGGCCTTCTCGGCCTCGTGCCAGAGCGCAGCGGGGCAGATTTTATACAAGACGGTCATCGGGGCATTCGCCTAATTGGTTGGGATACCAACGATTATCGCTTTGTACAGGCATGCATAGCGCCATGCGCAAAACAACCTTGAATTGTCTCAAACTCTGTGCATATCCCGGGTCAAATCGTTTCACGGAGAAATCATGGCGACGAAGACGGAAGAATATCTGATCGAAACGGCGGATCGCTGTACGAGCTTGGCGCGCCGAGGACGTGAGCTCATCGAGCAGCTTGAGTCATTGGGCAATGAACTGATGGCCAAGGCGGTGGAACTCGATACCGAACGCGACAAGCAGCGATAACCGGCGAGGGCTCGCGGGCCTGATTCCGTTGTCGCTCATTTTGAAAAAAGCCCGGCCTTTGGGCCGGGCTTTCTGATTCTAAGGCCTTTACGCCGCCCCGCGCATTTCAACCCCGCCATTGGCCGGCGGAATGGGCGCGCCGTCGGCGGCATATTCGTTGAGCTTGTTGCGCAAGGTGCGGATGGAGATGCCGAGGATGTTGGCCGCGTGTGTGCGGTTGCCGAGGCAGTGCTTCAGCGTTTCCAGGATGAGATCGCGTTCGACCTCCGCCACGGTGCGGCCGACCAGATTGCGGGTGACCTGCTCGGCAGCCATCGCGGCATGCGCGGCAGCGCCGGCGCCGCGCGCCTGGTCGAGCCGCGCGCCGTCGGGCGAGAGGATGCCGTCGACACCGATCTCGGGGCCGGTGGAGAGCAGCACCGCACGATGCAACGTGTTCTCCAGTTCGCGCACATTGCCCGGCCAGCGATTGGTGTTGAGCGCGCGCCGCGCTTCCGCCGACAGAGGTCGCACCGTCAGATTGTTGGCGGCGGAATATTTCTTGATGAAGTATTGCGCCAGTTCGCCGATGTCGGCGGGCCGCTCGCGCAAAGGGGGGATCTTCAGGTTCACGACGTTGAGGCGGAACAGCAGGTCCTCGCGGAATTTGCGCTCGCGCACCGCGTCCGTGAGATTTCGGTTGGACGTAGCGAGGATACGGATATCGACCGGCACCGGGCGGTTGCCGCCGACGCGGTCGATCACGCGCTCCTGAATGGCGCGCAGGAGCTTTGCCTGCAACCGCACATCCATTTCCGAGATTTCATCGAGCAGCAGCGTGCCGCCGTTGGCCTCCTCGAACTTGCCGATGCGGCGGGCAAGCGCGCCGGTGAAGGAGCCTTTCTCGTGGCCGAACAATTCGGATTCGAGCAGGTTTTCCGGGATGGCCGCGCAGTTGACGGTGATGAACGGCTTTTTTGAACGCAGCGAGCGCGCATGCACAAAGCGTGCGATCACTTCCTTGCCGGTGCCGCTTTCACCGGTGATCAGCACGGAGGCCTCGGAGGTGGCGATCTGCTGGGCGAGCTTGACCACTTTGGACATGGCGTCGTCGCGATAGATCATGTCGCGCGCGTCGTCGGCGACCGCGGCGAGCACCGCCGCGATCATTTCCGGATCGGGCGGCAGCGGAATGTACTCCTTGGCGCCGGCATGGATCGCCCGTACGGCCGCCCGCGCGTCGTTGGTGACGCCGCAGGCGACGATCGGCACATGAATGCGCTCGGCTTCGAGCCGCGTGACCAGATCGCGAATGTCGATGGCGACGTCCACCATCAGCAAATCGGCACCGCGGCCGGAGCGCAGCACGGCCAGCGCCTGCTCGTTGGTGTCGGCGTGGGTGACGGAGGCGCCTTTGTCCATCGCGAGCTTTGTCGCGCTCGTGAGTTGGCCTTGCAGCGTGCCGACGATCAGGAGACGCATGGCTTTGCTCCGTATTCAAATTCAAATTGGCGGGCGTGTTGCATCAGTTCCGCTCCGCTTTGATGATTTCCGTCATCGTGACGCCGAGCTTTTCCTCGACCAGCACGACTTCGCCGCGCGCGACCAGGCGGTTGTTGACGTAGATGTCGATGGCTTCGCCGACCTTGCGGTCGAGTTCGAGCACGGCGCCGGGGCCGAGCTTCAAAAGGTCGCCGACCTCCATGCGCGTGCGTCCGAGCACGGCGGAGACCTGCACCGGCACGTCGAAGACGGCTTCCAGATCGGCGGCGCCGCGGTTGACCGGACCGTTGTCGTCCGGCGCCAGCGGAGCCGCATCTTCCACCGCCTGCATTTCGCTGCCGGCGTCGAGATCGGGAAGTGGAACCTCTTTGTTATCACTGTCTGACATTTGCTCGTCTCCACGTCCCTAATGTGTTGCGTCGGCGCGGGCGGCTATGTAGCGGTCGACCGCTTCGTCGATGAAGGCGCGGGTGGCGGCGGCGTCACGTGCCAAGCCGCCTTCGGCCCACTCGATGCGGCAATCGCCAGCCGCCAACACTTCGTCGGCCACTACCATCAGCCGTCCCTCGAAGCCGCGTGCGTGCGCGATCTCGTCCAGCTTGCCGCGCGCGGTTTCGAGAATGTCGGGGCTGACGTGGGCGACGATGTGAGGAGTCTTCACCAGATGCCGGAAGCAGTCGGTGGCGAGCGCGGAAATCTCGGCGAAAGGCTCTTGCGAAATCAATTCGGGCGCAAGCTTGCGGGCAACGGCGACTGCCACATCCACCGCTTCGGTTTCCAGCCGCACTTCGATACCGGCAAGCGCACGATGCAGGCGCTCCATGCCGTCGGCAATGACGGTCAGCGCGGCGGCAGTGCGCTCGGCGGCGTCCTGCTGCGCCTTGGCTTCGCCAGCGGCAAAGCCCTTGCGATAGGCTTGCGATTCGGCATCCGCCCGACGTCGCTCGTGCTCGACCATCGTGATGGTGGGCTTCTCGCCGCTGGAGAAGTCCTCGTTAAATGTGAATTTCGCGGTCGCTATCATTCAATTTCCTTTACGCACGGTCTTTTTCGAAAGTCTTCGTTTGCGGGTCATGCACGTCACGCGATCATCTCTTCGTCGCCGCGGCCCTTGGAGATCAGGATTTCGCCTTTGGCCGCGAGGTCCTTGGCGATGTTGACGAACAGGGCCTGCGCCTCGTCGACGTCGCGCAGACGCACCGGACCCAACTGCTGCATGTCGTCGACCAGCATCTTGGCGGCGCGGCTGGACATGTTGGCGAAGAAGAACTGGCGCACGGTTTCCGTCGCACCCTTGAGGGCGACCGCCAGTTTGTCCCTGTCGATGTTGCGCATCAGCGTCTGCGCCGACGGCGTATCGAGCTTGGTCAGATCGTCGAAGGTGAACATCAGCGCCTTGATGCGCTCGGCGGCGTCGCGGTTATCCTCTTCGAGCGAGGTCATGAAGCGCGTTTCGGTCTGACGGTCGAAATTGTTGAAGATTTCGGCCATCACCTCGTGGGCGTCACGGCGCCGCGTCTGCGACAGGTTGGACATGAATTCGGTGCGCAGCGTCTGTTCGACGCGCTCGATCACCTCCTTCTGCACCGATTCCATGCGCAGCATGCGGCCGATTACGTCGAGCGAAAGCTCCTCCGGCAGTATCGAGAGGACGCGCGCGGCGTGCTCGGGACGCAGCTTGGACAGCACCACGGCCACAGTCTGCGGGTATTCGTTCTTGAGATAGTTCGCCAGCACCTCTTCCTGCACGTTGGCGAGCTTTTCCCACATGTTGCGGCCTGCGGGACCGCGGATTTCGTCCATGATGCCGTGCACGCGCTCGGGCGGCAGATATTGCTGCAGCAGGCGTTCAGTGGCGTCGTAGTTGCCGAGCAGCGCGCCGGAGGCCGACATGCGCGAAACGAACTCGAGCAGCAGGTTTTCGACGACTTCCGACTCGATCGTGCCGAGCGAGGACATCACGATCGAAATTTCGCGCAGTTCATCGTCGTCGAGGAGGCTGAAGATCGTGGCGCCGTACTGTTCGCCGAGCGCGAGCATGAGCACGGCGGCGCGTTCCGGACCGGTCAGCTTGCGCTGGCTGCGCGAGGTCTGCTGACGGCTGGCGAGCTCCGCCACCAAGCCGCCGATGTCCGCGTTCGCCGTGGTTTGCTTTGGCTTTTCTGCGTAGGCCGAGGGCATGGCTTAGCCGGCGTTCCGTTCGGTTTGCATGGTTTGGTTCGGCATCAGGCGGCGTCCTCGTGCAGCCAGCTGCGGATGACGGAGACCGCCTCCTGCGGATTTTTCTCGGCGAGTTCGCCGACTTTCTTGACCGACTGGGCGTGCACCTGGCCCTGCACCTTGGCGATGTCGATCATGGCGGAGGTGCGGTTGGAGATGGCGACGGCCTCGTCGCTGCCGACGATCGAGACGTTGGGGCCGCCGGCCTCGGAGATGCTGCCCTGATCGCCGTGCGAGACCCTGACGCCGTCCGGACCGACCACGCCGTCGCCCACGCCGATCGCGCCGGCAACGCCGGCCGCGCCCGCCAAGCTCGCGCGGTCGGGTGTCACGATCCGCCGCACCAGCGGGCGCACCACCAGCAGCAGCACCACCAGGCCGAGAATCATCATGACGCCGAGATTGGCGGCGCGCATGATGTCGTCTTTGGTGAATTGCAGGTAGCTCATCCAGTCGG
The DNA here is from genome assembly GCA_963840065.1 of uncultured Alphaproteobacteria bacterium. GTDB lineage: Bacteria > Pseudomonadota > Alphaproteobacteria > Rhizobiales > Xanthobacteraceae > Pseudolabrys. Next base: position 17,095 of record CAWIXF010000007.1, on the reverse strand, counting down.
CCGGCTCGCCGATCGGCACCGCGGGCGTTTCGGCAAAGCGCAGGTTGACCACTTCGAGCTGGTCGCCGCGCTTGGCGTCGAAGCCGATCGCCGAGCGCACCAACGCGGCAATGCGATCGAGCTCCTCCTTCGCGCGGGGCTTGTAGACCGTTTCGCCCTTGTCGTTTTTCGAATAGGTGCCGTCGACCAGGACTGCCGCGGAAATGCGGTTGACGCGGCCGGCCTCGATCACCTCGGTCTTGGTGGTGCGCGAAATCTCGTAATTGACGATTTCCTCCGACTTGCTGTTCTGGTCGCGCGGGCTGGGTCCATTGCCGCCCGAGGTCTTGTCGGCGCCGGGCAATTCGTTGCCGACAGAGACGCTGCCATTGGGGCCGCTTCCGGTGGAGGACTGCTCTTCGCGCGTCTGGCTCGATCGCATCACACGGCCATCGGGATCGTATTTGTCGGAGGTTTGGGTGATGCGGTTGACGTCGAAATCGGCGGTGATCTGTACGCGCGCGCGGCCAGGCCCGACCACGGAGCCGACGATGTTTTCGACTTCTTTGCGCAGCCGGTTCTCGTAGGCGACCTTGCGCTCGTCGGCGCTCGCGCCGCTGAGCGTATTGTCGTCGCCGGCGCCGTCGGCAAGCAGCTTGCCGCTTTCGTCGATCACCGAGACCCGCTCGGGTTTGAGCCCGTTGACCGCGCTTGCCACCAGGTGACGGATGGCGCGAACCTGGGCCGGCTGCAGCGTGCCGTTGACCTTGAGCACGATGGAGGCGGACGCGTCGACCTTGTCGCGCGAAAACAGTTGGCGTTCGGGCAGCACCAGGTGCACGCGGGCCGCCTCGACCCGGTCGAGGCTGCGGATGGTGCGGGCGAGTTCGCCTTCGAGCGCGCGCAGGTGATTGATGTTCTGGATGAAGGTCGTGGCGCCGAGGGCGTCGGACTTGTCGAAGATCTCGTAGCCGACGCCACCGCCCTTGGGCAGGCCGGCTTCGGCGAGTTTCATGCGCAGCCGCCCGACGCTCTCGCGCGGTACCATGATAGTGGCGCCGTTGCGCCCGATCTCGTAGGTGACGCCCTGGCGCTCCAGATCCTTGATGATCGAGCCGGAGTCGTCCAACGACAGATCGGTGAAAAGCGGCACCAACTGCGGCGTGCTCATGCGGACCATGACGAACGAGAAGAAGCCGACTAGCGCCAACGTTACCGCGGCCATCGCCGCCATTCGCGCAGCACCAAGCGACTTCACGAAGTCCAGGAAACCTTGCACCGTATGATCCCACCCAATGGGCGCATGCGCGCCTCACCCGGCAAGATTTGCCCAGTTTATAGTTAGCGTCCGGTTAACGCGATGAAGCGGCAATGTTTTTTCGCGCGGAACGCGATTGCCCCGATTCGGACTCGCGTCGCGTGATACCGAAACGAAAACGCCGGCCATGTGGCCGGCGTCGGAAACGGTGAGAGGTTTCGCCGCTTACTGGCGATACTGCTGGATGCGCGTCGTGCGCAAGCCGGCGAGGCCGTGCTGATCGATCGAGTACTGCCAGGAGAGGAATTCTTCGACGGTGAGGGTGTAGCGCGCGCAGGCTTCCTCGAGCGACAACAGGCCGCCCCGCACGGCAGCGACCACCTCGGCCTTGCGGCGGATGACCCAACGCTTGGTGCTCGGCGGCGGCAGGTCCGCGATCGTAAGTGGGCTGCCATCCGGCCCGATGACATACTTGACCCTCGGGCGCTGGGGTTCGTTCATCGTTTTACTCACAAACTCAAAAACACGACTGACAGATACCGATGCAACATTTACAACGCGCAGCTTAAAATTTACCTAAGCAACGCGCGCAAAGGGGCAATTCATTGCCCTGTTTTCGCTAACCTTTTGGTTACAGATAGAGAAGACCCCGCTACCGCGACTGGAGTGCCGCCAAGCGTCAGAAGTTGGTCTATAAAGAAACCGGCCATTCGAGGGTGCGAGATTGCAGAAAGTCCACGCCAGCACAGCTTCGCGATGGCGCACAATTGGCGCATATATTCTAGCCCTGCTCGTGGTGGGGGCCGCTTATTTCGCCTTCGCTAAAATCGGTCTGCGGCTGGCGTCGATCAATCCGAGTGTCAGCCCGATCTGGCCGCCTGCCGGGATTGCGCTCGCCGCCGTTTTGCTCGGCGGACCGCGCATGTGGCCGGCCATCTTCGCCGCCGCTTTCGCCGCCAACGTCACCACCGCCGGCACGTTAGAGACGTCGGCGCTCATCGCGGTCGGCAATACGCTGGAAGCCGTTGTCGGCGGATTTCTCATTCGAAGCTGGTCCGGGGGCGTCAATACCTTCAACAACTCCGCGCAGGTGGCCAAATTCGCGCTGGTATGCATGGGCGTTGCGTCGGTTATCAGCGCAACGATTGGCGTGGTGACGCTGTCGGCCGCGGGTGATGCACAATGGGATAAATTCGCGCCGATCTGGGTGACGTGGTGGCTGGGGGATGCTGCCGGCGGATTGGTGGTGACCCCCGTCATCGTGTTGTGGGCGCTGACCGACTGGCGTGCTTTCGATCGGCGCGAAGCCTTAGCGATTTTGGCCGTGCTTGTTGCGGCCGTCGTCGGCGGCATGATCGCATTCCACCCGTGGCTGCCGCGCTCGGAATATTCGAGCCCGCTCGCCTTTCTGGCGATTCTCCCGCTGGTGTGGGCGGCGCTGCGGCGCGGTCCACGCGACACCGCCACCATCAGCGTGATCGTAACCGCCATTGCCGTCTTCGCGGCATTAAAAAATTCCGGTTCGTTCGAGCTGTTCAGCTTGAACGAGTTGTTCCTGATGCTGCTCACGTTCATGATCAGCCTGTCGCTGCCGAGCCTCGCGCTCAGTGCCGACGTCGCGATGCGCAAGCGCACCGAGGAGAACTTGCGCCGAACCCAGGCCGAGCTCGACTTGCGCGTGAAGGAACGCACCGCGGCGCTTGCCGACGCCAATATCCAATTGAAAGAGGCCCAGCGGCTCGCCAATCTCGGTAGCTGGTCCTGGGACGTTGAAAAGGGTCGCGTCTTCTGGTCCGATCAGCTCTATGCGATTTACGGCATCCGGCACGAGCAATTCGGTGGCACCGTCGCCGAATTCTTGAATTTCGTGCATCCCGACGATCGCGCAAGGGTGGAACAAAGCATCGAGGCTGCGCTCAACGCACGCAGGGAATTTTCTCATGAAGAGCGCATCCTGCGCCCGGACGGGAGCATCCGGCACGTTCACAGCATCGGCGAGGTGGTGCGCGACGATAAGGGCAAGCCGGTCCGTATGCTCGGCGTCTGCCTCGACGTCACCGAGCGCAAGCAAGCCGAGCGAGCGCTGCGCGAGACCGAGCAAAACTACCGGCTGCTGCTCAAGGGCGCGCGCGACTACGCGATCTACATGCTGGACCTCGACGGCCGTGTGCGCACGTGGGATGAGGCCGCCGAGCGCCTCAAGGGATACAAGCCGGAAGAGATCATCGGTCGCCATTTTCGTATGTTCCTGCCCGAGGAAATACGGGGCACCGATCTCGCCGACGAGGCACTGATTGCGGCTGCCCGTGAGGGTCAGTTCGAGGGCGAGCTCTGGCTGGTGCGCAAGGACAACTCGCGTTTCTTCGCTTCAGTCGTGATGGACGCAATCCGCGACGACACCGGCGACCTGGTCGGTTTCGCCAAGCTGGTGCGCGACATCACCGCCCAGCACGAAGCGCAGATGGCGCTGGAAGAGGCGCGCGAACACATGACGCAAGCGCAGAAGATGGAAGCGCTCGGCCAGTTGACCGGCGGCGTCGCCCACGACTTCAACAACCTGCTGATGATCGTGTCCGGTTACGCGCAAATTCTGCAGGGGCGGCTGAAAGACGCCAAGGACAAGCAGGCGGTGGAGGCGATCCGGGCCGCCGCCAGCCGCGGCGAAAAGCTCACACGGCAATTGCTCGCCTTCTCGCGGCGACAGCAATTGATGCCGGTGTCGGTCGACCTGCGCCGGCGCATCGACGCCATGCGCGACATGCTCGTGCCATCGCTGCGCGGCAATATCGAACTCGTCTGCGACATCGAGGAAAAAATTTGGCCGGTGGAAGTCGACCTCGGCGAACTCGAGCTGGCCTTGGTCAACATGGCGGTCAACGCGCGCGACGCCATGCCCGACGGCGGCAGCATCACGCTGCAGGCGCGCAACGTGGTGCTGCAACCTGGTTCGGCGGCGGGAGCGCTTTCGGGCGATTTCGTTGCGCTCGCCATCATCGATACCGGCGCCGGGATGCCGCCTGATGTGGTCGCCCGTGTATTCGAGCCGTTCTACACCACCAAGCCGGTCGGCAAAGGCACGGGACTTGGCCTGTCTCAGGTGCACGGATTCGCCATGCAGTCGGGTGGGGCGGTGACGGTGTCGAGCGAGCCCGGCAAGGGCACCGTGGTCACGATCTATCTGCCACGCGGCCGCGCGCAACCGTCCACACCGGCAGCAGACGGTCAGAGTGCGTTGGCAGGCTCAACGCAAGGCACCGTGCTGTTGGTGGAGGACAGCCGTGAAGTCGCGGATGTGACATCCACGCTGCTCGAACAGCTCGGCTTCCGGGTGGTGCGGGCAGAGAATGCCACCGAAGCGCTACGTCACCTCCAGCAAGGCCTGCATTTCGTTTTGCTGTTCTCGGATATCGTGATGCCGGGACCGATGAACGGCCTCGCGCTGGCGCAGACCTGCCGGGACAACTACCCGGATATTCCGGTGCTGTTGACCACAGGCTACAGCGACGCCGCACGCATGGCCGACGGCCGTTTCGATATACTGCGCAAGCCGTTCGAACTGTCGACGCTCGAGCAAGCGATAGAGACTGTGATCGGTAACAGGAGCGAAAAGCGGCAGGCGCGCGCGGTGTGAGCGGGCGCTCCCCCTAAGATTTTATTTGCGCATGATCTTTCCCGAAAGCCGGTATCCACTCTTCGGAATCGAGCGCTACCGACTGACGATGCGCTTGATTTTGTCGAGCGTGTAGTTCTGCCCGTTGACCGAGAGCAGCGGCGGATCCTGGGTAAGGTCGACGGAGTTGACGGTTGCCTGTACCTCGGTCGAAATAGCGACCGATTGCTGGTTGGCATCGAGCGCGGTGGCGGTCATCGTGTAGTTGCCGGCCGGCCAGACCTTGCCGTTGGTGCCGGTGCCGTCCCAGACGAACTGCTGGTTGCCCGGATTGACGCCGTACGTCCCGGTGTAAGCGGTTTGGCCCGTCGCCGTGTCTTTGATGGTGATGGTGGCGGTCGACGGCTTGGTGACGTTGAGCGTCCAGGTCGCGCTGCCGTTGGAGAGCGGACTGGTCGATCCGTCGACCACAACAGTTGAGCCGACATAGGCGAGCGCGGTGGTCGCCTGCGCGCTCTTTTCCAGCGATACCAGGCTGGAAAGCTGATCGTTCGATTTCATCTGCTGTTCGACCTGCGCGAACTGCACGAGCTGCTGGGTGAACTGGTTCGTATCGAGAGGATCGAGCGGGTTCTGGTTCTTCAATTGCGTCGTGAGCAATTGCAGGAATGTCGTAAAGTTGCTGGCGATTTCCGCAGTGCTGACGGTGCCGGAAACGCCGGACGTGCTGCTTGCGCTGCTCGAAGCTGCCGTGATCGTGCTCATGGGGGTTGTATCCTATACTCTGATGTCGAGGCCGCCGCGCAATTGCACGAGCCGGGCATAGGGGCTGGATGCCGTTTCGATCGGGTCCAGCGTTTCGTCTTGAATGAGGAGTTGCGCGGAACGGCCACCGGTGTCGTCCTGCTGGCGGTTCGCCGACTGGTCGTGCAGCGAAAATTGCAGGCCGTTGTCGGCGGTCTTGAGGCCGGCGTCCTGGAGCGCGCGTTGCAAGCCGGCGGCGTCACGACGCAAAAGATCGAGCGTATCGGCGCGGTGCGCGACGAGCTGCGAGGTGACCTTGCCGTCCTTGTCGACGTCGAGACGCACGTCGATGCGGCCGAGCTCCGGCGGGTCGAGCCTGATATCGAAACGGTTCTTGCCTTCCAGCGCCTTGGTGGCAATCGCAACGGGGACGCCGGCGAGCGGCACCGGCACGGCCAAGGTTTGTGCCGGCGGCGTCGTTGCCGCCGCGTTGGAATTCGACGCAGCGTTGGCTTGCGCGGGCGCATTGAGCGTGAGCGTCTGCACGACATCGGTGGCGGGCTTGGTGGAGGATGTATTTGCCGGTGCGGCTGTTTGCGGCGCATCCGGCTTGGAGGCGGGTTCTTTGACTCGCTTCACCTCGTCGTGAAATTGCACGGCGGCCTGTTTGTCGTCGGCGATGTTCGGATTTGCGTCAGCCTGCGCGGCCGGCGCGGTGTTGGCCGGGTTATCCGTTGTCGCGGCGGTTTCGCTTGCATCCGTTTTTTGTGACGCGGACGGCGAAGGCTTGTCCTTGGCTTTGGCGGCCGTATCCGCGTCGGTCTTGATCGCGAGACGTGCCAGCTTTTTGAGTGCCGTATCCGCGGGCGCGAGGGTAATGGGGGTCGTCACAGGCGACGGTTGCTCATCCGAGCCGGAAGTGGCGGCGCCATCGGCGGGAACGGGAACCGGCGCCGCTGCCGTTGCGGAGACCGCCGGTTTGTCCGGGGTGGGTGTCGCAACGGCGAGGCTTTGCGCATCTGGCGTCGCGTTGCCATTGTCGTCGCCGGCTTTCGACTTTTTGCCATCTCCGGCTTTGTCGACGTTGGTGTCGTCGCCTGCGGCTTGCTCTTGCGCACCATTAACGTCGACGACAGCCTTTTCTGCCTTCGCGCCGAGATCGTCCGGCGTTCCGGCAGTGTCGCGCGCTGCGGTCTCTGCGCCTGTTTCGGGCTTGTCGGTCTTTTCGGTCTTGTCGGGCGCGTCGGTTCGGGCCGTGTCGCTGCTGTCGGCGCGCTTGGCCGGCCTGTCGGCCTCGCTGGGCGTGTTCGGGCGGTTTGGTTCGGCCCGCTCGGATTTCTCGGGCTTTGGCGGCGGAGCGGGCGGTGCGGCGCTTTGCGCGCCGTCGTCGAGCAGGCTTTCGAACGGGGAGGGCGGCGCGCGCTCGGACGGCGGCTGTGGACGCGGCGTTTGCGAGGCGTGGGGGGTGACGGAATGGGCTTTCGGTTCAGACGCAACTGACGGCACGGGTCTAGCCTCCGGATATCCGCCATTTCATCTGCAATCGTCAGGCCAACGGGACCTTGCGAAAATAAGTCGACGAAACAATATGTTATGCTCGATCATGGTATTGATGGCGGTCCTGGGCCGGCATCGGCTGCGTGGTCGGCCGGCAAGTTTTGCCGGGGTTGAGCGGTTCCAAACTGCCGTCATTGCGCGACGGCGGTCGCGGCCTGTAGTAAGAAGCATCATGCCCAACAGCCTCGATTTCGACGCCAGCCCGCAAGACACCCGTGTCGTCGTCGCCATGTCCGGCGGTGTCGATTCTTCGGTGACGGCCGCGCTATTGAAGGCCGAGGGTTATGACGTCGTCGGCGTCACGCTGCAGCTCTACGACCACGGCGCCGCCACCCACCGCAAGGGCGCCTGCTGCGCCGGCCAGGATATCTACGATGCGCGGGCGGTGGCCGAGCGCATCGGCATTCCCCATTACGTCCTCGACTACGAGAGCCGCTTCAAGCAGACGGTGATCGACCGCTTTGCCGAAAGCTACATCCAGGGCGAGACGCCGGTGCCGTGCGTCGACTGCAACATGCTGATCAAGTTCCATGACCTGCTCGACACCGCCAAAGAGTTGGGCGCGCAGGCGCTGGTCACCGGCCATTACGTCGCCTCGCGGAGGCTGCCGTCGGGTGGGCGCGGGCTCTTTCGGGCGCGCGACGAGGATCGCGACCAGAGCTACTTCCTGTTCGCCACCACGCGCGAGCAGCTTGAACTCTTGCGCTTTCCGCTCGGCGAGCGCAGCAAGACCGAGACGCGCGCGCTCGCGCGCCAGTTCGGTCTTGCCATCGCTGAAAAGCATGACAGTCAGGACATCTGCTTCGTGCCCTCCGGACACTATGCCGATGTGATCGAGCGCCTGAAGCCGGGCGCGGCGGAAGCGGGCGAGATCGTCGATTTGTCCGGCAAAGTGCTGGGCAAGCACAATGGCATCATTCATTTCACCGTCGGCCAGCGCCGCGGTCTGGGCATCGCGACCGGTTCGCCGCTTTACGTGGTGCGGCTCGATGCCGAGCGGCGGTATGTGGTGGTCGGCCCGCGCGAGGCGTTGCGCATGAGCCGCATCGTGCTGCGAGACGTCAACTGGATCGGCGATGGCACGATCGACAAAGCAGTTGCCGACGACCGCTGCGAAGTGTTCGTGAAGGTGCGCTCCACCCGGCCGCCCCAGCCCGGCTGGCTGCGCGCCGCGAACGGCGGCTACGAAGTGGAGTTGGCGGACGGCGAGCATGGCGTGTCGCCGGGGCAGGCCTGCGTGTTCTACGACGCCGGCACCGGACAGGCGCGCGTTCTGGGCGGCGGCTTCATCAAGGAGGCTGCGGCTGCTTATGTGCCCGCGGACGAGTGGCCGCTCGCACACGTCGCCGAGCGTTAACCGCTCAAGCGGGGGGCCGCGCATGATCCCGAAAAGCATGTTCTCGACCCCGATCGGGGATGGGAACCGGTTCTCGGGCAGGATCATGCGCGAGTACTAAATGGCGGATATCGACAGACACAGCGTGGCGCGCGCCTATGCGCGCTGGGCGCCGGTTTACGACGCTGTGTTCGGCAAGGTGTTCGACCCCGGCCGGCGCGCCGCGATCGCGGCGGCTGAGCGGTTTTGCGGCCCGGCGGGCGGACGCATTCTCGAAGTCGGCGTCGGCACCGGCATCTCCTTGCCCGACTACGCGCGCGTCAACCGGCTGGTGGGCTGCGATATTTCCCAGCCGATGCTGCGCAAGGCGGTGGAGCGCGTGCAGACGCACAAACTCGCCAATGTCGAGTTGCTGGCGGTGATGGATGCCGAACGCATGCCGCTGCCGGACGCAAGCTTCGACGTGGTGGTGGCGCAATTCGTCATCACGGCGGTGCCGCATCCGGAAGAAACGCTCGACGAATTCGTGCGTGTGACGCGGCCCGGCGGCGAGATCGTGCTGGTCAATCACATCGGCGCCGAGGGTGGGCCGCGCTGGCTGTTCGAGCAGGGTTTCGCGCCGATCGCGCGCCGGCTCGGCTGGCGGCCGGAATTTCCATATCGACGCCTGAGCGACTGGGCGCAGAAGAATGGCGCCGTCCGGCTCGTCGAGCGCAAGCCGATACGGCCCCTGGGGCATTTCGCGCTCATCCGCTACGAGCGGGCCGGGTAGGCGGGGGAAGCCTGAGGAACCCAGGCCGCCTTGCTTGACAGCGTTTGCCGCGGCTCCCTATATCCGCCCGTCCCCGCCCGAACCGGCGGGGCCTTCCGGTGGCGGGGTAGCTCAGTTGGTTAGAGCAGCGGAATCATAATCCGCGTGTCGGGGGTTCAAATCCCTCCCCCGCTACCAACTAAAGCCTTGCTGCCACTAAACATATTCATTTCGGAAAAGCCCTCAATCGGAAGGTTTGACACTTTCAGCCGGGCGGTTTGACAGTTTTTGTTCGGCGTCTGTTCAATTCGGCATCGAAGCTGGCGACCACGCCGCGCATCTTCGGTTTAAGATCCGCGCCCTCTGCGTAGAGGCGCGCCATTTCGATTGTCTTTTGTCCTAGGGCATCGGCAATGGTGCGCTCGTCGTAGCCAAGCTCGCGCAGGATAACCGCGACCGTGTGGCGCAGGCCGTAGAGCGTGAGGCCGGGCGCAACCTTGCCCTCCGTTTCCAGCTTCTTTCGGATCGGCCGCCACGAGGCGCGGAAGCCACTCTCGGTCCAGGGCTTCCCCTCCGAGTTGGCGCACAAGGTAATTGCGTCATGTGTCGGTGCGGCTGCTAAAATCGCCGCCAGTTCCTCGGGTGCCTCCCAGAACACCGGCTGACCAGTCTTAGAGCGACGGGTGGCGATCTCGCTGTCGCGGTAAAAGGTGCGCGGGAGTTTAAGCGCGTCTTTCGGGCCGAGGCCGGTGAACATCATCAGCGCCAGCGCAGGCTTCATGTGGGCCGGCATCGCGTCAAGGACAGCGTGGCGTTCTTCGTCCGCCCACGGGCGGTTTGCCTGTGGCGCGCCCTTGCGACGCCGGATGTTTTTCATTCCCTCGGCGGGGTTGAGTTTGAGGTAGTCGCGGTCAACACCAAACGCGAAGATGATCGACAGAACCGCCTTCACATAGTTTGCAAAACGCCGCCCTTTCGACCGCGCCTTGTCGCGTATGCGAATGACGAGCGCGCGGTTGAACTTCGTCAGCGGCGTATCGTGAATTGGTTTCAGGTAGTCGAATACGCGCTGATAGTCTTCGCGCGTGCGCGGGGCGAGGTCGCTGTCATCACCAAACGCGACCTTCCGATAATCGGCAATCAGCAGTCCGAGCGTGCCGGGCTTCGGCGGACCAACGATAGATCTCAATGCTGTGATGCGCCCGCATTCGGCAAGAAACTCAGCGGATCCAAGTGGACACTTTTGCAGGTCCACCACAATCTTCGTGGCGCGGTGGTAGCAACGCATTTTCCCGTGACGGTCGGGGAAAATTTTAAAGCCCTTCACCCTGATACGCGACATGGTCAGCGAAGCCTCGCTACAATTGAGCCCACGGTATCGTCCTTACTGTCTTTAAAGCTATCCAGCCATTCATCGAGGTCACGAATATCCCAGCGGTCGGCATTGCCAAGCCGGACAGGCCGAACGGGGCAATCGGTCGCAAAGCGATTGCCGGCCAGCCCGCAATAGTGCGCGGCTTCGGGCTTCGACAGCATGCGCTTTGAAACAACCGATAGATTAAGCGTTGCTGTTGCCATTTACGCCAACCGCCGTTTCATCGCCAGGATACCATCCTATGTTACCATGCGGACAGCGCGGACAGCTCTTGTGGTTATAGACGTATAGAGATGGCCTAATACGCCCATAAACTGGTGGGCTGTCCGCGCTGTCCGCATTGGAACCTTCATGTCAGCTGTCTCAGGTTTATGCCGGCGAAGCCACGGTGGCGGTCGCGGCCTTGTCGCGTTTTGACGAAGCCGCGGTCAGCCAGCATGTCCGACAGGGCCGTCATATTACCCGGCCTGTGGTTGCGGTCCTCGCACCACGCTTTCCAGGACGAAAACAGATCCTTGATGCGGGTGAAGGCATCAAGCTTCGGTTCGGCGTCGGCGCAGTCGTCGAGCCAGAGCTGCAGCAGGTCCTGATCCGCGAAATAGCTGCCTGTTGCGTCGAGCACGGCCACCGGCGGTGCCAGGCCAACATGTTGCCATTCTAGGCAGCCTTCGATGCACCAGCGCAGGATGGCCGGTGCCTCGGCTAGCAGCTTGCGCGGCAGCTCGGGGTCGCGCTCGGCGGCCGGGATCTGCACCGTGAACGGCACCAGAAGCAGACGCCGACGCATGGCTTCGTCGGCGCTGTCCAGGCGCGGCTTATGGTTGCCGGTGATGAACAGCTTGAACGCAGGGGTGAAGTCGAAATAGTCCTGCCGCATGAAGCGCGCCGTGATGCGATCGCCGCCGGTGAGCGTCTTGATCTTCGTCTCGTCCCAGCGGCGGCCCTTCTGCGTCTCCTGCGCCACTACCAGGCGGGCGCCGTGCAGCTTGGCTAGATCTGCCGGGTGCCGCTCTACATTGCTTGCCAGAAACGTACCCATGTCGGCGGTCGTCGCGTAATCACCGAAGATGGTGGTTAGGGTATTGATGAATGTGCTTTTACCATTGGCGCCGGTGCCGTAGGCAAAAACGAAAACGTGTTCGTCTGTCGCGCCGGTGCAGCAATAGCCGGCATAGCGCTGCAGGAATTGTTGGAGCGCTATATTGTGGTCGGTGATGCGATCAAGAAAGGCCGTCCACACTGGGTGCGGCGTGCCGGCAGGCGCTGCTGCGCATGCCGCTCCTTTGGTGATGTAGTCGAGCGGCTCCGGCGCCCGGCCGGTGCCGGTGCGCAGATCGAAGGTTTCTTTTCCGGCAGTCAAGAGCCAAGGCTTAGCGTCCCATTGTGAGATCGTTGCCGCCAGCCGCCGATCGGCCTTGGCTAGCCGCTCGATTGCCGCCACGGTTTTTGCCGCCGCGATCACGCTCGGCGGCTTGAGGCAGGCGGCCGCTGTTTCCCGGCAAACCTCTCGCGCGAGGTCGAACACATGCAGCGTGTCGTCGTAGGCCCAGTGAGTATCTTTATAGTCGAGCCATCGGCCCCAGGCCGCGACGTAGCGAAGGTGCTGCTCGTGTTGCTCGGCAAACTCCAGCGCCATTGCATCTTCAGTCACGCTGTTATCAAGGCCGGCAGCCTGCAGCTCGCTTAGCCTGACGATGTTGTCATCGGCCATGTTGCCTCCGCTTCAGTTCTGTGCCGCAAATTGAATTGACGATGCGCTCGACATCGCCTGCCGGCAGGGGCGGGGCGCAGCGGGTTGCATTGAAGCTCTGCATCAGCTCGGTCACCAAGCCCGGCTCGACGTAGCGGCGCAGCAGGTAGCCGCTCAATTTTGTAATGGTGCTGTCGCGGCTGCCTTCGGCGGCGCCGGCCGAGGCCAGCTCGCGCCACACCGCCGGCGGCATTGCCGTGTTTTTTTTTTCGGCTCGCAGATCTTCTCCAAGAGCCACGCCGGCGCGGCAGCAAGAGTGCTGCCGCTGTCGACGCTCCAGTGGTATTGCCGCCCTGTAGGGTGGATCGACGGCGGCGCGAGGACATACCCGCCGTCGCCCCGCACGTCTAAGCCCGGTGCGATCTTGCCGGCCGAATTGCGCACCGGCGTGCCCGGCCATTTGTAGTAGAGGTGCCGGCCGCGCCCGGTAATGGTTTCGACGGTAACCGGCAATGAGCCGTGCTCGGTTTCCAATTTGCGCAGCTCGTGTTCGGCGCCTAGGCCGTCGACGTCGAGCGCGAACATCTTCGACACCAAGCCGGTGGCGATGCCGATATTGTAAAGCGGCTCGGCTTTCCACCATCGCCGGATGATGGCCGCATCGGTGGTCGCGTCCTTGACGCCGTGCGGCGTCGCCGGCTGTTTCGCCCGCGGAAGGCAGGGAAACACGGCGGCGCCGCGCTGCGCTAGAATTAGTGCTGTAACAAGCATTACTGCAGCCACGGCACGTCGTTGGCCGTGGCATCTGCCGGCGGCGGGTTGGCTTCATCAACAGTCGACGGCGGCGCGCTGGCCTGTTGCAGCTTCGGAAGCTGACGTTGCGCCGGCGGGCGGATGCGGATGCAGGGCACCGTCTTTCCGCTCATTTGTGTCGTGCTCGCGTAGAGCTCGATCTGCTTGCCGGGCCAGCGGTCGGTGTCATCTTCACCGACGGCATCGATGACGGCGCTGAAATTCGTGACCATTGAGCGGCAACGACTTTCCTGGCTGCCAACAAAGTACAACACTATTTTTTGCTGCTCCTTGCCATCCAGTGTTTTCAATGCCTCATAACGAGCGGCTTCGATGGTAACGACAACTGGCTTGCTGGCCAGGTCGGATGCTTTCAAAAACTTGCTCGGAAAGACGTCGTCGCGTTTCATGGTCTAGTCCTTTCAGGTTATTGCCGGCGCGCAGCCGGCGACTCATCTGTCTCGACGAGACGGAATTCACAAATGGCGGTTTGAGCGATGTCGAAAAATTCGTCGCGCAAGTAGGCGGTCACGGCGGCTTCGCCGCCGCCAGTCGCGAGAATTTGCGCGATGGCGCGCGTGACGACGACGGCGCGATCTAGTGCTGACGTCGGGGGGAAATTGTGATATCCAAGCATTGGCAGATCGCTCCATGATCAGCTTATTTTCCGAACCCGGCCGGGCCGCACGCCCGGCTGGGTTTTTCGCGTTTGGGGCCGAAAACCCAAGGAAGATCAATGGTGTAAGACTAGTGTATAATGACCGTAAAATACGTGTAATATAAAAAAATATTCTAATATTTTTGTAGGCTTACACAAAATCAAATGCTAGTCTAGTGCTACCTTAAAATTGGGATCACGATCCTATGATTGATCCAGATCGCCCGCGCTGGAAAGCGCCCGCGCTTCTCAAGGCCGCTGGGCTCTCAAGGCCCGCTTACACCAACCGCAAAAGCAACCTCGGCCTGTACCCGGGGGACGGCGTTCGAAGCGCGCCACGCTACAGCTTGGCCGACGTCGCTGTCGCGACCGCGATCGAGGCGTTGGTTTCGCTCGGTCATAAGCTCGAAAGCGCGGCGCTGATCGCCGAAAGCTGGCGCGTGCTGCTGAGCAAGACGCTGCATGCCCGCCTTAACTACGGCTTGTGGTCGCGCGGCGGTGTGGTGATCGAAGGTGGTAAGGGCGCGCTCTCCGTTCACATCCAGTTCGACACCATTGCCGAGCAGGTGATTACGGCGTTGCGCTTGCCCCTGCCGGTACTGCCGTCGCCACCGTCGCCGAAGCTCGCCCGCCTGATCGCCAAGGCGGTGGCGTCCTACGTCAAGAGCCCGACTTCGCCGCGCGTTGCGATACGCTGCGCGCCGAAGTGCTAGCCCGTGGTCACCCGACAAACTGGACGGAGGCATCGGTGAAGCTCGCCGTCCCGCTGTGGATCATTATCGAAGGCACCAAAGGCATTGCCGAAGAAGCCGACGAGGAACGCGACACGCCGGTGATCCCGATCGTCCATGTGCTGCGTGAACGGCTGGGCATCGACATTGTTGAAGCCGCACCATGATCATCGACAGTAGCGATCCGCATTTGGTCCAGTTGGACGGCCAAGTCCTATCAACAAAAAGGGACCGTATAACTAAATTGCCGAATGCGGATCCGCCGCAGCCCTATTTCTGCGGATATTTTGAGTTTCTGTTTTCCCGATTTCCGGTTCCGGAGGTGGACGATGTTCCAAGATGGAGAATGGACAAGCCAGTTAGAATTGGCGAGCGCGCTCGGCATAACGACGCGGCGGGTGAGGCAGCTAATAGACAGCCGAATTCTGCCGAGGGATCGCGAGGGGAAATGGCATCTGCCAACGTGCAGCGAGCGATACCGAGTTTTCACTCACAAAACCGAGCGAGACCTCGATGCAGTGGCCTATGACGTTGAGCAGCGTGTAAACCAATTACATGACCTGTTGAAGGAACTAGTCGAAGCGGAGAACGACAAACTGAGACGCGAGCTTCTACCGAAAGCTGTCGAGCTACATCGCGAAACGTTTGAGGCACTAGCCTTTATGATGGCGACCTGGTCGAAGTCCGAGCCGGAGCGCGCTTTAGTACTTCGCCTTGTCGATTGCGATGCACGCGACGCGTTTGCCACGATCTGGCGTGCAACTCAAATTGTCATTGGCCACGAGCGTGGAATAAACCCCGACTTAGTGTTCTTTGCCGATACTGACGAGAACCATCAGCCGTTCGCGTCCGCGTTATGATGGATTACGTTTTCATTGTAAGGGCTGCCTCATCATTGGAAGGCCTATGACGGAGGGGCCATCGTGAACGCATCCATCGGCATACTGGCGTTTGGCTCGCTCATCGAAAACCCCGGCTCAGAAATTGAAGCCGTTCTCGTCGGCCGCAAACTGAATGTACGCACGCCGTTCGGGGTGGAATTCGCGCGTAGCAGTACCAAACGCGGCGGGGCACCTACACTTGTTCCTCTTAAGCAAGGTGGCAGTGCGGTATTTGCGCAAATTCTTTTAGTGAACGTTTCTGAAGAGGAGGCGAAAGATCGGTTGTGGCGACGCGAAGTTAACATGGTCGGACAAGGTGGACACTACGTTCACCACGCCAAACCGGGCCCTAATACATTGGTCATCGATCGCTACGAAAACTTCGAAGGCGTTGGAGTTGTCCTGGCGGCGCGTTTCACTGCTGCGATCGCACCATTGACTGCTGCGCGTTTTGCGGAATTGGCCGTCGAGAGTGCGCACCAAGAACGAACCGGCCGCGACGGCATCACCTATCTCAGTGACGCAAAGCGCAACGGTATAAAGACGCCTCTTTCTGACGCTTTTGAGCAGGAAATTCTTTCGTCGCGCCCAAGCATGTGATCTTGATGAGGCGCTTCGGACGATTTAGGCTAATACTTAAATTTAGTACCGGCGCCGCTAACTGACGCCCCACACTGGGAGTTTGCAAAGGACTTGCAAGGCTGGCGCAGTGTCCACCGACTTTTTCGGTGGGTGACCTGCCACTGAACTTTCATCTAGCGGCGGCTAGAGCCTCAGCCGATGTAACGTCCTTCGGCGCGGTGAGTGTACCGACTTAGGCTGCCTGGTAATTGCTACGTCGACTAAGACCGGACCAGCCATTGTCAACTTCTTGACTGACGGCTTTAAGCGAATTGCTTCAAAACTTCTTTAAAATTTGTTCTGGAAAGGGCACCTGTTTGCTTATCAAATCCCCCGCGGGCGAATTCCCAATTACAATTGAAGAATTTGAAGTTGAAGGGAGCGAACTCGTTATCGTTGGAAAGATGGGTGTGTGGGAAGCCCGCACCTACGTTGGCGCTAGAGATTTTTTGCGATTGTTCGCCAAAATGCTCCTTTCACCAACCGTCATCACCTTTGCACTGAAGGCGCCTTTCACGGCTGCGCGCAGCCCATCTGCCGAACTAACGAAACAGGGAGGAAGCGGTGAGCACATCTGACGAGACCCCATATAGCTTGCTGCCGCAAGTCGCTCAGGCTTGGAATTTTCCACTGTTCGAGGCCATTGTTGGTCGTCGTTCTCGTCGCTTTGGCTTCGGGATGGAGCTTTCGCACGGACCGTTTACATACAAATCCGACAAAGACCCAATGCCTCTCGATGAGGCTGAAACGGCAATGCTGATTGCAGCGGCAACGGGCGTGACGGGCGCGATCTTATGCGAGGGCGAGTTCCAAGGCGGCATGGTCAAATCGGTTGGCCGACCACATCCTTCAGCCGTTGGTTCGCATCGTACCGAACTTTTTTTTACAAACGATGATGGCGTTTTTCTATTCCGTGGCTCACAGCAGCAAATGAGCAAAATGAAGGAGTATGAAACTGTCGAAGATCGAAACAAGATATTAGATTTCTATCGGAAATATACGGTAAAACTTTCGGACAAGCGTCTTGGATCTGCCGCGAAAAGCTCCAGGTTTATTCCATCACAATCTTTGGGTTACGGCAACAAGCCCGGCAGTACTTTATTCATGCCAGT
>CAWIXF010000006.1:0-14534 GCA_963840065.1 uncultured Alphaproteobacteria bacterium | reverse complement strand
GCCGATTTTGTTGAAAAACTCTCCAGTTGCGACGCAGGATGTTCGCTGATTCAGTCGCTGCATTAGGCAGGACTGAAGATCATGATGGGACACCGGCAAGTTGAACAGGCTGCGTTATTCTATGAGTTCTCGCTTGAGCGGCACGTTCCGCCAGATCACCTTTTGAGGTCGATCGACAGGTTCGTCGAGCTTGGCGAGCTAAGACGAGAGCTGACGCCGTTCTACAGCAGCACCGGACGGCCCTCGATTGATCCGGAGCTGATGATCCGCATGCTGATTATCGGCTACGGCTTCGGCATTCGCTCGGAGCGGCGTCTTTGCGAAGAGGTCCACCTTAATCTTGCTTATCGATGGTTCTGCCGGCTGGGTCTTAATGGCCCGGTACCGGACCACTCAACCTTCTCCAAGAACCGGCACGGTCGCTTCCGCCAGAGCGATCTTTTGCGGCGTGTGTTTGAGACAGTGCTGCAACGCTGTCTCAGGGAGGGCCTGGTTGGTGGTGAAGCCTTTGCCGTCGATGCCAGCTTGATCAGGGCGGATGCCAACCGCCAGAAAGGCATCGAAGGCGACAAGGGCCTGCCACCGGACGCCAGCGGACGGGCGGTCGAGGAATATCTGACCGTGCTGGACGATGCGGCGTTCGGAGCAGCGACCGAGGTCACGCCCAAGTTCATCTCGCCGTCCGATCCAGCGGCGCGCTGGACCGGAGCGCACGGCGGGCAAGCGTTCTTCGGTTACTCGACCAATTACCTGATCGATGTCGAGAACGCGGTCATCGTCGATGTCGAGGCTACCACGGCAATCCGCCAGGCCGAGGTGCTCGCCGCCAAGCGCATGATCGAGCGCTCGATGCAGCGCTTCGATCTCTATCCGGCCAAAGTTATGGGTGACAGCGCCTATGGCTCAGCCGAGATGCTCGGCTGGTTGGTCTATAAGCATGGTATCGAGCCGCATGTAACAGTGTTCGACAAGTCAGCGCGCAAAGACGGCACGTTCTCGCGCGAGGACTTCACTTACGATCATGCCGGTGACGTCTACTACTGCCCTGGCGGCAAGATGCTCACCACGACCGGCTCGCTGCTTGACGGAACGACATTGCGTTACCGCGCCAGCAAGCACGATTGCCAAGCATGTCGCCTAAAGCCCCGATGCTGTCCAACGGAGCCGGCTCGATACGTGCCGCGATCGATTCACGAGGGCGCTCGCGACATGGCCCGCCACATCGCACGATCCTGGGAAGGCCGCGTATCCCGGCGCCTACGCAAGAAAGTTGAGATGCTGTTCGCGCATCTCAAGCGCATCCTTAAGCTCGATCGGCTTAGACTGCGTGGGCCGAATGGGGCGCGTGATGAGTTCCTCCTCGCAGCCACCGCCCAGAACCTCAGGAAGCTGGCGAAGCTGATACCGGTGCCAAGCTTCCAGCCGGCGTGAAGACAAGCTCGATCAGCAGGCCGCTCCCCGTCGTCAGTTCAGCCAGAGCGACTCCGATTTACTGATGAGTTTTTCAACGGAATCGGCCAAAAGGAAACGCTACACGGGTAAAAGCGCGCGCCATTACTGTGCCGAGTTGAATTTATAAACCAGCTCGCTGCGAACCGTCTGCACGTAGGGGCGGATCGACACGAAAGCAATGGGCGCCCCCCCGCCGATGGCGTTGTCCGGAAGCGTTTCGCTGTCGTAGGACGCGTAGCGGTACTCTGTTTTGATAAACCATCCCTCGCCGAACCACGGCAGTTTCCTTTCGACACCGCCGCCAAGAAACCAGCCGCTATACGTGTGCGATGGCACCGTGCTGAACGTGTTGCCGGCGCCTGAGAAATTTACAATCATGTCAGCTGACGAGAAATGCGCCTGGGTGTAGCCGCCGTTGACATAGGACAACAGCTCCGGCGTGATCAGCCAGCCGATCCGGGCGCCGACCGCCCAGGCCCAGTTTTCCGTCATCGTGCCGACGGTGAAGGGGGCCTGGTTCTGGATGGTTCCCTTGATGCTGGCGAAATCGTAGTCGCCGAGCACGCCGGCGACGATGTTGCCGGTCAACTGATAATCGTAGCCAGCGCCGGCGGTGCCGAGCCAACCGCGGCCGCCCTGCGTCTGGGTGAAGGGAAGAAATGTGCCTCGTCCGGGCAGCGTCCAAACCGTATCGGCGTTGTACATGCCGTAGCCGACGCCGCCGTTCACATAAAATCCTGTCCAACCAGATTGCGTTTGTGCACGCGGAGGAGCGCTAAAAGTGTTAGCCGCTCCGCCCGGGTTGAATTTATAAACCAGCTCGCTGCGAACCGTCTGCACGTAGGGGCGGATCGACACAAAAGCGATAGGAGTCCCACCAGCGCTGTCCGGAAGGTTGTGGCTTCCATAATACGCATAACGATACTCGGTTCGGGCAAACCATCCGTTTCCAAACCACGGCAGTTTCGTTTCAACGCCGCTGCCAAGAAACCAGCCGCCATATGTTTGCGATGGCACCGTGCTAAAAGCAGCGCCAGAGCCGCCTGCGTTTCTAATCATGTTAACTGACGAGAAATGCGCCTGCGTGTAGCCGCCGGTGAAATAGGTCATGACTTGCGGCGTGATGAGCCATCCCAGCCTGCCGCCTACCGCCCAAGCCCAATTTTCCGTCATCGTGCCGACGGTGAAGGGACCCTGATTCTGGATGGTCCCCTTGATGCTGGCGAAATCGTAATCGCCGAGCACGCCGGCTACGATTTTGTCGGTCAACTGGTAGTCGTAACCGATGCCGACGGTGCCGAACCACCCGCGGCCGCCCTGCGTCTGGGTGAAAGGAAGAAAGGTGGCTCCTCCGGGCAGTGTCCAAACCGTATCGGCATTGTACATGCCGTAGCCGACGCCGCCGTTGACGTAAAACCCGGTCCAACTGAATTGCGGCGGTGGCGGCGGTGCAAGCGGCGGTGCTTTGACGGGCAGATCGGCCGCGTTGGCAAATTGAACAAAAGCGAAACCGAAAAGGCCGGCAATTGCTGGAATTGAAAGGCAACGCATTTGGCTTCGCTCTCGTCCCCTAAATCCGCGCTTTTGAAAGTTTATACGGTCCAATAAGCGGTAGCGCACTCTAAGATGACAGTTGCGAAGAATATTTCATGAGTTGTGGTAGGCTTGGCACACCAATGTAACCGAATGAAGTGTCAGAGGAAACCGGTTTCTGGTCACTATCGGGCATTTCGCGACACCCGGCCCATGTCCGCTTCATCCCCGAAAGCCGACTTTCGCAGGCGGCTCGTGAGCGGTGGTTTTCGATGGCGCGTTTGTGCGCCCGAGTCCTAGACTTCGGCTCCTATCGCCTCGGCGAGAAGCTCAAGCGCCCGCCGCGCGAAGGCGTTCATGTTCGCCTGCCGGTCGGCGCTGCCGGTTTCAAGCGTGATCGCCTGCTCGACCTGCGGCCCAACCACCGCGATGCAGCTACGGCCGGCGGCGTCGCCATAGCGATTGCCGGTCGGCCCAGTCGCACCGGTCTCGCCGATTGCCCAAGTCGCTTGATGAGCCTCGCGTATGCGGCGCGCAAACATTAGCGCGTACGCTTTGGTCGAAGGACGCAAACCCTGCATGTCGGCATCGCCAATGCCAAGCAGGGCTGCGCGCGATGTGCGCGTATAGACGACCGCACCTCCGAGAAAGTAAGCGGACGCGCCCGGCACCGCGAGCAGCGCCGCGGCGATCAGGCCGCCGGTCGAGGATTCGGCAACGACAACCGTTTCTTTGCGCGCGATCAGGCGCGCGGCGATTTTTCCAGCCAGCGGCAGCATGGATTTCATAGGTCGCCGCGCCCGAGTTGGCAGAGCACGCGGAACACGCCGACATTTGTTCCCGAAAATTTCCTGGCAAGACTGGCGCCGATCGCCTCGGCATCGGCGTGGTGCAGCGTGTCGATCATCAGGCAGCCGGCGATCTTCTTGTCGCCGCCGCGCAGTTGCTCTTCCATTGACACCGGCGCGCCTGCCGGATCGAGCGCGATCCAGATTTCAGCATTCGCCACCCTCGCCGGATCGGCCATCAACGCATCGATCTCGGCGGCGAGCGCTGCCTCATCCGGCGCGGCGTTGAAACGCACCGTCACGACGTAGGCGCCGCGAAAGGCACCGCGCCGCAGCACGCGCCGGCAAACGGTACGGTTCATGTTGATAAAAATGTCCGACATGACCCACCGCGTCATCGGCGTCGGATTGTCGAGCCGCTCCAGGTAGGACTTCGACGTCAGCACCGCCGGCGTCTCGGTCAGGTAGAAATTGAAATAACCGTTCGAGCCGGAAATCGCCTTGTGCCGCCGGCCGAACAGAAAACCTGGCACCGCGAGCCGTTCCAGCAAATGCTCGCCTTGAAACCAGGTCTCGAACTCGGCCTCGTGACCGGCGCGGCAGTCGTTCCAGATCGCCAGGACGCCATAATCGCTCATATCGCTCACGCCTTATCCACGATCGACATTGGCGCTGCGCGCAGGCACACCGAACTCGCGCCGGCAGACTTCCGCCAGCACCTTTATGCCCTCGCGGATTTCGTCGTGCGTGGGGCTGGCAAAGCACAGCCGCATGCGGTTCCTGCTGTAAGTCTTGTCGATTGACCACTCCGGGCCCGGATTGATCTGCACGCCGGCGGCGAGTGCCGCCTCGCGCAGCTTCATGGTGTCGACATTGTCGGGCAGCTTGACCCAGAGAAAAATTCCGCCCGGCGGAGTGTCGAACTCGGCGGCGGTGCCGAACTGCTCGTTGAGCGCCGCCACCAGTGTGTCGAGCTTGGCTTTGAAGGCCTTGCGTAATTTTGGAACATGCGCGGCGAAATGCGCCTCGCAATAGTCCGCCAGCATCATCTGTTCGAGCCCGCCCGTGCCGGCGTCGGACTTCAACGGTAGCAGCCGCGAGATCACCGCCCAGGGCGCGACCAGAAAGCCGACCCGCAAGGCCGGCGCGATCGTCTTCGAGAACGAGCCGATGTGGATGACGTTCTGCGACCGGCTCATCGCATAAAGCGCCGGCGGCCTCTCGCCGGTCCAGGTCAGGTCCGCGTAGCAGTCGTCCTCGAATATCGGCACGCCGTAGCGCTCGGCGAGTTCGAGCAGCTTTTTGCGGCGGTTCTCGTCGAGAACGGTGGCCGTCGGGTTCTGCACCGTCGGAATGGTATAGATGAATTTCGGCCGGACGTTCTTGCTCTTGAGATCGCCGAGAGCCGTCTCCAGCGCGTCCATGCGCATGCCGCCCTGGTCGAGCGGGATGCCGACGACATTGATGCCGCGCCGGGCATAGCGATTGAGCGTGCCCTCGTAGCATTCGCGCTCGCAGATGATGGTGTCGCCGCGCTCGGTCAGCGCCGCATTGACGAGATCGAGACCCTGCAATGAGCCCGAGGTGATCATGATGTCGTCGGCGCTGCACGCGATACCGGCGTCGCGCTTGAGCTTCTTGACCAGAAATTCGCGCAGCGGCTTGTAGCCCTGCGGCCCCATCAGCAGGCGATAATCCGCCAGCCTGCGCCCATCGCGCATGAGCGCTGCGTCCACCGCGGCCTTCAGGTCGTCGATCGCAATCCGCTCCGGGTCGTTGTTGCCGAAGGTGAAGTTGTATTTGGCCCAGCCGGTCCAGCGCGCGGCCGGCGCCGGCGTATCTTTCGCAAGCAGCGGCGTGAAATCGAATGCCATGACGCCTCCTCCGTAGCGCTACTTCGCCGCTACCACTTCGCGCAGCCAGGAAACGGCTTCGAGTGCGGCACCGAGTGCCGCGGCTTCGGTTGCGTAAACATCCGCCGAATAATATCCGACCGGAAACCAGCCGCGGCCGTCTTCGCTGTCGCGGCGATATTCTTCGAATCCAAACGACCCGTCCGGCCGCACAAAAATATCCACGCAGCGGCTACCGGAATCGGTTTCGATCGAACGGCGCACTTTATTTTTTGCACCGGTATTCATTCGTTCCTGCCGAAGCTATTGACCGTCATTTCGCCGCCACCACCATGATCTCGACCTTGTAATCGGGCGCGGCAAGCTTGGCCTCGACACAGGCGCGCACGGGCGTGTTGCCGGGCGACACCCGGGCATCCCACACCGCGTTCATCTCGGCGAAATTCGTCATGTCGGTGATCCAGATATTGGCGCGCAAAACCTTCGTTTTGTCGGAGCCGGCCTGCGCCAGATAATTGTCGATTGTTGAGAGGATTTCCTTGGTCTGCTCGGTGACGCTTTTGCCCTTGTTGGCCTGCGCGACGATGCCGGCGAGATAAACGGTGTCGCCGTGCACGACGATCTGACTCATGCGCGAGCCGACTTCCTTGCGTTCGATGCTCATGGTGTTCCTCTTATTGCGCTTCTTGACGTTCCACTTTTCGTTTCCGGTTCAAGGCCATGCGATAGCACTTTTCGCATGACGCTGGGCAAGGCTTCGCCCGGCAGATCGGCACGCTTGACCCAGCGCGCACCTTTCGGAGCGTGTGTCGCCTTGGGCGCGCGCGCCGCATACACCGTCAATTCGAGCGGGAAATGCGTGAAGACGTGGCGCACGACACCGGGAAGCTTGCGCCATTTCAACCTGCCGAGACGCGGCGCATGACGCAACGCATCACTCACATCGAATTCATGCGCCCAGGCGCTGCCCGGCACTTCCGTCATGGCGGCGAGCAGACCCTTGTCCGGGCGCTTTTGCAGCAGGACGCGGCCGTCGGCGCGCAGAACGACAAAGGCCGCGCCGCGCCGCAATTTGCCTTCGCGCTTGGGCGCCTTGCGCGGAAACGTCTCCTGGTCGCCACGCCTATGCGCGAGACACGCATCGGTCCACGGACAGTGCGCGCAGGCCGGCCGTTTCGGGGAGCAGATGGTGGCGCCGAGATCCATCAAAGCTTGCGCGAAGTCGCCGGAGCGCCGCGGCGGCAATAACGACGTCGCCAGCAACTTGATCTCCGGCTTGGCCGCCGGCATTTCCTGTTCCACCGCGAACAGCCTCGTCACCACCCGCTCGACATTGCCGTCGACCGGCACCGCCGGTGCATCGAAGGCGATCGCCGCGACAGCCGCCGCCGTGTAGTCGCCGATGCCGGGCAATGCGCGCAAGGCGTCCATGTCCGCCGGAAAAATTCCGCCATGGCGTTCGACCACCGCGCGGGCGCAAGCATGCAGGTTGCGCGCGCGCGCGTAATAACCGAGCCCGGCCCAGGCCCGCAGCACGTCGTCGAGCTTCGCCGCGGCCAGCGCCTCGACTGCCGGCCAGCGCTGAACGAAGCGGGCGAAATAGGGTGCCACCGCCTTCACCGTGGTCTGCTGCAACATGATCTCCGACAACCAGACCCGGTAAGGTTCGGTCCGCTCGCCTTTGCGCGCACGCCACGGCAGCACGCGGGCGTAGCGGTCGTACCAGGCGAGCAATTCGGCCGACCCAGGCGCGGCGGCTTTCTTTCGCGACGGCAAGCGGACTGCTACGGTCATGACCACCGACGATGGCACGGGACACGACGTTCGATGAAGCCTTCGCGCAGTTTTCCCCGGCCGCTTTCGCAGTTCGCCAGCGCGACCTTGAGCGATGCCTTCAAGCGCCAGGGCTTTGCATCGACCGAGATCATTGCGCGCTGGGCCGAGATTGCCGGCCCCGAGATCGCCGCCCATTCCGAGCCCGCCAAGATCAACTGGCCGCGCACCAAGGACGGCGACCAGGCGCCGCCGGAACCGGCGACCCTGGTTCTGCGGGTGGAAGGCCCGGCGGCGATCGAGATCCAGCATTTGTCGGGCGTGATCCTGGAACGGGTCAACCGCTTCTTCGGCTGGCAGGCGATCGGCCGCATCGCCTTGCGGCAGGCACCCTTGCGCCGCCGGGAGCATTCGCAACCCCCTCCCCCCGATCCAGCCGCGGCAGAGCGTATCGCCGCCAGCCTGCCGGAGGTCGAGGACGGCGCTTTACGGGCGGCGCTTGCCCGGCTGGGAGCGGCCGTCAAGCGAAAGTGAGGCGGATTGCGGCCCGCCATTGCCACATTCATGATATCCAGCTAGGTGAGCCGTCCGCGGGGCGTTTTTTTGAGTTGAGGAGGTGCCTTTGCCGATCGATCGCCGTCAGTTTTGCCAGGGCGCCGCGACCCTTGCGCTTGCCACCGTCATTGGCACCTCGGTGCTGCCGACTTTGCCCGCGCGGGCCGAGGATGACGTGCCCGAAGTGGAACTTATGAAGCCGCAGGCCCTGACCGACATGGTCATCGGCAGCGAGAAGGCCTCGGTCACCGTCGTCGAGTACGCCTCGATGACCTGCCCGCATTGCGCACATTTTGACGAGACCACCTTCCCCGAGTTCAAGAAGAAGTACGTCGACACGGGCAAGGTGAAGTACATCCTGCGCGAATTCCCGCTCGACCCGCTGGCCGCCGCCGCTTTCATGCTGGCGCGCTGTGCCGGGGAGACGGATACGACCCGGTATTACGCCATGGTCGATACCCTGTTCCGCCAGCAACTGACCTGGGCGGTGGCGAAACCGCTGCCGCCGCTGCTTGCCATCGCCAAGCAGGCCGGCTTCACCAAGGAAAAATTCGACGCTTGTCTGGCGAATCAGAAGCTGCTCGACGACATCCAGAAGGTGCGCCAGCAGGCCATTGACACCTACAAAGTGAAGTCGACGCCGACCTTTTTCATCAACGGAACCCGCCATGTGGGGGCTCTGACGATCGAAGAAATGAGCAAGGCCATCGACCCCTATCTCAAGGCGGGATAAGGGATTTTTGGCTTTTGGAGCGCCGGTTCCGGCCGCGTTGGCCGCAGACCGTCGCCGAAAGGTCTGGAAAACCACAAACTTCCGGCCGTTCGGCAGTTGCCCAAGACCGCGCGGCGATTCATTCTCCAAGCCATCCGGAACCCGACTCTGTCCGGGCCAGGCGCCGGAGCGTATTGACGACTCTCAATGGACAAGACAATGGAAGTGTACGCGTTTCCCCTTCGCGCGCGAAATGCTAGTGGCGCCAACGGGAAAGCGATGAGGCCACACATATGAAGCTCACCCGGCTGCGCCTGCTTGGCTTCAAGTCGTTCGTCGAGCCGACCGATTTTCTGATCGAACCGGGCCTGACCGGCGTGGTCGGTCCGAACGGTTGCGGCAAGTCGAACCTGGTCGAAGCGCTGCGCTGGGTGATGGGCGAATCCTCGCACAAATCCATGCGCGCCTCCGCCATGGAGGATGTCATCTTCTCCGGTTCCAACACCCGCCCGGCGCGCAACAATGCCGAAGTGGCGATCCTGATCGACAACGCCGACCGCTCGGCGCCGTCAGCCTTCAACGACCAGGAGACGCTCGACATCGCGCGCCGCATCGAGCGCGAAGCGGGTTCCGCCTACCGCATCAACGGCCGCGAGGTGCGCGCCCGCGACGTGCAGATCCTGTTCGCCGACGCCTCCACCGGCGCGCGTTCACCGGCGCTGGTGCATCAAGGCCGCATCGGCGAGATCATCCAGGCCAAACCCGAGCAGCGCCGCCGCGTGCTGGAAGAAGCCGCCGGCATTTCCGGCCTGCATGCGCGCCGCCACGAGGCCGAACTGCGTCTGAAGGCGGCGGAATCCAACCTGCTGCGCGTCGAAGACGTGATCGGCCAGCTCGCCGCCCAGATGGACGGCTTGAAAAAGCAGGCCAAACAGGCGATCCGCTACCGCACCGTCTCCGGGCAGGTGCGCAAGGCGGAAGCCACCCTCTTCCATTTGCGCTGGACGGCAGCCACCGGTGAGGTTGCCGACGCCGAACGCGCCAAGGATATCGGCGTGCGCGAGGTTGCAGACCGCACGGCAGCGCAGGCGCAAGCGGCTACGCGTCAGGCCACCGCGCAGGCGGCGCTCCCCGACCTACGCGAGGCGGAAGGGCGCGCGGGTGCCGCCCTGCACCGGCTGAACGTCGCCCTGCAGGAGCTTGAACGCGAAGAGCAGCGCGCCAAGGACCGCGTCGCCGAACTCGATCTGCGCTTGAAGCAATTCGCGGCCGACGGCGAGCGCGAGCAGCGCCTTGCCGCCGATGCGGACGCCGCCCTTGAGCGGCTTGGCGCCGAAGAAGAACAAATTCGCACCGAAGCGCGTGAAAGCGCCGGGCGCCGCAGCGGCGTCGATGCGCGGCTCGCCGAGGCGGAGGCTGAGTTGTCGGCCGCGGAAAAGATCTTCTCCGACCTCACCACCGCGCTCGCCGACCTCACCGCCAAGCGCAACCATTTGGACAGTACCATGCGCGGACACGGCGAGCGCGCGACCCGCCTTGCCGCCGAAATTGCCGACATTGAGCGTGAGCTCGATAGTCTGCAGGCAACCGACGGACCCAATGTCGCCGCACTCGCTGCCGCGGTCGAAGACGTGCAGGCCGCCGTTTCCGCTGCCGAAGCTGCCGCCCTCGAAGCGGAAGCCGCCCATGGCACCACGCGTGTCACACTTGAAGCTTCCCGCATTCCGCTCGCCGAAGCCGAGCGCCGCGTGCAGCGGCTGGAGACGGAAGCCAAGACGCTGTCCAAGGTGCTGGCGGTCGAGACCAAGAATTTGTGGCCACCGGTGATGGACAATGTCACGGTCGAGAAAGGCTACGAGAAGGCGCTCGGCGCCGCTCTTGGCGACGATCTCGATGCGCCTGTCGATCCGTCCGCGCCGATGCGCTGGATTGGCTCGGCCATCGATCCCGCCGATCCGTCGCTGCCGGAAAGCATCGAGAAGCTGGCCGACAAGGTGCAGGCCCCGGCCGAGCTTGCCCGTCGGTTGTCCCAGATCGGTGTCGTCGACCGAGACACCGGTAATCGGCTCGCCGGCTCGCTCAAGCCCGGCCAGCGCCTGGTCTCGCCTGAAGGCGATCTCTGGCGCTGGGACGGTTTTGCCGCCGCCGCGCACGCGCCGACCGGCGCCGCCCGCCGGCTCGCCGAGCGCGCCCGCTTCGCCGACATCGAGGGTGAATTGCAGATCGCCCGTACCGAAGCCGAACAGGCCCGCGGCATTGTCGAAGCGGCGGAAGCCGCGTTGCAGGCAGCGGCCGCAGCCGAAACACAAGCACGCAATGCCGCGCGCGATCGCCAACGCGAAGCCAATGCCGCCCGCGACCGGCACGACGCGGCCGAGCGCGAAGTCAACCGCCATGCCGCCCGCCTCTCGGCGCTGACGGAAGGCCGTGTTCGTCTTACCGCCAGCCGCGACGAAGCTGAGGCTGGCAAAGCACAGGCCGAAAGCGCGCTCGCCGAACTTGCTTCGGTCGCCGGGCTGGAAGCCGAACTCAATACGGTACGCGACGACATCGCCGGCAAACGCGCCAAGGTCGCCGAAGCGCGCGCCGAGCAGCAGGCGATCCTGCGCGAAGCCGAACTCGCCGACCGCAGGCTGACCCAGCTCGGCTCGGACAAAGCCGGCTGGAGCACGCGGCTCGAAGGCGCGCGCACCCAGATTGCCACGCTGGAAAGCCGCATTGCGGAAGCCACGCGCGACCGCGCCGAGCTCGAGAACGCCCCGCAGATATTCGCCGACAAGCGCTCTGGGCTGATGAGCGAAATCCAGACGGCGGAAGCCGAACGCCGCGCCTGCGCCGACCGTTTGCAGGAAGCGGAAAATGCATTGGCCGAAGCCGACCGCGACGCACGCACAGCGCTCGAAGCGGCAAGCGCGGCACGCGAGGAACTCGCCCGCGCGGAAGAACGCTTCGAAGCCGCCAAGCGCCGGCTCGACGACATCGGCCGCGAAATCCGCGACATGCTGGAGATCGAGCCGGCCGCCACCGCCGAGCTTGCTGAACTCAAGGACGGCGAAGCGCTGCCCGATCTCACCGCGATCGAAGAACGGCTGGAGCGCCTGCGTCGCGAGCGCGAGCGTCTCGGCGCCGTCAATCTGCGCGCCGAAGAGGAATTGCGCGAGGTCGAGACCCAGCACACCTCGCTGACCGGCGAGCGCGACGATCTGGTGGCCGCGATCTCCAAGCTGCGCCAGGGCATCCAGAGCCTCAACCGCGAGGCGCGCGAACGGCTATTGTCGTCGTTCGAACAGGTCAACAAGCACTTCCAGCATTTGTTCGTGCAGTTGTTCGGCGGCGGCACCGCCGAGCTGCAACTGATCGAGAGTGACGACCCGCTGGAAGCCGGCCTCGAGATCATGGCGAAGCCGCCGGGCAAGAAGCCCTCGACGCTGTCGCTATTGTCGGGCGGCGAGCAAGCGCTGACCGCGCTGGCGTTGATCTTCGCGGTGTTCCTCACCAATCCGGCGCCGATTTGCGTGCTGGACGAAGTGGACGCGCCGCTCGACGATCATAACGTCGAGCGCTTCTGCGATCTGCTCGATGAAATGACGCGCGCGACCGACACGCGCTTCGTCATCATCACGCACAACCCGATCACCATGGCGCGCATGAACCGGCTGTTCGGCGTCACCATGGCCGAGCGCGGCGTCTCGCAACTGGTCTCGGTCGATCTGGAAGCCGCGGTGCGGTTCCGCGAGGCGAGTTGAGCCTCGACCGGCGAACCTAGGTTTCGCCGCCTCTCTCAAAAATAAATTCTGTGACACCTCGCAACCGCCGCGGAACCAAACCGCGGCGGAGGCGTTGGCTGAACATCCACAAGTCGGGCGGCTCCCCCCTTACCCCCCAATAGCCGTCTGGCGAAAGACCCCAAGTCTCGGCTTCAGGCCGGCTTGGGGTCTTTTTTTATGGGTCGCCAATGCCTTATACGAAAGGCGGGGACACCGGCCGCGCCCTCTTGTGCCGGGGATCGCACTAGCCCCATTTATGGTACGGAACTCGCCTGATCCGACCCTTCCCCTCAGGAGCCTGATCAATGTCCACCACCGCCTTGGTCGTGCTTGGCGTCATCGTCGCCGCCGCGATCTGGATCATCGCCGTCTACAACGGGCTGGTTGCGATGCGCCAGCGTGTCAACCAGTCGTTTGCCGACATCGACGTTCAGCTCAAGCAGCGCCACGACCTCATCCCCAATTTGGTCGAGACCGTCAAAGGCTATGCCTCGCATGAACGGGGCACGCTGGAAGCCGTGGTGCAGGCGCGCAACGCGGCCATTGCTGCGCCCGGCATCGACCAGAAAGTCGCGGCCGAAAATATGCTCTCCGGCGCACTGCGCCAGTTGTTCGCGCTGTCGGAAGCCTATCCGAACCTGAAGGCGAACGAGAACTTCCAGCAGTTGCAGACGCAGCTCGCCGACATCGAGAACAAGCTCGCCGCCGCCCGCCGCTTCTTCAACAACGCCGTGCAGGAATACAACACCGGCATCCAGCAATTCCCGGCCGCGCTGTTTGCCGGCTCGTTCGGCTTCCAGCCGCACACGTTCTTCGATCTGGGCGGTGAGAACCGCGGCCAGCTTGAGCAGGCGCCGAGTGTGAAGTTTTAGCGGACGTACCACGCGCGGACTTTTCCCGGGCGCAGTGCAGCACGAAGTGCTGCTCTGCAGACCCGGGATCGTTGAGTAACGTTTTGTAGCGGTCCCGGATCTGCGACGCACCGCTTACGCGCTGCACCGCGTCCGGGACACGAAAAAGAAAGTCATGGCCGCCTACGGTCTGTACACGCATATCCAGTCCAACAAGCGCCGCTCGATTGCGTTGCTGATCGGGCTGTTCTTTCTCGTCTATGTACTGGTGTTTGCCGGCGCGCTGCTGGCGGAAGGGCTCACGGTCAACGCGCCGCTCGACTATCTGATGCGCGCGGCGGCCTATGACTGGCTGAAAGCGGCGCCCTTCGCCACCATCGGCGCTATCATCTGGATTGCCATTGCCTATAAATTCCACCAGTCGATGATCGACGCGGTGACCGGCGCGCATCCGGTGGCGCGCAACGAGGAGCCGCGCCTTTACAATCTCTTGGAAAACCTGTGCATCTCGCGCGGCATTCCGACGCCGACCTTGCGCATCGCCGATGACGACGCGCTCAACGCCTTCGCCACCGGGCTGAACCCGAAGCAATATTCCATCACGGTGACGCGCGGGCTGATGAACGCGCTCAACGACCAGGAGATGGAAGCCGTGCTCGGCCACGAGCTCACGCACATTCGCAATGGCGACGTGCGCATGATGGTGATCGCGGTTGTGATTGCCGGCGTGATCTCGTTCTTCGGCGAGATGGCGTTCCGCCTGTTCTTTCAGGGCGGCTTCTATGGCGGCGGCCGGCGCAGCGGCGGCAGCGATCGTAAAGGAGGGGCCGGTGCCGCCATTCTGATCGCTATTGTGATCATCGTGGTGGTCTGGCTGCTGTCGGTGGTGATCCGTTTTGCGCTGTCGCGCCAACGCGAATATCTCGCCGACGCTGGTTCGGTGGAGCTGACCAAAAACCCCGACGCCATGATCATGGCGCTGCGCAAGATCGAAGGCCGCGGCGAATTGCATGCCGCGACGTCCGCGGTGATGGAAATGTGCGTCGACAATCCGCGCCAGGGCTTTTCCGATATCTTCGCCACGCATCCCTCGATCGACTTGCGCATCGCGGCGATCGTGAAATTTGCCGGCGGCCACGATCCGGCCCGCTCGCGTTGGAAACGGACGAGCAGCCGCAGCTCGAGGATCAATCGGAGGACAGCGAAGGCGCTTCTCACGCTCCTTGGGGCGATGCGCCGCGCGAACCGGC
>CAWIXF010000005.1:0-36463 GCA_963840065.1 uncultured Alphaproteobacteria bacterium | reverse complement strand
TCTACGGCGTATCCGCAAAATCAGATACGAGCTTCTCCAGAAGCTGCGCGACCATCGGCCCTCAGCTGAGGCGTACAGAAATTCAGACGGCGAAAGCTCCGTATCCAACTCTTCGGGTTTGATCAGAGAAATGTCGCTGATTGATCGCTATGAGCGGCGGGCGCTCGCGCGTCGCAAGTCAGCCATCCGGCGGTTTGTAGCATTCGTGGAGGTGAATTCAGATCAAGGCCTTCGAAATTTGGCAGAACGAAGCCAAAAAGATCAATGACTTCGATGAAGTCGTAACCAATACCACCGAGCGTAACGGTCGATCGATGTGATGGAACCCACCAGACGCTCGGAGCTCTCGGGGCTTCCGCGCCACCACAATTCGCGCAACGCTTGCGGAGTGCAGACCATGGACGTCTTCGAAGCCGTTGCTTCCCTTTATGCCGATGAGCGCGCGCCGATCAATCGATGGCGCGCGCCGCGCGCGCCGCTCGAGGATTTCGCGTCGTTCGAAGGATTTGAAAGTTAGCGTCCTCGGCGCATTCACTTGACGTTCACCGGCGCGCTCTTACGTCGGCGCATTATCTTGACCGAAAACCGGTCCCCACTTTTCGGGCTCATGCGCTATCTCCCCTCCATGCCGGTCCTCCCCCGACTCACAGCCATTCTGCTGATCGGCCTTCTGCCCGGTCTTGCCGCCGGAGCGGCGCAGGCCGCCGATCCCCCGCATCACGCTTGCCTGAGCAAGGCCGAACAGCGTGCCGCGGTCGCCAGCCACCGGGCGGTTTCGCTTGCCCAGGCGGTCAAGGCGGCCAAGGCACACTACCGCCGCAGCGAGTTGCTGCGGGCGCGGCTGTGCCGGCAAGGCGAAGGCCTTGCCTACGAGCTCACGCTGCTCGGCCACAAAGGCAAGGTCAAACGCGCCGCCGTTGACGCCGAAAACGGCAGGCTTATTAGAATCCGCTAGGCTTGGGCTTCCCCCTTCGATTTGCCGTATTGTCGGAGGAGGAACCGCCCGCCCGGCAAGTCCGAAACCATCGGACCATCCGCCGATGGCTTGAGAGAAACAGCCTTTGCGCCTTCTCGTCGTCGAGGACGACCCCGATCTCAACCGCCAGCTTGCCGCAGCGCTCGCCGGCGCGGGCTATGTCGTCGACCGCGCCTTCGACGGCGAGGAAGGCCATTACCTCGGCGAGCAGGAACCCTACGACGCCGTCATTCTCGACATCGGACTGCCGAAAATGGATGGCATATCGGTGCTGGAGGCCTGGCGGCGGGCCGGCCGCGCCATGCCGGTGTTGATGCTGACGGCGCGCGACCGCTGGAGCGACAAGGTGCAAGGCTTCGATGCCGGCGCCGACGATTACGTCGCCAAGCCGTTCCACCTGGAGGAGGTGCTCGCGCGCGTGCGCGCGCTGCTGCGCCGCTCCGCCGGGCACGCCAAGAGCGAACTTAGCTGCGGCCCGGTGCGGCTCGACACCCGCACCGGCCGCGTCTCGGTCAACGGCAACGCGATGAAACTGACCAGCCACGAATACCGGCTGCTGGCCTACCTCATGCATCATAGCGGGCGCGTGGTCTCGCGCACCGAACTGGTCGAGCACCTTTACGACCAGGACTTCGACCGCGACTCTAACACCATCGAAGTGTTCATCGGCCGCATCCGCAAGAAGCTCGGCGTCGAGATCATCCAGACCGTGCGCGGCCTCGGTTATCTGCTGTCGGCGCCCGAACCGCGCTAACGTGCATGATCCCGAAATGGGAGAACCGGTTTTCGGAAAAGTTCATGCGCAAACGTAAAGACCCCTAATGCGCGCCAATTCGCTCGCGCTGCGTCTGTTTCTCTCCGCCACCGCCTGGGCGGTGATCATCCTGCTCGTTACCTCCATTATCTTGTCGTCGCTCAACCGCCACAGCGTCGAGCGCGCTTTCGATCGCCGCCTCGGCGTCTATCTGCGTACCTTGGTAGCCGATCTTGCCGCGCCCGAGGAGGCGGCGAGCGCGAAATTTCCGCAATCGCTCGGCGAACCGTTGTTCGAATTGCCGCTGTCGGGCTGGTACTGGCAGGTAGCGCGGCTTGATCCGGGGACGCACGATGTGCGCTCGTCGCGGTCGCTCTGGGACCGCGGGCTGCCGCATCTTGAGAGCATGACGAGCGACGCCGACGGTACGCGCGAGGGCTATGTGGACGGCCCCCAGGGTCAGCACTTGCGGCTGCTCGAGCGCACCATCGATCTCGGCGCAGACGGGCATTTTCTCGTTTCGGTCGCCGGCGACTCCGCCGAGATCACGCAGGAGACGCGCGCCTTCGACCAGACCTTGGCCATCACCTTTTCGCTGCTGGCCGCGGTGCTGTTGCTGACTACCATGTTCCAGGTGCGCTTCGGCCTTGCGCCGCTCAAGCGCATCACCGACGGCCTTGCCGCCATTCGCGCCGGCAAGGCCGAGCAACTCGCGGGCCGCTTTCCCGACGAGATCGCGCCGCTCGCGCGCGAGACCAACGCGCTGATCGAAGCCAATAAGGAAATCGTCGAGCGCGCGCGCACCCATGTCGGCAATCTCGCGCATGCGCTGAAGACTCCGCTGTCGGTCGTGGTCAACGAGGCGACCGCGCATAAACGCGATCCCTTCGCCGCCAAAGTGCTCGAGCAGGCCGAGATCATGCGCGACCAGATCGCGCGCCATCTCGAGCGCGCGCGCATTGCCGCCCGGCAGACGGTGGTCGGTTCGGTGAGCGAGGTCGAGCCGGTGGTGAGCGCGCTTGCGCGCACCATGGAGAAGATTCACCGCGACCGAAAAATCGCCATCGCGGTGCACGCCGACAAGCAAGCGCGCTTTCGTGGCGAAAGGCCGGATCTCGAAGAAATGGTCGGCAATCTGGTGGACAATGCCTGCAAATGGGCGGCCACGCGCGTGTCGATCGAAGTCGCGCGCGAGCACCGCCCCGAGGCAGACATAGTACGCATCATGGTCGACGACGACGGCCGCGGGTTGTCGGCGGCCGAGCGCGAACAGGCGGGCAAGCGCGGCGGCCGGCTCGACGAAAGCAAGCCGGGCTCGGGCCTCGGTCTGTCGATCGTGCTCGAGCTTGCGCGCCTTTATGGCGGCGAACTCAATCTCGGCAGCGCGCCGATCGGCGGCTTGCGTGCCGAACTGGTGTTGCCAGCGGCATAAGAAAGGTCAATGCAGCTTTTTGCGCCGGACTTTCGCCCCATTCCTCCCCTTTCGATAGGTCGATTGTCTATTATTGTCTGTCGACTTCCGGGGGAACAATGTCCGCAGTCAAAATCGCCGCCGTTTCTGCTGTCGCATTGGCGCTTGCCGCTTGCGCCGGCGATTTGGAAAGCGGGCGCGGCCCACACGAGAACACCGGCATGCTGCTCGGTGGCGCCGGCGCGGCGGCTGGCTCGCAGGTCGGCTCGCAGGCCGGCACCCAGGCCGACACGCGGGCCGGTTTGCCGGTCGGCACGCAGGCCGACACGCAGTTCGGCGGTAGTGTTGGCGGCCATGTCGCGGGAGCGGCGGCCGGCGCCGGGCTCGGCGCGCTGATCGGCAACCGCATCGGTGCGGCGATGGACGATGAGGACCGCCAGCGCGCTTACCAAGCCCAGATCAGCGCGCTCGATAACGGTTCACCCGGCGCGCCGGTGTCCTGGAGCAATCCGGATTCGGGCCGGCACGGCACGGTGGTGCCGGGACC
Organism: uncultured Alphaproteobacteria bacterium; assembly: GCA_963840065.1. Lineage (GTDB taxonomy): Bacteria > Pseudomonadota > Alphaproteobacteria > Rhizobiales > Xanthobacteraceae > Pseudolabrys. The sequence goes on along the minus strand of CAWIXF010000005.1, from coordinate 32,775 downwards.
CTATTACGAGGCGCAAGGGAAGCGCTGCCGCTCCTATACGCACACCATTTACATCGACAGCCGCCCGCAAACCGCGCGCGGCACGGCCTGCCGCAATCCGGACGGGACCTGGGCGCGCCTGAGCTAGCAGGCCCGGTCGTCCAAGCGGAGCGGCTGGCTCCTATGCTTAATGAGTTGTTAACGCCCCCGGCGCTATCAAACAGCGTGAAGAAGACGCGGAAAACGCGGAGATGGCGGGCGCCGATACTATCGAACGATTGCGGCAATACCTGAGCGAGCTCTCGCCGCAGGCGCGTGCGCTGCTGATCGGTGAGTTCGAACGCAATCTTATAGGCGGTGGCGAGGCCGCCGGCACCGACCTCGTTCTCAATCAGTTGCGCGCCATCGTGCGCGAGCAACGCAACGGCGCCCCGCGCATCGGACATTGCGCGCGGCTGTTCTTCAAGCCGCTCGAGCCGTTCATGGTCGACGACGATGCCGAGCACAATAATCCCGGCCGTATTGCGCGCGCCTCGCTTGTGACCTTGTGGACCTGGATCAGGCGCGACGTGTTGCCTGTTGAGGCCAAGACTTTGGCCGACGAAGTGACCGACGCGCTTCTCGCCGGCGACAACGATTTGGCCGAACGCCTCACCCGCGATTTTCAGGACAAGGCGGCTGCCGCAATGCAGGCAAGCTTCGCCGCCGCGGCGAGCGACGAAAGAAGCCATCGCCGCTTGCTCGCGCAGATTGGCACCGCGCGCCCCACTGAAGATGCCATGACGTTGAAATGTGTGATGGCCGGCCGCGATCAACTCGCAACCTTGGCAGGCCAGTTGCCCTTGCGCATCGTCCATCTCGCCAACGGCCAGCTCGATAACTGCAAGAAGCTGATCGACAACCTTTCAGCCAACAACAGCGAGCTATTTCTTTATGCGTTGCTGACGGTGATGGGTCGCCTGGTCTCGCCTTGGCAGATCGTGCGCTTCGGCATCACGGCGGCGGCGAGCGACGTCGCCGCACGCGTCGCCGAGACGCATTACGGCGTGGCGGTCACCATCGTGTTGGCGGAACTCGACCGGATGATCGGCGAATTGCGCAACGACCTGCAGAGCGGACGCGGCGTGGCGGTGGGGGCGCTGCTCAAGACGATACACGATACCGCGCGCGGTTTGCGTACCGAACTCGATTTGCCGATCGACTCGACTTGGGGACGCATGCTGGCCGCTTCGCGAGCGCAGATCGCCGAATTGTTGCGTGCCGAAATCGAGCAGACGCCCGGCCGGGTGCGGCGTTTGCTGCAGCCGCGGCCATCCTCCGAAATTCGCGCCAATTCCGTGCTCGATCCCGACGACGTCGCCGAAACAGAGGCCCTGCTCGAATTCGTCGGCAACTGCCGATTTTTCGCCGGCGAGCTCGCGCTCAATGAAATGACGCAGCGAACCTTCACGGCGATCCAGCAATATCTCGACAGCGCAACGCGCGCGCTGCTCGACGGCTTGCGCCACGCGGGCAAAGCCGATCGCAGCTTCCGCCAGAGCCAGGTGGACGCTTCGGTGCGTTTCTGCGCCAAGATGTTCGGGCAGGACTATGCGGGCCTGCTCGCCAAGGCGGGCGACGTGGCTGGCGCCGCCGACCGGCGCTCGCGGCAAGCCGGTTAGTTTGGCTCAGGCAGCCACGCTAATGCTGCCGTCCCGATTGTCGACCATCACCGGCGATTCGAAATATTCAATGGCCGGCGGTGAACCGTATTTCGCCTCGACCGTTTTTTTCCAATCGGCGTTGTAGACCCGCTCGGCGTCGGCGCGAGTTTCCCAAAGATAGGCACCGCCGGCGCGGGTGCCGTCTTCGCTGAGCAGGTAATTCTTGCGCACCAACCCGGCGAGACCCTGATATTTCGGCGCCGTGCTCTGAAAGATCGCGGTCGCCTCGGCGACCGTGAGTGGCTTTGGCAGGCGGAACGTGACGACGGCGATGATCATAGGCGGTCCTCCCTAAATTGGCTTGAAAGGCGCGGAATTATAGCGCCGGCCACCCTTTCAGACCAACGGGCGGCTTGATATTGCGCATTGCCGCCATGATTGGCCTTGATGTATGCCCCTGTCGCATATGTGGGCGCTTCGGCCCGGTAGAATGGTTCCATGACCCTGTGGCTGGTATTTGCGCTGATGACGGCGGCGGCGATTTTCGCCGTGCTGTGGCCGCTTGGCCGCCGCCCGTCTGAACGCGGCGGCAGCGATGTCGTCGTCTATCGCGACCAGCTCGATGAAATCGCGCGCGACCGTGAGGCCGGGCTGATCGGCGAGGCGGAGGCGGAAGCGGCGCGGGTCGAAGTCTCGCGCCGGCTGATTGCCGCCGCTGACGCGGCCGAGGCGGAGAAGCCGTCGGGCGTCGGTTCGCCGCTGTGGCGGCGGCGGCTGACCGCGGTCGCCGGGTTGATGCTGGTGCCGATCGGCGCGGCAGCGCTTTATTTGATGGTCGGCTCGCCGCAGTTGCCGGGCGAGCCATTGCAGGCGCGCATGCGCGCCATTCATAATGACAAGTCGATCTCCAGCCTGGTGGCGCAGGTCGAGCAACATCTCGCGCGCAACCCGAACGACGTGCGCGGCTATGCCGTGCTGGCGCCGGTCTATCTCCAGCTCGGGCGTTTTGCCGACGCGGTGAGAGCGCGCCGCAAGGTGCTCGAACTTGCCGGCGAGAACGCGGAACGTCAGTCCGATCTCGGCGAAGCGATTACGGCGGAAGCAAACGGCATCGTCACGGCTGATGCCAAGAAGGCGTTCACGCGCGCGCTCGCGCTCGACTCCAACGAGATGAAGGCGAAATTCTTTGTCGGCCTCGCCGCCGAGCAGGATGGCGACCGCCACAAGGCAGCGGACGTGTGGCACAGCATGCTGAAAGGCGCGCCGGCCAATGCGCCGTGGGTTGCGACCGTGCGCGAGGCGTTGTCGCGCATCGGCGCCGAAGTTCCGCCTGTTGCGTCAACGCCGCCGATCGCCGGCAATGCCGGACCGAGCGCCGCCGATGTCAAAGCCGCTGCGCAGATGAACGAGCAGGACCGCAATTCGATGATCCGCGGCATGGTGGCGCGGCTTGCCGACCGGCTGAAACAAAATGGCGGCGATATCGACGGTTGGCAGCGCCTGCTGCGCGCCTATATGGTGCTCAACGAGCGCGACAAGGCCCATGCGGCGGCCGGCGATGCGCGCAAGGCGCTGGCGAGCGAACCGGACAAGCTGCGGCAGATCGAGGACACTATAAAGAGCCTCGGGTTGGAAAGTTAGGCACATGATTTTGACGAACCGGTTTTCGGACACGATCATGCGCAAGGACAAAGCATGACGCGCAAGCAGCGACGGCTTGTTTTGATCGGTGGCAGCGGCGCCGTGCTGGCGGTCGCGGTCGGGCTGGTCCTCAATGCCATGAGCGGCTCGATCGTCTTTTTCCAATCGCCGACCGAAGTCGCTGAAAAGCACATCGCGCCCGGCACGCGCATTCGCATCGGCGGACTGGTCAAGCCCGGCAGCGTCGAACGCGGCGCCGACTTGCGCGTCAAGTTCGAGGTGACTGACGGCAACAAGGACATTCCGGTACGGTATCAGGGCATCGTGCCGGATCTGTTTCGCGAAGGGCAGGGTGTCGTCGCCGAAGGCAAGCTCGAGCCCGGCGGATACGTAGCCGCCGACACCGTGCTCGCCAAGCACGACGAGCGCTACATGCCGAAGGAAGTGGTCGACGCGCTGAAGAAATCCGGCCGTTGGCAGGAAGGCAGCGTGGACGGCGTTGCCGGGATGGCGAAGAAATGATCCCCGAACTCGGCCATTACGCGCTGGTCCTGGCGCTGGCGCTTGGGCTGATGCAGGCGGTCGTGCCGCTGATCGGCGCGCAGCGGCGCGACGTCACGCTGATGAGTCTCGGCAATTCCACCGCGCTCGCGCAGTTCTTTTTCGTCGCGCTGTCTTTTGCTGCGCTGACGGCCTGTTACGTCACGTCCGATTTTTCGGTGCGCACGGTCTTTGAGAACTCGCACTCGCAGATGCCGCTCATCTACAAGATGACGAGCGTATGGGGGAACCACGAGGGCTCCATGTTGTTGTGGGTCCTCATTCTCTCGTTGTTCGGTGCGCTGGTGGCGGGGTTCGGCTTCAATCTGCCGGCGACATTGAAGGCCAATGTGCTGGCGGTGCAGTCGTGGATCGCCTGCGCCTTCTATCTCTTTATTCTGCTGACCTCGAACCCGTTCGTGCGCCTGCATCCGGCGCCGTTCGAAGGCCGCGACCTCAATCCGATTTTGCAAGACCCCGGCCTCGCCATTCATCCGCCGCTGCTTTACCTCGGCTATGTCGGCTTCTCCATCGCCTTTTCCTTTGCGATCGCCGCGCTGATCGAAGGCCGTATCGATGCCGCCTGGGCGCGTTGGGTGCGGCCCTGGACGTTGATGGCCTGGATGTTTCTGACGCTGGGCATCGCCATGGGGTCGTACTGGGCCTATTACACGCTCGGCTGGGGCGGCTTCTGGTTCTGGGACCCAGTGGAGAATGCCTCCTTGATGCCGTGGCTTGCCGGCACGGCGTTGCTGCATTCGGCGGTGGTGATGGAAAAGCGCAACGCGCTGAAAGTCTGGACCATCCTGCTCGCCATTCTCACCTTCTCGCTGTCGCTGATCGGCACCTTCCTGGTGCGCTCGGGCGTGCTCACCTCGGTGCATTCCTTCGCCAGCGATCCGCGCCGCGGCGTCTTCATCCTTGCCATTCTGATGATATTCATCGGCGGCGGCCTCACACTATTCGCCGCGCGCGCTTCCATGCTCAAGCAGGGCGGGCTGTTCGCGCCGATCTCGCGCGAGGGCGCGTTGGTGTTCAACAATCTCTTTCTCACCACCGCGTGCCTGACCGTGCTCATCGGCACGCTTTATCCCTTGGCGCTTGAAGCACTGACCGGCGCCAAGATCACGGTCGGCGGGCCGTTTTTTAATCTCACTTTCGGTCCGTTGTTTCTGGCGCTGATGGTTGCCATGCCGTTCGGGCCGCTGCTCGCCTGGAAGCGCGGCGATCTACTGGGCGCGGCGCAGCGATTGATGGCGGCGTTCGGCGTCGCACTTGTTGCGATCGGCGTAGCGTTCGCGATCGAAGGCGGCAATTCGGCGCTGGCGCCGTTCGGCGTCGGCCTGGCGTTCTATGTCATGACCGGCGCGCTGATCGATCTCGCCGAGCGCACCGTATTGTTCCGTGCGCCGTTCGCGACTGTACGCGCCCGCGCCTTCGGCCTGCCGCGCTCGATCTGGGGCACTGGCGTTGCGCATTTCGGCATTGCGCTGACGCTCCTGGGCATCGTCTGTGCGGGAACATGGGGCACCGAGCGCATCGTCGCGGTGAAGCCGGGGCAGGGCGTGTCGCTCTCCGGCTACGACCTCACCTTCGACAGACTGGTCGAGCGGCCGGGCCCGAACTACTCGGAACAAGCGGCGCTGTTCACGGTGCGCGCAGGCGGCACCGTAATCGGCACCATGTCGCCGTCCAAGCGGCGCTTTTCCGCGCGCGGCATGGACAAGAACGAGGCGGCGCTGATGATGAGCGGCCTCGGTCAACTCTACCTGTCACTGGGCGAGACCAAAGCGGACGGCACGGTTGCCGTTAGGCTCTATTACAAGCCGATGGTGTTGCTGATCTGGATCGGCGCCGTGGTGATGATGCTGGGCGGCGGGCTATCGCTGTCCGACCGGCGCCTGCGCGTCGGCGCGCCGCAGCCGGCTGCGAAACCCGCGCTGCAGGCGGCGGAGTAGGGGTCATGCGCCGTATCGCTTTTTTAATCGTGCTGGCCGCGCTGCTTGCGCCGGCCGCGCACGCCGTCACCCCCGACGAAATGTTGAAAGATCCGGCGTTGGAGGCGCGCGCGCGGCGGTTGTCGCAAGAGCTGCGCTGCATGGTCTGTCAGAACCAAGATATCGACGATTCGAACGCCGCGTTAGCGCACGATTTGCGCGTATTGGTCCGTGACCGCCTCAAAGCAGGCGACTCCGACCGGCAGGTGCTCGATTTTCTGGTCGACCGCTACGGCGAATTTATTCTGCTCAAGCCGCGCTTCGAACTGCATACCCTGCTGCTCTGGGGCCTGCCGCCGCTCGTGCTGGTCGCCGGCGCGGCCGGCCTCATCGCCGCCATGCGCCGGCGCAAGCTCGCGCAAGCCGAACCCGCGCCGTTAAGCGAGGCCGAACGGCGCCGGGTTTCGACTTTGGTGGAATAGGGACCCGATGAGTTCCCGTTCAAGCTATTGAATTTTAACAGCTACTTTCTTTCACACCTTACAAAAGTTTAATCTCGCCGACAGGACGTCGTAAGGCTCATCCCCCCATCTTCGGTGTCGACAAGGCGCAAGACGCCAAACCGAATAGATGGGAGATTTCCAGATGAACCCGAGCGTCACACCCGCTCCCCACGATACGACGAAGCGGCGCGTGATTTCTGCCCGCCGCATCGCTCTGCTTGCCACGACCATTGCCGGCCTCGGCGCCGCAGCTTTCGTCGTGGCGCCCGACATCAACCTGTCGGCCCACTATCCGGCCGCGTTCGCGCAGAACCTGACCGAGCAGGCCTCCAAGATGCCGGCCCCGGTCGGCTTCGCCGATATCGTCGCCAAAGTGAAACCGGCGGTGATCTCGGTTCGCGTCAAGGTCGATGGCGGTTCCGCCACCACCGGCAGCGGCAACGTGCAGGACCTGCCTCCGGGCCTGCGTGAATTTTTCCGCCGTTTCGGTATGCCGGAAAACATGCCCAATGGCCGGATGCCGCGCGGTCGCGGCGGCCACAACATCATCATGGGCCAGGGCTCCGGCTTCTTCATTTCGGCGGACGGCTATGCGGTCACGAATAACCACGTGGTCGAGAAAGCCGAAAGCGTCGAGGTGAAGACCGACGATGGCAAGACCCATAAGGCGAAGGTCATCGGTACCGATCCGCGCACCGATCTCGCGTTGATCAAGGTTGACGATGGTCCGTTCCCCTATGTGAAGCTGTCGGAGAAGACCCCGCGCATCGGCGATTGGGTGCTCGCGGTCGGCAATCCGTTCGGCCTCGGCGGCACCGTGACCGCCGGTATCGTGTCGGCGCGCGGCCGTGACATCGGCGCCAACGCCTACGACGACTTCATCCAGATCGACGCGCCGGTGAACAAGGGCAATTCCGGCGGCCCAAGCTTCGACACCGAAGGCAATGTGATCGGCGTCAACACGGCGATCTTCTCACCGTCGGGCGGGTCGGTCGGCATCGCCTTCGACATTCCGGCGGATACCGTCAAGACCGTGATCAGCCAGCTTCGTGAGCATGGCCATGTCACGCGCGGCTGGATTGGCGTTCAGATCCAGCCGGTGACCAAGGACATCGCCGACAGCCTCGGCATGAAGACTGCGGATGGCGCGCTTGTCGCCGAGCCGCAGGCCAACAGCCCGGCGACGAAGGCCGGCATCGTGGCCGGCGACGTGATCACCGCGGTCAACGGCAAAACGGTGAAGGATCCCCGCGATCTCGCCAAGACGATCGGCGCAATGCAGCCGAAATCCGAGGTCAAGCTCTCGGTTCTGCACAAGGGCTCCGAGAAGACCATCAGCCTCACGCTCGGCCGGTTGCCGTCGAAACAGCAGATGGCCAGCAACGACTCGGCGAATAAAGGCGATAGCGACAACGGCACCGATCTCGCCAAGCTCGGCTTGACGCTCGCGCCGGCGGATCATGTGGCCGGAGCCGGCCATGAGGGTGTCGTCGTCACCGGCGTCGACTCTTCGGGTGTTGCTGCCGACCACGGCTTTGCGACCGGCGACGTCATTCTCGAGGTTGCCGGCAAATCGGTCTCCAGCCCCGCCGAAGTGCGCAAGATGATCAACCAGTCCCGCTCGGACGGCAAACGCACCGTGCTGATGCGCGTGAAGAAGGGTGGCAACGCCCGCTTCGTCGCACTGCCGGTCAAGCAGGGCTGATAAAGCTAGGGGCGTTCCACCGGCATTCGTCGCCCCCGCTGGTGGTCCGACCTCACGGGGCAGGCCTTCGGGCCTGCCCCGGCTCTCACAAGGAAAGCGGCCGCTCGCTTTGGTCGTTTTCCGAACCGGGACTCCAACCCTGGCATCCGTCGCCCCCGCTGGGGTGGGGTCGCGGAGGGGTGGCGGGCCAAATCCGCCACCCCCTCGCGTAATTAAGGGGCTGCAATTCTGTGAATAATTCGGGGAATGGGGAAATTGGCCGGTGATCGACCGGCGCTCGAATCGACTGGACTTGGTGTGACCGATGGCCATTTATGCAGATATTCAAGGGGCTCGCCCTTCTGGCCGTACGGCCGAGGCGCAACCGGATCGAACCACCATGCGCATTCTGGTGATCGAGGATGACCGCGACGCGGCCGACTATCTGGTCAAGGCCTTCCGCGAAGTCGGCCATGTCGCCGACGCCGCCACCGACGGCGAAGACGGTCTGGCGATGGCGCTCGACGGTCAATACGATGTACTCATCGTCGATCGCATGTTGCCCAAGCGCGACGGCCTGTCGGTGATCGGCACCCTGCGCGAAAAGGGCATCGAGACACCGGCGCTAATCCTCTCCGCGCTCGGCCAGGTCGACGACCGGGTCAAAGGTCTGCGCGCCGGCGGCGATGATTATCTGCCGAAGCCTTATTCATTTTCCGAGCTATTAGCCCGTGTCGAAGTGCTTTCGCGCCGGCGCGGCAGTCGCGCCGAGGAAACCGTGCTGCGGGTCGGCGACCTCGCGCTCGACCGGCTATCGCACCAGGTACGCCGCGGCGAAGATGAGATTGTCCTGCAACCGCGCGAATTCCGGCTGCTCGAATACCTTATGCAGCACGCAGGGCAGGTCGTGACCCGCACCATGCTGCTGGAAAACGTGTGGGATTACCATTTCGACCCCCAAACCAACGTCATTGACGTGCATATCTCGCGTTTGCGCTCAAAAATCGATAAAGGTTTCTCCCAGCCGCTTTTGCACACGGTTCGCGGCGCGGGATACATGGTTCGTGACGGCGCTCGGTAAGCTTTTTCGCACCACCACGTTCAAGCTGACGCTGGTCTATTTGACCGTGTTCGCGCTGTTCGCGGCTTTCCTGCTCGGCTATTTCGCGCTCAACACCCGCCGCCTGATCACCGAGCAGATCACAGATACCGTCAATGCCGAAATCACCGGCCTGTCGGAACAATACCGTCAGGGCGGCATCCGGCGGCTGGTGATTGCGGTTGATGCGCGCGCGCGCAGGCCGGGCTCCAGTCTTTATCTCGTCACCACCTTTAACGGCGATGCGCTGGCCGGCAACGTCACGGCGCTCGCGCCCGGCATCCTCGAAGTTCCCGGTTGGACCGAAACGGCCTACCGCCGGCTCGACGAAGCCGCGGGCCAGACCCGTCCGCCGCATCAGGAGCATCTGGCGCTGGTGCGTGTGTTTCAATTGTCCGGTGGATTCCGGCTGCTGGTTGGGCGCGATCTCGAAGAGCGCGAACGGCTCTATCACATCGTGCTCTCCGCCGGTCGTTGGTCGGTCGCGATCGTGATCGTACTCGGCCTGGCCGGCGGGCTGTTCGTAACGCGCCGCGTCTTGCGCCGCGTCGACGCCATGACGGAGACGACCAAGACCATCATGGAGGGCGATCTCAGCGGCCGGCTGCCGGTCGCCGGCACCGGCGACGAGATCGACCGGCTGGCACAGAACCTCAACGCCATGCTCGAGCGCATCGAGGCGCTGATGCAGGGCCTCAAGGAGGTTTCCGACAACATCGCGCACGACCTGAAGACGCCGCTCACCCGTCTGCGCAACCGCGCCGAACAGGCGCTGCGTTCCGCGCACAGCGACGGCGAATACCGTGCCGCGCTCGACGCCACGATTGAGGAATCGGAAGGTCTGATCCGCACCTTCAATGCGCTGTTGATGATCGCGCGCGCGGAATCGGGCCAGGCGCGCGACGACATGAACGAATTCGATGCCGCCGAAATCGCCCACGATATCGGCGAGCTTTATGAACCGCTGGCGGAAGAAAAGGGGATCGAGCTCAAGGTCGAGGCCGAAACGCCGGCGCGGCTGAAAGGCAACCGCGAACTCATCAGCCAGGCGCTCGCCAACCTGGTCGACAACGCCATCAAATATGCCGAAAGCCCAAAGAATGCGGTCAACGGGGCCGCGCCGGAAATCGTCGTGTGCGCGCTCGATTCCGGCGACCGCATCCTGCTGACGGTCGCCGACACCGGGCCGGGGATCCCGGAAGCCGAACGCTCCCGTGTGGTGGAGCGCTTCGTGCGGCTAGAGCAGAGCCGTTCGCAGCCGGGCTCAGGCCTCGGCTTGAGCCTCGCCTCGGCGGTGGCGCGGCTGCATGGCGGCGAATTGACGCTTGAGGACAATCAGCCGGGCTTGAAAAGCATCATTGCCTTGCCACGGGGAGGGCCGGTACAGAGTGCGGGATGACGACGTCCCAGACTTTGGCCGGGCGGATCGCGCGGGCGCCGTATCTCACCGATAAAGAGACGGCGCGCGCGCGCGTTGCCGAATGGCGCGGCGGGCTGACGGCGGACGTCGGCAAGCCGCTGGACGCGCTGTTGGCTGCGTCTCCCATCGTGGCCACGCTATTCGAAAGTCTCAGCGAGAGCTCGCCTTTTCTGTGGGAACTCGCGAGCCGCGAGCCGGAGCGGCTGCTGCGGCTCCTTGGCGCCGATCCCGACGCGCATTTTGCGTCGCTCTTGTCCGAGAGCGGTCGCGCCGCCGCTGCGGCAACCGATGTGGATGAGGCCATGCGGCTGTTGCGCCGCTTGAGATCAGAAGCCGCGCTGTTGATCGCGCTTGCTGACATCGGTGGTGTGTGGCCGGTGATGCGCACGACGCATGCGCTGACCGATCTGGCAGACACGGCGGTCGATGCCGCGGTCGGCTTTGCGCTTGCCGAGGCCGCACGCGCGGGCCGCCTTCAGCTCAAGAATGCGGAACGGCCGCAGGACGGCAGCGGCTATACCGTGGTCGCGATGGGCAAGATGGGTGCGTTCGAACTCAATTATTCGAGCGACATCGACCTGATCGTTTTCTACGACCCGGATTCGTCGGTGCTGCCTGAGGATGCCGCGCCGGCGCCGGTTTTTGTGCGGATCACCCAACGACTGGTGAAGCTGCTGCAGGAGCGCACGGTCGACGGTTACGTCTTCCGCACCGATTTGCGGCTGCGGCCGGATCCGGCTTCGACCGCGATCGCCATCTCGATGCCGGCGGCGCTTTCCTATTACGAAAGCGCGGGCCAAAACTGGGAGCGGGCTGCCCTCATCAAGGCGCGCGCCTGTGCCGGTGATATCGCGGCGGGCGAGACGCTGCTGGACGAACTGTCACCCTTCGTTTGGCGCAAATATCTCGATTATGTCGCGCTCGCTGACGTGCACGCCATGAAGCGGCAGATCAACGCCTATCGTGGCCACGGCGACATCGCGGTAGAAGGGCACAACATCAAGCTCGGCCGCGGTGGCATTCGCGAGATCGAGTTTTTCGCGCAGACGCAGCAGTTGATCGCCGGCGGCCGCAATCCGCATTTGCGCGATCGCGACACGCTCACCACCCTCGACAAGCTGGCGCGCGACCGCTGGATCGACCAGGACGCCTGCCACGACATGAAGGCGGCCTATTGCTTCCTGCGTGAGGTCGAGCATCGGCTGCAGATGGTCGATGACGAGCGGACGCAGGTGCTGCCGGCCGAGCGCGAGGGTGTCGAGCGCTTCGCGCGTTTCCTGGGGTTTCCGGATCGCGATTCCTTCGCCACGGTGCTGGTCGGCCATCTCGGCAAGGTGCAGGGACACTATGCGCGGCTGTTCGAGAAATCGGTTGCACCCGAGCAGACGGCCTTGTCGTTTCCCGCCGATGCCGACGACCGCAAGACGCTCGACCGCCTGGCCGAACTCGGCTACCGCAAGCCGCTGGAGGTTTCGACCACCGTGCGCAACTGGCTTGCCGGCGATCTCGCTTCGCTGAAAGGCGAGACCGCGCGCAGTCATCTCACGCACTTGTTGCCGGCATTGCTTGAAAGCTTGGCGCGCACAGACAACCCCGACGCGGCCGTCAATTCGTTTGACCGGTTTCTGTACAATCTGCATGGCGCCGCGCGGCTGCTTTCTCTCCTGCGTCAGAATCCCGATTTGATCGCGCTGCTTGCGCTGGTGCTCGGCATCGCGCCGCGGCTCGCCGATACGCTGGCGCGCTATCCGCAGGTGATGGACGCGCTGGTCGATCCGAGCTTTTTCGGTCCGCTGCCCGACGATGCCGAACTCGATCGGCGTCTTGACGCTTCGCTGTCGCAGACGCACCAAGATCAAGACCTGCTAGAACGCGTTCGCGCGTTCGGGCTTGAGTACATGTTCCTGATCGGCGTGCGCATCCTGTCCGGCACCTTGACGGCGCGGCAGGCCGGCGATGCTTTTGCGCGGCTCGCCGATGCGGTCATCCGGGCGGTGCATCGTTCGGTCGCTGGCAATTTCGTCGAGACGTATGGCCGCATCGAAGGCGCCGAGACTGCCGTGCTCGCCATGGGCAAGCTCGGCGGTTACGAGATGACGGCAAGTTCCGATCTCGATTTGATCCTGATGTACACCTTCGATGAGAACCATCCGGAATCGGACGGCAAGCGCTCGCTCTATGGCGGACAATATTTCTCGCGGCTGACGCAGCGGCTGATCAACGCGCTGACCGCGCAGACCAATTACGGCGCGCTCTATCAAGTTGACATGCGCTTGCGCCCGTCCGGCCGTGCCGGACCGCTGGCGACCCATCTCGAAGCCTTTGCCGGCTACCAGGAGAGTGAAGCCTGGACATGGGAACACATGGCGCTCACGCGCGCGCGCGTCGTGGCGGCCTCGGCGGACTTCCGCACACGCGTCGAAGATGTGATCGGCGAGACGCTGCGCCGCCCGCGCGATGCCGTGCAGATCGCCGCCGATGTGGTGGAGATGCGCGCGGCCATCGCCAAGGAGAAGGGCGACAAGGAGCGCTGGGACCTCAAATACGCCGCCGGCGGGCTGATCGATATCGAATTCATCGTGCAGTATCTGCAGCTCGTGCACGCGCACGAGCGGCCGGAGATTCTCGACACCTCAACGGCCGGCGTGCTCGATAAGGCGCACGCCATGCGCGTGCTGCCGGTGGAGGATGCCGAAGTATTGCGCCCGGCGGCGCAGCTCTATCACGATGTCACGCAGATCCTGCGCCTGTGCCTGCCGGGGCCGTTCGATCCGAAGACGGCGAGGGCAGGGTTGTTGCGCCTCCTGGCGCGTGCCGCCGACGTGCCAGACTTTGCCGCGCTCGATGCGACGTTGATCGAGACGCAAGCGAAAGTGCGCGAGAGCTTCGTGCGGATTCTGGGCAAGGCGCCGTAGTCGAGGCGTGGCTTGAGCGCCGAACATATCGCAGCCGCTTTATCACCGATCGCCGGCGCCCGCATTGTCATTCAAGATAATGTTCAACAATGAACTACGTACCCTGATATGGCCGTTGTAATCGATGTAACCGAGCTTTCGAAATTTCATCATGAACTGATTGATACGCGAACGCGTGGTGCCCACCATGTTGGCGAGCGTCTCTTGCGTGATGGGCAAGGAGATCAAGTTCGATTGAGGATCGAGGCCGGTATTCGACAGCGTCAGAAGAATTCGCGCCAAGCGTTTTTCGCTCGAATTGAACAGCTGATCCACCAAATCCGCTTGCAGTTTTTGATTGCGGTGAAGGACGAAGCCTAGAAAAAGGGCAGCAAACTCCGGATCGCTTTTGAGTGCTTCGACGATCGAGGTTCGCGTGAATCGCACGATCTCCGCAGCTGTCGTGCACGTGATCGTCGAGTTTCGCAGCAGGTTGCCGTCCAAACAGCCCTCGCCGAAAAAGTCACCAGGCCCGAGAATTGCGATGACGGCTTCCTTGCCGTGCTCGGAAATGATCGTGACCGTAGCCGTTCCGCTGACGATGTAGAAAAGCGCATTCGCCGGGTCGCCCTGTGCGTAGATCGCTTGGCCATTTTCGTAGCGCGACATGATCGCGCCGTCGTGCCTGGCGATAAAGCCGCGGTAGTCGAAGTTATTATTATGGTTGCCGCCCTCGTGTGGCTCTTTGTCTTCTGCCATGGTATTTCGCGGCTCCGGGCAAGTTGACTAAAGCGAAAATTTTCGCGGACAATTGCCTAAGTGAATTTTCGAATTTAAATGTCAGGGGTGGAAGGGAGGTCGAGTCGCAAGACTATGGTCCTTCCGCCGGTTCTCAATGAAGAGCGCGGTAGAAACGAAAGATTGTAATGCTGATTATGGTACCTTCAATTGTAATTTGTCGGGAATATCGTTTGGTCGGTATCAAAATACCGAAAGGCCGTGCGCTATCCGTATGCCAAATGGCCGCGCTGCGCTCCCTATTTGCGCCGTCAAGCCGCTTCTTCCTTCGGCAGCGAACAATGCGGCTCAAGCGGCAGACGCACGACCACCAGCGTGCCCTTGCCTGGCGTCGAGCGGATGCGCATGCGCCCACCGTGCAATTCGACCAGTGATTTGGAAATGGCGAGCCCGAGCCCCGAGCCCTGATGGCTCTTGGTGAGCTGGCTTTCGACCTGCTCGAAGGGCCGGCCCAGCCGCTTGAGCGCATCTGAGGTAATGCCAATGCCGGTGTCGCCGATGCCGAGCACGATGCAGCCGTCGGCGGCACGGCCGCGCACGGTGACGCGGCCGCCGGACGGCGTGAATTTCACCGCATTGGACAACAGGTTGAGTGCAACCTGTTTGAGTGCACGGCGGTCGGCGTGTAAATGCAGGTCCGGCGAGATACGGGCGACCAGCTTCAGCTGCTTTTCCTGCGCGCGCGCGGAGACGACGCGCATGGCTTCTCCCAGCAGCGGGTCGAGCGCGAGGTCCTCGAAATCGAGGCGGATTCGGCCGGCCTCGATCTTGGCCATGTCGAGAATGTCGTTGATCACATCCAATAGATATTGCCCGCTCGAGTGGATGTCGCTGCAATATTCGTTGTATTTCTCCGCGCCGAGCGGGCCGAACATGCCGGACTCCATGATCTCGGAAAAGCCGATGATGGCGTTGAGCGGCGTGCGCAGCTCGTGGCTCATATTGGCGAGGAATTTTGATTTCGCCTGATTGGCCTCCTCGGCGCGGGTCTTCTCGGCGGCGTATTTTCCGGCCATGTCCTGCGCGCGCTGTTGCGAAACGCGCAAGTCCGACACGCTTGCCATCAAACGCTTTTCGCTGTCCATCAGCTTTTCTTCATGCGTCTTGATCGTCGTAATGTCGGTTCCGACCGACACGTAGCCGCCGTCTTTGGTGCGGCGCTCGCTGATGTGCAGCCAACGGCCGTCCTCGAGCTGCGCCTCGAAAGTGCGCGCGCCCGGAACGGCGGGGCCGTTGTTGATGACCTTGTTGAGCACGACGGGCTTGCTGCCGGAGGCGACGACCGATTCGTAAGAAGCGCCGGCAGTGATGGCGTCGTCGGGCAGATCGTGCAGGTCCTGGAAATTGGAGTTGCACAAAACGAGGCGGTTGTCGGCATCCCACAGCACGAAGGCCTCGGGAATTGTTTCGATCGCGTCGCGCAGGCGCAAATCCGCGGCGACGGTTTTCTCCACCAGGTTTTTCTGCTCGGTGATGTCGACCGCGATACCGATCAGATGCGGTGCCGGCTCGCGCCGATTGCCAACCAGTTCGCAGCGCGCGCGCAGCCAGATCCAGTGGCCGTCGGCGTGGCGCATGCGGAATTCGTGATCGATCACGCACATCTTGGCGTCGGCGAGCTGACGCGCGAGCTCATAAAGCTGAACGTCATCCGGGTGCACCAGCGCGCTCACCTCGCCGAACGGCAACAGGTCGTCCTTGGCTTCAAGCCCGAGAATGTCGAACATCGATTGCGACCAGAAGATGCGGCCGCGCGCGAGATCCCAATCCCACAGGCCGCAGCGGCCGCGATTGAGCGCGGTGTCGATGCGCGTGCGCACCGTTTCGTAGATGAGGTCGGCTTCGCGCGCGCGCGTCGCCTGCCAGTGAAAGGCAAAGCCGAGAATGAGCACCACGAAGCCGGTGGTGGTCGACAGCGTCACCGTCAACGTCGTGAGTGCGCGCCAGGACGAAAGCGCAGCGTCGCGCGGCTGCACGACGGCGATCTGGCCGAACGGGGCTTTCAGCATGCGCACGGTGGCGAGCGCGCGCGTCTCGTCGGGCAGCGTGATGTCCATGACACCGGCGCTAGCGCCGAATGTTGTCAGCGGTTGCGTCGAACCGAGCAGGTCGATCAGACGGCGGCCGGCGGGGCTATCGGCGCCGGGCGTGGCGGCCGCGATCACGCCCTCCGCATCGGTCAGCAAGAAACGCCGGCCGGAAGCGGTAGCCCAAGGCGGCAAGGCGCGGGCGAGAATTTCGTCCGGCCGCGCGACGGCGTCTTTTGGATCGGCAAGCGGCTGTTGCAGCCGTTCGGATGCGAGATCGGCGACGGCATCGAGCGCAATTACCATGTCACCGAGCGTCTGCTCGCGATGATCGAGCGCTTGCACGACGGCGCCGACGCAGATGGTGGCGAGAAAGGCGATGATGAGTACCGGCACCGCCCGGCGCAGCAAAGGTTCGGCCGTCAGCAGCCTTCGATACGCCGGCTTGGCAATCGATTGCGCGAGGCCTTTGATAGAATTGGGATGTGCAGACGCACTCGCCGCATCGGCGCGCGCCATGAAGGCCTCCGTTCGGAATTTCCCCTAACCACCCAGACCGGAAGGATGTGCCGCATCGCTGTCCGAATCACTTTCGATTGGAATCGATGACCGGTGATTTGTCGAGAGTCCCTGCCACAATTATTGAAAATTTCTTACCGACGATTTTACCAGCGTGGCCAATAGGTAACAGCGGCGCTCGCGCGCGGCGCCGCGCAAATTACGGCGAAGGATGCCGACTTCTCAGGCGGGGGTGAGCGCGCGCTCGACGATGTCGGTGAGGTCGCGCGAGAGGCCCGCCGTCGCCTTGATGTGCTGCAAAGCGGCCTCCGCCTTGGCGCGGCGCCCTTGCTCCAGCGTGCGCCAGGTGCGGAAGGCGGTCGCCAGCCTCGCCGCGAGCTGCGGATTTTTCGGATCGAGCGCCAATATCGTATCGGCGATGAATTCGTAGCCGGCGCCATCGGCGCGGTTGAACTGCGTCGGGTTGCCTTGCGCCAAGACGCCGATCAGCGCGCGCACGCGGTTGGGGTTGGCCATGGAAAATGCCGCATGGCCGGTGAGGGCGCGCACACGATCGAGCGTGTCGGTTTCCGGGCTCATCGCTTGCAGCGAGAACCATTTGTCGACGACCAGCGCGTCGGCCGCGTAGCGCTTGTAGAACGCGTCAAGCGCGCGCGCGCGATCGGGGCCGTCGTGCTGTGAAAGGGTGATGAGCGCGGCCATGCGATCCGTCATGTTATCGGCGGCATTGTATTGTTCGGCGGCACGCGCAATGTCGGCGGGAGAACCGGTCGCCGCCATCAAATCGAGGCAGATATTGCGCAAGGCACGCCGGCCGGCGCTGGCGGCGTCCGGCGTAAAGCCGCCATGCACCGTCATGCGTTCATAGTGGGTCGACAGGGCGGCGCCTAAGCGTTCGCCGACTTCGGCGCGCAGCGCCTTGCGCGCGGCAAAGATCGCGTCCGGATCGATGTCGCGGCCAATCTCGCGGGCGATATCGCCTTCGCCCGGCAGCGATAGCGCCAGCGCGACGAAGGCGGGCTCCAGCGCTTCATCTTCGAGAATGGTGGCGATCGCGACCATCAGTCTGTCGTCGCTGCGCGGCGCTTCGCCGGCTCGCACCCGCTTCACATTGTCGATCAGGAGCCCCATCGAAATGGTCTGCAAGGCCTGCCAGCGATTGAACGGATCGCTGTCATGGGCGGCGAGAAAGGCGAGATCGTCGCCACTCAAATCGGTGTCCAGCTTGATCGGCGCCGAGAAACCGCGGTTGATCGATAGCACCGGACGCTGCGCGATGCCGGTAAAAGTGACGCTCTGCGCGGGCTCGCGAAGGACCAAGACGCCGTGCTCGACGTCTTTTGCCGGCGACAGCGGCAGATCGCGCCCGTCACTGCCGACGAGCCCGAGTGCGAGCGGAATGACCATCGGCTCCTTCGCCGGCTGACCGGGCGTCGGGGCTAAGGTTTGCTTCGCGTCGATCGTGAAAGTCCTGGCGGCCGCATCGTAGCGGCCCGAGACGGTCACCTGCGGCGTGCCGGCCTGGCCGTACCAGCGCATGAACTGCGTCATGTCGCGGCCGCTCGTGTCGGCAAAGCATTGAATGAATTGCTCGACGGTGGCCGCCTCGCCGTCATGGCGTTCGAAATAGAGATCCATGCCGGCGCGGAATTTCTCCGCTCCGATTAGGGTCTGCACCATGCGCACGACTTCCGCGCCTTTCTCGTAGACGGTCGACGTGTAGAAGTTGTTGATCTCTTTGTAGGCGTCGGGGCGGACCGGGTGCGCCAGCGGTCCGGCGTCCTCGACGAACTGGGAGGCGCGCAAGCCTCGCACGTCGGCGATGCGTTTCACCGGGCGCGAGCGCATGTCGCTGGTGAATTCCTGGTCGCGGAAGACCGTCAGCCCTTCCTTCAGGCAAAGTTGGAACCAGTCGCGGCAGGTGATGCGGTTGCCGGTCCAGTTGTGGAAATATTCGTGCGCGATCACACCTTCGACGCCAGAATAGTCGCCGTCGGTCGCGGTCTCAGACGATGCCAGGACGTATTTGTCGTTGAAGACGTTGAGGCCCTTGTTCTCCATCGCGCCCATGTTGAAGTCGGAAACGGCGACGATCATGAAGATGTCGAGATCGTATTCGCGGCCAAACTTCTCCTCGTCCCAACGCATGGAACGTTTGAGCGCATCCATGGCGTAGTCGCAGCGGCCTTCCTTGCCATGCTCGACATAGATGCGCAGCGTCACGTCGCGCCCCGACATCGTGCGGAACGTATCCTCGACGCGCGCCAGGTCACCGCCGACCAGAGCGAATAGATAAGACGGCTTGGGGTGCGGATCGTGCCAGACGGCGAAATGGCACCCGTCCGGCAGTTCACCATGCTCGGTGAGATTGCCGTTGGCGAGCAGCACCGGCGCTTCTTTCTTGTTGGCCTCGATGCGCGTCGTGTAGACCGCCATCACGTCGGGCCGGTCGGGAAAGTAAGTGATGCGGCGGAAGCCCTCGGCCTCACATTGCGTGCAATAGGTGCCGCTCGAACGATAGAGACCGGACAACTGCGTGTTGGCCTGCGGATCCACGTCCGTCTCGATCTCCAGCGTGAAGGGGCCGTTCGGCGGCTGCGGAATGGTCAGGCTATCCGGCGTCGCGACGTAGTTTTCCGCCGGCAGCGCGGTGCCGTCGACCTTAAGGCCGACGAGCGTCAGCCCATCGCCGTCGAGCACCACGGGCGCCGCCGGCACTTGCGGGTTGGGCTTCATATGGAGCGTCGCGCGCACTTTGGCCTTGGTCGGGTGCAGAGAAAAATCAAGCGAGACTGTCTCCACCAGCCAGTCGGGCTGACGGTAATCCTTGAGGCGAATGGGCTGGGCAATGTCGGTGCGCATGATTTTGATCTAGGCCGTTCGAATTGGAATTGTAAGTGCGGGCGCGGCTGCGGTCACCGCAGACCGTCGGTCCCCTTGATGTCGTCTTTCTTCAGTCCGCCGACACGCGGCAGCGGCCGGCCGCCGGTCGTGACCGCAATTGCAACGACGATCTCGTTCGCGCGCGGCGCATCGGTCACCGAGATCTGCATGCCGTCGAAATGACTGCGCACGTAGGCGGCATCCTTGTGGCCGAGCGGAATATCGAGCTCCGCCCCCGGACCGCCGCGCTTTTTGGAGGAGGGGATCAACGCCGCGCCTTTCGCAAGCGTCTTGCGGACGGGCGCTCCCATCTTCGGGTGCAACAACGCAGCAGCATGCTCCATCTCGCCATCGGCACCGACAAGAGCGGCCTTGCCGTAGCTTTCGGCCTTGCTGCCATCGATGCCGAGGGCGGCGATCGCCCGCTCAGACAGGATCTTGCCGAGCTCCTCGCCCATGTCGATCAAGGACGTGAGGTCTTCGACATAACGGCCGGCAAAGGGGTTTTCGATCACAGCGACTGCGGCGGCGCGGCGCACCGGCGGCGTCACAGCCTGGCCCATTTCGGTCAGCGTCTCGTCGACGACCGTGACTAATTTGCGGATTTTGACGCTCATCGCAGGTGGTACTCCGTCTGGTCAGCTTACGACTTCCGGCAGCCGTTCGGCCGGCGGCGTGTTGCGGCTGCGTCCGGTGCGCACGATGCCGTCAATCACGGTCATGCCGATACCGGGCAGATCGCCGAGGCGCACGCTTTCGAGCAGATTGGCGCCGGCGGAATGCTGCGCCTTGTCCATCAGCACGAAATCGGCGGCGCGGCCAATTTCGATCAGCCCGCAATCGAGCTTGCGCATGCGCGCGGTATTGCCGGTCGCAAAGCAGAACGCCTGTTCCGTCGGCACGTCGCCGAGCGACGACAACATCGCGACCATGCGGACGATTCCGAGCGGTTGTACGCCGGAGCCGGCCGGGCCGTCGGTGCCGAGGATCACGCGGTCGAGCTGGTTCAGCTCGCGCGCAACGCGCAACGCGAACAGCGCTGCGCGTTCGTTGCCGTTATGGACGATCTCGAGGCCGCGCCGGCAACCTTCGCAGATGCAGCGGATTTCCTTGTCCGGCAGCGCGGTGTGTCCGCCATTGATGTGGCCGACTACGTCGGTGTCGGCTTCGAGCACGACGTCGGCGCCGATCAGGCCGGAGCCCGGAATGGAGGGCCCACCGGTGTGGATCGTGGACTGGATGCCATATTTGCGCGCCCAGGCGACCATCTGCCGCGCGTTGGCGCCGTCCTTGACGCCGCCAAGCCCGACCTCGCCAAGCAATTTGACACCGGCGTCGGCGAGATCCTTGAAGTCCTGTTCGGTCATGCCGGGTTCGAGCACCGGCGCGCCGGCATGCAGCTTGACGCCACCGAAACGGAAATTGT
The DNA here is from genome assembly GCA_963840065.1 of uncultured Alphaproteobacteria bacterium. Taxonomy (GTDB): domain Bacteria; phylum Pseudomonadota; class Alphaproteobacteria; order Rhizobiales; family Xanthobacteraceae; genus Pseudolabrys. Next base: position 11,782 of record CAWIXF010000005.1, on the reverse strand, counting down.
GAAAGGAACGCTGCGCGGCGATCGCGTGTGCCTTGAGACCGACAATGTCGCGCGGCCGGCCCGGGTGATGCACTTCACCCGCGGAGATCATGGTGGTGACGCCGCCATGCAGGGAGGAATCGACCCAGCCGAGCTGGTTCTGGCGCGGCGTCCAGTCGCCGGCGACGGGATGGACGTGGCTGTCGATCAGGCCGGGCGCCAGCACCGTGCCGCGCGCATCGACGACCACGTTGGCGTCCGAAGTATCGACCTCGCTTGCCTTGCCGACCGCGGTGATGCGGCCGTTCTCCGCCACGATTGTATCGGCATCGAGGATCGGGTTCTCGAGTGCACCCGACAGGACGACGCCGATATTGCGGATGACGAGCTTTGACGGCGTGGCTGCTGCGGCGGTGTCGTGCGCCATGAGAAACGGTCTCCAAGCTTGATGCGGTGACCATACACGCGCCGGCGCGAACATCAAAAGATGTTCATTCGCAGAGTCGGTTTACGGTGCCGGCTCGGCGTGGCCGATCACGCGCTTGATCGACGGCGAGCGCGCGCGCAAAGCGCGCTCCAGCAGGTCGACTTTTTCGTGCACCGTTTCAACGCTGAGCGTCGGATCGATGCTGCAGTGAAAATTGACTATTTCGCCATCGTCGGCTTCGCGCACGCGCACGTCATGCACGTCGCGGACGATGCGGCCTTCGGCGGCAAGCTCCGAAAGCGTCTCCTGCACCGCCTTCACCCGCTCCGGTGGCGCCTCGCGGCCATGCATTTCTTGCGGCTGCAATGGTTCGATATGGGTTTCCACCTCGACGTCAGAATCAAGTTCGGCAGCGATCGCGTCTTCGAGCTTGTCGGCTATCTCATGCGCTGCTTGCAGCGTTAACTTGCCGTCGACCTCCAGATCGAGCGAAACCGTAAGTCCTTCTTTCAGTTCATGGACGGTCACATGGTGTACCGCCAGTCCGCGGTTGCGCGCAATCACCATAATGCGATCCATCATGGATTCACTGTCGAGCGCGGTGGGAGTCGTCGTGATGGTCACGTCGGCATCCGGAAACTGCGCCGTAACCGCCTGCTGGATGCGGCTCTTCACAATTGACACCTGATCCGACGGAAGGGTGCGCGGCAGCTTGATCGCGGCGTCGAAGAAATGGCGCGGTCCCACCATGCGCGCGCGCACACGCTCCACCTCGACGACGCCTGCGACCGTGCGGATCTCCGCCTCGACTCGTTCGGCAGCGCCTTGCGGGGCGGTATCGACCAGCGTGGCAATCGCGCGTCGGCTCATGCGCAACCCCAGGACGGAGATCAGAATGGCGACCGCGATGGCCGCGACCGGATCGCCCCAGCTGTAGCCATAGGCGGAAAGTGTGAGGCCGATGATGACGGGAATTGAGCCGAAAAAGTCGGAGGCGAAGTGCAGCGAATCCGCCTCCAGCGCCTGACTGCGGGTTTCCCGTGCCACCCGCATCAACACGCGCGCGCGCCAGCCATTGACCACCATCTCGATGCCAAGCACGACAAACGGGATGATGGAGAACACAACCAAAGAACCGCCGGTTTGCAGCCGCTGGACTGCCTGCACCGCCACGCCGCCGGCGAGGAGAAACAGCAGCGCCGACTCGCCGAGCGCCGCGACGCTCTCCACTTTGCCATGGCCATAGTGATGTTCGGCATCGGGTGGGCGGTCGGCGACACGCACCGCGAACCAGGTCACAAGCGTGGCGCCGAGGTCAATCACGCTGTGCAGCGCGTCGGAAATCAGCGCCAGGCTGCCGATCGCAATTCCGACGATGAGTTTGGCAGCCGCCAGTATTCCACTTGCGAACACGGAGACGACGGCGACCTCTTCCTTCTTGCTCTGCATGGCGCGCTGTGTAGTCCAATCGCGACGCAATTTCGACTTCGCTAGTCGCTCTTGCGACTAAATTGCAATTGGCTTGCCGTCGGCGGCCGCCGAACGCACGACCGCGTCGAAGATGCGAATATTGGCCATGAGTTCGTCGGTGGTGAAGCGATAGGGCGCACGATCTTCGATGGCGTCAGCCCAGCCTTCAAAGTTCATGCGCACGGTGTTGGCGTGGTCGTAGGTGCGGGTCTCGCGCATGCCGTCTGCCTTGCAGTGCACGAAGCTCGACGGAATGCTCTGATCGACATTGCCGCCTTCCTGCACCTCGACCCAGCCTTGGTCACCTATAAGCGTGAAGCGCGCATAGAACGGCGGCGTCGACAGGCAAGTAATGCGGCCGCGCGCGCCGTTCTCGAAATCGATGTCGGCTGCGACGAAATCCTCCGACGGCGGCGGAAATATTTGTGACGCCGTGCGCGCGGCGACCCGCGACGGCTTTCCCGCTAGCGAGACAAACATGTCACCGAGATGAATGCCGAGCGCGGTCCAGGCGCCGGCCGGTGCGTGCTTGGGATCGCGCCGCCAGTTCGACAAGTCCATCTTGCGGAAGTTGCTGTGGCTGACATTGGCATCCATGAGCAGGATGCGGCCGAGCGCGCCGCTGTCGTAAAGCCGCCGCATCTCTTCCAGCGCCGGTTCGTATCTACGCTCATGACCGATGCCGAGGACGCTGCCGGCTTTTTGACACGCCGCCAGAATGCGCTCGGCGCTGGCCGCGGTGAGGGCGAGCGGCTTTTCGCAGAACACGTGCTTGCCGGCGGCGAAGGCGGCAACCGCCATCTCCTCGTGCAGCGCATGCGGGGTGACGACCGCGACCGCCTGGACGTCCGCGTGCTTCAGCAGGTCGCGGTAGTCTTCGATCAGATCGAAACCGTGCGCGGCCGCGAACGGCTCGGCCATGGCGACGTCGATATCGCAGCCGGCGACCACCTTGAAGCGCGGACTGTCGGCGAGGCAGGTCACGATCTGCTTGCCCCACCAGCCGAGCCCGATGATGCCGATGTGAATCATGGCGCCGCTACTCCGTTTGCCGGCTGACAATGCTGGGGCAACCGGCGCTGTGCAATGCCGGCGCGGGGACGATTTAGCGTGCGGCAATTTGCTTGTGAATGATGCATAAAACATCAGTAATGATGCTTGACAATTTATAATGACTGGTAGAAATATCATTATTCCCAAGCTTTGCGACCGCCATGATTACTTCCGCCCAGATGCGTGCCGCCCGCGCCTTGCTTGGCATCGACCAGCGCGAGCTGGCCCAGCGCGCGCGCCTGTCCTTGCCGACCATCCAGCGCATGGAGGCGAGCAAGGGCGTCGTCCGCGGCAATGTCGAGTTGTTGATGAAGCTCGTCGACGCGCTCGGTGCTCATGGCATTGAGTTGATCGGGGAGGGCACCGCTTCCTCGAGCGGCGGCCGCGGCGTGCGCTTGAGAGGTGCGCCCGGACCATGATGGTGGCGTACGCGCTTTATGGTGTCGCCGCGCTGTTGGCGCTTGCGCCCATCGCGCTCGTGCTCGCGACTTCGCAGCGCGCCGGCGGCTTTGTCTATGGTGCAAGCCTGGTGATTGCGTTGGCGATCGGCGCGATTTCGCTGGCGAGCCTGTTTGGCGAACCGACATCGTCCGTCGTCCTGCCGCTCGGGTTGCCGTGGCTGGGCGCACATTTCCGCATCGACGCGCTTTCGGCTTTCTTCCTGATCGTGGTCAATCTCGGCGGCGCGGCGGCGAGCCTGTTCGCGCTCGGCTATGGCCGACATGAGGAATCGCCGCAACGCGTGCTGCCGTTCTATCCCGCATATTTGGCGGCGATGAATCTCGTCGTCATGGCCGACGATGCGTTCAGTTTTCTGGTGGCATGGGAGTTTATGTCGCTCTCGTCGTGGGCGCTGGTGATCGCGCATCACCAAGACCGCGAGAACGTGCGCGCAGGTTACGTCTATCTCCTGATGGCGAGTTTCGGCACGCTGGCGCTGCTGCTTGCCTTTGGTCTCCTGGCGGGTGCCGACGGCAATTATGCCTTTTCCAGCATGCGCGAGGCGCATCCCTCCGCCGAGCTTGCGGCGTTGGTGCTGATCCTTGCCGTTGTCGGCGCCGGTTCGAAATCCGGCGTGGTACCGCTGCATGCCTGGCTACCGCTCGCGCACCCGGCCGCGCCCAGTCATGTCTCTGCGCTGATGAGCGGCGTGATGACCAAGGTCGCGGTCTACGGTTTTGTGCGCATCGTGTTCGACCTGCTCGGGGCTCCCGACTGGTGGTGGAGCATGGTGGTCCTGGGCGTCGGCGGCATCACGGCGGTGATGGGCGTGCTGTACGCACTGATGCAACACGATCTCAAGCGCCTGCTCGCCTATCACACGGTTGAAAACATCGGCATCATTTACATCGGGCTTGGCCTCGCACTCGCGTTCAAGGCCTACGGCATGGAGTGGGCGGCCGCGCTCGCGCTCACCGCCGCGCTGTTCCATGTGTTCAATCATTCCGTCTTCAAGAGCCTGCTGTTTTTCGGTGCCGGCGCCGTGCTCACCGCGACCGGTGAGCGCGACATGGAGCATCTCGGCGGCTTGATCCACCGCATGCCGCAGACAGCGTTCGTCTTTCTCGTCGGTTGCGTCGCGATTTCGGCCTTGCCGCCGCTCAACGGTTTTGTGTCGGAATGGCTCACCTTCCAGGCCATTCTGTTGAGTCCGCAATTGCCGTCCTGGGGCCTGAAATTTCTGGTGCCCGCGGTCGGTGCGTTGCTCGCGCTATCGGCAGCGCTGGCGGCAGCGTGCTTCGTCAAAGCGTTCGGCGTGAGCTTTCTAGGCCGTGCGCGCACGCCGGCCGCGGCCAAAGCGCATGAAACCGACAGCAACTCGCTGGCCGCCATGTATGTGCTGGCGGCTCTTTGTCTGGTTGCCGGCGTGTTGCCTGGCTTGTTCATCGATGCGCTGGCGCCGGTGGCCCAGGCCCTGGTCGGCGATACCATGCCGCATCAGTCGGGGTTGGCTTGGCTCACCATTGTGCCGATCGCGGAAAGCCGCAGCTCTTACAACGGGCTCCTGGTTTTCGTTTTCGTGGTGTTGTCGGGCACGATCGCGGCCTTTGCCATTCACCGGCTGGCTTCCGACCGGCTGCGGCGCGGGCCGGCCTGGGACTGCGGCTATCCCGATCCGAGCACGGTGACGCAATACACGGCATCGAGTTTCGCCCAGCCGATCCGCCGCGTTTACGGCACCAGCATCTTCCGTGCGCGCGAGGTCGGTGACATGCCACCGCCAGGCGCGATGACGCCGGCGCGGCTCACCGTTTCGCTGCACGATCTGATCTGGGAAGCAACCTACGCGCCGATTGCCCGCCTCGTCGGCGTTGCGACGGAACGTCTCAACATCCTGCAATTTCTCACCATCCGCAGCTACCTGACGCTGGTGTTTTCGGCGCTGGTGCTCTTGCTCCTGGTGCTCGCGATATGAATTTCGTTCGCGACTACGCATTCCAGGGTACGCAGATGGTGCTGGTGCTGCTGCTGTCACCGTTGCTAACCGGCTTCGTACGCAAGGTGAAGGCACGGCTGTTGCGCAGGCAGGGGCCGCCGCTGTTGCAGCCCTACCGCGATCTTATCCGGCTGATGCGCAAGGACGTGGTGCTGGCGGAGAATGCCTCCTGGCTGTTCCGCGTTATTCCTTACATCGTGTTTGCCGGCACCTGGGTTGCGGCCTCGCTGGTGCCAACCTTCCGCAGTGGCTTGTTGTTTTCCTGGACAGCCGATCTGATCGCCATCATTGCATTGCTCGGCAGTGCGCGCTTCTTTCTGGCGCTCGCCGGTCTCGATGTCGGCACGTCGTTCGGCGGCATCGGTTCGAGCCGCGAAGTGATGATCGCCTCGCTCGCCGAGCCTGCCATGCTGATGATCGTGTTTACGCTCGCGTTAGTGGCCGGTTCCACTCAGCTTTCGACCATCGCGGACTATATGCTGTCGGCGCAGGTCGGCTTACGCGTCTCGCTCGGCCTCGCGCTGATCGCACTCATCATGGTGGCGATCGCCGAGAACGCCCGCATTCCGATCGACAACCCGGCGACGCATCTTGAACTCACCATGGTGCACGAGGCCATGGTGCTGGAATATTCCGGCCGACACCTGGCGCTGATCGACCTGTCGTCCGAACTCAAGCTTCTGCTTTACGTGTCGATGATCGGCTGCCTGTTTACGCCCTGGGGAATCGCTCGTCCCGATGCCGATCTGGTCGCACTTGCGATCGGCGTTCTCTCTTATCTCCTCAAGCTCGCCGCCGGCGGCTTGCTGCTGGCCGTATTCGAGACGGCCATTGCCAAGATGCGCGTGTTCCGCGTGCCTGCCTTTCTCGGTGCCGGGCTGATGCTCGGGCTGCTCGCCACCTTGCTGCTGTTCGTGTCGGGGAGCCTGTAGCCGATGTCTCCCAAGCTGATGTTCGACGTTGCTCATCTGCTGGCCGGCTCGCTTGTGCTGGTCAGCTTCATCCAGCTCTATCAGGCGCGTCTCTACGCGCTGCTCAATGTCTTTGCGCTGCATGCCTTGATTTTGGCGGCGTCGGTCGGCTGGCAGGCTTTCGTTCAGGACGCGCCGCATCTCTACGTCACCGCGGCAATCGCCCTCATCTTCAAGGCGATCGTTATTCCAGTTTCGCTCCATCGTATCATTGCGCAACTCGGCATTCACCGCGAGATCGAGACCGTGGTTGGTGTCGGTCCCACCATGTTGCTCGGCATGGGGCTGGTGGCGTTGTCCATGGTGGTGATGCTGCGGGTGACGGTGGAGGCCGATCCGCTTGCGCGTGAAGACCTCGCCTTCGCGCTTGCCGTCGTGCTGCTCGGCCTCTTGATGATGGTGACGCGGCGCAACGCAGTCAGCCAGGTCGTCGGTTTCATGTCGCTGGAGAACGGGCTGGTGCTGGCGGCGACCGGCGCCAAGGGTATGCCGCTGGTGGTGGAGATTTCCGTCGCTTTCTCGGTGCTGATCGCCTTCATCGTGATCGGCATCTTCTTGTTCCGGATACGGGAAAGGTTCGACACCGTTGACCTGCAGGCACTCGATAAATTCCGCGGAGAGCGCCAATGACGCTCGACGCGCTGACCGGCGTTTTGTTGATCCCTGCGATTGCGGCCGCGCTGCTTGCCGTGCTGCCCGGTTATCGGCTGACCGCGCGGCTCAATGTGTTGGCGACGCTGGCGACATTTCTCACGGCGGTGTCGCTGTTCTTCGTCGAGCCGAAGTCGGGCTCGTACCTCCTGGTGGACGATCTCAACAAGGTCTTCATTGTGTTGACGACGTTCGTCGGCTTCACCACCAGCGCCTTTAGTGCGAGTTATATCGGCCATGAGATCGAGGTTGGCCGGTTGACGCCGACTTTCGTGCGCTTCTATCACGCCATGTATCAGGCGTTGATGTTCGCCATGAATCTCGCGCTGGTCGCCAACAATATCGGACTGATGTGGGTGGCGATCGAGATGGCGACGCTCACCACCGTGCTGATGGTCGGCATCTACCGCACGCACGAGGCGCTGGAGGCGGCCTGGAAATATTTCATCCTCGGCAGCGTCGGCATTGCGCTCGCTTTGTTCGGTACCATCCTCGTCTACATGGCGGCGCGGCCGGTGATCGGGGAGGGCCTCGACGCCATGGTGTGGACGGTGCTGGTCAAGCGAGCCGATAGCTTCGACGCAGCGTTGCTCAACGTCGCCTTCGTGTTTCTGCTGCTTGGCTACGGCACCAAAGTGGGCTTGGCGCCGCTGCATGCCTGGCTGCCCGATGCCCACGCTGAAGGCCCGACGCCCATTTCGGCGGTGCTTTCCGGTCTTCTTCTCAACGTCGCGCTCTATGCGCTGCTGCGTTTCAAGATGCTGCTGGCGTTAAATCCAGAGGCGATCGCGCCCGGTCCGCTGATGGTGACGATGGGTCTGATCTCGTGCGTGTTCGCCGCGTTCATGTTGTACCGTCGGCGCGATATCAAGCGGCTGTTCGCCTATTCCTCGATCGAACACATGGGCATCATCGTGTTCGCTTTCGGCATGGGCGGCCCGCTCGCCAATTTCGCCGGTCTCCTGCACATGACCATGCATTCGCTGACAAAATCGGCGATCTTCTTTGCGGTCGGTCACATTTCCCAGGTCAAGGGCACGCAGAAGATCGCCGATATGGGCGGACTGACAGTGAGCAACCCGGTGCTTGGCTGGGGCCTGGTGCTGGGCGTGGTGGCGATTGCGGGGCTGCCGCCGCTCGGCATTTTCATGAGCGAGTTCCTGGTGGTGAGTTCGACCTTCGCGCGCCAGCCGTGGCTCGCGGTCATTCTGGTATTCGGTATCCTGATCGCTCTCGGCGGCCTTTTCCTGCGCCTCAACACGGTTGCCTTCGGCGAGCCGCGCGGGCCGACAGCGAAGGCACAAGCCTCTTACGTGCCGATGTTTGCCCATCTCGCCATCGTCTTTATGGCCGGTCTCTACATGCCGCCGGCGCTCGTTCTCGGCTTCGAGAACGTCGCCAAGCTGCTCGGATAGCGCAATGACTTTGCTCGACGGCATCAAACACAGCGAGACCGCCAAGGCGCATCGGCCCTGGCCGCGGCGCGTCGTCGGCGACGATGGCTGGAAGCAAGCGATCGATCTGCTGGCGAACGGGCGCTATACGTTGCTCGGGCTCTGGGGCGATACGCCCGACGTGCACATGGCGTTGCTCGACGAGAACGCGGGCGACATCGCGGTCGTCAGTTATGCTTGCGTCAATGGTATTTTTCCGAGCGTTGCCGCGCATCATCCGCCCGCGATGCGGCTCGAGCGCGCGATCCGCGATCTGTTCGGTCTTGAGGCGTTGGCTTCGCCCGATACGCGGCCCTGGCTCGACCTCGGTTTCTGGGATGTAAGACATCCGCTCGGCAAGAAAAAGCGCGCGCAGAAAGCGGCGCCTTACGAATTCCTGCCGGTGGAGGGTGAGGGGCTACACCAGATTCCGGTCGGCCCCGTGCATGCCGGCATCATCGAGCCGGGACATTTCCGCTTCACCGCCAATGGCGAATTCGTGGTGCGGCTGGAGCAGAGGCTCGGCTACGTGCACAAGGGGATCGAATCCCTGATGGACGGCGCGATACTGAGCGATGCAGCAAAACTGGCGGGCCGCACCTCCGGAGATAGCACCGTCGCTTATTCGTATGCGTTTGCGCTAGCCGCCGAGGCCGCCTTGCAGGTGGAGGCGCCGCCGCGCGCGGTCTACCTGCGCGCGTTGATGGCGGAGCTCGAACGACTCGCCAATCATTTCGGCGATATCGGCGCGATCTGTAACGATGCGGCGTTTGCGCTGATGCATGCGCAAACCGGCATCCTGCGCGAGCGCGTTTTGCGTGCGGCGCAAAGCTGTTTCGGCCACCGACTGATGATGGATGTGATCGTGCCCGGCGGCCTCGCGCGCGACCTCGCGCCGGATGGCGTAAAGGCGCTGCGCGATTTGCTGTTCGAGGTGCGCAAGGTGTTTCCGCGCCTAATCGAACTTTACGACAACACGGCCTCCTTGCAGGATCGCACGGTTACCACGGGCTACGTGAAGCCGGAATACGTGCGCCGGTTCGGCGCCGGCGGCTATGTCGGCCGCGCCTCAGGCCGCGCATTCGATGCACGCCGAAGCGTCGGCTACGCGCCGTACGGCGATCTCAAGTTCGAGGTGCCGGTTCTGGGTGCCGGCGACGTCAATGCCCGTGTCTGGATCCGCATCCGCGAGGTGGAGCAGAGCCTCGGTCTAATCGAGCAAATCCTCAGCCGCCTGCCGGTCGGCAAGATTGACACGCCATTCAAGGCGAGCGGGCAAATCTGCGAAGGGATGGCGCTGGTGGAAGCGTTCCGTGGCGACGTTTTGGTCTGGCTGCAACTCGACGGCAAAGGCCGTGTTGCGCGTTGCCATGTGCGCGATGCGTCCTGGTTTCAATGGCCGCTATTGGAAACCGCGATCGAGGACAACATCGTCGCCGACTTCCCGCTCTGCAACAAATCGTTCAATTGTTCTTATTCGGGGCACGACCTCTAGCGCATGATCCGAAAAGCGGGAACCGGTTTTCGGGAAAGATCATGCGCATGAAAAACGTTGGAGACGCGTTGTGATGCGATCTAGACGGACTGGGCTCTAATGCGCCGTACCCTGTTGCAAGGTCTCACCCGCGGTCCGCTCACCGAAGCGCCGCCTGCGCCCGATGAAGCCGCGCTAGCGGAGCTTGCGCGGAGTATCGATCGCGCCGCGCGCGCCAGGCTCGGCCGCTCGCTCTCCATCCGCCATGTCGATGCCGGTTCCTGCAATGGATGCGAACTGGAAATCCACGCGCTCAACAACGCATTCTATGATCTCGAACGCTTCGGCTTTCATTTCGTCGCGTCGCCGCGGCATGCCGACGTGCTGCTGGTAACCGGTCCGGTGACGAAAAACATGCGCGAGGCGCTTGAGCGCACTTACAACGCCACGCCCGATCCGAAATGGGTGGTGGCCGTCGGCAATTGCGCCGCCGATGGCGGCGTCTTCGCCGGCAGTTACGCGGTGGTCGGCGGCGTGAAGGACGTCATTCCGGTTGACTTGCATCTTCGCGGCTGCCCGCCGACGCCGACCGACCTGTTGAAAGGGCTGCTAGCGTTGCTGAAGGTCTGACGAGACACCGCATTTCGCGTCACTTCGCCTGCGAAATCAGTTGCCGCGTCATTGCGGAAATGTTTTCACTGAAACACGGCGCGATCGAAAGCGCGCATGCTGAGCATTCGAGGGAACATCGTTTCCCGGGAATGGCGTTTTGCCATTTTGACAATTATTAAGTCGCAGTTAGAATCAAAACGAACAATGACTGCATATTGCGTGCGCCAACGTGATGGAGAAACGGCCATGAGCGCTGCGGGAGCACTTGACGATGCGGTTGGCGCCGATTTCCGCGCCACGATGCGCCGATTCCCCGCCACGGTGACCATCGTCACCGCCAATGACGGATCGCGCGATCATGGCATGACAGTGTCGTCCGTTACGTCGGTCTCGATGTCGCCGCCTTCGCTGATGGTCTGTCTTAATAATCGGACGCTGCTGCACGAAATGCTGCTGAGCCAGGCGAATTTTTCAGTCAACGTGCTCAGCCACGAGCACATGAGCCTGTCGGACGCCTTCAGCGGTCGCATCGACCCGCAGGAACGCTTCGCCATCGGTGGCTGGGAGCGCGACCCTGGGGGGATGATGGTGCTCCCTTCGGCGCATGCCAACGTTGTGTGTCGGCGGATGGCGGCGGTTCCTTATGGCACCCATACCATTTTCGTTGGCCAGGTTACGCGTGCGCGCGTCGATGATAGCACGCGGCCGCTGCTCTACGCCGAAGCCGCTTATTGCATTTCGCAGCCGGCGACATGATCGGCCGCCGCTGTTAGGCGCCTGTCGCGTCGTTGCGGCATCCCCTTAAAGAAAAAATGGCCGGGGGGAGGAACCCGGCCATCTCGCAAGGTCAGAATATGCCTTGCGGCTGTAGCCCCAATTGCTGCGTGCCGTAGAGTGCCGACAGTGTATCCCAATCTATGCTCGCGTGGAGCGCCGCGGTATTGGCGTCGCGCCAGAAGCGCTGCACGCGGTTCTTCTCGTCCGCCGCTGCCGCGCCGACTTTGGCGAAGAGATTGTTGACTACTTCGGACGAGGTCCGCGCGGCAAAGCCGTGATTGCGCCGGATGCGCACACGCTGTTCGATGTCGAGCGTGCCGCCGTTGCAGACGACGTCCTGGCCTTCTTTCAGGCTGGTCACCATCAAGGTTTGCGCCGCATCGACCCGCGCCGACGTCTGGCCGATCAGACTCTGGATGAGCTGGGATTCGGCGACCTTTTCGAAGACGCCGGGCCGGGCCATGCGTTTGGCGCCGCGAGCGGTTTCCGTGAAGGGCT
>CAWIXF010000004.1:0-68222 GCA_963840065.1 uncultured Alphaproteobacteria bacterium | reverse complement strand
AATGTTGCGCTGCCGCGATTGCCCGCTTTGTGCCATTAACGTCATTCGCTGCGATGCAGGAACGCGGTGGAGTTTTCGCCGTCTTTGACGAACCAGCCAATCGCATCGGATGCCGGTAACCTTTTCTTGTTCCGCGAAAGAAATTCTTTTTGGTCGTTTGGTGTAAAGGACTGACTCACCCTCAACTTCGTAAAGGTAACATTATGCCCCAAGCGACGGCCCATCCGGGAGAACCACACTATATCACTCGCAGTGGCTGGCTACGCGCTGCGGTCCTTGGCGCGAATGACGGGGTGGTTTCCGTCTCGTCCTTGATAGTGGGGGTAGCTGCAGCCGATCCGAACCCAAGCACAGTACTTATCGCAGGCGTTGCTGGGCTCTCTGCAGGCGCAATGTCGATGGCTGCAGGCGAATATGTATCCGTCTCTTCGCAATCCGATACCGAGCGGGCCGACATCGTACGAGAATCCGAAGCTTTGAAGGAGTTTCCAGAGGCCGAACTCGCCGAACTCGCCGCCATTTACCAGGAGAAAGGGTTGAGCGCAGAGACTGCCCGTGTCGTTGCTAAGGAACTGACCGCAAGAGATGTGCTTGGCACACATGTTAGAGACGAACTTGGGCTCTCGGAGGCGTACGCAGCCAACCCGCTGCAAGCGGCATTCACTTCGGGCGTGACTTTCAGCATTGCCGCGGCAATCCCGCTGTTGGCGGCGCTTGCGGCGCCAGCAGGCTCGATCATCCCGGTTGTCCTTGTGGTTACTGTCATTACATTAGCCGCTCTTGGTGCGTTGGGGGCCAAAGCGGGCGCGGCCCCGATTTTGCGCGCGACCTTACGGGTGGTGATTTGGGGTGTATTTGCGATGGCCGTCACCGCAGGCGTCGGCTGGCTTTTTGGTGTTAGCGTCTGAGTGCGTTTTGCAACTCGCGGCAACAGCTAGCCGGTCTACCGCGAACACGTATGCCTGATTTCCGGAAAATTGCACTCGCGGACTTTTGTCGGGCTAACAGCCAACAGGCCGGGCGCGGTGCCTAGAAAAAGCCTTCAGGAGTTTAATTGATCAATGTTGCTGTTGGGTCATTCGCGTCCCAGCAATTCAGCGCTCACGCCGACCTTTGTCGGCTGTTGGTCAAATAGGCGACAAACTTGGGCGCGGTCGGGTTGTCCGCTAAGTGCGGTGGTTTCAACCGGTCGCAGCAACACATTGGCTAAATCGCTTTGCTGGTGACTGGAAGTCCAGCGTTTTCCTGGGCCGCTCGTTGAGCGGCGCGCCGATTAGGCAGCGCGCGGCGCCAGCGCCCGCGTAACGCCAAGGATCGCCAATGCGATCAGCCCCGTGACCAGCGACAGCCAGGTACCGGCTGCGGCGAGCGCCGCGGTCGCGGCCCAGGTGATCGATGAAAACGCTTCCGCAAAGGTCGCAAAACGCGACGAGGTCTGCCGCCGGCGGAAGTGACTGCGCTTGGCCTGGGTGCGGAACCAGAACTGCACGGCCGTCGCCGAGATCGATGCAATGGCGATACCGAACACGGCGACCGCGGCGAAATAAGGCGCGATCACCGCAAGCGGCAGCAGGAACGGCGCGAACACAATCGCGATCGCGCTCATCACCGCTTCGATCTTGGCGCGTACGATGGCCGAAGGCGCAACCGGCGCGGTCGCCACCAGATCGGGCGCGTCCTCGCCGGAGATGGCGAGCCAGGCAAGCCCGCCCGCCAGTTGCCCCGCCGCCATCACCAGCACGGGAACCAGAAGGACAAATGCGCCGGTGCCTTTGTCGAAGCTTTTCCACAGCATCAGCGCCGGCGGCAACAAATAGAGAAGTTGCATCAGCGTCTGCGAGGCCAGCCACGGATCGCGCAACAGCAGCGCCCATTCCTTCTGCCGCAACGCGCGCATTGCCGAGCCGCTGCGGAAGTTACGGCCGTCACGCTGGCGCCGGTGCGCCTGCGCCATGCTGGAGGCGGCGATGACATGCTCGCCAAAACGGCCGGAGAAAACCGCCACCGTAAGCGTCATCGTCAAGGCGGCAAGTGCCAACAATGCCGCCAAGGCGTGCAGGTCTCCGAGTGCGGCGCGCGCCGGCCACCACACCAGACTGTCGGGGCCCGGCATGAAGCGCAGGAACACATCCGATTCCAGAACCGCGAGGCGCGAGAATGTGCCGTAGGAAAGAATGGCGGCGATCTGCAGGCCGATGACAAAGGCGGCGCCGATCACCGCGGCGACGATCTGCGCAATCAGGCGCGTGCGCTTGGGGCCGATGGTGCGAAACAGCGCAACGGTGAGCGCAACGGCCAGCGCCGTCGCGATCAGCCCCATCGCCCCCACCACGCCATAGGCGGCAAGCCAGCGCGCGCCGCCCATGAACGCCAGCACATTGATGAAGGGCGCCGCCAGCGCCAGGCCGAGCAGCGCGGTGGACACGGCGAGCGCGCCGATGCGCACGGCAAACACGCGCCGGGTGTCGACTGGCGAGGACAGGATCAGTTCGAGATCGGAGCGCGCATAGAAGGCGCGCGTCACCTGCTCCATCGCCTGCGACAACATCAGCGAAAACGACAACAGCCCGCTGCCGGTGACCGCCACCAACGTCGCCTTGTCGGGCGAGACGCCGACATGCGCGAAACGCCCGACCATGAACCAGGCGAACAAATGCATGAAGATGACGAAGAGCGCGAGCACGACCGCGACAACGCGCTCGCGCGAGCGCCTGCCGGCGGTCATCATCGACAGCCAGTCGCGCCAGGCGAGCCGAAACTCGTGGGCGGCGAACCAGGTGGCCGTGGCTGCGGTACTCACGCCGCGGCCGCCGCGGCGGCTTCCTCGGCGACCAGCGCGAGGAAAGTGTCTTCCAGGCTGGAACCGCGCACGCCCGCCTTGGTGTTGAGCTCCTCCAGCGTGCCTTCGGCGATCAGGCGGCCTTGCGCGATGACGCCGATGCGGTCGGCCATGCGTTCGGCGACCTCCAGAATATGTGTGGTCATGATCACGCTGCCGCCGGCGGCGACGCGCTCGCGCAAGACACGTTTGACCTGACGCGCGGAGCCGGCATCGAGCCCGGTGAGCGGCTCGTCGAGAATAATGAGCTTGGGGTCATGCACCAAGGCGCCGGCGAGCGTCACTTTCTGGCGCATGCCTTTCGACAGGCTTTCGCAGCGCTCATGCGCGTGGCCCTTCAGATCGAGCCATTCGATCAAAGTGTGCGCGCGCAGTTGCGCCGCGTTTGCCTCGACGTTCCATAGCCGCGCGACGAATTCGAGATATTCGAAGGGCGTGAGCTTGTCGTAGATCATCGGATCGTCGGACACCCAGGCCATGATCCGCTTGGCGGCGACTGCGTCGGCCAGCGCATCGATGCCGAACACCGAAATCGCGCCGGCGTCGGGCTTCAACAAACCGGTAACCATGCGCAAAGTCGTCGTCTTGCCGGCGCCGTTGGGGCCAAGCAACGCGTAGAACTCGCCGCGGCGCACGGTGAGGTCGAGATGATCGACCGCCGGACGGTCGAAAGTCTTGCAAAGGCCGCGGGTTTCGAGGGCTGGATTTGCGCTCGTCGGCATGACCACCTGCTGTGCGGGTTTCCTGAAATACCGCCGTCAAGCTAAGGACAACAGGTTTCGGCGCCGTGAATCGACGACAAGGAAAATACCACGGTTAGCGGTTTGCTAATCCGCGCTCGGCAGCCGCCGCATGGTGAACTCGATTGCGCCGTCTGGCAATTCGCGCCAGCTCTCGATTTCGGTCATGTAGGCGGCCTTCGGAAAGCGCGCGAAGAATTCGCGCGCTTTGGCACGCGCGGCTTCGCGCGGCAGCGCGAAGGTCTCACGCCGAAACGACGGCGCATGCCGCGTGCGCGCGGCATTGCGCGCCGCCATGCGGCGCGCGAGATCGGCGGGGCCTCGATAGCTGCTCATGTCCCCAAATGTAATATTGCCGCGGTGCCGAAGCCAGTTGATACAAGGCCCATGGGCCGCTCAAGCGCGGCGCCTTGTTGGTTGGGCAATCTAAATGGCGCATGGCCCGCAAAGGCAATTGCCAACGGCAAGGGATTGCTCCTATTCTTATATGGGCGGCGTTTTTGCCGATAGGGGGACTCATCGATGAAGAAAATGGTCATCGCGGCCATGGCCGTGGCGGTTCTCGCAACCGCGTCAACGAGCGCATCGGCGCAGGTCTGCCCGTTCGGCGTCGTCATCGCGGCGTTCAGCGCCGCCGCCCGCGACCATCGCGAACTGACCGCGCAGGAAGCGCAGTGGTGCGGCGTGCCATTTTTCTTCTCGCAGCCGCAGACCAAGCCGGTCAAGAAAAAGCGCCGGCACCAGGCGAAGCAGCACTGAGTATGTAAAGAGGCCGCCGGATCGCGGCCTCTTTCATTCCAGGATTTGGCGCGCGCCGCCGCAGCAACCAACGACGCGCTAGCGGGCTTCCAGCGCCGATAATTGCTCGGTATCGAATCGTCTCCTGAGTTTTGAAATGGCGTCGGCATCTTGAGAGCCGCCACGCGTCACCAGCTTCACGAGTTCTTCGAAATACTGTTCGTGACCCGGCGGCGACACGGTCATGATCATCCTGGCCGGTTTGTCGCTGGCGTTAGCGATGTTGTGCGGCACGCCCGGAGGAATGAAAACATATGTGCCGGGCTTGGCATCGACCGTTTGGCCGCCGATCCGCCATTCGCACTCGCCTTCCAGCACGTAGAAGGTCTCTTCCTGAACACGATGAACGTGAGTGCCGGTGGAGAAACCCGGCGGCAATGTCCAATCGAACATTGACGTATGCTTGGTATCCTGTCCGGTCACAAGGAACACCAACGGCTTGCCGGCCAACATGACGTGTTTACCTTCGCCGGGCATTCGAATGACTGCGTTTGCGGTCATGGTATCCTCCCTAACCTTGCTGGATGGTGCGTACCGACCGCAGCAATATGGTTCCGCCGCCAGATCACGTCCTGAAACTGTTGCTAAAAAGCTGTAAAGTGTTTCCGAAGGCGGCTTGTTAGCTGAATTGGATCGTTGGCCAATGATGACCAGCTTTGAATTTGGCCCATTCCGCCTGGACACGGCGGCCGAGATGTTGTTTCGCGGTTCCGAACCGATCGTGCTGGGCCAGCGTGCGGTCGCCCTTCTCATGCTGCTCCTGGAACGGGCGGGATCCCCGGTTTCCAAAGACGCATTGATCGAAGCCGCATGGCCCGGCCGGACGATTGAGGACAGCAACCTGACCGTCCAGATCGCGGCCCTGCGCAGGGTTTTCAACGAATCCATCGGTGGAGGCGATTGGATCGAAACGATGCCGCGCCGCGGTTACCGCTACGTTGGACCGCCAGTGGCGACAAGCAACGCGTCTAGCGCGGCAACCGCTCGGTCTTCACCGCCTGCATTGCCCGACAAACCGTCCGTGGCAGTATTGCCATTTTCCAATCTGAGTGAAGGCTCCGAGCAGGAGTATTTCGCCGACGGCATGGTTGAAGACATCATTGCGGGATTATCGCGAATCAAATGGCTTTTCGTCGTCGCACGCAATTCAAGCTTTGCATACAAAGGCGCGGCGGCCGACGTAAAGCGCGTCGGCCGCGAACTCGGCGTGCGTTACCTCCTGCAAGGCAGCGTCCGGAAGGATGGCAATCGTATTCGCATCTCTGCGCAGATGCTGGAGGCGGAGACCGGCGGTCATTTATGGACCGAACGTTTCGATCGTCCGATCGACGACGTCTTCGCCCTTCAGGACGAAATTGCCTTAAACGTCGTCGGAGCCATTGAGCCAAGCTTGCGTCGCGCAGAAATCGAGCGCGTAAGACGCAAGCGGCCCGAGAGCCTCGATGCCTATGATCTTGTCTTGCAGGCCCAGCCGGATGTGAATTCCGGGATGCCGGCGCAAGTGACGAAAGCGCTCAAGCTTCTGGAACGAGCACTCATACTTGACCCTACCTACACGCTTGCTCACGCATTTGCCGCGATGTGCCATCATTGCCTCTTCTTGCGGGCAGGCTTGCGCGACGAAGAACGCGCGGCTTCGATCCATCATGCACAGTCCGCCATTGTGCATGGCGGTGACGACGCACTCGCGCTGACGCTGGCCGGTTTTTCAATCGGCATGGACGGCCATGACCGTGCGGCCGCATACGCGGCTTTTGACGCAGCGCTTGCCGTTAGCCCGTCGTCGGCCCTCACATACATTCTTGGCAGCGTCATATACGGGTGGACCGGCGAGGCTGAGCGCGCCATCGAATGGGGCGAACGCGGATTGCGCTTAAGTCCATTCGACCCTTGGGCCTTCGCTGCTTTACATTCCTTGACGCTCGGGCACTTCCACCGTGGTCGCCACGGCGAGGCGGTCAAAGCCGCGCACAAGGCCATTCAGTCAAACCCGGCTCACAGCATCTCTTACATGCTTCTGGCGGCGCCACTCGTAAAGCTCGGGCGGCTCGGCGAAGCGAAAGCCGCGGCGGCGGAAGTTCTAAAATTACAGCCTGCTTTCCGGTTCAAGCGGCAATTTTTCGGAGTTGATTGCGCACCGGCACTTGCCGAAGCGCTCGGCGAAGCGCTCCTCGTTGCCGGGCTGCCCGAATAGCGCTGTAGTTGTGCTAGGCACTTATGGCCGCTGCGGCAATCGCCGCGAGCGCCGCCGCATCCTCCGGAAAATCCGCCTTCACCCACGCCTCTTCCGCAGCGCGCATGGCAGCGCCCAGCGCCGGGCCCTTCTCCACGCCACGCTTGATGAAATCGTCCGCCCGCAAAGGAAATGCCGGCGCTGTCCAGCGTTGCGGCAACGTCGCCAGCGTCCGCCATGCTTCGTCATGCGCGGTTTCGGACGAGCGCGCCCAGGAGAGCAACGCGGCATCGGTGAAATGCAGCGGCCCCAGCCGGTAGAGCAGCGCGCGTTGCGCCTGCTCGCTCAATGCCGGTGAAACGTGCCGCCAGCCGCCGCCCATCGAGACGAGCCGCGCATGCTCGGCATTGGTCAGGCGCAACTTTTGCCACAGCCGCTCGGCATCTTCCGCCACCCAGACGCCGAGCGCGCCCAGCCTTTGCACCGGATCGGGGCTTGCGCCGATTGCGGCTTCCACCTTCGCCATGTTCTCGAACGCGGCGAGATAAGTGACGCCGCCAAGCGCGCGCAATGTCAGACCGGCATCGCTCATGGCGATCAAAGTCGGCGTCGCGTGCTTTGCCACCATCAATTTCATCAGTTCCATGCGCACGCGCTCGCGGGAAAGCCGATCGAGCCCGTCGCGGCCGGCGATGCAGGCGTCGAGCCCCGCGCGGTCCGGATGGCCGCCGGTGCCGTAGGCGCCGTGAAAACGGAAAAAGCGCAGGATGCGCAAATAATCTTCTGCGATGCGCTGCTTCGGATCGCCGATGAAGCGCACGCGCCGCGCCTCAAGATCGTCAAGCCCGCCGACATAGTCGTAGACCGTGCCGTCGGGAGAAACGGAAAACGCGTTGATGGTGAAATCGCGCCGCTCGGCGTCGGCTTTCCAGTCGCGGCCGAACGCGACCTTGGCGTGGCGGCCGTAGGTTTCCACGTCCTGGCGCAGCGTGGTGACCTCGTAGGGAATCTTGTCGGTGACGACGGTGACGGTGCCGTGCGCAATTCCCGTGGGGACGGCCTTGAAGCCGGCGGCCTCGACGCGGCGCACGACCTCTTCAGGCGTTGCCGTGGTGGCGACGTCGATTTCGTCGGCGGCGAGACCGAGCAGCGCGTTGCGCACGGCGCCGCCGACCACGCGCGCTTCCTCTCCGTCGCGGTCGAGCTCCGCCAGCAGGCGCGGCAGCGGACCGGAGCTGAGCCAAGCGACGTTGGCGAGACTGCGTTCGGTGCGTCCGTCCGGCGTCATCCGGTTCTCGCCGGCACAAACTTGCCGCCCTCGACATGCTTGGGAATTGGCCGGATCACCGGTTCGAACCTTTCTGACGTAGCCGGACGGACCTGGACCGGGCATACTGCGTGGGTTCGAAAAGGCGCGACCTGCCCATGAATTTACCTCTCTTGCGAACTGCATTTCTTATCATTGTGGTGGCTACCGCCTTCACCCTTGGAAGCTATAGCGTGAAATTTAGCGGTAGCGGGTGGGGCTGGGCGGCACTCATTCTTAACATCGTGACTTTGGCTGCAAGCTGCATTGGGCTCGCTGTTGACTTCTGGCGGGCTAATGCCAAGCGGTCCTGAAGGAGAGCCGCGCCCCGCCGATCTGATCGGCGGCGCTGTCTATGGCATGCGAATAGCGACGGGGAAGATTGAAGAGGAAACCCCACGGCAACGCCGCGGAATATAGCGTGCGTGGAAAACGATCGCCTATCCTTGCCGCGTCATGCGCCGCTGGTCGCGGCCATAGCTCTCCGGCCATCATCTCACCCGCCCCGGCACGAATTTCCCGTTTTCCATATGCGCCGGCACATAGGTCGAGCCCGGCGGCGCACCGGTGTAATTGACGAAATAGACAAAGCTGCCGATCACAAGGAGGAACGCCACGATGGCAAGCGTGACCAGCCGCGACACCGGCCACGACTCCGGATCCATGACGCCGGCCCGCGTCGCCCACAGAAAGACGGCGTAGAGCACGAACGGCATCGCGAAGAGAAGGATTTCGGTGAGACCGGTACGAATCATGCTGACAACCCGGACGTCACCGGTAAATCCGATCGTGTAAATTGCGCAAGATTTCCCGCCGTCACGCCCCAGATGTAACGCTCGCCGAAAGTGATGGCATAATAACGCCGCGTCACGCCCTGCCAGTCGCGTGAATGCGTTTCGACATTGTCCTGGTTCATCAGAAACTCCAGCGGCACCTCGAAGGTGGCGTCCACTTCGCCCATGTTGAGCGTGAGCGCAAAGCCCGGTTCCACGCGCGCGATCACCGGCACGATGCGGTAGCCGAGCGTCGTCATATAGAGATCGAGATAGCCGAGCGGTGTGACAAAGGAACGCGCAAGCCCGATTTCCTCTTCGGCCTCGCGCAGTGCCGATGCGAGCGGGCTGGCATCGTCCTTGTCGATCTTGCCGCCGGGAAACGACACCTGGCCCGGATGGTCGGGCAGATGCTGGGCGCGCTGGGTCAGCAGCACCGTCGGCTGTGGATGGTCGACGACCGCCACCAGCACCGCCGCCGGACGGATCGGCCGCACTTCGGCGATCTTGCGCATCACCGGATCGGCGTCATGGTCGCCGCGCGTCGGCGCAATGTCGGGATCGGTCAAGGCGTCCGGCACGTCGAGGGTCAGGCGCGCGCGCACGCGGTCATAGAATTCCGCGCCCGACAGCGCCGCCGCCGCCGCGCGCTGCATCAGGCAAACTCCTTGAGCGCGTTCGCGTCCGCCATGGCGAAGAACTCACCGTCCGAAGCAACGCCGAACAGGGGCTTGCCGTCGACCGCGCGTTCCTCGCCCAGTTCCACCAGGTCGTAAAACAACGCGCGTGTTACCTTCGCCCACAGGTCGCGGCGGACATGCAGATAGGGTTTCAGGCCGCCGGTCTCCGGTTCGGGAACAAATTTGAGCGCATGACCGGGACCGGCCGTAACCCAGTCGTCGACATTCGTTCGGAAGGCGAGCTTTTGCCGATTGTCATATTCGACCTTGAGTTCGACGGCGAGGAAGGGGGCATCTGCGACGACGATGCCGACTTTCTCCACAGGGGTGACGAGGTAGTATTTCTCGCCTTCCCTTTTGAGGATGCCGCTGAAAAGCTTGACCAAAGCGGGCCGGCCGATCGGGGTCTTTTGGTAGAACCAGGTGCCGTCGGTGGCGATTTTCATGTCGATATCGCCGCAAAACGGCGGGTCCCAGCGCTCCACCGGCGGTAACCCGCCTTTTTCGCGGGGCAGCGATGCGGTGATTGCGTCCAGCCCGCCAATCTCCGAGCCTTGCCCTGTCTTCGCCATTGTTTGCCTACGATATCAGCAGCTGCGCGCCTGTTCGCATCTTCGTGATTAAGCCGTTCGCGGCCAGGAAGATAGCGTAAGCTTGGCTGGAAATGAGGCAGATTCGGCCCGGTCGCTGCGCCGAAACGGCTCTGGTGTGTTTGTTGCATGAGACACTGAAGACGCAATTTCGCGAACCCGCGGGCAGAACGCAAAGCGCCCAGTGAAAGGACCAAAGGTCATGGCGGCGGCAAGCGGCGAAAGCCTTGAGAAGTTGGAAGATATGATCGTGCGCGCGGCGGAATCCACAGCCGCCCATGTGCGCGCGGCAAGAGAAGCGATCGGCACGGTCATCTTCGGCCAGGAAACCGTGGTCGAGCGCGCGTTGATTACCGTCCTCTCCGGCGGCCATGCGTTGCTGGTCGGCGTTCCGGGCCTTGCCAAGACCAAGCTGGTCGACACCATGAGCACCGTGCTCGGCCTCGACGGCCGCCGCATCCAGTTCACGCCCGACCTGATGCCGTCCGACATTCTCGGCTCCGAAGTGCTGGAGGAAGGCGCCGGCGGCAAACGTAATTTCCGTTTCATCGCCGGCCCGGTGTTCGCGCAGTTGCTGATGGCCGACGAGATCAACCGCGCCTCCCCGCGCACGCAGTCGGCGCTGCTGCAAGCGATGCAGGAACAACATGTCACCGTCGCCGGCGCGCGCCACGATCTACCCAAACCGTTCCATGTTCTGGCGACCCAAAATCCGCTCGAGCAGGAAGGCACTTATCCTCTGCCCGAAGCGCAGCTCGACCGCTTCCTGATGGAAGTGGACGTCGACTATCCGAGCCTCGAAGCCGAGCGCAAAATTCTCTTCGACACCACCGGCGC
This sequence comes from uncultured Alphaproteobacteria bacterium, assembly GCA_963840065.1. Taxonomy (GTDB): domain Bacteria; phylum Pseudomonadota; class Alphaproteobacteria; order Rhizobiales; family Xanthobacteraceae; genus Pseudolabrys. Next base: position 57,486 of record CAWIXF010000004.1, on the reverse strand, counting down.
CGAAGGTGCGCGGGCAGCGGCCGCAATGACCGCCGATGACCTGATCGCCGCGCAGCGGCTGGTGCGCCGGCTGCCGGTCGGCGAGTCCGTGGTCGAGACCATCCTGCAACTCGTGCGCTCGGCGCGTCCGGGCGAGGAAGGCGGCGATCTCGGCAAGCTCATCGCCTGGGGTCCCGGTCCGCGCGCGAGCCAGGCCTTGATGCTGGCGGTGCGTGCGCGCGCGCTGCTCGACGGCCGCTTCGCGCCTTCGATCGACGACGTGATCGAGCTCGCCGAACCGGTCCTCAAGCATCGCATGGCCTTGACGTTCTCCGCGCGCGCGGAAGGTGAGACGATCCCCGACGTCATCGCGCGGCTGAAGACGCGTATCGGATAACGGTTTATGGCCGAGCCCCTGCGCATCGAGAACGAACCGGAAGCGGTACGGGCGGCTGTCGGCAAGAGCAGGAAGCTTGCGGCACGGCTGCCGCGGCTCATCCTGGAAGCGCGCCGCGTGGCGGCCACCGTCATTCACGGCCTGCACGGACGGCGTCGCGCCGGCCCCGGAGAGAATTTCTGGCAGTACCGCCGCTTCGTCAGCGGCGAGCCGTCGTCGGCTATCGATTGGCGCCGCTCCGCACGCGACGATCATCTCTACGTGCGCGAGCGCGAATGGGAAGCCTCGCACACGATCTGGCTCTGGACCGATCGTTCGCCGTCGATGGATTTCACGTCTTCGCTCACCGAGTGGAGCAAGCTCGACCGCGCGCTGGTCGTCTCCTTCGCGCTGGCCGAAGTGCTGGTGCAGGGCGGCGAGCGCGTCGGTATTCCCGAACTGATGCGCCCGACCGCCAATCGCAACGTCATCGAAAAGTTGGCTCAGACCATCGCGCACGATCCCGGCGCGCGTCCGAGCCTGCCGCCCAATTTCTCGCCGGCGGCTTTCTCGGAAGTGCTGCTGCTGTCCGATTTCTGGAGCCCGATCGCCGACTTCCGCCGCATCATCGGCCAGCTCGCCGCAAACGGCGCGCGCGGCCATGTCGTGCAGATCGTCGACCCGGCGGAAGAAAGCTTCCCCTACGCCGGCCGCGTCGAGTTCGTCGAGCCGGAAGGCGCTGGCTCCATCACTGCCGGCCGCGCCGAGACCTGGCGTAACGATTATCAGGCTCTCGTTGCCAATCATCGCGCGGCCTTGCGCGAAGAATGCGAGCAGTTCGGCTGGACCTTCACCGTGCATCACACCGATCGCGGGCCGACCGAACTGTTGTTCGCCATTCATGGGCGCATGGGCGCCGGCGCCGCGGCCGCAATCAAGCCGCGCCGCCGCACAGATAACGTGGTGGAAGCGCCCGCATGATGTCCTGGTTGCCGCTCGGCTTTGCGCAGCCTTTGGTGCTGCTCGGTCTGCTCAGCCTCCCGGTGCTGTGGTGGCTGTTGCGGCTGGTGCCGCCGCGACCGCGCCGCATCAACTTCCCGCCGACGCGGCTGTTGTTCGAGATCGCGCCGAAGGAAGAAACGCCGTCGCGTACGCCCTGGTGGCTGACGCTGCTGCGGCTGACACTGGCCGGCCTCATCATCATCGCGGCCGCCGGGCCGTCGTGGAATCCGCCGATCGCGGCCGGAAACCGCAGCGCGCCGCTTCTGGTGCTTGTCGATGACGGCTGGGCGGCCGCCGCCGCCTGGGACGAGCGCCTGCGCACCGCCGACGAATTGATCGCACGCGCCGATGCGGACAACCGCGGCGTCGCTGTGCTGCCGCTATCGGAAACCGCGCGCGATATCTCGCTGCAAACCGCCGGCGCCGCGCGCGTGCAGGTCAAGCAGCTCAAGCCGAAGCCGCACAGCCTCGATCGCGCCGAGGCGCTTCCGGTTATCCGCCGTTTCCTGACAAAAGCACCGGACGTGGAAGTCGTCTGGCTTTCGGACGGCGTCGATCTCGGCAAGGGCGCCGACTTCATCGCCGGCCTCAAGCAGGCCCTCGGCGACCATCCGCTCACGGTTGTCTCCGGTGGCGTCGCTATTCCGCATGCACTTGCCGCCGCCGATAACGCCGCCGGGGCATTGACCGTCAAAGTCCTCCGTCCGGAAGGCGGCAAAGTGGAAAGCGGCATGGTGCGGGCGATCGATCTCAAGGGCCTGCCGCTGGGCGAGGCGCCTTTCGCATTCAAATCGAGCGACCGCGCGGCCGAAGCCTCGATCGATCTGCCGGTCGAGATCCGCAACGACGTGGCGCGGCTGGAAATCGCGGGCGAACGCTCGGCCGGCAGCGTGCAATTGCTCGACAAACGCTGGCGCCGGCGCACCGTCGGTGTCATATCCGGTTCGGACGCCGACCGCTCGCAGCCGCTGCTTGGCGCCACCTATTACCTGTCGCGTGCGCTCAACCCCTTCGCCGATGTACGCGTCGCCGAACCGGTCGCGGCGGCCGAAGCGATTTCGCGCTTTCTCAATCAACATCTGCCGATGCTCATCCTTGCCGACGTCGGCAATGTCGCGGAAGCGCGCGAAGAGCTTATCAAGTGGATCGAGAATGGTGGCGTGCTGATTCGCTTCGCCGGACCGCATCTGGCGCGTACCGACGACGATTTGGTGCCGGTCAAATTGCGCCGCGGCGGCCGCATTCTCGGCGGCAGCATGAGCTGGGACAAGCCGCAAAAACTTGCCAGCTTCTCGCGCGAGAGCCCGTTTAACGGGATGCCGGTGCCGAACGACGTGACCGTCACACGCCAGGTGCTGGCCGAACCCGACGCGCTGCTCACCGACCGCACCTGGGCGACGCTCGCCGACGGCACGCCGCTGGTCACCGCCCAACGCCGCGGCAAAGGTTTGCTCGTCCTGTTTCATGTCACCGCCGATACCCGCTGGTCCGACCTGCCGCTGTCAGGCGCGTTCGTCGACATGCTCAGACACATCGTGTCGCTGGCTGGCTCGACGGAAGCGGCCAAGACTGCCGACGGCGCCGCTGAAAGCCGGCCGGCACAATTCGTACCGCCGACCCGTGTGCTCGACGGCTTCGGCGCCTTCTCGGTACCGCCGCCGACTGCCAAGCCGGTACCCGCCAACTTTTCCGGCCGCGCCAATGCCGATCATCCGCCCGGCTTCTACGGCCCGCCCGAAGGCCTCGTTGCCGTCAACACGCTCACGCCCGACGACAAGCCGGCGGCGCTCGATTTCTCCGGGTTGAATGCCCGCTTCGACGTCTATCGCCACGGCGAGCCACGCGACCTGCGCGGACCGCTCTTCCTCGCCGCACTCGCGCTTCTGGTGCTCGATGCGTTGGTCGTCATCTATTTGTCCGGCGGCCTATCCAACGCGCTGCCGCGGCGGCGCCGGATGGCGGCCAGCGTGCTGATTGCCGCCGGCCTTGTTGCTGCGCTTGCTCTGTCCAACCTCGCGCACGCGCAACAACCGCCACAGCAGCTCTCGCCGCAGGCCGAAGCGTTCGCCAAAAAGGCAACGGAAAAGACGCATCTCGCCTACATCATCACCGGCGATCCCGAAGTCGACGCCGTCAGCAAGGCCGGCTTGACCGGCCTCACCTTGTTCCTGGCGCAGCGCACCGCGCTCGAGGGCGGCGAGCCTATGGGGCTCGACCCGGAGCGCGACGAATTGTCTTTCTTTCCGCTGATCTATTGGCCGGTGTCGCCGAACGCGCCGAAACCGAGCAAAGCCGCGCTCGAACGCATCGACACCTATATGAAACGTGGCGGCACCGTGCTGTTCGACACGCGCGACGCCATCGATGTCATGCCCGGCCTGAGCGGCGAGCAGACGCCCGCCAATAAGGCGTTGCGCTCGATCCTGTCCTCGCTCGACATCCCCGAATTGGAGCCGGTGCCGCGCGATCACGTGCTGACAAAAACATTCTTCCTGCTGCAGAGCTTTCCCGGCCGCTTCACGAACGGGCGGCTTTGGGTCGAGGCCCTGCCGGCGGATGGCAATGACGATGCCGACCGGCCGGCGCGTGCCGGCGACGGCGTGTCCTCGATCCTCATCACCTCGAACGATCTCGCCGGCGCCTGGGCGATGCGGCCCGACGGCCAGCCGATGCTGCCTTTGGTGCCGGGCGAGCCGCGCCAGCGCGAATACGCCTTCCGCGCCGGCGTCAACATCGTGATGTACGCCATGACCGGCAACTACAAGGCGGACCAGGTCCATATCCCGGCGCTGCTCGAACGGCTGGGACAGTAGGAGTAAACGCCAGTGAACCTCGGCGTCTCATTCGCCCCGCTGGTGCCCGACTATATCGTGTGGGCTGCCTTTGGCGCGTCGGTGCTGATCGCGGTGTTACTGTTGATCACGCGCAGCCGCGGCGCGCTGTTGCGCTCGACCGCCTTCGCCTTGATGGTGCTGGCGCTCGCCAATCCTTCTCTGACACGCGAAGACCGCGACCCCATTCCGTCGGTCGCCGCCGTCATCGTCGACAAGAGCCCCAGCCAGCAATTCGGCGATCGCACTCAACAGACCGAGGCCGCAGCCAAGGCTATCGAAGAGCGACTCAAGGCCATCCGTGGCCTCGAGGTGCGCACCGCCGACGCCAGCGAGGCGGACGGCGAAAACGACGGCACGCGGTTGTTTTCGGCGCTGTCATCCACGCTCGCCGACGTGCCGCCCGATCGTATCGCCGGCGCAATCATGATCACCGACGGACGCGTGCACGACGTGCCGGCCAACGCCTCCGCGCTCGGTTTTTCCGCACCGCTGCACGCACTCGTCACCGGCCATGCCAACGAGATCGACCGCCGCGTCGTGCTGACGCAGACCCCGCGCTTCGGCATCGTCGGCCAGTCGCAGACCATCGGTTTCCGCATCGAGGACCAGGGCGCCAAGGTCGGCGCGGCCGAGATCATCGTGCGGCGCGACGGCGACGTTCTGGAGAAGCGCGTCGTCGCCGTGCACACCGACATCAAGGTCAAGGTGCCGATCCCGCATGCGGGGCAGAATATCGTCGAGGTCGAAGCAGCGCCGATCGAAGGCGAACTCACGCAGGTCAACAACCGCGCGGTGATCTCGATCGACGGCGTCCGCGACAAGTTGCGCGTGCTTTTGGTGTCGGGCGAGCCGCATGCCGGCGAGCGCACCTGGCGCAATTTGCTGAAGTCCGACGCTTCGGTCGATCTCGTGCACTTCACGATTCTGCGTCCGCCGGAAAAGCAGGACGGCACGCCGATCAACGAGCTCTCGCTGATCGCATTTCCGACCCGCGAACTGTTCCAGCAGAAGATCTCGGAATTCCAGCTCATCATCTTCGACCGCTACGCCCGCCAGGGTGTGCTGCCGATGATCTATTTCGACAATATCGCGAAATACGTGCGTGACGGCGGTGCGGTACTGATCGCGGCCGGGCCCGACTATGCCAGCCAGACCAGCATCTGGCGCACGCCGCTCGACGCGATTTTGCCGGCGGAGCCGAGCGGTCAGGTGACCGAACGAAGTTTCCGCGCGCGGCTGACGCAATTCGGCCAGCGCCATCCGGTGACGCGCGGGCTGAAGGGCTCCGACAGCAACCCGCCGCATTGGAGCCAATGGTTTCGCCTGGTCGACGCCAGGCGCACCAACGGCCAGGCGGTGATGGAAGGACCGGACGGCAAGCCGCTTCTGGTGCTGGCGCACGAGGGCAAGGGCCGCGTCGCCATGCTGCTCTCCGATCACATCTGGCTGTGGGCGCGCGGCTTTGAGGGTGGCGGCCCGCATCTCGCGCTGCTGCGACGGCTATCGCATTGGCTGATGAAGCAGCCCGACCTCGAAGAAGAAGCCTTGCGCCTGATCGTGCGCGGGCGTGACGTCACCGTGCAGCGCCAGACCATGGCCGATACCGTCAACGAAGTGACGCTCACCTCGCCGACCGGAAAACGCTCAAACGTCAATCTAGCGGCGGTCGAGCCCGGCCTGTGGCGCGCCTCCTTCAGCGCCAAGGAGCTCGGCCTGTGGCGCGCGACCGACGGCAAGCTCACCGCATTGGCCAATGTCGGCCCGGCCAATCCACGCGAGTTCGCCGAAGTGACTTCGACCACCAATGTGCTGAGCAAGATCGTCGACGCAACGGGCGGCAGCGCGCGGCGGCTTGCGAACGGCAATTCGCTGACCATTCCGCGCATTGTGCCGGTGCGGACCGCGACCACGTTCAAGGGCGACGACTGGATCGGGCTGAAGATGCGGGAGGTGTCGGTGGTGCGCGGCATCGGCGTGCTGCCAATCTTCGCCGGCTTCCTCGGCCTGTTGTTGCTGGTCGGCTCGCTGGCGGCGACATGGGCGCGCGAAGGTCGCTGACGCGACCTTTTCAATGGCACGCGAAGGTCGCTGACGCGACCTTTTCAATGGCGCGCGAGGGTCCGCTGACGCCGACCCGCTTAAATAGCGCGTCGAGGCCGCTAAGCGTCCCAGTCCGGCCGCACCATGCCCTGCACACCCTCGAAGGCGCCGGCGCTGAGTTCCGCCACCAGCAACCGCGCCGGATCGACGGGGCCCGGAAATTTCACCTGGCCTTTGGGAATGCGTTTGAAGCCGCTCTTGCCGTAGAACGGCTCATCGCCCACCAGCACCACCAATTTGTGTCCGGCCGCCTTGGCATCCTCGAGCGCACGCTCAATAAGGGCTGTGCCCACGCCACGCTCGCGAAACGGCGGCTCGACCGTCAGCGGACCCAACAGCAGCGCCGGTGCTTCGCCGATGCAGATCGGCGTCAGCCGCAGCGAGCCGACCAGCAGCGAGCCGATACGCGCGGTGAAGGAGAGATCGAGCACATGCCCGCGCCCCTCGCGCAAACGGTAGGCGCTGCGCGCGTAGCGGCCGGGGCCGAAGGTGCGCTCGTGCAGCCGCTCGATCGCAAGCGCGTCGTCGGCCGTCTCCGGCAGGATGGTCAGGGAGAGCTCGCTCATGAGAGCACAGTCCGTTCGACTTGAATCGCTCTTCTCACCTAACATTTTGCTTGCGCATGATCTTTTCCGAATACCGGTTCCCACTTTTCGGGATCATGCGCCAGCCGAGCCGATTAGCATTTGCCCCGATTCTGGTCCATCGGTGGTGGCCATTTGGCTGCCAACAGCCTAAATGACGGGGTGAACCGAGGGAGGAGCGCGGCATGGGCCTCTTAGTCGATGGCGTCTGGCAGCAGGACGGTGTGCGCACCAAGGGTGGGCAGTTCGTGCGGCCGACGACCAGTTACCGCAACTGGGTGACGCCCGACGGCAGCCCCGGTCCCTCCGGCGAAGCCGGCTTTGCCGCCGAGAGCGGGCGTTATCACCTTTATGTCGGCTATTCCTGCCCCTGGGCGCACCGCACCATCATTTTTCGCAAGCTGAAAGGCCTGGAAAACGTGATCTCGATGTCGAGCGTCTCGCCTGACATGCTGACGGACGGCTGGACCTTCGATCAGGCCACCGGCTCGGACGGCGACTCCGTCAACGGCAAGAGCAAGCTCTCCGAGATCTATCTCCTGGCCGATGCGAAATATACCGGCCGGGTGAGCGTGCCAGTGTTGTGGGACAAGAAGCGCAAGACGATCGTCAACAACGAGTTGTCGGAAATCATCCGCATGCTCAACACGGCGTTCGATGCCTTCACCAATGTACACACCGACTACTATCCGGAGCCGTTGCGTGCCGAAATCGACCGGCTCAACGACCTGATCTACGCCAATGTGAACAACGGCGTCTATCGTGCGGGCTTTGCCACCTCGCAGGAGGCCTACGAGCAGGCGTTCCGCAATGTGTTCGACACGCTCGACGAGATCGAACAGATATTGTCACAGCACCGCTACCTCGCCGGCAGCACGATCACCGAAGCCGACTGGCGCTTTTTCTGCACGCTGATCCGCTTCGATGCGGTCTACTACTCGCACTTCAAGTGCAACTGGCGGCACATCTACGAGTATCCGAACCTGTCAAACTACGTGCGCGATCTCTATCAACAGCCCGGCGTGGCGGAGACCGTGAATCTGCAACAGATCAAACGGCACTATTACGGCAGCCAGAGACAAGTAAACCCGACCGGGATTGTCCCGGTCGGGCCGCAGCTTGACTTCTCCGCACCGCACGATCGGGCGCGGTTCGGCTGATCAGCCGCCGATATCTTTTTTCTTCTGCAGATATTCGTCGCGGTTGATTTCACCGCGCGCATAGCGCTCTTCGAGCACGTCGAGGCCGGTGGAGCGCCGCACGTGCGGGCCATGACCTCCGCTGCCCGCCAAAGAGCGGACAGCCCAGATCACGAGCAAAACGACGGCGACGATAACTGCGACCGATACCGCTGTGTGGATCAATCCGTAACCCCAGCCGTAGCCGCCCCACCCGCCCATCATTCCGGGCCCATATCCTCCGTATCCGTATCCCATGATCATTGCTCCGGCTGGATGAATCCATTGTGGCGATTGACGTCGAGTCGTTGCACCAGCGAGTTGCCTTGCTTGGTGACGACCTCCGCCACGATCGTGTTGGCATCCTTTTCCTTCACGTCGCCGACTTTCAGGTTCGGGTTGCGGATCATCCGCTCGAAATATTGCTTTACCTGATCGATGCCGAGGTTGAGGTTGCCTTGATTGCCGGGGCCGTAGCCGTACAACATGCCCGGACCCTGGCCGTATCCGCGACCATATCCTCCGTGCATCATCCAGCCCGGACCGCCGCCGCCCCAACCGGGGCCGTATCCGCCCCCCATCATCCCGGGACCGCCGCCCCAGCCGTGGCCGTAGCCGCCCATCATGCCCGGGCCGTAGCCCTGTCCCATCATTGCACCGGGACCGTAGCCTTGACCGTAACCGCCACCCATCATGCCGTAACCCGACCCGTAACCGCCGCCGCCATAGGGCTGGGCGTTTACAGGATTCATGAGACCGATGGCCGCGACTGTGACAGCCGTGGCAAATATTCCATTGCGTAGAGTGCGCATTGCGAGACTCCTTGGATTCGCGCCCCCAAAATTAGTCGTGTGACGTGCATCGCCCAGGCGATGCGGTTCGTTTCAGACGACAGCTTTGGGAATGTCGGGGTCGAGAGCGACGAGATGACCAACGAGATCGTGCCGACCTATGCTGAACGTAATGGACGCATAGGCAAATATGAATGGAGTTGCCGCGATGTCGGGTATCAATTTGGCAATATTGCACACGCCGCAACACTTCATGCAATTGTCGTTGTGCTTGTGGTTGCCGGCGTGGAGATCGTGATCCGACGCGACGCCGTCAGAAATATGATCAGCATGCCCGCCTTGATGCTCGTGAGCACTCAACGCCGGCGCCGACGGCAGATCGACCAACGCCAGCGACGCCGCTCCGTTAAAAACGAAGACGATCGCAATCAGCCAAATGCTCAAGCGATACATTTGATCAGGCCTACCAAGCTACCCGTTGCTTGCCCGCCAATTTTGTCGAAATTACCTCTACACATGCGGCCCGTCATGATCCACATCAAACGCCACACCGGCCGGTAACGCGATACGCTCACGTTTTGGTGAAGGCATCTTTCCCCCGACCATCTCAGCGAATGCGATAGCTGGCATGGCAGGACGTGCAGGCGGTGGTAACGTCGTGCAGGCCGCGATTGACCTCTTTCATCGTGTCGAGCGACGGCGACACGGCGGCATTTTGCAGCGTGATCGCCAGACGGCTGGCGGCCCGGTGCATGCCGGTGCCGGCATCCTGCATCGGCTTCGGCATGAACGGCGCCAAATGAGCCGCACCGTGCAGCGACAGCGAGCTCATCCCCAAGCGCTGCTCGGACAACTTGGCCGCCGCATCGAACTGGCCGTCGGCGACGTGGCCGATGATGTCATTCAACGTGACAAGGTGATCGCGCATATTGCCGAGCATGTGCTCTTGCATGGGCACAGGCAGACGGACGAATTCTCGCGAATCGTCACTTTCGCCGCCCCGGGACATCGCGGTTGCAGCCGGAGGATTCGATTGCTGCATGTGCTGCATATGCATGTCGTTCTGAGCGGCCGCCGTCTGCGGTCCGGCCAGAAAGCCCGCCAAAAACAGGATCGTGCCAAAACGGTTCATTACGCCCTCTGTGACGACGAGACGCATTCTAGAATATGCGCGCGTTTCCAGATATGATCTCGATCATATGTAATTATGTGCGGCCCCGACGGACAAACGTAATCTTGCCGCGCGCGCGCTTGATTTCGCCCGCGCGTTCGAGGGCGGCGAGCGTGCGGTAAAGCGCCTCGTGGGCCAGGCCGAGTTCGGCGGCGATGTCTTTCAAAGAGCCGCGCAAGACGACCGTGCGGCCGTCGGCCTCGGTATTGAGCGTGAGAAAATGACGCACGCGTTCGCGCGCGGAGCGGATATTGCGTTGTTCGAGCCGGGTGCGCAGGTTCATCACTTGGCGCGCCAGCGTGGCGGTGAACGTCTGCGCGACCTTCGGGTCCTTGTCGAAACTCGCAAGCACCGCCGCCTTCGGATAAAGGCGCACCGTCGCATCACTCGAAGCGATCGCGTCGCAATGGTAGGCAGGCGAGAACAGCGACGCCTCGGCAATCGTGTCGCCGGCACCGGCGACGAAAAGAATAATTTCGCGGCCGCCACGGTCGACGCGCGAAAGCCGAACACGGCCGGCGAGCACCTCGTAAAGCCCGGCGGTCTTGTCGCCAAGTCGAAACAGGACGTCTCCGGATTTGAGCTTCCGGTCGACGGCCGCCGAGCGGGCAGCGGCTGGCAGCCAATCCCTGGCCGGCATCGGACACCTCTCACTCACCCGCGTGATAGACGGGGGTCACCACAACTCGCTGGTCGTCACGCCGTCGAACACTTCGGCAATGCGCGCGCGGGTGCCGCGCGTGATGCCGTGCGGCAGCGCATCGCGCGCGAAAAAGCCGTGCGCGATGATCTCGTAGTTAGGCTTTGGCGGCTCATCCTGGACGAAATCGCGCACGACGAACAGCGCCACGTGATCGCGCCGCGACGCGCGCTTGTTGAAGTAGACGCCGTACAGGCGCGGCACCGCGGTCAGCTTGATGTTGCATTCCTCGACGAGTTCGCGCGCCAACGCCTCCTGCATACTCTCGCCGACCTCCACGCCACCGCCCGGCAGATGCCAGCCGTCCACATAGGAGTGCTGCACCAGGAAGATGCGGTCCTTGCCGTCGATCACCATGGCGCGAGCGCCGAGCGTCGCCGGCCGCGCAAAACGCCAGTAAAGATGCATTGTCGGCCGGATGACCGGCTCAAGCGCACGTCGCAGTCGATTTAGTCGCATCGTTGGGCCCCGGCGATTCATGCCAGACAACATCGTTCGGATTTCGAGCAAAACTATTACAGCGGGGTTTGTTATTTAGAGCAATTCCAATATATATCGCGCCAGCCCCACAGGACGTGAGGACGCAAGTGAAGAATTTCTCCGATTTGACCGAGCAGGAGGTGCTGGCGCTCGCCATCACCAACGAGGAAGAGGACAGCCGCATTTACCGCGGATTCGCCGAGGGCTTGCGCGAACAGTTTCCCGCCTCCGCCAAGGTCTTCGACGAGATGGCCGAGGAAGAGGTGCACCATCGCAGCATGCTCTACGACCTCTATCGCGAGAAATTCGGCGAATACCTTCCGCTGATCCGCCGCCAGGACGTGAAGGGCTTTCTGCACCCCAAGCAGCCGCTCTGGCTCATGCGCCCGCTCGGACTCGAGGAGGTGCGCAAGTTTGCCGAGAACATGGAATTCGAGGCCGAACGCTATTACCGCAAGGCGGCAGAACAAGCGCGCGATGCCTCGATGAGGGAGCTGCTGATCAAGCTGGCGGAAGCTGAGTCCGATCACGAGCATCTGGCCGGCAAGCTACAGAAGACAATCCTCACGCCGGGAGCCCGCGAGGTCGAGGAAGAGACGGCGCGCCGCATGTTCGTGCTGCAATATGTGCAGCCTGGTCTGGTCGGCCTGATGGACGGGTCGGTGTCGACGCTGGCGCCGTTGTTCGCCGCCGCCTTTGCCACTCACAATACTTGGGCAACTTTCCTGGTGGGCTTGGCCGCCTCGGTCGGCGCCGGAATTTCCATGGGTTTTGCGGAAGCGCTCTCCGACGACGGCTCACTCACCGGCCGCGGTGCGCCGTGGCTGCGCGGCACCGTTTGCGGGCTGATGACCATGGTCGGCGGGCTCGGCCATACCCTGCCCTATCTCATTCCGCATTTCTGGACGGCGACGGTGATATCGATCATCGTGGTCGTGATCGAGCTCGGCGCCATTTCCTACATCCGCTACCGCTACATGGATACGCCGTTTGTCTCCGCCACCTTCCAGATTGCCTTTGGCGGCGCGCTGGTTTTCATCGCCGGTATTTTGATCGGGAGTTCGTAGTACGCTTGCGCGCATGGCGTACGTTCTCGCTCATCTGTCCGATCCGCATCTGGCGCCGCTGCAAAAGCCACGCTGGTCCGAGCTGGTGGGCAAACGCGCGACCGGTTATTTCAACTGGCGGCGCAAGCGGCATTTGATTTACGATGCGGCAACGCTGGAAAGAATCGTCGCCGATCTGAAGGCGCAAAAGCCCGACCACATCGCCGTCACCGGCGACATCGCCAATATCGCAACGGCGGCCGAATTCCGCGCCGGACGCGCCTGGCTCGATGCGCTCGGCAGCGCAAGCGATGTGAGCTTCGTGCCGGGCAATCACGATATTTACGTTCGGCGCGCGAGCGCCTACGCGGCCGCGCAATGGGGCGGCCATATGCGCGGCGATGATGGCACGAATGAATTTCCCTATCTGCGCCGGCGCGGACCACTCGCGCTGATCGGCCTGTCGAGCGGCGTGCCGACGGCGCCGCTGATGGCGACCGGCCTGGTCGGCGCGCGGCAACTCGCCCGCTTCGCGGACCTGCTCGGCTCACTCAAAAACGAAGATGTGTTTCGCGTGGTGATGGTCCACCACCCACCCGTGAGTGCCGCCAAGCGGCACCGACGCCTGCGCGATGCCGACGCGCTGTTGCGCGTCGTCGCTACGCATGGCGCGGACCTGCTGCTGCACGGCCACGATCATCTCGCCATGCTCAACTGGCTGGCAGGACCGGATGGCACGCGCGTGCCGGCGATCGGCGTGCCATCGGCATCGGCGGCGCCCGGCACGACCAAGAACGCCGCCGGCTACAATCTCTATGCCATCGACGGATCGGCGGGCGCCTGGCGTTGCGAGATGAGCGCGCGCGGCATCGATGCTGCCGGCAATATTTCCGAACAGAAGCGAATGATGCTGGCTTAAGGACCGGGCCGGCTGAACAGGGCGAAAGCGACAATCGCGGCGACGCCCACAATCACGCCGTAGATGAACGTGCGCAACGCCCGCATGCGGCCGCGCCGCTGCTCATGCTCCACCATCTTCTGCGCGGTCGCCTGTCCGAACGGCACATCGTCGGCGAGCGCGCGCTCGCGCTCGATCAGCCGGCGCGCCACGTAGCGCGTCACCGCATGCACGATCGCCGGGATGTCGTAGGATTCCGCCAGCACGGCGCGGCCGTAACGGGTGTCCTGCAGGAAGCGATATTGCCGCTTGTCGCGGCCCATCGCGACATGCGCGATGACGTCGATCCACAGCCGCGGCACGTCGCCCCGGCTGATGCCGCGGTCGAACAGGTCGACGTCGGCGGGGATGTCCTTGAAAACGGGATCGAGCGCCTCGTTGAGCAATTCGAGGCGGGCGACTTCGGCGTCGCGCAGGTCGACCACCACGGCGGAGCGCTCGGCCGCTTCGATGCGCGCCTCGTGCACGGCGTCCTTCAGCGTGTTAGGCGCCGGCGGCACGTCTTGCGATGTCTTTCCCCGTCCGAACATGAACTGAACCTAGCAATGCGCCGAACGGCGGCAAAGTAAAAAAGCTCACGCTTTCAGGTCAATGTTCGGCCGCTCCGGAAAGACGCCGTAGGGCTTTGCCCAAGACAGACCGTCCTCGGTACGCCCGCGCGGGCGGTATTCCGCCCCGATCCAGCCCTTGTAACCAAGCCGGTCGATCTCCGCGAACACAAAGGGATAGTTGATCTCGCCCTCACCATCGGGTTCGTGCCGCACCGGCACCTGCGAACATTGGAGGTGGCCGATAATCTTCTGGTGCTTCTCGAAGCGCTTGATCAGGTCGCCGCTGACGATCTGGACGTGATAGAAATCGTATTGCAGCCACACATTCCGCCGGCCGACCTTGGCGATGATGTCGGCGGCATGCTCCACGTCGTTGAGAAAATAGCCGGGCATGTCGCGTGGATTGATCGGCTCGATATAGAGCTTGATGTTCTTCTCGGCTGCCAAATCGGCAGCACGCTTGAGGTTCTCGACGAACACGGTCTCGGCCTCGGCGCGCGTAGACGGATCGACCTTGCCGGCCAGACAGTGAATGGCGCTGGCGCCGACGGCGGTGACGTAATCGAGCGCGTCGGCAAAGGATTTATTCCAGTCGGCCTGGCGGCCGGGTACGGCGCAAAAGCCGAACTCGTCGTCGCCGCCCGTCGGCGTGTTGATGCCGAGCGCGCTCACCTTGTTGCGCTCGAGCGCGGCCTTGAATTGATCGGCCGGCACACCATCCGGGAAGCGGCCCTCGATCGCCTTGAAACCGGCCGCGGCGGCGGCATCGATGCGCTGCAACAGCGGGCGATCGGTGAAGAGATAGCCGAGGTGAGCCGAAAATCGAGGCATCGCTTGCTCCCTTGCGCGCGGGCGCGCAGACGTATTGATTAGCCGCCCGTCCCACCGAATACCATCCCAAGGAATCCCGATGTCCGCCAACACCGCCTTCCACATCGCCGTCCTGCCGGGAGACGGCATCGGACCGGAGGTGATGGCGCCGACGCTCGAGATTTTACAGCGCATCGAACAGACGACACCGAGCCTCGCCTTCCGCTTTACCGAGGGCGCCGCCGGCGCCGGCCACTACAAGGAGGCCGGCAAGTCGATGCCGGACTCGACCATCAAGCTTTGCGAGGAGGCAGACGCCATTCTGCTCGGTGCCTGCGGCCTGCCCAGCGTGCGCTACCCCGACAACACCGAGATCATGCCGCAGGTGGAACTGCGTTTCATTTTCGATCTCTACGCCGGTGTGCGGCCCGCACGGCTGATCCCCGGCGTGCCAAGTCCGATCGTCGGCGCCCACGAGCACGGCATCGACTTTGTGTTGATCCGTGAATTGACCGAAGGCCTGTTCGCCTCCATGGGCAAGGGCGTGGTGACGCAAGACGAAGCGCGCGAGACGCTCGTGGTGACGCGCAACAAGACCGAACGGCTGTTTGATTTCTCGCTGCATCTGGCCGAGCGACGCAAAAGCCGCGGCCGCCCCGGCCGTCTCACTTTGGTCGACAAGGCCAATGTCTTCAAAGCCTTCAACTGGCAGCGCGAGATTTTCGACGCGCGCAAGGCTAAATTTCCCAGCGTTGCGACCGACAAGCTTTATGTCGATGCCTGCGCCGCGCTGATGGTGCGCCGCCCTTGGGACTTCGACGTGATGGTGATGGAGAACATGTTCGGCGACATCCTCTCCGATCTCGCCGCCGGCCTGATCGGAGGCCTCGGCATCGCGCCGTCGGCCGACATCGGCGACACGCATGCGGTGTTCCAGCCCTGCCACGGCACCGCGCCCGACATCATGGGACAGGGCAAGGCCAACCCGACCGCCATGATCCTGTCGGCGGCGATGTTGCTCGACTGGCTCGCCGACAAGCACGACCATCCGCCGGCGGCGGACGCGGCGTTGCGCATCGAACGAGCGGTCGACCAAGTTTATGCGGGCGGCATCAAGCCGATGGAATATGGCGGCAGCGACGGCACGGCGGCGATCGCCGGCGCTGTGCTCAAGGCGCTTGGCTAGAGCTCCACGAAGGCGCCGATCGCTTTCAGAAAGGCGTCCGGCTGTTCGAGCGGCGGGCAATGGCCGCAACCGGGCAATTCGATGTATTTCGCACCGGCGACTTTCTCGGCGATCACCTTGTTCAGCGCCGGCGGCGTCGCCTGGTCGAGTTCGCCGCAAACCACCAAAGTCGGCACGCGCAGATGATGCAGCAGCGGCGTCAAATCGGTTTCCTGCAAGATCTTGCACGCCGCCGCAAAGCCATTCGGATCGATGCCGAGCAGCACGTCTTTGCGTTGCGCGATCGCTTCCGGATGGCTTTTCAGATAAGCCGGAGAATGCACGCGCTTGGCGGCGATTTCGGCCACCGCGCCGAGGCCGTTCTCGGCGACCTTTTGCGCCATCACGGCGAAAGCCTGCCGTCCGTCGGGCGGAAAGCAGGCGGCGGCATCGCTCAGAACCAGCTTGGCGATGCGTTCGGGGTGCGCGATACCGAAGGCGAGCGCGACGGTGCCGCCGAAGCCGTTGCCGATGAGGATGGCATCTTTGCCGATATCGAATTCGTCGAAGCCGTCCTCGACCGTGGCCACATAGGCGTCCATCAGCGCCAAGGGAGTTGGCTGCGAGCCGTGGAAGCCTGGCAGATTGATCAGCGTGACGCGGTGTTTTGCGGCCAGCGCCGGCAACACCGGATCGAAGGCGTGACGGTCGGCCAGCAGCGAGTGCAGGATCACCAGATCGCGGCCCTCGCCTGTCCGCGCCGCCGTCAGCACACCATGGCCGGCCATGAGCTCTTGCATCTGCATCAGGTCCTCCACTGGCTTTCCGGTCAGGCCGCTAGCGGCGTCGCACCCGCCGGTTCCTTATAGCGCGCAGCCCAGCCTCGATTTCGCTCTGTGCAAAATCGCCGGCAGAGCAATAGCCGCATCGGCATGAACTTTAAAGCCGAAATTGGGCGAAGACGCCCGCGGTTCCGCTCAGCGCCGTGTCATCCACAGCCCCGCGGATAAGGAACGGCCGCACCCCGAAAGGCACGGCCGTGATCGCTGATGACAGTTTGACGAACTGACGCTTACTTGCCTTCCCGCCAGATGCCGAGCGCTTCCTGCGCGGGCTTATCGGAAATCGAGAACAACACGGCGTCTTCGCCGCCGGCCTCGTGATGATACTGCTTCCACGGCGGCACCACGAACACGTCGTTGACACCCCATTCGAACGGCTTGCCGTCGATGACGGTCTTGCCCTTGCCTTCCGCCACCGCGAACACGGTGCCGTCGGTGGAGCGGTAGGGTTCGCCCTTGAAGCCCTTCGGCAGCAGCGAGAGCCAGGCGCCCATGGTCGGCAGCACCGGCCCGCCGTTGATCGGGTTGGCGTAGTGCACGCGCGCGCCGTGACGCTTGTCGACGTCGCCGGTCTTCTTCAGCCGTTCTAGAATCGGCTTCATCTTGGCGTAGGGATAGTTGATCACGGGCGTACGGTTGGTCACCGCCGGCATGCCGTCCGGCAGCACGCCCATGGCGTAGCGCTCGAACGAGTCACCGTCCTCGTGATTGACGTTCTGCATCTTCTCGTCGAAGTGGTGGGCGAACGACGTCTGAAAGTGGTTGATGGTCGGCATGTCGAGCACGTCGAGCCACATCGCCGGCTCCTTGCCGGGATTGCCGTGATCGTGCGGCGCCCAGTTGGCGGTGATGATGAAATCGCCATGCTCCATGTTCGACTTCTCGCCTTCGACCGCGGTGTATGCACCGCGACCCTTGAGCATGAAGCGAATGGCGGAGGCGACGTGTTGATGCGCGTCGGCGATTTCGCCCGGCATGATCAATTGAATGCCGGCGAACAGCGAATTGGTGATACGCGAATTGCCGGGATCGCCGGGATTCTCCAGCACCAGCACGCGGCGCTCGGCTTCCTCGGCGGTGATCACCTCACCGGCTTCGAGCATCAGTTTCTCGACCTCGGGGAACTTCCACAGCGCCGGCACCATCTGGGTCTTCGGCTCCGGCGTCACCAAACCTTTCAGCACCTCCCACAGAGGCGCGAGATGGTACTTGGAAATCTTTTCGTAATACGCCTGCCGGGCGCCCTGAAGATTGTGCTTGGACCCGGGTTCCTGGACTGCTGCGACCGCCATGGCGTTTCTCCTTGGAAAACTCGTTCTATTTGTAACTAATATACGACGGATTGACCTTGGACGGAATACGGCACCGACCGATTGGGCACAAATAACTGTAACTAAATATCTTTTGCCGTACCAATGGCTTCGGTGAAGGCAATCGCGCCGCGATCGCCGAACCGTCTTCCAGACCAAGTCTTGAACTCATAAGTCCGTAGCCAAATGCGGATAAACGCAAGTTTGATAAAGGCAGGATAGTTGGCAGCAAATTTATCGTAGCGAGTGACGATACGCTCGAAGTGGTGATGGACCTTTAGGTGCGCAAAACCCATTTCCACTTTCTTGCGCTCATCGCGGGATTTGCCGAACTCAGGCGTTTCCATCGGGGCACGAGCGTGACCGCGGGCACCCTCGTTGATGTCACGTTGGATCTTGCGTGAAGGCGCCTTCGGACAGCACTGTGGCTTGAGCGCGTAGACCTGGTCGTCCCGTTTGCTTACCCGATAGCGCAGAACACGGTCGGGGCGCCGCTGCCTGAGGTCGTCAGCCGCTTTTCCGCGGGGTAGACGTAGACGTTGCGCTCGTTGTCGAAGGCGAAGTCGACATGTGAGAAGGCGTCTTTCGCAATTTTTTCGCAACTTTCTCGCAATTTGCTTTGCTCCCTTGTGCTTAATTTCTGCCGTGGCGTTGATGTTGGGGGCAATCATGCGCGCATTGGCGCTATTTCTGGCAGGGATATTCACCCTTGCGTTCTCGTCCGCGCAGGCGACGACGATTTACGCAACTCATGTAATCGATTTTTATGATTCGGGCGCCGGTCCTCTAGTAGGCCCTTACGGCGGAGACACGACTGGTCCAAAGTCCGTTCCGCTTTCTTATGCGGCGGATGGCTACGCCGGCACATTCGTCTCGCTTCCGACCGGCTCTTATATAACCCTGGGCTTCGTCACCGGCTACATCATCAACGGACCCGGCAATGATATTTATATCGAAGAGCCGGGAGACGGTCTCGAAGTCGCCGACGTTTACGTTTCGTCGAACTTCGGTCTAACCTTTACGTTTCTCGGAAAAGCATTTGGGAACACTTTGACTGCACTCGACTTGGACATCATCGGTTACACCGGGCACGTGAACGCCGTGAAAATTGTCGGACTGGATGCTGGCGGCGCCTCGCCTGGATTCGACTTGGCGTTTGTCTCAGGCTTCGAAGGGAGTTCGGTTGCGACGCCGCTGCCTGCCACGCTTCCAATGTTCGTCACCGGCCTGGGAACATTGGGTCTGCTCCACTGGCGTAGGAAGTGGAAGCCCGCTGCAACTAATGCAGCAGTCTGATCAAATTGCCTGATTGGATTTAAAAGGACCGCCGCAGGGCGGTCTTGCTTTTTGCCCTGTCGCGCTGCGGTGCATTGGCCGCGATTGATACCTAACGGACATCGGTCGATTTTTGCCAATGACCGGTCGCTGACATACGCGCCAGCAATTGATTGCATCTTTCATCGCTTGATCCTGCCGCGACACCCCCCATTCCGGCATCTCCGGACGTGCTATAGTTTGGTCGACGCCATGCTTTTGAAGCATTGGATGACGGCAACATGAGGCGGCGCGATTTCATCACGCTTGTCGGCGGCACCGCGGCGACCGCGCTAGCGTTCGCCGCACGGAGCCCGGCGCTGCACGCTCAATCCCGCATGCAGCATATTGGCGTGCTTTTCCCGGCCGGCGATACACCCGGCGCCCGCAACCTGATCGATGCCATGGCGAAGCTCGGTTATGTCAGAGGCGCCAACATTGCCTATGACATTCGTGTCGCGAACCGCCAGGTCGAGCGAATTCCTCAGCTTGCGCAAGAATTGGTCGCACGGCAGCCGGCCGTGATCGTCTCCGCAACTGAGATAGCCGCGCGCGCACTCGTCGATGCAACACGGGATATCCCGATTGTCCTATCACTGATCGGGGACCCGGTCGGTCTCGGACTCACAAACAGTGTTGCCCACCCGAGCGGCAACGTCACCGGCTTCACGACCGGCAACGATACGGTGGCCGGCAAACGGCTCGAATTGCTGCGCGAAATGATCCCTAAGGCGGACAAAGTGGCGCTCTTGTGGGTTCCGACAAATGCGCAGCATCGGCTGATCGTCGAACGTACGCGCCGAGCGGCCGCGACGCTCAAGGTCGACCTTTTGGTTTTTCCGGTGACGACGGCTGCCGATATCTCGCTTGCGATCGAGAAGGCGGAAAACGAGCACGCAGCGGCCGTCATCGTGGGCGCCGATCCATTGACCATCAGGAACCGCCGCTCGATCATCGATGAAAGTCTCGTTCGCAATTTACCCACCATGCACAGCTATGGCTTCGAGGTAAAAGACGGCGCGCTGATGTCGTATGGAAGCGACGTGGGCGAGGAATATGAACGCACCGCAGTCTACGTCGATCGAATCTTGAACGGCGCCAAGGTCGCCGATCTGCCGTTCCAGGAGCCGACCGAGTACCGTCTGGTCATCAACCTCAAGACCGCCAAAGAGTTCGGCCTGACCGTGCCGCCGTCGCTGCTCGTCCGCACCGACGAGGTGGTCGAGTGACCCCGCGCACTTCCGAACCCGGCGCCAGCGAACGACGCCTGCGTGGGCGTCTGTTTGCGAAATACGTCGCGTTGTTCGCCGCCGTGGTTTCGATCGCGCTGATTTCGAGCGGCGCGTTTGAGGTCTGGTTTTCCTATCGCGAGCACAACGCTTCACTCATTCGCATCCAGCAGGGACAGGCCGCTGCGGCCGCGGAGAAAATCGCGTTATTCATAGTAGAAATCCAAAGACAGCTTGGCTGGACCACTCAGCTCCCATGGTCGCCCGGGATGCTCGAGCAACGCCGGTTCGATTGCTTGCGCTTGCTGCGGCAAGTGCCGGCTATAACCGAAATTACTGAACTTGATCCGACCGGCCACGAGCAGCTACGCGTGTCGCGTCTCGCGCTGGACGTCATCGGCAGCAATATCGATTACTCTAAAGACCCAAAGTTCATCAAGGCGGTCGCAAACAAAGTCTACTACGGGCCGGTATTTTTCCGACGCGGGTCCGAGCCCTACATGACGCTCGCACTCGTCGGCGTGCAACGCGCCTCCGGCGTCAGCGTCGCCCAGGTCAATCTCAAATTCATCTGGGATGTGGTTTCGCAGATAAAGATCGGCGAGCACGGCAAGGCTTATGTCATCGACGCGGAATCGCGTTTGATCGCGCATCCGGACATCAGCCTAGTGTTGCGCAACAGCAATCTGGCGCATCTGCAACAGGTCAAAGCGGCGCGTGCCGGCTTGGACGGACGGCAGAGAAACAGCGTGGACGAAGCGACAGACTTGCAAGGCCGGCCGGTGCTGGCCGCTTACGCGCCGGTCGAACGGCTGGGCTGGCTGGTCTTCGTCGAATTACCGCTGAGCGAAGCCTACGCCCCCTTGTACGCCTCGCTCGAACGAACCGGTGGCTTGCTTGCCGGCGGTCTCGTGCTCGCTTTGCTGAGTGGCTTGTTCTTGGCGCGCCGTATGGTGGTGCCCATTAAAATCTTGCGCGAGGGCGCCGCCCGGTTCGGCGCAGGCAATCTGTCGCAGCGTATTTCGCTCCGTACGGGGGACGAGTTGGAGACGCTGGCCGATCAATTCAACGACATGGCCGGCCGTTTGCAGGAATCGCATACCGACCTGGAAAAGAAAATCGAAACACGCACGAGCGAGCTTCGTGAATCAAGCGAATTTCTTTCTTCAGTTTCGACAAAAATTTCCAAATACATCTCTCCCCAAATCTACAAGAGTATTTTTTCCGGCCAACGCGATGTAGCGATTGCGACCGAGCGCAAGCGCCTTACGATCTTTTTCTCCGATATCAAGGACTTCACTTCAATCACCGAACGATTGCAGCCTGAAGACCTGACCGCGCTGGTAAATGAATATTTTACCGAGATGTCGAATATCGCGACCCGCCACGGCGCAACCGTCGACAAGTTCATCGGTGACGCCATGCTTTTGTTCTTCGGCGACCCGGAGACAAAAGGGGCGGCGGAAGATGCGCGCGCATGCCTCGAAATGGCGATCGACATGCAAAATCGGCTGACGCAGCTCAATATCGAATGGCGGGGGCGTGGTATCGAGAACCCATTTCGCGCGCGCATGGGCATCAACACCGGCTATTGCAATGTCGGTAATTTCGGCAGCTCCGATCGGATGGACTACACCATCATCGGAGCCGAAGCGAATTTGGCGGCGCGCCTGCAACAAATTGCCGAGCCCGGCAGCATTGTGATGTCTTATGAATCCTATGCGCTCGTTCGCGACGTCGTGCGAGCACATCCGCTTCCCCCGATTTCCATGAAAGGGATCAGTCGCGAAGTTGTGCCTTACGCGGTCGATGGGCTGGCTGAGGATGAAGAGCAACCCCATGTGCTCCGCGAGCAAGCGGCAGGCGTCGAAATTTTCGTCGATCTCGATGCGATCAACCAAGAAACGACGGAACGCACGCGCCGTCTGCTTCAAAGAGCGCTAGCGATGCTCGGTCAGAAACGAAAGCCGGGCGCTACATGATGACCGGTTGTCGGACAGGTGGCCAATGTCCGTTTCCGGTGCTTACAGCACCGGCTTTGTGAGTACGCGACCTAGGTCTTCGCCAGTTCGCCTTCCTCGATCTTGAGCCGAAGCGGCCGCTCGACCTTCGTTTCCGGGTCGAATTCGGAGCGGCCGGTGTGGTTGATGTGGCGACCGTAGGTGTGCAGCGACATCGCGATGTCCTTGCCGACGTTCCAGACGCTGTGGATGTGCTCGGGGTAACAGCGCGCCACATCGCCACCCTTCATCACATGAACTTCGCCGCGCTTTAAATCGGCAAAACCCGGCTTGCTGCCGTCGTCGCGCCGGTCATAGCTGATTTCCTGCTCCTCGCCTTCCATGTTGACGACGACCGCCCAGGTCTTGTGGTTGTGCGGCAGCGTGCCGCGGTTGGGCAGCCACGAGATCAAAAAGACGGCGAGGTCGTGATTGGGCTCTTCGTGCAGCATGTGCAGGCTGAAGCCCTGTTGCTCATCGCATTCGCGATATTCCGGCCGGAACCAGCCCGGCGAATTGACGAATTTCTTGGCGAGCGGTTCGACGCGCTCGGTGATCTTTTCCGGATCGGCTTCCTGCGCGGTGATTGTGCGCAGGTCTTGCACGTACTGATCGAGGCTGTAAGTCATGGCGGTACCCTCCAGAGCCCAAGCGTGGCGAGTGTTATTATTCTGCCAGAGCGGCTGAGGCAGAACTATATTCTCTAGTTGTTGACCGAGCCGCCGTCCACCACGATCGATTGTCCGGTCACGAAATCGCTATCGCTGGAGGCAAGAAACAGCAGCGTGCCGGTGAGATCGTCCGGATAACCGTCGCGCTTGAAGGCGCGGGAATTACGCACCGGCGCCCTCTCCTCCTCGACATGGGTGGTGTTTTCCAGACCGGTATCGCTGAGAATGTAACCGGGCGAGAGCGAATTGACCGCGATGCCGTAGTCGCCGAGCTCGCGCGAAAGCGACCGCGTGAAGGCGATAATGGCGCCCTTGGAGGACACGTAAGGCAACATGCGCGGCACACCTTTATAGGCCGCGCCGGATGCGATGTTGATGATCTTGCCGGAACGCCGCGCCATCATGTGCGGCGCAACATGTTTCGCCACCAGCCAGGGGCCGCGGATGTTGACCGCCATCACCTTGTCCCAGGTGGCGGTATCCCATTCGTTGAAATTGCGCGGGGTCAGCTTGGCATAGAGCGCCGCATTATTGACCAGCACATCGATCTGGCCGAAGCGGTCGAGCGTTTGCTTGACCAGGTCCTGCACCGATTTTTCATCGCTGACGTCGCAAATGGCGCTCGCCGCATCCGCGCCGATCTCCTTGGCGAGCACGCTGCCGTCCTCAATATCTGCGATCATGACACGCGCACCCTCGCGCGCGAGGGCCAGCGAATAATGCCGGCCGATGCCACGCGCGCCGCCGGTGACGATTGCAACCTTGCCCGCAAGCCTCGCCATGCTGTTCCTCCCATTCGGCATGGCCTTGTAGAGACCGTGCCCACCGATCATTCTTGCAATGAGATAAGGCCCGCGACAAGCGAACACGACAGGGAGACCGACATGCCGCGCGACAGCGCCGACCGGCAGGCCATTCGCGAGATCGTCGAAAACTGGGTGGTGTGGCGCGACGCGCGGTTGTGGGACCGTTTCCGCACCCTTTGGCACAAAGACGGGCAGATGTGGGCCACCTGGTTTCAGGGCTCCTACGAGGAGTTCATCACAGTCAGCCAGGATGGCTTCGACCGCGGCGTGCGCATCATGCACATGCTCGGCGGCATCAGCATCGACATCAAGGACAAGCGTGCGATCGCCCAAAGCAAGATGACGATTTCGCAACGCGCCGATGTCGAGGGCGTCCTGTGCGATGTCGTCTGTACCGGACGATTCTACGATTTCCTGGAAAAGCGCCGCGGCCGCTGGGGCCTCGTCCTGCGCCGCCTGGCCTACGAGAAGGACCGCATCGATCCGGTCGATCCGGCAGCGACACTGGTGCTCGACCGCAACCATTTGGCCAAATTTCCCGAGGGCTACCGGCACCTCGCTTATCTTCAGAGCCGGCTCGGCTATCCGATCAAACTCGACCTGCCCGGCCATGACGGACCGGAACTGGACACGCTTTATGCCGCCGGGGCGGATTGGCTCAAAGGAAAGAAGCTCTCGTTGACGCGCACCGCCAAGGGCTCGCGTGAGGGCGTGAGCTAGGGCTTGGCGCGACGCTCAAGAAATGATTGCATTAGCAAATAATGCCGGCACGGGAACGCCGGCTCATTACGGGGGAACGTGACATGTCGTGGGCCGACAAATTCAATCTGCTGAATGAATTCAACCTGCTGCGCATCATCTGCGGACTCTTTTTCATTCCGCACATCGTCGGCAAAATCACCGTGCCGGCGACCCTTGAGTTTTTCGTCAAGGCCGGCTTCAAGCCGGCGGCGACCTGGATGTATGTCGCCGGCGCGATCGAGACCGTGCTTGCGATCGGCCTGATCTTCGGCATCTATACGACGTATGTCGCCTTCGTTGCTTTTATCCACCTGCTGGTCGCGGCGGCGGCCACCTACAAGGTGACCAAGAGCTGGATCTGGGTGATCGGCGGCATCGAGTACTGCGTGTTTTGGGCGATCTGCTGCCTGGTGGTCGCCATGCACGCCTTTTATATGGGCGGTTGAGTTACTTATCCCGTTGAGCGTCTCGAAAAGGAATTCCCGAATATGGCAAGTCTACTGTTCTCTCCGCTCACCATGCGGGGGCTCACGTTGCCCAACCGCGTCGCGGTCTCACCGATGTGCCAGTACAATTCCGACAACGGCTCGGCCAACGACTGGCACTTGATGCATCTCGGCGGCTTTTCGCTGGGTGCCGCCGGCCTGGTGATGACGGAAATGACCGACGTCTGCCCGCAGGGGCGCATTTCCCCGCGCTGCGCCGGCATGTGGTCGGACGACAACGAGAAGGCGCTCAAGCGTGTGCATGATTTCTGCCGGCAATACGGCGTCGCCAAACTCGGCGTGCAGCTTGCCCATGCCGGCCGCAAGGGCCCGCAGATGCCGCCAGGCGCCGGTGGCAAACCGATCCTGGATGGCCCCGACGGCTGGACACCGGAAGCGCCTTCCGCCATCCCCTACGACGACGGTTGGCCGGTGCCGAAGGCCATGACCAAGGACGACATTAAGCGCGTGATCGGCGAATTCGCCGCCGCCGCCAAGCGTGTCGACCGCATCGGCTATGACGTGATCGAACTGCACGGCGCACACGGTTATCTCGGACACCAGTTCCTGTCCCCGCTCTCCAACCAGCGCACCGACGAATACGGTGGTTCGACCGAGAACCGCATGCGTTTCTTGATCGAAATGTACGAAGCCGTGCGCGCCGTGTGGCCGGAGGACAAGCCGATCGGCATGCGCGTGTCGGCCACCGACTGGGTCGACGGCGGTTGGACTCCGGAAGAAACTGTGCTGCTGGCGAAAGAGCTGAAGACGCGCGGCCTCGACTACATGGACGTGTCGACCGGCGGGCTCTCGCCCAAACAGAAGATTCCGTTGTCACCGGGCTACCAGGTGCCATTCGCCGAGCAGGTGAAGAAGGCAACCGGCATCGTCACAATGTCGGTCGGCCTCATCACCGATCCCCGGCAGGCCGAGGACATCCTTCAGGCCGGCAAGGCCGACCTCATCTGCATCGGCCGTGGCGCCCTGTACGATCCGCGTTGGGCCTGGCACGCCGCCGAGGAGCTCGGCGACGAAACCGCTTATGCGCCGAAGATGATGGCCTGCCACCCGAAGCTGCGGCCGCAGATCTTCCCGAAACGCGCGCAGGCGGCGGGCTGAGCATCAGCCGCGATCGTTTTGACTCGCGATCGTCATGGCCGGGCTCGTCCCGGCCATTTCGATTCCAGATCGCGAATCAGCTTTTCATTTTTTGGACGAACTTCGCAAACGCCGCGAGCTGCGTCTTGACGATGTCCCGGGTCGGCTGGTCGCTCAGTTCGAGCGTGTTCTTGTCGAACTTGCTCGCCGCATTGCCGACGAAAATTTCCGGTGTGCCGAAGATATAGGCCTTCAAGAACGTCATCGTCATGCGCCAGTGATACTGCATGCGCGCACCGCCGAGCGGACCTTGCGAGCAGGACTGGATCGCCACCGGCTTTTCCTGGAACGGCTGGTCGTTGATGCGCGAGACCCAGTCGATCCCATTCTTCAACCAACCGGGCATCGACCAGTTGTACTCGGGCGTCACGAACAAGACGGCGTCGGCGGCGCGGATGGCGGCAGCGAGTTGTTCCGCCGCCGGCGGAAATCCCGAAGCCTCCTGAACGTCGGCGTTGTACATCGGCAGCGTATCGAATGGAGGCGCCGGCACGAGCTTCATCTCGGGCGGCGCCAGCGCCGGCAGCGCACGCGTAAGCGCGGCATTATAGGAGCCTTTGCGCAGCGAGCCGCAGATCACAAGCACGGTCAATTGGTCGGCCATTATATCCTCACTGATCGTTCAGTCTCGGCACGCCCGGCCGCGCAGGGTTCGCTTTACTTCTCGTCTTCGATCGGATTGCGCAAGGTCCCGATGCCTTCGATCTCGACTTCGGCAGTATCGCCCGCCTTCATCCACACCGGCTCGGGTTTGCGCGCATGACCGACACCCGACGGCGTGCCGGTGAACAGCATGTCGCCGGGCTCCAGCGTCATGCCCTCGGTCAGATAGACCAGCGATTCCGCCACCGGGAACATGAAGTGATCGGTGTTGGACGATTGCATGGTCTTGCCGTTGAGCCTGGTTTCGATTTTGAGACCCTTGCCGCCACGCGGCAGTTCGTCCGCCGTCACCATCCACGGACCGACGCTGCCGCTCCGGTCGAAGTTCTTGCCCATGCCCCACTGCGTCGTGTGGCGTTGATACTCGCGGATCGAGCCTTCGTTGCCGATGGTATAGCCGGCGACGCAATCAGCCGCGTTCTCGAGCGTGAGATGCTTTGCGCGCTTGCCGATGATTACGACCAGTTCGCCTTCGTAGTCGAACTGGATCGACTTTTTCGGCCGCATCAGCGGCTGTCCATGCGGCGTCAGCGACGAGAGCATGCGGAAAAAGATCGACTGGAATTTTGGCACGTTGTCGCGCATCGGCCCTTCCTTGACGTGATCGAGATAGTTCAGGCCGAGGCAGACGATCTTGCCGGGATGCACGACCGGCAGCGCGAATTTCAGGCCGGCGAGCGGGCGCCGCGCAGAAGCCGGCGCCTTCTTGGCGAGCGCAGCAAGTGGCGCAAGATCGCCCTTGTTCCGCCGCAGGACTTCGCCGAGATCGCCCGGCAACCCGGCATCCACCGCCTGCAAATCGATGACGCCATCGCCCTCGACCACGCCCAGCCGCAAACCATTGTCCGCTTCAAAACCGACGATCTTCATGCGCTCAGTCCCCGCCAAATAGACACACCTGGCCGGAGCGGCCGGGCGGCGCATGGCTTAGCGCAGGATTGCGCGTTCGGAAAGGTCACCCTGCCGCGCGCAAGGGCGTCGGCTCGTCGGTGAATTCGAGCGCCTGAATCACGAAATAGTTGTTCTCGTCTGCCCACGACTCGAGCGGGCGCCAGCCCGCTCCACGGGCCAATGCGCCGAGCTTTTCAATCGAGTACTTGTAGCTGTTCTCGGTATGGATGGTCTCGCCGGCGCGGAACTCGATCGTTTCACCGGCTACCTTCGCCTTCTGCCGCTTGAGGCTGGCAAGGTGCATTTCGATGCGGTGACGCTCGCGGTTGTAGAAGGCGTGATGCTCGAAGCCGTCAAGGTTGAAGGTGCCGCCCAACTCGCGATTGATGCGGGTCAGCAGATTGAGATTGAATTTCGCAGTAACGCCCTCGGCGTCGTTATAGGCCGCGTTGAGCACCTCCGCCGGCTTGATCAAGTCGACGCCGATGATCAGCCGCGCCTTGGGCCCGAGCATTTTTCCGGCATGGCGCAAAAATCCCGCCGCCTCGTGCGGTTCGAAATTGCCGATGGTGGAACCGGGGAAGAAACCGACATGCGGGATCCCCCGCACCTCCTGCGGCAGATCGAAGGCTTGCGTGAAGTCAGCTGTGACCGGCAGCACTTTCAGGCCGGGAAAGTCCGGACGCAAATCGACCGCCTCACGCTCGATCATCTCGCCGCAGATGTCGACCGGCACATAGGCCGCTAACCGCGGCGCGGCCTTGAGCAGAATGCGCGCTTTCTTGCTGGCGCCGGCGCCGAATTCAACGAGCGCCGCGCCATCCGGAACGAGCGCGCAGATATCGGCCGCATGCTTGTTCAGGATGCCCATCTCGCAACGGGTCGGATAATACTCGGGCAGATCGGTGATGCGCTCGAACAGCAGCGAACCGGTATCGTCATAGAAATACTTCGCCGGCACGCGCTTGGGCGTTGCCTGCAACCCGCCGACGACATCGGCGGCGAAAGTGTCGGCGGCTAAGGTATTATCCGCTTCGCCCGCGTCCGACGAATGCGAGCGACGAGAACGTGCAGTAGCGGCAACCATTCCAGCTTTCCTTAACTGAACTCGACGAGCCGCAGGCCGGTGAACTGCCAGCGCGACGGCGGGTAAAAGAAATTGCGGTAACTGACGCGTTCATGCCCGTGTGGCGTCGCCAGCGATGAGCCGCGCAACACCATCTGATTGACCATGAACTTACCGTTGTATTCGCCGAGCGCACCTTCGGCGGCCCGGTAGCCTGGGTAGGGTAGATAGGCGCTGCGGGTCCATTGCCAAGCGATGCCGAAGGCGTCGGCGATCACATTGTTGCGCGCGGCCACCTCCCATTCCGCCTCGCTTGGCAAGGACTTACCGGCAAAGCGCGCAAAGGCGTCGGCCTCGTAATAGCTGACATGCAGAACGGGGACAGCCGGGTCGACCGGCTTCAAGCCGCCCAGTGTCAACGAAAACCAGGCGCCGTCCTGTTGCCGCCAGTAGCCGGGCGCCTGCCAGCCCTCCGTCTGCACGGTGGCCCAGCCGTCCGACAGCCACAAGGACGGCGTGGCGTAGCCGCCGGCGGCGATGAATTCGAGCCATTCGGCATTGGCGACGAGATGCCGCGCGATCCGAATGCCGGGAATCAGCTCATCGTGGTGCGGCGTCTCGTTGTCGAAGCAGTAGCCCGCGCCGTCATGCCCGACCGGATGAATGCCGGCCGGCACGTCGACGTAACCGCGCGGTCCTTGCGTCGGCTGCGGCGCTTGCCAGTTCGCGTCGTAGGCCGGGTCGGTCGGGTTCTGTGCGAAGGCGTGCAGGATGTCGGTGATCAGCAATTCCTGATGCTGCTGCTCATGGTGCATGCCGATTTCAAGAACTTCGAATACGCGCGCCGCCTTGTCCGCCAGCACGGTCTCGATCAAACGTTCGATCGCCTTGTCGACATGGGCCCGATAGCCGGTGACGTCATCGCCGTTCGGCCGCGTGATCAGCCCGCGTTGCGGGCGCGCATAGCGAGGGCCGGCGGCGACATAGTAAGAGTTGAACAGGAAGGGAAAACGCTCGTCGAAGATATTATAGTCCGGCGCATGCTCCCTGAGCAGGAAGGTCTCGAAGAACCAGGTGACGTGCGCGCGGTGCCATTTGGTCGGCGAGGCATCCGCCATCGACTGCACGATCTGATCCTCGGCCGACAGATGCGACGCGCGCGCTTCCGTCTCCGCGCGCACGCGCCGAAAGGCGGCCAGCCAGCTCGCGCGGGCCTCATCAAGAGACTTTGCAGAATCGGAAGCCGTATTTTGCGGTGATATTGAAACGGCTGCGCGCGCCATGCCTGGCCTCCACGTCGCGGGTCACAATGTCGTTGATCACAGGGGGTTGTCAGCCGATCTGTCGCCGTACATATACGAACGAGAAGCGGGATTGTTCCATCGTCCGTCGAGCGGAGCAACCCACAATCGCCCGCTGCTCACAGGCTGGCGCAAATGTGATTGTGGCGTTACGGCGCGGTTAACGCCATGTCGACGACTTTGCGGATGTCGTCCGGCCCGAGACTGAGAAAATCGGCCGGCGTGCGCGCGAAATAATCGTCGATTGCTTTGCCCACGGCATCGACTTCCAGCCCACGCAAATACGCTTCCAGATCGAAGATCACCCGCGGCGGCGTGACGAAGAAGTCGCCGGTAATCAGCGCCTCACGAATGATATTGCGTTGCGGGCCTTCGAGACGAATGTCCGCGCGCACGGTCCCGCCTTTGCCGGTGTAAGACGCCGAGACCGTCGCATCGTCGGCCTTCGGCGAATCGAGCATGGTGACGTAAGCCTCGGTGCCGATCTCGTCGCGGAACGCCTTGTCGGCCAGCTCTTCTTCATAGGCGCCGATCTCGCCCCATTGCGGATCGATGCCGAGGCCCTCGCCAAAACCGGCCAGCAAGCCTTCATAGATCGTCTTCAAGTCGGGCAGTCCGTCGCCCATCAATTCGCGCATGGTGACGACGCGTTGAGCCGCGCTGTCGAGCGCGCGCTTGGCGAGCTTTTCGGCCGGGATGTTGAGGCAGGCCACCATCTTGGCCGGATCAAAGTCAATGAGCAGCGTGCCCTGATAGAAGATGAGATTGCCGTCGAAGAAGCCGCCGGTGCCGCTGATCTTGCGCCCGTCGACTTCGAGGTCGTTGCGCGGACGATAATGCGCCGGCACGCCGATCTTGTTGAGGCCCAGCGCCGCCGATTCACAGATGCGCCGCGTCGCATCGGCCAGTTCCGTGATGCCGAGCGTGGCGCGGTCGAACACCAATTCCCAGCCGATCTGGCCTTCGTCGAAATAGAGCCCGCCGCCGCCGGTGATGCGGCGCACGAGCTCGATGCCGTTGGCCTTGCAGTAGTCGACCTTGAGCTCCCGGCTGAGGAGCTGGTGGATACCGACGAGCGCGGACGGCTTGAAGCGCAGGAAGCGGATGGTGTCCGGGATCTTGTTCGCCTTGCGCGCGTCGATCAGCGCCTGGTCGAAGGCGATGTTGGCGCGCCCGCCACGTACGCCCGTATCGATGACGCGGAACGGCTTGCCTGACATGGTCTTGCCTTAACGCGGCATGCCCTTGTCGAGCTGCCGGCGCACTTTGCGGATGTCGTCACGCTTCAACTTGAATGGATAGGAGGCAATGTTGCCCGGCGGTGAATCGCCGTAAGGGCGATCGCAGGCGGAAACGTCTTCGGCTTCCTTGCCGGGACACCCCGACGTGCGGAACGCCGTGCCGGCCTTGATCACTTCGTCGACCTCGTCCTGCGGCAAGCCGAAGTCGGTGAGCATGCCGTCTTCGTCGAATTTCATGCGTTCAAGGCGGTGCTCGCGATAATCGATCAGATAGCGCGCGACCTGGATGCGGCGCCATTGCGGCCGCGGCACCGGCGGCAGGTGATCCATCAGCGAGCCCTGCTCGGGGAAGAACGCGAACATGTGGCTGTGGCCGCCGAGGTCGCGGATGGTCTGCACTTGCGTCAGCACGTCGTGGTCGCTCTCACCCATGCCGACGATGAGATGAGCGCCGAATTTCTCCGGCCCGAAAATTTCTTTCGCCGCGTGGAGGATTTCCCAATACTTGTCCCAGCTATGCGGCGACTGCACGCCCTTCCCGCGCGTGCGATCGAACACATCGCGGTTGCAGGCATCGAGCGCCACCGTGAAGATGTCGGCGCCCAGATCGTGCAGCTCCTGCACGTCGCCCCGCGTCATGGTGGTGGGGTTCGACAGAATCGACACCGGCACGTGCTTGATGCGCTCGGTCCACTTGCGCAACACCACGCGCGTGTCGTCGTCCGAGCGCGGATGCGTGATCATGCTGATGCACATGCGGTGGAAACGGCCGCCGTCGCCGCCGGACGCAACGATGTCGAGCACCTGGTCGTAGGGCACCGCCGGCCAGTCGACGCGGATGAAATTGCGATCGGCGTAGTTGCGCTCGGCCTCGCGGTGGCGCGCCAGCCCGCAATAGGCGCAGTTGGCGCGGCAGCCTTCCGGGTAAGTGAGCAGCAGATTGAGGCAGCGCGTGCAGGAGGTGCGGTGCATGTAGCCGCTCATCACACCCAAAGTGATCGCCGCCGCCGTCGACATCTGCACGTAGTCGGGCGAGCGCATGTTGGGGGTGAGGATATTGTTGTTCGGCCGGTAGAAGCCTTCCGGCACCAGGCCTTGCGTCTTCACGCGCGCGCCGTTGCGCGCATCGGCGGGGATGGCGCCGGGTGTGCGCGGCTGCATGGTCGTGGCGTCGTTGGAGGAGCGCTCCGCGCCATTGAGGAAATCGGGCACCGCTTGGCGTGGGCCTTCCAGGCAGCTCATGGCGTCCTCTCTTTTATTTTCTCTTGCGGTTCCGGCCGCCAGTAACGCGGCGAGCCGATCCAGCCATCGGCCAGCGCGCGGGCGTCCGGTTTGCCGCCGTTATTGTAGCAGGCGAGCACTTCGCGCCGCCGCCGCAGTGCGCGATTGAGCGCGGCATCGAAGATATCGCCGAGCTCTTCCTCGTAATCCTCGAGCGCCGCCGCCCGACCATTGATGAATTCAGCCGCGGTCTTGCCGGCCATCGTCCCCGACTGCACGGCGGAGGCAATCCCTGCGCCGGTGACCGGATTGGTGAGTCCTGCCGCGTCACCTGCGAGCAGCGCCGTCGTGTCGCCAAGCTTGCCGATCGCACGCAAGCGTCCGCCGACCGGAATGGCGCCGCCTGTCAGCGCGGAAGCCTTGGTTCCAATGCGCCGCTCGGACGCCAGCCGTTGCAGCAGCTTGAGCAGCATTTCCTTCAGGCCGCGCCGGGTGCTTATGCCGTCGAGCGCGCCGTCGACGCTGATGCCGAGTCCGACATTGGCGACCGCGCCTTTCGGAAACAACCAGCCATAGCCGCCGCGATAATCGGCGGAGAGATAAATGTCGGTCGCATCGTGCGGCAGCACCAGTGGCACTGTAACCTGCCGCGTTTCCACCAGGTCGCGATTGACCTGCCCGATCGCCTTGCCGACCCGCGAGCGCGGCCCGTCGGCGCCAATCAACACACGCGGCCTGAAGTCGCCTTGCGCAGTCCGCAGCGTGCCGTCGCGCTCGATTGCGAGCACGGTGACGCCATAACGGCAGTCGGCGCCGGCCTTGGCGGCATTGTCGGCCAGCAAACGGTCGAATTTGGCGCGGTCGATCATGCGGCCGCGAAATTCCGGCGTTTCCTCGGCGCGCTCATCGTCCGCGACAAAGGTCAGCATGCGCTCGACCTTCTGCGCGGTGACCGTATCGATTCGCGGCACATCGCGCTCGATCATCGACGGCACGAACTC
Organism: uncultured Alphaproteobacteria bacterium; assembly: GCA_963840065.1. GTDB lineage: Bacteria > Pseudomonadota > Alphaproteobacteria > Rhizobiales > Xanthobacteraceae > Pseudolabrys. The sequence continues at coordinate 23,821 of CAWIXF010000004.1, read as the reverse complement.
GGCGCATTGCACCGGCGAACCGGGCTCGGGCCGCTTTTCGAGCGCGACGACTTTCAAGCCCGCACGCGCAGCGGCTTCGGCGGCACGGCTGCCCGCCGGTCCAAGTCCCACCACCACGACGTCGGGCGTTTCCTGCGTCACGCGGTCCCTCATGCGGCGCAGGCCCGCCTCCCGGCGAGCCCGTTGAGCGAAATCGAGCAGCAGGCGTGCTCCTGCTCGACCGGACGGCCGATGGCGCGCGCGAGCGCCACGATGCCGTCGGCAGGATAGGCGATGCCGTCGAAGCCGGCCATCACGGCGTAGGCGTCCGTCATCAGCTTGTGCAGGCCGGCGGGGCGGATGCAGCCGAGTTGCACTGGCGCATGCTTGATGCGCTGGCGCGCGCCAACGAAGATCTTGGCGACATCGTCCGTGCTGATGGTCGCAAACGGCTTGTCGGCCGGCGCGTAGATCGGCGACACCACCACCAGGATCAATGCCGCGACCTGGTAGCGCGAAATAATGTCGAGCGCATTTTCCTCACCCAGCAGCCGCCCGTAATGCAGGCCGATGACGATATGCGGCACCACTTCCATCTTGGTGGCGCTCAGGGCGGCCAACGTCGCCTCGAAATCGGAAACGGGGCGATCGAGATGGTAGACGTCGCGGATGGTCTCCTGCGCGCCGATCACGTCCATCATCGCGACATCGACGCCGGCCAATTCCATCAATTTGGCCCTGCGCTCGTCGAGCAGCGCCGAATGGACGGCAATACGCAGATGCGGGAAGTCGCGCTTGAGCTTTTCGATGGTCGGATAGAAGCGCTCGTAAGGCACCTCGTTGCGGCGGTTGGAGCCGCCGGACAGCAGAAAGCCGCCGAGGTCCTTGAGCGCGACGAGATCGCGCACCTTGCGCTCAAGCTCGGCGGGACTGGTGGCCGCAATCATCGGCTCGAGGATCTTGGCCTGGCAGTGATCGCAATTGAGCGCGCAGGCGCCGCCGGTAATCGAAAAGGCCGGGAAGCTCGCCTTGCCGCAGCCCTTCAGCTCTTCGCTGGCATAGGAACGAAACGTCGGCGTGTAGAACCGCATGGGTCCAAGCGCGCGCTCGCCGGCCGTCGCCTCAAGCGTGTCGACCAAAGTCCGGTCGAACGGCAAATCCTCCAGCGGCTCGATATCTTGCAGCAGGTCGAACCAGGCCATCGTTTCCTCGCTTCTTCACATATAATAAATTATATATGTGTCGGGCGGCCTCGGCTAGTGCCGCCGGTTTGAAGTTCCTGCAACACTTACAGCAATCTCATTCAGGCAATTCAAATCGAAAAGCGGCACTAGAATAATAGACTTGCTAGCACCCCGTTCGCAAAACACCGGCCCCGCGATGAAGACGATCTGCGTTCTACAACATGTGGAGGCCGAATATCTCGGCCTCATGGAAGACCACTTCGAGGGCCGCAACATCCGTTTCCACTACCTTCGCCCATTCACGCCGGGCACGATCATGCCGCCAAGCGCCGAAGGGTTCGCCGCGCTGGTGATCCTCGGCGCCGGGCCGAAGGGTATCGTCAGTGGCGATTTGATCCCGAGTCTGTCGCCAGAGTTGCGGCTGACGCGCGATTTTCTCGACCTAAAACTGCCGGTCATCGGCATCGGCATCGGTGCCTGCATCCTCACGAGTGCGGCCGGAGGCGGCGCCGACGACGCGCCCTTGCGCTTTGCTGTGGAAACCGCTCAGCGTGTGGCGCCTGACGCCCTCAGCGGCCATCTGCCGCAGCGCTTCCCGGTCGCGGTCTATATGCGCGATCGGCCGGTCCTGCCCGCCGGCGCCACCGTGCTGGCGGAAAGCGGGACCGGGGTGCCTCTGGTTTTTCAGATTGGCGACAATTGTCTGGGTTTCGTCGGCCATCCCGGGGCCAAATCGGCCATGATCGAGGACCTGATCATGGAATTCGACGAGGTCCCGGAGGGGACGGCCGAGACGCTGACGGAGATGCGCAGCGTTCAGGGCGAGATCGCCGCCGCCCTTGGGGACATCATGGTGGGCCTCATCGAAAAAACCGGCCTCATGCGGGCCCTCGGCTAGACATTTTAGTTCATCCGCCGCAAGATTTTTCACACTTTAGCCCTGGTATAAATTCATAAAATAGAATATGTCATTCGCAACAAGCGTGCCCGCCCTGTGTGTGCGGGGGCTCCGGCGCGCATAAAAAAACCGGCAGGCGATAAGGGAAGCGCGAGGAATGGCGAAAAAGCTCATCATCATCATGGTCAACACCGACCCGCGCAACGGCGAGGAGTTGGGCGCGCCGTTTTTTCAGGCGACCGTCGCCGCGGCCATGGACTACGAGGTCGACGTGGTCTGTACGGCGACCGCCGGCCAACTGATGAAAAAGGGCGTGGCCGAGAAGCTGTTCGTGAAACCCGGGTCACCCAAGAGTGTTTATGACTTCATCAAGGACGCCCACGACGCCGGCGTGAAATTTTATTGCTGTTCCCCCAACCTCGATCTGTTCGACATGACGAAAGAGGACCTGATCCCCGAATGCGAAGGCATCGTCGGCGGCGCCAAGGTCATAGAAGACGTCATGGAAGACGACGAGGCGCGGGTGCTGACCTACTGACGCTTAAACGCGCGAGGTTCAAATGACGGCGCATACGACGGCGGAACACCCCGCGATCAGCGACCCGACATCCGCAAAGCCGGTCGTTCCTTACGAGAAACTCGAAGAGGTGTTCGAGGATATCCGTTCGCACGTCCTCTACGACCACGAGCTCTTCGGCTGCTTGAACTGCGGCATCTGCACCGCCACCTGCCCGTCCGCACACTATTACGACTATTCGCCGCGCGAGATCGTCCAGCTTTTGTGGACCGAGAATCTCGAAGGCATCTACGACGCCATGCAGGAGAAGATCTGGGCCTGCGCCCAGTGTTACACCTGCGCCGCGCGCTGCCCCTTCCACAATTCGCCCGGCGGCCTCGTCATGATCATGCGCGAGACCGCGATCAAGCACGGCATGCAATCGGCGAAAGACGTGCTGCGGCCGTTCTCGCGCGTGCTGCTGAAGGTGATTTCCACCGGCAACCAGCTCGCGCCCAACATGATCACCAAAGACGCCTTCCCCGACTGGGGACCGAACGTCACCAAGGTGGACGCGCCGCTCAATATTCTGCGCAAGGCCATTCCCGTCCCGACCATGCACACCATGGACACGGCGTGGGAAGTCAATCTGAAGACCTCGGTCGAGCTCTACACCATCTGGGAAGCGACCGGCGTGCTCGATCAGCTCGAGCAGGTCGACGAGAACCTGTTCGACGTCGTCAATGACGTGATGGACGAGAAGCGCGACGAGTACAACGAGTGGCTGGAAGAGCAAGACGACGAAAAGGGCGCGGCCGAGTAAGGCGGCGACGATTCAACGGAGAACGCCATGAACAAGCCCGGCGACAATCAAACGACCTTCACCGGTCACGGCAATGAGTGGAAGCCGTCGAACCTGACGCCGGCCGAGGCGCAGCGCGCCACCGCCTGGGTCGAAGCCAAGATCGACCGCCGCTCCATGCTGACCAACAAGGACCGCGTCGCGGACGTGCGCGATGCGATGTGGCAGCTGGAAAAGGACGGCGAGATCATCGTCCACCGCATCGGCGATCAGCACAAACCGGTCATGGCGCGCACGCTCTACGGCTGGGACAAGAAGATCCCCACCACCAATCTCTGGCAGCACAAGTCCTGCGGCCAGTGCGGAAATATCCCGGGTTATCCGTCCTCCGTGTTCTGGCTGATGAACAATCTCGACGTGAAATATCTCGACGAGACCGATCAGACCTCCTGCACGGCGTGGAACTATCACGGCTCCGGCATCGGCAATGTCGTCAGCCTCGCCGCGGTGTTCCTGCGCAACTTCCACCAGGCCTATATGTCGGCGAAGTCGCAAGGCCTGCCGGAAGGTACTTATTTTCCGCTCGTCCACTGCGGCACCTCCTTCGGCAACTACAAGGAGATGCGCATCTTCCTGATGCAGTCGGCTGAGTTACGCGAGCAGGTGAAGAAGATTCTCGGCAAGCTCGGCCGCTTGGTTGACGGCAAGCTGCTGATCCCGGAAGAAATCGTGCACTATTCGGAATGGCTGCACGTGATGCGTCACCGCATCAAGGAACGCCAGGTCGTCGACGTCAGCAAGATCCGCGCGACCATCCATCCGGCCTGCCACGTCTACAAGATGGTGCCGGAGGACGTGATCTATGACGACACCGTGATGGACGGCAACCGCGTCGCCGTCTCCACCGGCCTGATGCAAACCCTGGGCGCCAACGTCATCGACTATTCGACCTGGTACGATTGCTGCGGCTTCGGCTTCCGCCACATCATCGGCGAGCGCGAATTCACCCGCTCCTTCGCCATCGACCGCAAGATCAAGGTGGCGGTCGACGAAGCGCGCTCCGACGTCATGATCGGCCACGACACCGGCTGCATCACCACACTCGACAAGAACCAGTGGATCGGCAAGGCGGTCGACAAGGTCTACGCGCTGCCGGTCATGGCCGATTGCCAGTTCGCCGCGCTTGCGCTCGGCGCCCATCCCTACAAGCTCGCGCAACTGCACTGGCACGCTTCGCCGTTCGAAGGCCTGCTCGAGAAACTCGGCATCGACTGGGAAAAGGCGAAGGCCGAATTCGAAAGCTATCTCGAGGAGGTCAAAGCCGGCCGCATCGAGACGCTTTACGATCCCAAGCGCGCAATCACCTCCGGCCCCGGCTACGTCAAGCCGCAAGCCGCGATCGCTGCAGGAGGCGCGGAATAATGAGTCGTCCGATTCTCGTCGTCGGCGCCGGCCCCGCCGGATTGTCGGCTTCGCATGCGCTGGCCGCGGCCGGCCAGAGCGTCGTGCTGTTGGACAAGTCCGATACCCTCGGCGGCGCGCCGATCCAGTCCGGCTACGCCAAGCTGGTGCCGTCGGGCGAATGGGCCAAAGACGCCATCGGCGGCATGGTCAAGCGCGTCGAAGGCAACAAGCACATCGAGATCAAGAAAAATGTCATGGTGAAGACTTTCACCGGCGAGCCGGGGAATTTCACCGCCACGCTGTCGGACGGCAGTAAGGTCGAAGCCAGCGCCGCCATCCTCGCCACCGGCTTCACCCATTTCGACTCGGTCAACAAGCCGGAATGGGGCTTCGGCACCTATCCGGACGTCGTCACCACCACGCAGGTCGAGCAGATGCTCTCCTCCGGCAAGGGCGTGCGCTGCCCGTCGGATGGACGCGAGCCCGAGCGTGTCGCCATTCTGCTCTGCGTCGGCTCGCGCGACCGCCAGATCGGCCGCGAATGGTGCTCGAAAATCTGCTGCACGGTGTCGTCCAACATCGCGATGGAAATCCGCGAGACGCTGCCCAAGTGCAACGTCTACATCTACTATATGGATATCCGCACGTTCGGCCTATACGAAGGCCAGTATTATTGGGAAAGTCAGGAAAAGCACAAAGTCAAATACATCAAGGCGCGCATCGCCGAAGTCACCTCCGACGGCAAAAGGCTGATCGTCAAGGGCGAGGACACTTTGGTGAAGCGCCCGATCACCATTCCCTTCGACATGGTGGTGCATGCCATCGGCATGGACCCCAACGTCGACAACATGACGCTATCGGCGGTGTTCGACGTCAAGCTGGAAAAGTACGGCCACATCGCGAAGGCTTCCACCTACGCCAGCATGTCGGCGACCTCGCGCCCTGGCGTGTTCGTCGCGGGTGCCGCCACGGGCCCCGAGACGATCGACGATTCCATCGCGCAGGGGCAGTCGGCGGCGATGGCGGCGCTGACCGCCGCGCAAGGCGCGTTAAGCGAGGCGGCCGAGTAATGTGGGCGCTGCGGGCCCATAAACAGAAGGTGCCGGCAAAGGCCAGGCCGGTGCTGCATCTGTCCGGCCCGCGCCTGCGTGCTGCTTTCGAAAACCTGGTCGATGCGGCGGAGCCGACCGGCGGCGTCGAGCGCTATGTCGGCGCGTTGGCGCTGAAGAATTCGCTATTCGAGGAAATGCTCGGCAAGGGCCGCGTCGACGAACTGACCGAGACCGAGTTTCTCGACCTCGCCTCGTTCGTGACGCCGGCGCGCCGCAAGATCGGCGCCTGGCTCGCCCAGAACGGCTTTGCGTCATTGCATGCGCGGTTGAAAGACCTGCTCAAGGGCTGGTCCGATACCGCGACCGCCGACGACCGCATGACCGCCTTTGCCGGCGGCTTCCCGACCGACCGCGAGCATCGCTGGGTGCGCGATCTCGGCGCCGAAGTACTGCATTTCACCGCGCCCGAGCGTTACCCTTTGATGACGCGCTGGATGTGGGATGCCCGCGTCAATACCGGCGTGCTGCGCGAGATCTGGCACGATGACAACGGCGTGCCTGCCGGCGCGATCAAGATCGCCGACGATTTCGCGACCTTCGCCACCTTGCGCGAGGAACTCGAAGGTTTCCTCGCCGACAACGGCGTGTTTCGCGAAATGCCGTTTTACGTCGACCTGCTCTGCGCCCATGTCTACGCCGGCTACATCAACGACAAAGGCGGTCAGTATCTGCGCGGCGATTTCTGCGGGCAGACACGCGAAGATTCCATGGCGCATACGCGCCGCCTGCTCGGCCTCGATGCGGTCGACACCGAAACCGGGCGCACGCGCCTGAAACTGATCGACGGCGAAGCGCACGTGCTGGGCGACCAGCGCCGCCTCACTCAATAAAGGAAGCCGATGCCGATTCACGAAAAATCGCTGATCCGGCCGGAGAACCTGGTCACCCACGAACATCTCGAGATCGAAGGCGTCGACGTCTCCGGACACTGGAGCACGTTCATCAATTCGCGTGCGGTGACCGACTACAACGAGCAGATGGAAGAGGAGATTGCGGCGCTGCCCGGCGGCGAATTCATCCACCGTTGCTGGCAATGCGGCTCCTGCACCAATTCCTGCACGGTCAATGCCATCAACCCGGACTTCAACCCGCGCTACTGGATCTATCTCATCCGCCTCGGCATGCAGGACGAACTGCTGCGCGATAAAGACATCATCTGGCAGTGCGTGTCCTGCAACAAATGCACCTATGCCTGTCCGCGCGACGTCTTTCCCGAAGGCGTGATGAAGGCGACCGCGCATTGGCTGGAGTTGAAGGGCTTTACCGAAAAGAAGCCGTCGACGGTGTTCGACGACGCCTTCTCCGAGCAGGTCTTCGCCACCGGCAAGATCGAGGACGGCAAGGTGCTGCGCCAGTTCTTTGCGCGCACCAAGCAGTCGCTGTTCCAGGACTGGCTGGTGGCAATGCTGCGCGGCTTCATCCTGCGGATGCCGGTCAGCCTGTTGATGAAGATGGGCCTTGCCACCTTCTTCCACCCGCGCACGAGCGGCTGGGGCCGCGCCAGCAAGGCCATCGATGAATACGTCGCCGAACGGCACGCGGCCGATGCCCGCGCGCTTCACCTCGACGCGCATGGAGCCGAATAATGAGCGGAAAGTACAAGAAGGTCGCCTACTATCCCGGCTGCGCGCTGGAAGGCACCGGTCATGCCTATAACCGCTCGACCAAGGAATTGGGCAAGGCGCTCGGACTTGAGCTCACGGAGTTGAAGAACTGGAACTGCTGCGGCGCCATGGAGGTCAAGAACGTCGACCCCAAGCTGCAGACCTATCTGTCCGCGCGCAATCTCTCGATCGCCGAGGACATGGGCTTCGATACCGTGATGGCGCCATGCAACGGCTGCTACCACAATCTTAAAAAGGCCGAATACGATCTCGCACACGATGACGGTTCGCGCGAGGTCAACAAGCGCATCGCCACCAAGGCCGGCCACGGCGTCTATGAAGCTGGCAAGGTCGAGACCATCCATGCGCTCGACTGGATCAAGGAAGGAATCGGCGAGGAAGGCCTGAAAGCGCGGGTGAAGAACTCGCTGAAAGGTCTGAAGGTCGCGAACTACTACGGCTGCATGTACACGCGCCCGCGCCACATCTTCCCGGAGAAGGATCAAGGCCCCGGTTCGGAATCGACCTCCAAGCCGCATTTCATGGACGATCTCCTGGCGGCCGCCGGCGCCGAGAACGTCGAATACCCATTGAAGACCGCCTGCTGCGGCGGCGCGCACACGCTCTCCGACTCGGACACCTCGACCAAGCTGGTGCTCAATCTGCTCACGACTGCCGAGGCGTGCGGCGCCGACGTGATCGCGACCGAATGCCCGACCTGCCACACCGGGCTCGAAATGCACCAGATGCGCGCCGAGAAAGTCCTCGGCCGCAAGACGAGCGTGAAGATCCTCTATTTCACGCAATTGCTCGGGATGGCGCTCGGCCTCTCGCCGCGCAAGGTCGGCGTGCACGAGAACATGTCGGATTCTTCCGATCTCATCCGTGCCAAAGGGCTTGGTTGAAAGGGACTTGGCTGATGTCAGATCCGCGTACCATGAGCCTCGACGAGATCGGCGGGCGCATCGACGCCATCGCCGCGGAATCGGACGAGGCCTTGGCCGCGCACGCAGCCGAACGCGCCGACGAACTGCTCGCGCTCGGCGAAGGCATCCTTGAAACCTGGAACTTCGCGCGCGGCGAAACGCCGACCGGCCGTGAGGTCGAAGGCTTCCGCCTGCTCGCCCTTCACCGTCAGGGCGCACGCGGCGAACCGTCCTTCAACGCCTGCCGCGAAACCTGCCGCGAGCTGGTCTATCACCACAATCTCGTGCGGCTCGACCCGGCGCATCCCGAGACCTCGCGCCGCCTGCGGCTCGGCGCTATGGTGGCAAAGCATTTGACCCTGTTCATCGGTGGCAAACTCGAAGTGGCCGGTCTCGGCGAGTTCTGCTGCTCGGCAAAGCCGCTGCGGCAAGACGAGGCCACCGCTGAACCCTTGTGAAGATCTAAGGAGATACCCCATGCCGACAGTGCGTGGCTGCAATCTTCCCGACGAGTTGCTCTACGACGTCGAGAACAATATCTGGTACCGTGACAACGGCGACGGCACCGTCACGCTTGGCATGACCGCAGTGGCCGCCGCCATGGCCGGCCAGCTTGTCGCCTTCACCGCCAAGAAGGCGGGACGCAAGGTGGATGCCGGCAAGTCCTGCGCCACCGTCGAATCCGGCAAATGGGTGGGCCCGGCGAAAATCGCCTTCGAAGCTGAAATCGCCGAAGTGAACGACGGGCTCGTGGGCACGCCCAAGACCGCCAACGCCGACCCTTACGGCGAAGGCTGGATGCTCAAGGTCAAGCCGGCCGACTGGGAAGCCAGCAAGGCGAAGCTGACGCCCGGCAGCGCGGTTGCCGGCCCCTACGAAGCGAAGATGACGGCCGACAATTTCGCCGGCTGCGAGTGATCGCCCGCGTGATGTGGGCTTGGAGCTGAATATGGCTACCGACACCAACACCAAAAGCATGTCGCTGATCGTCACCAAGGGCTCGCTCGACTGGGCCTACCCGCCCTTCATTCTGGCGACCACGGCGGCCGCCATGGGCCTCGACGTGACGATGTTCTTCACGTTCTACGGGCTATCGCTTCTGAAAAAGAAGCTCGACCTCAAGGTCACCACGCTCGGCAACCCGGCCATGGAAATGCCGATGTTCGGCATGCATATCGGCATGCCCAACGTCGTGTCCGCCATTCCCGGCGTGGACGCTGCGGCGTCCGTCATGATGAAGAACCTGATCAAGAAGAAAGGCGTCGCCTCGATCGAGGAATTGCGCGACATGGCCCTCGAGGCCGACGTGAAAATGATCGCCTGCCAGATGACCATGGACCTGTTCGAATACACGCCGGAGGACATGATCGAAGGCCCCGTGCTCGGCGGCGCGGCGACCTATATCGAGACCGCGACCAAGAGCGACATCAACCTGTTCATTTGATTGCGACAGACATCCGAGGACACTGACATGGCCGACCAGGTACTTGACGTGAAAGGGCTCAATTGCCCGTTGCCGATTTTGCGCGCCAAGAAGGCGCTCAAGGACGTGCCGATGGGCAACACCCTTGAAGTGCTCGCCACCGATCCGGGCGCGGTGAAGGATTTCGAGGCCTTCTGCCGCACCACCGGCAACGAATTGCTCGAATCCAAGCACGACAACAATGTCTTCAGTTTTGTGATCAAGCGGACCTCTTGAGCCATATCAAGAAACCGGTCCCCACGCTTCGGATAAAATGATTTTCGTCAAAAGGAGCGGAACGAACGAGGTTGAATAATGGCGTCGAACACATTGTATATTCTGCTCTGCTCCGGCGAGCATGAGAAGATCCAGATGGCGGCCATGATGGCGTCGGTTGCCGCCGTGTCGGAGCGCCCGGTCGAGGTGTTCGTCAGCATGAACGCGATCAACGCCTTCGCCAAGGGCGTTCCGGCCGATAAGCGCTACTACGGCGGCGCCTATTCCAAGCTGCTCAAGGAAAAGAAGGCGCCCGACGCAATGATGCTGTTTCAGCAGGGGCGTGAGCTGGGCGACCTCAAGCTGTGGGCCTGCTCCATGGCGCTCGACGTGCAGGGCTGGGAGCTCGACAAGCTTGAAGATGGCTTGTTCGACGATGCGCTCGGACTCACCAAGTTTCTGTCCGACGCCGAAAGCGGACAATTCGTAACCCTTTAAGAGACGAAGGCACGAACGGGATGACGAGAGAAAAAATCGATGCGCGCGGGGCCTTCTGCCCGGGCCCGCTGATGGAGTTGATCGCCAAACTCAAATTGGTGAATGTCGGCGACGAGATCGAAATCTTGTCGAGCGACAAGGGCTCAGCCAACGACATCCCGGAATGGGTCAAGAAAGTCCACCACGAGATGGTGGGCATCACGCAGCAGGACGGTTATTGGAGTATCGTGGTGCGCAAAGCCAAATAACGAATTGCGCCTGTCCAATTAGGGCAACGCTGAAAGGGGAGGAAACGACAATGGCCAAGAAGATTCTCATCGTCGGGGGAGGTCTCTCCGGCACCATCGTCGCCAACGGTTTGTGCCGGCAACTGCGCGAGGAGCTCTCCTCGGGCAGCGTGACCATCACGATGATCGGCGCGACCGACAAGCATATGTACCAGCCCGGTCTGCTCTACGTGCCGTTCGGCAAGATGCGTGAGTCCGAGCTGTTCCGCGACCAGCGCAAGGTGCTGGACCGCCGCGTTCCCTACATCGTCGACCCGGCCAAAAACATCGATACCGACAAGAAGACGGTCACCACGAACTCGGGCAAGTCCTACACTTACGACTTCCTGGTCATCGCCACCGGGTCCCGCATCCGCCCGGACAACATCCCCGGCATGACCGAGGGCGGGCACTGGTTCTACGACCTCGATGGCGCGCGCAAGATGCGCGATGCGCTGGCCGCGTTCAAAGGCGGCAAGATCGTCGTCAACGTCAACGCGCCGCACAAGTGCCCGGTCGCGCCGCTCGAAGTTACCTTGATGCTGCGCGACTATCTTGCCGGCAAAGGCCTCCTGGAAAAAAGTGAGATCACCTACACCTATCCGATCGGGCGTCTGCACGCACTCGAGCCGGTGGCGCATTGGACGGTGCCGGCGTTCGAGAAAGCCGGCATCAAATCGGAAACCTTCTTCAACACCAAGTCGGTCGATCCAAAAGCCAAGACCATCACCTCGGAAGAAGGCTCGACCCTGCCCTACGACTTGCTGATCACCATTCCGCCGCACAGCGGCCAGCAGGTCATCACGGATTCAAACCTGGGCGCCGGTGGCTGGGTGCCGACGGTCAAGACCACCCTGCTCAAGGAAGGTTCCGACAACGTCTTCATCGTCGGCGACACCACCAACATCCCGATCTCGAAGGCCGGCTCGACCGCGCATTTCGAGGCCGACACCATCGTCGACAACCTGGCCTCGCTCATCAAGGAAGATCGCTGGGCGCGCGACTATGACGGCAAGGTGTTCTGCTTCGTCGAAACCGGCATGAGCACCGGCACCTATGTCTGGTTCAACTACACGACGCCGCCCAATCCGGGCCCGCCGTCGCAGATGATTCACTGGTTCAAGCTCGCCTACAATCGCATGTACTGGCTCTCAGCCCGCGGCTTGCTGTAACGGAGGCGGCGATGAACGACATATCAAACCAACCGCCGCTCGGCGAAATGGAGCGTCTCACGCTCGCCGCGCGCGAGGCGTTGACCGACAACATGGTCGAGCGTCTTGCCACCATGGGCGGCAACGCGCTCGAAATGCTCGACCGCCTCAACGATCCGGGCACGAGCGAAGCCGTGCACAGCATGATCGACCGCCTCACCGAGCTGCACAAAGTGGGTGCGCTCGACACGGTGTGCGATCTGGCGTTAACGCTGCATGCGGTGCGAAACGCCCTCACCGACAACATGGTGGAACGTCTATTCATGTTCGTCGAGAACATGGTCAACACCGTCGGCAATGAGGGAATGGGTGAACTCGCCGAGAACACGCGGCTGGCGATGGAAGAGGCCGCCGAGGAAGCCAAGGGAGCTCGGCCGCGCGGCGGCATGATGGCGGCGGTCTCGCTGTTATCGAAGCCGGAAACGCAGAAGAGTCTCGCCTTCCTGTTGTCCTTCAGCCAGAAGCTGCAGGCGCGCACGTCCGGCGGCTGAAGCTACATGCAGACGATACAAAAAACGAAACCGGCGCCACGTGGGCGCCGGTTTTTTCTTGGCCGGTGGCCGCCGCTCAGCCGCGCGCAAACACCGCGCGAAGCGCGCCGCCGAACGAGCCCTCTTCCAGATATTTAAGGCCGAGATAGCCGCCGCCGAGAATCGACAGCCAGGCGATCAGGCTGCCGAGCGAGAGCGTCGACATGCCGGAAATGCCCTGCCCGATCGTGCAGCCCAAGGCCATGACGCCGCCGGCACCCATCAGCATGCCGCCGCTCAAATGGCGCATCAGATCCTGGCGGTCGACAAACGTCTCGACGCGGAAGGAACCGGTCGCGATCGCCATCAGGAAACCGCCGACGATCACGCCGCCGATAAGGCCGATGCCGAAATTGATGGTCGCGCCGGTAAAGGTCATCAGATATTGCAGGCTCTCGCCTGCCGGCGCGACGAAGGTGATGGAGGAAAGCTGTACGGGAGTGAATTCGTCGGCCGCCAGCACGCCGGTCACAACCCAGCCGGCCACGCCGCAAAGCCCGATGACGACCCCGCTGACGATGTCGGGGACACTGCGGCGGAAGCCGGCGTCCTTGAAGCAGATGACGAGGAACAGGATCGCAATCGCGGCCGCGACAATGGCGCGCGACACCATGGCCGGCAGCCCGAGCGCCGCGCCGGCCATCTCGCCGAGATTCTGATTGGACAACCCGCGGGCGGCGAGATCGATATTTGTGGTTTCGATCTGCAGCCGCGCCAACGCCAACAGGCCACGCAGGGTCATGTAGGCGAAGATGCCGAGTACGACCATGACGATGAGCGATTTCAGATTACCGGCGCCGAGACGCACCAGCGTCTTGCTGGCGCAGCCGCCGGTCTGCGTCATGCCGAACCCGAACATCGCCCCGCCGATAATGGCGCCGAGCCAGCCGAGATTGGCCGACAGATAGATCGACTTGTTGATGTCGATGACGCCGGCAAAATGCAGCGCTTGCGTGCCGATGATCGCCACCGCGATCGCCAGCAGCCAGGCACGAAAACGGCGCCCGTCGCCCATCAGCACCAGGTCCGACAGGCCGCCCATCGTGCAGAAATTGGTTTTCTGCACGACGGCGCCAAACACCGCCCCGACGGCAAAGCCGCCAAGGCCGACGATCGTGGGAACACTCAATTCAATCATTCCGCCTCGTGATGCGCAAAAAACCTAATGCCGCATCATACGCGGCGCCGGGGCCTCCGCAAACTCGTATGTATAGCTGAGCGAGAACTGCCACTGGTGCATGCTGATCTCGATATTGCTACCGGGCTGGACTGCAAGCGGCGGCGCGGCGGTGCAGCACACCTCGGGACCCGACACGCTGTGCGAGGGAACATACGCCGCCGCGAACTCAAATGTCTGGCGTGCATCTGGCTTGTAGGCAAAACCGCCGGTGATGTGGTCGGTCACGACACCCGGAGCAAGGATGTTGAAGGTCACGTCGGCGGACTTGATCGGGTTGGTGTTGTGGGCATAGCCGACTCGCCACGTCCACATCGGCGAGGCGCGCCATTCGGCGCCGACCTTGATGGCGTCGACGTCGTGCCAGCCGAAGCCAATTCCGTTGGATTGGCCGAGCAATCCCAGCGACGACATCGGATTCGCGATCGAATTGATGCTGCTATAGAAAATGTGCTTGTAGTCGACCATCAGCGTCAGGGTCGGCATTACGTCCCAGGCGATACCCGCGGTGAGGTTGGCGGGGATATCAAAGCTGCCGCCTTCCGCGAATAGCCCGGCATATTTGTCGAACTTGGTCATCCAGATCGGGGTCTGGCCAGAAAAGCCAATACGGAAATTCGGCGCGACGCTCCACTGAAGGCCGACGCGCACGCCACCGCCGTAGGAATAATCGTAGCCCTTGTTGGTAAAATTCGTCGGGTCCGATGAAATGCCGGCAAAGGCGCTAACGCCCTGCACCTTTATTCTCTGAATGGCGGCCACCGGCGAGATGCCGACCGAGAATGCACCGAAGCGGCGTGCGTAGCCGAGCGCGATGAAAGCCTGCATCAAGTCAACGGCGAGCGTGCTGCCGCAGAACACGCCTGTCCCCGGCGCGCCAACCGGCGCGACGCCGAAGGTGCAGCCCAGCGACGAGTTCGTCATGTTCGGCCAATTGGTGTTCATGCCACCATTGCCGAACACGGCGAAGCCCCACGACGAATCGAGATCGATCGGGTTGTTATAGGCAATGTTGGGAATGGCGAAGATATTATCGTTGCTATCGAATTTGCCCGGTGCGGTGAACGTGGTGCCGCTCGCCGTATAGCTGCGGTACGGCATGAACAGCGACGCGCCGAACTGCCATTGACGGCCGACATCGACCAGGCCCGCCGGATTGAGCGACAACGCCATGGCGTCGCGCGAGTCGGCGACGCCTGCCCCACCGAGCGCGCCCTGCCGCGCGCCATAGCCATATTGGAAATAACCTTCGGTTGCCTGCGCTGGGCCGCTGCCCAACCAACCGGCACAAACGGCAAATACGGCTGCCGTTTCGGCAGTTCGCCTCAACCACCCTTGCTTCATCAGACCCGCTCCCTGCCCAGCGGCAAACGCCGCAACCTCGCGACAGGAGTAGCCAATAGTCCCCCCGGACGAAGGCCGTCACGCTCGGTTAGGCAAAGGGGATGTCTTTCGGCAGCCCACCAGATCGAGGAGGTCATTCGACGCCCCGCGGTCCTGCCCAAAACCTCACGCCCTCCTGATATTTTCGTTCTTATATATTCGTATAATTCGATACGACGACGGTTCCACCGTCAAGTGCCAACTGCTTAATTTTGTGGCTTTCCCCGAAAACTGCGGCCTTACTGCATCAGCGGCCGCGCGCCGGTGCGGTGCTATTTTAATCGATAAAACAGAACGTTACTGCTATAATCATGAAGCGGGCCGATAAGGACCCCGCTGCGAGGGGAGCTCCATGCGCGCCTCCGTTGCCGATCAAGAGCATCACGCCCAGCCGCGCGCTCTGGCGATGACACTCGAACAGTTGCGCGTGTTCACGGCCGTGGCCGAACGCGAGCACGTCACCCGCGCCGCCGCCGATCTCGGATTGACCCAGTCGGCAACCAGCGCGGCGGTCGCGGCGCTGGAATCGCGCTACGCCACCAAGCTGTTCAACCGCATCGGCCGCCGCATCGAGCTGACGCAGGCCGGCAGGGTTTTTCTGGTGGAAGCGCGCGCCGTGCTCGCGCGCGCGGCTGCCGCCGAAACGGTGCTCGCCGAATTGGCCGGTCTCAAGCGCGGTTCGTTATCGCTGGCCGCCAGCCAGACCGTCGGCAATTATTGGCTGCCGCCGCTGATGCACCGTTATCACGACGCATTCCCCGGCATCGCGCTGAGCATGTCGATCGGTAATACCGAAAAGGTGGCGGCCGCGGTGCGCGACGGCCTTGCCGATCTCGGCTTTGTCGAGGGGCTGGTTGTCGATCCGACACTGTCGGTGACGCCGGTCGCCGAGGATGAACTCGTCCTCGTCGTCAACGCGGCGCTGCCCTATCCGAAGCGGCACACCATGACAGCAGATGATTTGAAGGCGATGCACTGGGTCTGCCGCGAGAAAGGGTCGGCGACGCGTGCCTTGTTCGAGGACGCAATGGCGAAAGCGGGCTTGCACCTGTCCGATCTCGACGTGCTGCTCGAATTGCCGTCCAACGAAGCCGTCATCGCCGCCGTGGTCGACGGCGCGGGCGCAGCGGTGCTGTCGAAGCTGGTGGTGGCGGCGCTGCTCGAATCCGGCGCGCTCGTTGCGCTCGACTACGATCTGCCGAAGCGGCAGTTCTTCGTGCTGCGCCATCAGGAGCGTTCGATCACGCAGGCCGAACGCGAGCTCTATAATTTAATCGAGTCGTCGCCGCAGCCGTCGCGCGGGCGCACGCCCGTGCAACGGCCAAAGCGGCGTTAGCCTAAAAAGCGCCGCTGGCCCAAAAAACGGCACTCGCGCACAATCGGTTCAGATTGAACCACTGCGCTCCCTGATATTTTATTTGCGCACGATCTTTTCCGAAAACCGGATTCCACTTTTCGGAATCATGCGATAGCTCACGCGGCCGGCCGCTTCACCTTGCCGATATCGAGAAACTTCATTACCGCCTTCTCGTAATACGGCTCGGTGGCGCCGACGCGTACTTTGTGCAGGAAGTATTTCTCGAACGCCACCTTGGCGACGTGCACCCACTTGCCGCTCGATGCCCAGTTGACGTTGCGTGGTGGATTTTGCGGCATGGCGACGAAAGCAACACCGCCGTCGCCGAAGTCGGCGAGACAGATCGCGTTCCAGGTCGCCTCATGCGTTGCGGCCTTGCCGCGCACCAGTTCGCCGATATTGAGCGCGGTCGCCGTCACCATGGATTCGATCATGAAGCCGGTCTTCGGCACGCCGCACGGAACCGGCGTCGATTCCACCGGTGCGATGGCGATGCACACGCCGACGCCGAACACGTTCTGGTATTTCGGGTTGCGCTGGTACTTATCGACGATGACGAAGCCGCGCGGATTGGCGAGGCCCTCGATGCCACGTAGCGCCGGGATGCCGCGGAAGCCGGGGATCATCATCGAAAATTTGAACGGCAGCTCATGTGTCTTCTTCGGCTTGCCGTCCTCGTCCATCTCGATCGCGATCACCTTGCCGGGCTCGACCTTGTCGACTTTGGCATTGGTGACCCACTTGATGTGGCGCTGGCGCATCTCGGATTCGAGCACGCCCTTGGTATCGCCGACACCGCCGACGCCAAGGTGCCCGATATAGGGCTCCGGCGTGACGAAGGTCATCGGCACCTTGTCGCGGATACGCCGCTTGCGCAGATCGGTATCCATGATCATGGCGAATTCGTAGGCCGGACCGAAGCAGGACGCGCCCTGCACCGCGCCGACCACGATCGGGCCGGGATCCTTGCAGAACTTTTCCCATGCACCGTTGGCGTGCGTCGCGTGATCGACGTCGCAGATCGACTGCGTATTGGCCTCCGGGCCGAAACCTTCGATCTCGTCAAAGGCGAGCTCCGGACCGGTCGCCACGACGAGATAATCGTAAGTGAACGAATTACCGTCGCCGAGCTCGACACGGTTTTCGTCCCCATGGACGCGGACGGCGCCCGCCGCGCTGAATTCGATGCGATGCTTCGGCAGCACCGTCGCGAGATCGATGATGATGTCGTCTTTCTTGCGCCAACTGACCGCCACCCAAGGGTTGGACGGCGTGAATTGAAAGAACGACTTGTTCGAGACCAGAGTCACGCGGTCTTCCTTGCGGACCGCTTCCCTCACTTCATAAGCGCAGGACACCCCGCCGATGCCCCCGCCCAACACAACGATGTGGGCCATCTTGTCCTCCTGATTATATGCGTTATTGGCGCCCGTCCCGGACGCAATTTTAGATATGTCAATCAAAGCGGGCCGAAGCCCGCATTGATCTGTCTCAACCGCGTTTGGCGGCCGCCGAGCAGGCGAAAGCCGAGCCGTCCTTCAGACCGAGCTTGCCGAAAATCGTGGCCGCCGGGCAGAAACCGGTAAAAGCCGCCTGCAGCAGGTTGAGGCCGACGAAGACGGTGAGCAGCAGCCAATAGGGGCTGACAAAATAAGCCAAAGCGGCGCTAACCAGCACCATGGTGCCGGCTATCGCGAGCACGGCGCGATCGATGTTCATGACGAACACTCCCTGTTCACTTGCTGCTTGACGATATATACGAATATTCGTATATACGCAAGTATGAAAATAAAAGCCGCCGAAATGCTAGCCGCCGCCGACGAGGCGGAAGCGATGCTCAAGGCGCTCGCTAACCGGCACCGCCTGCTCATCGTCTGCCAGTTGATCGAAAAGGAGCGCTCGGTGGGCGAGCTCGCCGAACTCCTGAAACTGCGCGTTTCCACCGTCTCGCAGCACCTTTCGCTGTTGCGCAAGGACGGCGTCGTCAGCGCGCGGCGCGACGCGCAGACCGTCTGGTATTCGATCGGTAGCGACGCCGCCCGCGAGATTGTGCGCACGCTCTATCAAGCCTACTGCCACGTACCAACGACGCGGCCGAAGTCCGCGCGTCGCCGCAAGCTTGAGCCACATCAATGATCGGACGTGCCGGAAGCGCCACACGGGCCTGATCAGGCCCCGAGCGCTCCGGACCCAAAAGGACGAAGCTATGCGTAACGCCGCAATGACGACGCTTCTGCTGGCCCTGCTCGCAAGCCCCGCGCTGGCGCAGGCAACCTTTACCGTCGAGCCGAAACCGGTCGCCGACGAGAAGGCGGTGTTCGCCACCGTCGAGAGCACCAACGTCGTGCCGGCGCGCGCGCGCATCGGCGGCACCGTGGCGGAGCTCAACGTCAAGGAAGGCGACGAGGTCAAGCAGGGCCAGGTGGTGGCAACCGTCGGCGACGAGAAGCTCGTGTTGCAACTGACGTCGCTCGACGCGCAGATCGAAGGCTTGAACGCACAGCTCGCCCAGGCGAAAGGCGATCTGGGCCGCGCCGAGGATCTGTTCTCCAAGGGCACCATTCCAAAGGCACGCCTCGACGAAATGCGCACCGCGTTCAACGTCGCCAGCAATGCGCATCGCGCCCGCGTCGCCCAGCGCTCGGTAATCGAACAGCAGTTGACCGAAGGCAAGGTGCTGGCGCCGACGGCAGGCCGCGTGCTGCAAGTGCCGGTCACCGCCGGCAGCGTCATTCTCGCCGGCGAACCGGTGGCGCGCATCGCGGAGAAGAATTTCGTGCTGCGCCTGCGCGTACCGGAAAGCCACGCGCGCTTCCTGAAAAAGGGCGACACGATACGCATTGACGGCGAAGAGCTCGCCACCGACAGCGCCAAGTTCGGCACCATCAAGCTCGTCTATCCGCAGATCGAAGACGGCCGCGTGGTCGCCGACGCGCAGGTGAAGGGCCTCGGCGACTATTTCGTCGGCGAGCGCATCCGCGTCTGGGTGTCCGGCGGCAAGCGCGAAAGCTATATCGTGCCTGCGTCGTTCATTGTCACCCGTTTCGGCATCGACTATGCGCGCCTGAAGCAGGGCGACAAAATCATCGACGTGCCGGTGCAGCGCGGCCGCGCCCGGCCGCGCCCCGACATGCCCGACGCGCTTGAAATCCTCTCGGGTCTCAAACCCGGCGACGTCTTGGTGCACCCGTGAAACTCGGTCTGTCCGGGCGTCTCACCCAAGCCACTATCCGCTCACCGCTGACGCCGCTGTTTTTGCTGGCGGCGCTGGCGGTCGGGCTGCTCGCGCTGCTCACCATTCCGCGTGAGGAAGAGCCGCAGATCAGCGTGCCGGTGGTCGACATCCGCGTGAACGCCGACGGCTTGAAGGCGGCCGACGCGGTCGAGTTGGTGACCAAGCCGCTCGAAACGATCGTCAAGGGCATCGACAGCGTCGAGCACGTCTACAGCCAGACGGTCGACGACCGCGTCATGGTGACGGCGCGCTTCAAGGTCGGCACCAATGCCGACGACGCCATCCTGCGCGTGCACGAGAAGATGCGTGCCAATATCGGCAGCATCCCAGTCGGGATCCCCGAGCCGCTGATCGTCGGCCGAGGCATCAACGATGTCGCCGTCGTGGTGCTCACGCTCTCGCCCAAGCCGGAAGCGGCCGCGCGCTACAACGAGAAGGACCTCTATCAGATCGCCGAACAGCTCCGCTACGAGCTGGTCAAGACCGAGAATATCGGCCTCACTTATATCTCCGGCGGCAACGCGCAGCAGATCCGCGTCGAGCCCGACCCGGAGAAGCTTGCGCTCTACGGCGTCACCTTGCAGCAACTGGTCGCCAAGGTGCGCGACGCCAACCGCTCGTTTCAGGCGGGCAGCGTGCGCGACAACGGCACCATGCGCGACATCGCCGCCGGTCAAACGCTATCCGGCATTCCCGATATCGGCCTGCTGCTGGTGACGACGCGCGACAATCGCCCCGTCTATGTACGCGATGTCGCCAAGGTCATCATCGGCCCCAGCCCGCGCGAACACCGCGTCTGGATGGATGAGCCGGACAAGAACGGCCCAAAGGGTGAGAAATGGACCCGCGTGCCCGCCGTCAGCATCGCCTTTGCCAAGCGTCCCGGTGCCAATGCCGTGGTGGTGGCCGAGGACTTGCTGGCGCGTCTGCAAACGGTCGAGGGCCGGCTGGTGCCGCCCGACATCAATGTCACGGTCACGCGCGACTATGGCGAAACCGCCAACGACAAGGCCAACGAGTTGCTCTTTCATCTAGGCCTCGCCACCGTTTCCATCGTGGTGCTGATCGCGTTTGCCATCGGCTGGCGCGAGGCGCTGGTGACGCTGATTGTCATCCCGACCACCATCCTGCTCACGCTCTTTGCCGCCAATTTGATGGGCTACACCATCAACCGCGTCAGCCTATTCGCGCTCATCTTCGCCATCGGCATCCTGGTCGACGACGCCATCGTGGTGGTGGAAAACATCGCCCGCCATTGGGCGATGAAGGACGGCCGCTCGCGGCTGCAGGCGGCGATCGAAGGTGTGGCAGAAGTCGGCAATCCGACCGTGGTCGCCACGTTGACCGTGGTCGCGGCGCTGCTGCCGATGCTGTTCGTCTCCGGCCTGATGGGCCCCTACATGGCGCCGATCCCGGCCAACGCCTCGGCCGCCATGTTGTTCTCCTTCTTCGTCGCCATGGTGGTCGCGCCCTGGCTGATGGTCAAACTGCATCCGGAAGGAAAGCCGGTGCATGAGCACGAGGCCGCGCATGGCGAAGGCGCGCTCGGCAAGCTCTACCGGCGCTTCGCGGCTCCGATCGTGCGCACGCGCAAGAATGCCTGGTTATTCCTCATCAGCGTCGGCGTCGCGACGCTGCTCGTCTGCATCCTGTTCGTCACCAAGAACGTGACGGTCAAGCTCCTGCCCTTCGACAACAAGTCGGAATTGTCGGTGGTGATCGATCTGCCGGAAGGCGCGACGCTCGAAGATACCGAGCGCTCGCTGTTCGCGATTGCCGACGTGGCGCGGCAATTGCCGGAGATCCGCTCGATCGAGACCTATGCAGGGACCCCTGCCCCGTTCAACTTCAACGGCCTGGTGCGGCACTATTACATCCGCGAGGCGCCCGAACTCGGCGAATTGCATCTCAACCTGGCGGGCAAAGGCGAGCGCAGCCGTTCCAGCCATGAGATCGCGCTCGATCTGCGCGCGAAGTTGAAAACCGTGAAGCTCCCGCCCGGCACGGTCGCGCGCGTGGTGGAAGTGCCGCCCGGCCCTCCGGTGCTGGCGACGCTGCTAGCCGAAGTCTATGGGCCGGATTCGAAGACGCGCCGCGCGGTCGCCGACGAGCTGAAAAAGATTTTCCGCTCGGTGCCCTACATCGTCGACATCGACGATTCGATCGGCCAGCCGCGCCCGCGCCTGCGCATTTCCATCGACCAGGACCGTCTGGAGTTTTTCGGCGTCGAACAGCGCGACGTCTATGACACCATCCAGACCCTCTTCGGCGGCATCACCGTCGGCTATTCGCACCGCGGCGAAGGCCGCAACCCGATCGAGATTGTTGTGCGGCTGCCCAAGAGCAATCTTTCCTGGAATGACTTGCTCGCGTCCACGCCGGTGCCGGCCAACGTGCTGCCGGGCTCCAAAAAAGTGGTCGAGCTCGGCGACGTGGTGCGGGTCACCAAGGAGGTCGGCTCCCCCACCATCTTCCGCCGCGACGGCCACTTCGCCGACATGGTGATGGCGGAGCTTGCCGGCGCCTTCGAAGCGCCGATCTACGGCATCCTCGACGTCGACAACATGATCGCCGCGCACGACTGGGGCAAACTCGGCACGCCGGCCGTGCGCTTCCACGGCCAGCCGAATGACGAGGCCAAGCCCTCGATCCTGTGGGACGGCGAATGGGAGATCACTTACGTGACCTTCCGCGACATGGGTGCCGCCTTCATGGTCGCCATCGTCGGCATCTACATTCTGGTGGTGGCGCAATTCGGCAGCTTCAAGCTTCCACTGGTGATCCTGACGCCGATCCCGCTCACGCTCATCGGCATCGTGCTCGGTCACTGGCTGTTCGGCGCACCTTTCACGGCCACCTCGATGATCGGCTTCATCGCGCTCGCCGGCATCATCGTGCGCAACTCGATCCTGTTGGTCGACTTCATCCGCCACGGCGGCGGTGAAGGACAAAGCTTGCGCGAGGTGCTGCTGAAAGCCGGCGCCGTGCGCTTCAAGCCGATCCTGCTGACCGCGCTCGCCGCTATGATCGGCGCGGCGACGATCCTGCTCGACCCGATTTTCCAGGGCCTCGCCATCTCGCTGCTGTTCGGGCTTGCGTCCTCGACGCTGCTGACGGTGCTGGTGATCCCGGCGATCTACGTGGTGTTGCGCGATCCCGACCGCGTCGTGGGTGGATAATTGAACCGGAGAAATGTCGGATGCTGCGCCGTTGCGCTGCAGAAAGCGTGAGCGCCGACTCGCAGTCTATTTTTTCTCGCCCAATATTTTTTCGATGACCTGCATGATCGGTAAGTCCACATTGTCGATCTGAAAGCAGGCCGACTTCAACTTGTCGGCGTTTTTCCTCAAGTCTTCGGGCTGGAGCACCGTATTGCTCTTTTGCCCGTGCAGATAACCGCTGAGCCAAATGGCAATGTCGCGCGGATCGGCCACCGCAAAGGTCAGATATTGTTTGCAGGTGATCTTGGCGACGTCGACCGTGACTTGCGCGTGAGCGGATGACGCCAGAATGAGGGCGGCAGCAACGCCCGATAGCATGAGCCCGATACGCATCGCTTGCTTCCTTTCAAGAATAGGACGGATAGCGCCCCAGCTTTGTGACAAATTCATTGAACATGCGTTCACGCGGCGCCGAACATTGCATGCGTCCCCGCAAGCGGCTATTCTCGAATAAGTTGTATAAATAGTGTATATATACTAATAGTATAGGCCCTTGAGAGGTTGCCATGGGCCTTCGTGAGGCGCTCAATAAAGCGTTGTGGATGAGCCGTTCGGCCAGGGCCGCAGACACAGCCAACCTATTTTCCGTCGCCAGCCGTAACGATTTTACGCAGCTGAAACGCTGGTTGAAACGCCGCCGCTTCAACTATTCCGGCTATTTCCGCAACGACTGTGACGGCAACCCGATGATCGCACTCGCCCATGGACACGACCCCGACAACGGCATGAAATTTCCCGCCCCCGAATGGTTCATCGTCGTCACCGACACGACTCTGCTGAGGGAAGTCGAAATAATCGCGACGGGCTTTGAAGCGGATTGAGAAACGCCGGCATTCCCGGCGGAAACGGGCATGAGATCG